>NZ_LMNY01000001.1:752500-754939 GCF_001423135.1 Nocardioides sp. Leaf307 | reverse complement strand
ACGTGTTGTGTGACTGGTTCGTGGACGCGAACATACGCTGCAGATACAGGGCACTAGACCTCTTTGTAGGTCTTGTTGAATGAGTGTAAGACAAGCCCTCGGCCTATTAGTACCGGTCGGCTAGGCATCACTGCTGTACACCTCCGGCCTATCAACCCAGTGTTCTGCTGGGGGCCTTACCCACATACGTGGTGGGAAACCTCATCTTGAAACGTGCTTCCCGCTTAGATGCATTCAGCGGTTATCACTCCCGAACGTAGCTAACCAGCCGTGCCCCTGGCGGGACAACTGGCACACCAGAGGTTCGTCCATCCCGGTCCTCTCGTACTAGGGACAGCCTTTCTCAAGTTTCCTGCGCGCGCGGCGGATAGGGACCGAACTGTCTCACGACGTTCTAAACCCAGCTCGCGTGCCGCTTTAATGGGCGAACAGCCCAACCCTTGGGACCTACTCCAGCCCCAGGATGCGACGAGCCGACATCGAGGTGCCAAACCATCCCGTCGATATGGACTCTTGGGGAAGATCAGCCTGTTATCCCCGGGGTACCTTTTATCCGTTGAGCGACGCCGCTTCCACCTGCTGGCGCCGGATCACTAGTTCCGACTTTCGTCCCTGCTCGACATGTCTGTCTCACAGTCAAGCTCCCTTGTGCACTTACACTCAACACCTGATTGCCAACCAGGCTGAGGGAACCTTTGAGCGCCTCCGTTACATTTTAGGAGGCAACCGCCCCAGTTAAACTACCCATCAGGCACTGTCCCTGAACCAGATAATGGTCCTAGGTTAGACATCTAGTACGACCAGAGTGGTATTTCAACGATGACTCCACCCACACTGGCGTGTGGACTTCACAGTCTCCCACCTATCCTACACAAGCCGAACCAAACACCAATACCAAACTATAGTAAAGGTCCCGGGGTCTTTCCGTCCTGCCGCGCGTAACGAGCATCTTTACTCGTAGTGCAATTTCGCCGAGTCCACGGTTGAGACAGCGCCCAAGTCGTTACTCCATTCGTGCAGGTCGGAACTTACCCGACAAGGAATTTCGCTACCTTAGGATGGTTATAGTTACCACCGCCGTTTACTGGGGCTTAAGTTCTCAGCTTCGAGCTTACGCTCTAACCGGTCCCCTTAACCTTCCAGCACCGGGCAGGAGTCAGTCCGTATACATCGTCTTACAACTTCGCACGGACCTGTGTTTTTAGTAAACAGTCGCTTGGGCCTGGTCTCTGCGGCCATCAACGCTCCCCCAGCAAGTGGGTTCACGCATCCGGCCCCCCTTCTCCCGAAGTTACGGGGGCATTTTGCCGAGTTCCTTAACCATGGTTCGCTCGATCGCCTTAGTATTCTCTACCTGATCACCTGAGTCGGTTTGGGGTACGGGCGGCGCATAGCTCGCTAGAGGTTTTTCTCGACAGCATAGGATCATCCACTTCGCCATTCGGCTCCCCATCAGATCTCAAGCTCGACATCAAAGTCAGAACGACGGATTTGCCTATCGTTCGCCCTACATCCTTAGCCGTACACAACCATCGGTACGGTTGGACTACCTTCCTGCGTCACCCCATCGCTTGACTACTACCAGTTCGGGTCCCACGCTACGCTCACACGCCTCGCCCCGAAGGGTCCGGTCACGTGAGTTTCAGATGGTTAGCATCACTAGGTTCGTCATGGGCGCTACTTTGCCGGTACGGGAATATCAACCCGTTGTCCATCGACTACGCCTGTCGGCCTCGCCTTAGGTCCCGACTTACCCAGGGCAGATTAGCTTGACCCTGGAACCCTTGATCATTCGGCGCACGTGTTTCTCACACGTGATTCGCTACTCATGCCTGCATTCTCACTCGTGTCGCATCCACCCCTGGATCACTCCGGAGCTTCACTCGCGACACGACGCTCCCCTACCCATCCACACACCTGAACCAACCTCGAAGGCGGCTTAGCTATATATGTGAATGCCATAGCTTCGGCGGATGACTTGAGCCCCGCTACATTGTCGGCGCGGAATCACTTGACCAGTGAGCTATTACGCACTCTTTCAAGGGTGGCTGCTTCCAAGCCAACCTCCTGGTTGTCACTGCGACTCCACATCCTTTTCCACTTAGTCACCGCTTAGGGGCCTTAGCTGATGGTCTGGGCTGTTTCCCTCTCGACTACGGAGCTTATCCCCCGCAGTCTCACTGCTGCGCTCTCACTTACCGGCATTCGGAGTTTGGCTAACGTCAGTAACCTGGTCGGGCCCATCGGCTATCCAGTGCTCTACCTCCGGCAAGAAACACACAACGCTGCACCTAAATGCATTTCGGGGAGAACCAGCTATCACGAAGTTTGATTGGCCTTTCACCCCTATCCACAGGTCATCCCCTCAGTTTTCAACCTAAGTGGGTTCGGTCCTCCACGCGGTCTTACCCGCGCTTCAACCTGCCCATGGATAGATCA
>NZ_LMNY01000001.1:0-747500 GCF_001423135.1 Nocardioides sp. Leaf307 | reverse complement strand
CAGGGCCTCGATCTCGGCCCGCGGGAGGAAGGTGAAGATCCGCAGCAGCTCGCCGACCTTCTCGTCCTCGACGTTGAGCCAGAACTGGAAGAAGGCGTAGGGCGACATCATCCCCGGGTCGAGCCACAGGGCGCCGCCCTCGGTCTTGCCGTACTTGGTGCCGTCGGTCTTGGTGATGAGCGGGGTCGCGAAGGCGTGCACGGACGCGCCGTCCGCACGACGCACGAGCTCGACCCCGCCGGTGAGGTTGCCCCACTGGTCGGAGCCGCCGAACTGCAGCGTGACGCCGTGGTCGCGGAAGAGCGCGAGGTAGTCCATCGACTGCAGCAGGACGTAGCTGAACTCGGTGTAGCTGATGCCGGACTCCAGCCGTCGGCGCACCGTGTCGCGGGCCAGCATGCGGTTGACCGGGAAGTGCTTGCCGATGTCGCGCAGGAAGTCGATGACCGAGAGTCCGCCGGTCCAGTCGAGGTTGTTGACCATCGTCGCCGCGTTGTCGCCCTCGAAGGAGAGGAACGGCTCGATCTGGGCCCGGACCCGCTGGACCCACTCCGCGACCGTGTCGGCGGAGTTCAGGGTCCGCTCGCCGGAGTCGCGCGGGTCGCCGATCATGCCGGTCGCGCCGCCGACCAGGAGGTAGGGCGTGTGGCCGGCGTCCTGGAGGCGGCGCGCGGTGAGGATCTGGACCAGGTTGCCGAGGTGGAGGCTGGGCGCCGTGGGGTCGAAGCCGACGTAGTACCGCACGCTCCCGGCCGCCAGCGCCTCGCGCAGGGCGTCGAGGTCCGTCGTGTGGGCGAGGAGTCCGCGCCACGCGAGGTCGTCGAGGAGGGTGGGGTCGAGGGGCACGTCGGGCCTTTCGGGACGGACGGCGGGCGGGTCCCGCCGGGACAAGCCTGCCGCACGAGGACCACCGGCGCCCACCCGCCCACCCCGTCGGAGGATGAGCGCCGCCGCCGCAGCGCCTATCGTGGCGCGCCAGGAGGTCAGACGTTGATCGCAGGCAGGTACACCCTCGACCGGGAGGTCGGGCGAGGGGGCATGGGCGCCGTGTGGCTCGGCCGCGACGAGGTGCTCGGACGCCAGGTGGCGGTCAAGCGGATCGGGCTGGCGCCGGGCGCCAGCGACGCCGACCTCCACCGCGCCGAGCGCGAGGCTAAGCTGGCGGCCCGGCTCAACCACCCCCACGTGGTCGCGGTCTTCGACCTCGTCGACGAGGGCGACCAGCAGTGGCTGGTGATGGAGTACGTCGAGGGCACCAACCTCTCCGGGCTGCTGCGGGACCGGGGCCGCCTCACCCCCGACCAGGCGGGGCCGCTGCTGGGCCAGGCCGCGGACGCCCTCGCCGCGGCGCACGCCGCCGGCATCGTGCACCGCGACGTGAAGCCGTCGAACATGCTGGTGACCGACGAGGGCCACCTCAAGCTCTCGGACTTCGGCATCGCGCGCGCCGAGGCCGACCCGTCGCTGACGCAGACCGGCCTGGTCACGGGGTCGCCGGCCTACCTGGCGCCCGAGGTGGCCTCCGGGTCTACCGCGACCGACCGCAGCGACGTCTGGTCGCTCGGCGCCTCGCTCTACCACGCGCTGTCGGGCCACCCGCCCTACGAGGTCAAGGACAACGTGCTCGGCGCGCTCTACCGCATCGTGCACGAGGACCCTCCGCGACTCGACGACGCCGGCTGGCTGGCCCCGCTGCTCGAGCACACGATGACCCACGACCCGGCCGAGCGCTGGCCGATGCACCGGGTGCGGGACTTCCTCGCCGCCGGGCCGGGCTCGGCGCAGACCGCGGTGCTCCCCCGCGCCGGATCCGGTGAGACCCAGCGGCTCTCGGTGCTGCCGCCCGTCTCGACGGGCGTGGCCCCCGTGGTCACCCCCGCCGCGGCGGCGGCCGCCACCGGGGACCGGGCGGCACGGCCCCGGCGCACGGGGCGGGTGCTGGCCGCGGCACTGGCCCTCGTCGCCATCGCCGCGGTGACGGGGCTCGCCTTCCTGCTCGGCAACGACCGCGCCACCGAGCAGCCGGCCACCGCGGCCCCGGGGTCGGCGGGCAGCGCCTCGGGCAGCCCCGAGGCCTCGCCGTCGGGGTCGCCCTCCGGCTCCCCCTCGCCGACGGCGCAGCCACGGCCGACCGCGGCGTCGATGACCGCCTTCGTGGACCAGTACATCCCGCTCGCCGCCTCCGACCCGGAGTCGGCGTTCACGATGCTGACCCCGGCCTTCCAGCAGGCCAGCGGCGGGCTCGACGGCTACCTGGGCTTCTGGGGCACCGTGCGGCGTGCCGAGGTGCTCGACGTGAGCGCCGACCCTGCGGCGGGCACGGTCAGCTACGTCTACCGGCGTCAGACCGAGGCCGGCGGCGGGCCGGTCGAGGAGTCGGTGACCCTCCAGCTGGAGCAGCAGTCCGACGGCAGCTACCTGATCGCCGGCGACCTGAGCTGAGCCCTATCGTGGGACCCACCAATCGACGCCCGGGGGGACCTCACGTGCAACCGGTGGATCTCTACCGCGACATCGTGGAGTCCTCCCCCGACGGCGTCTGGGTGGTCGACCTCGAGGGGCGCACCGTCTACGCCAACCGGGTCATCGCCCGCATGTGCGGCGTGCCGGAGCACGAGGCCATGACGATGGACCTGCGCGCCGCGCTCGACCCCGGCGGGGTCGCCGACTTCGAGGCGCACCTGGCCGACCTGCGCGAGGGCCGGGTGCGGGAGGCGCCGGTGGAGGTGCAGCTGCTGCGGCGCGACGGGGGCGTGCTGTGGACCCTGACGAGGGAGAGCCCGCTGCGCGACGAGCAGGGCCGCCTGACCCGCGTGATCTTCACCTTCACCGACTACACCGAGCGGCGGGCCACCACCGAGGCCCTGCGCACCAGCGAGGCCAGCCTCGCCGAGGCCCAGCAGATCGCTCGCATCGGCGGCTGGCACTGGGACCTCGACACCGGCCTGGTGACCGTCTCGCCCGCGCTGCTCGCCCTCTACGGGCTGCCCCAGGACGAGCCGCTGACCGACGTCGAGGGGTTCCTGGACCGGGTGCACCCCGAGGACCGGGGCCGGGTCGAGGACGCGGTGGCCCAGGCGCTGGCCGGCCCCGAGGACCTCGCGTTCGTGGCACGGATGCGTGCCGGCGAGGGCTGGGTGTGGACCAGGGCCCGCGGCCGCGTCCACGAGGCCGGTGGTCGTCGGTGGATGGCCGGCACCCACCAGGACGTCACCGAGGCCCACGAGACCGAGCTGGCGCTGCAGGACCAGGTCGCCCAGAACGCCCTCATGCAGACCGTGGCCAGCGCCGCCAACCAGGCGAGGACCCTGGAGGAGGTGCTGCTGCAGGCGCGGTCGCTGGTGCTGCTGCACGACGACTGGGTGCGCGGGCGCGCCTTCGTGCCGGTGGCGGACAGCGACGACCTCGCCCCGCTGCACCGCGGCGAGGTCGAGACCGCGGAGGACCTGAGCACCCCGGTCGAGACGGCCAACGAGCTCGCCCTGGCCCGGCGGGTCCTGCGCGAGCGGCGACCGCGGTGGGACGACGCCCGGCTCACCATCGGCTTCCCGGTCACGCTGGACGACGAGGTCTGCGCGGTCGTCACCCTCACCAGCGACCCGCCGCTCTACCGCCACGCCATGATCGAGGCGATGGTGGGGCTGGTCGCGGGCCAGCTGGGGCGCGTCGCCGAGCGCGAGCGCGACGACCGCGCCCTCGCGGCGGCCCGCGACGAGGCGATGGCCGCGTCGCTGCAGAAGTCGGAGTTCCTGGCCACAATGAGCCACGAGATCCGCACCCCCCTCAACGGCGTCATCGGCCTCACCGACCTGCTGCTGCGCTCGGGCCTGGAGACACGGCAGCAGCGCCTGGCCTCCGGCGTGCAGGTGGCGGGACGCGCCCTGCTCGGCGTCATCAACGACATCCTCGACTTCTCCAAGATCGAGGCCGGGCGCCTCGAGCTGGAGACCCTCGACTTCGAGGTGCGGCTCGTGCTCGACCAGGTCGTCGGGGTGCTGGCCGAGTCGGCGCGCACGCGCGGGCTCGACCTGTCGGTCTCCTGCCACCCCGACGTGCCGGTGGTGCTCGCCGGCGACCCGACCCGGCTCGCGCAGGTGCTCACCAACCTGGTCTCCAACGCGGTGAAGTTCACCGAGACCGGCGGGGTGGCCGTGCGCGTCACCGCCGCGCCGACGACGGGGCCCGCGGGCGACGGCGGGGTGCGCCTGGCGGTCTCGGTGAGCGACTCGGGGGTCGGGGTCGACCCGAGCGAGCTCGACCACCTCTTCGAGCCCTTCACCCAGGCCGACGCCAGCACGACCCGGGTCTACGGCGGCACCGGTCTGGGCCTGGCCATCTCCCGCGAGATCGTCCACGCGATGGGAGGGGACATCACCTACGCCCCGCGCGACGGGGGCGGCAGCGTCTTCTCCTTCTCGGTGCCGCTGCGGGAGGCGGCCGGGGACGGCATCGACCCCGCCGAGGTCGAGGCCCGGACCCTGCTGTCGGCGCACCGGGTGCTGGTCGTCGACGACGTGGGCGCGAACCGGCTGATCCTCGAGGAGCAGCTGAGCTGGTGGGAGATCAGCACGGTCGGGGCGGCGTCGGCCGCCGAGGCCCTGGACGAGCTCGCCCGCGCCCGTGCCGCGGGCGACCCCTTCGACGCCGTCGTGCTCGACCTGGTCATGCCCGGGGTCGACGGCCTCGGCCTGGCCCGCGCGGTGCGGTCCGACCCGGCGTGGGACGGGGTGCGGCTGCTCGTGCTCACCTCCACCCCGGCCGTCGCCCCCGAGGAGCTCGACGCCGCCGGCGTCGACGACTGGCTGGTCAAGCCCGTCGTCACCGGGGTCCTGCGCTCCACCCTGGTGCAGCTGCTGGGCACGGCCACCTCCGGGGCGGGCGGCGACGGCGCCGGCCAGGAAGCCGGCGAGGGCCGCACCCGCGAGCAGGACGACCCGGCCGTGCTCGGTCGGGTGCTCGTGGTCGAGGACAACGCGGTCAACCAGATGGTCGCCACGGGTCTGCTCGAGGCGCTGGGCTTCGAGGTCGTCACCGTCGACGACGGGGCCGAGGGGGTCGCCCGCGCCGCTGCGGAGGACTGGGACGTCATCCTCATGGACGTGCAGATGCCGCACATGGACGGCTACGCCGCCACCCGCGCCATCCGCGCCGCCGAGTCCGGTGCGCGCCGCCCCATCGTGGCCATGACGGCCGCGGCCGTCGAGGGTGAGCGCGAGCGCTGCCTCGAGGCCGGCATGGACGACTTCCTCACCAAGCCCGTCGACCCGACCGCCCTGGCGGCCACCCTCGGTCGCTGGCTGGGCGTCGAGGTCGAGATGCCCACCGCGCTGCGCCGCGCCACCGCCCCGCAGGCGGTGGCGCAGCTCGACCTCGACCGGCTCGAGATGCTGCGCGAGGTCGACGAGGACGGCACCTACCTGGCCCGTGCCATCGGCAACTTCGTCACCAACGGCGCCGAGACGCTCAGCCGGCTGCGGGAGCTGCTGGCGCAGGGCGCCGATCCGGCGGAGGTGCGCGGCTGCGCCCACAAGCTCGTGGGCGGCGCGCTCAACCTCGGCGCCCGCGACGCCGCCGAGGCCCTGCGCCGGGTCGAGCGCGTGGCCGAGTCGGGCACTACCGAGGGCATCGAGGCGCTGCTGCCCGGCGTCGAGGCGGAGGTGGCGAGGGCCAGGGCCGCGATGCTGGCCTGGCGCGACGCCACCCTGGGCTGAGCCGCGGACCGGTCAGCGGTCGGGGTCGGGAGGCGGCGGGCGGCGCTCCGGGCGCTCCCGGGGCAGGTCGCTCTCCGCCAGCGCGCCGTGGTTGGCGACCACGCTGGCCACCGGCGGGATCACCGCCGCGACCACGCTCATCACCACCGCCGCCGAGGTCGACCACAGCCGGACGACGTTCCAGGCGAGCACGACGAGCACGAGGCAGGTGCCCATCAGCACCAGGTAGACCCGTCGTCGTCGCGCACGCTGCACGCCCCCGACGTTACGCCTGCCGCACCGGGCAGCCGGCGACCCCCGGCACCGGCCGGGTGCCGAGCGCGGCCACGTCGAAGCCGTCGGGGTAGGAGCGCACGTAGGGCAGGTCGTTGACGGTGCGCGCGCTCATGCGGCTCGGGAACGCCCGCAGCAGCAGGCCGCGCGCCTTGAGCGCACCGCGGGAGGCGGCCACGACGGCGGCCGGGGGCGCGGCGTACTGGAGGGCCGAGCGCAGCGGCGGGTCCATGAGCGCGCGGCTGAACACCTCGACCGCCCGTGCGGCGGGGCGGGGGTAGAAGGTGAGCATCAGCCCGAGCGTGGCGTCGGCGACCCGACGGGCGCCGGGGTCGGGGGCGAAGTGGACGGCCTCGTAGTCGTCGAGCAGCCGCTCGAAGCCGGCGTAGTCCTCCGGGACGTCGCGGATGCCGAGGTGGCGGCCGAGCTCGCGGTAGTAGTTGACCGACGCCCGCAGCTCGCCGTCGGTGAGCCGGCGCCAGCCGTAGTCGTCGACCCAGCGCTTGGGCACGACCACGAAGGTCGACAGCACGTAGCGCATCTCGTGCTCGGGGATGTCGTAGGAGCGGTGCATCTGGTTGATGCGCCGCACGGCCGTGCGGGCCTCGGGGTGCTCGAAGCCGTGGAGCAGCGGCACCTCGAGCAGCAGCCCGGTGTCGTCGTAGCGCTTCTGCACCGCCCCGGTGAACTGGCCGGTCTCGTCGAGCAGGCGACCGATGCCCGGCACGGCGTAGGTGCGGAAGAGCGCGAAGGAGAGGGCCTGGTTCATGTCCCAGGGCAGGTCGTAGGTGACGACGTTGCGGTAGATCTCGACGAAGTCGGTCTCGGGGTCGAGGCGGTCGTTGACCCGCCGCCAGTGGTCGCGGCCCACGCCGCCGAAGCGCTGCCCGCGCCAAGTGAAGGTCCTCATGGGAGCCAAACTAGAGCACCTGCTCCAGTCGCGCTAGGGTCGTCGGCGTGAGGATCCCCGTGCAGTCGCGCAGCGAGTCGTCGGCCGACCGCATGCTCGCCGCGGCCCTCGACCTGCTGGCCGAGGGCGGACTGGCGGCGGTGACGGTCGCCGCCGTGGCCCGCCGGGCCGGCACCTCCAACGGCTCGCTCTACCACCGCTTCGGCGACCGCACCGGACTCCTGGTGGCCGCGCAGGCCCGTGCGCTGGCCCGGATCGAGGCGGCGACCGCCGCGTCGTTCGCCGCCGCCGACGCCGAGCCCGACGACGACCGCGCCGTGGGGCTGCTCGCCCGCGCCGCGCTGGGGATCTTCGCCACCGAGCGCGCTCCCCTGCGCACCTTCCTCGTCGAGGGCCGCAGCGACCCCCGGCTGGGCCCGCCCGCCACGGCGGCGACCCACCGCCTCGGCGACACGGTGAGCGGGTGGCTGGTGGAGCGCTTCGCGACCACGCCGGAGCAGGCCGGCGCGGCCTGGCGCGTGCTGTTCGCGCTCGGGGCGAGCCAGGCGCTCTTCGACGACGAGCAGGTCGCGGTCCGGCCGCTCGACGGCGACGTGTTGGGCGAGGCGCTGGCCCGAGCCGTGCTCGCGGTGGTGCGCGACGGCCCCGCCGGCTGAGCCGGCCGGGTCGCGACTAGAGCGTGCCGTCGCCGACGAGGTCGACCAGGTCGGCCACGGACTCGAAGACCCGGGTGGGCCGGTAGGGGAAGGTCTCGACCTGGTCGGCGCGGGTCGAGCCGCTGGTGACCAGCACCGTGCGCAGCCCCGCCTCGAGACCGCTGATGATGTCGGTGTCCATCCGGTCGCCGACCATCACCGTGGTCTCGGAGTGGGCGTCGATGCGGTTGAGGGCGCTGCGCATCATGAGCGGGTTGGGCTTGCCGATGAAGTAGGGCTGGCGGCCGGTGGCGGTGCTGATGAGCGCGGCCACCGAGCCCGTGGCGGGGAGCATGCCCTGCTGCGAGGGCCCGCTGGGGTCGGGGTTGGTGGCGATGAAGCGGGCTCCGTCGGCGATGAGCCGGATCGCGCGGGTGATGGCCTCGAAGGAGTAGGTGCGGGTCTCACCGAGCACGACGTAGTCGGGGTCGCGGTCGGTCATGACGTAGCCGATGTCGTGCAGCGCCGTGGTCAGGCCGGCCTCGCCGACGACGTAGGCCGTGCCGCCGGGGCGCTGGTCGGCCAGGAACTGCGCGGTCGCCAGCGCCGAGGTCCAGATGGCGCCCTCGGGCACGTCGATCCCGCTGCCGAGCAGCCGGGCGCACAGGTCGCGCGGGGTGTAGATCGAGTTGTTGGTGAGCACCAGGAAGCCCAGGCCGGAGTCCTTGAGCCGCTCGATGAACTGCTGGGCGCCCGGGATGGGCACCTCCTCGTGCACCAGCACGCCGTCCATGTCGGTGAGCCAGGTCTCGACGGCCCGCTCCGGGTGGGCGCTCACGGCGCGGGGGTCTCGAGGCGGAAGCCGACGCCGCGCACGGCGACGACCTTCTCGGTGACGCCGACGCTCTCCAGCTTCTGGCGCAGCCGGCCGATGGTGACGTCGAGGGTCTTGGTCGAGCCGTACCAGTTCTCGTCCCACACGTCGGCCATCAGCCGGCCGCGGGAGACGACCTTGTCGCGCTGGGCGGCGAGGATGCTGAGCACGTCGAACTCCTTGCCGGTCAGCGGCACCTCGACGTCGCCGGCGTAGACCCGGCGCGCGCCGACGTCGATGCGCAGCCCGTCGTGGGCGGGCTCGGGCTCGCGGACCGCCGTGGTGCGGCGCAGCAGCGCCCGCACCCGCGCCTGGAGCTCGGCCAGGCCGAAGGGCTTCGCGACGTAGTCGTCGGCGCCGTAGTCGAGCCCGACGACGCGGTCGAGCTCGGCCGCGCGGGCGGTGACGATCATGATCGCGCCGCCGAAGCCGGCCTCGCGCGCGCGGCGGCAGACCTCCAGGCCGTCCATGTCGGGCAGGCCGAGGTCGAGGATCACCACGTCGGCCGGGACCGCCGTCGCGCCGCCGGCGAGGTCGTCGAGGGCCTTCTGCCCGCTGTCGACCCAGACGACGTCGTAGCCCTCGCGCTCGAGGGTGCGGACCAGGGGGAACGCGATGTCCTCCTCGTCCTCGACGACCAGAACCCGCGGCATGTGCCCACCCTAAGGCCAGGCGGGCCGCTCAGGTGGCAGGGGCGAACAGGTCGCCGAGGTCGGCGACGCGGTCGAGGACCTCCTCGAAGCGCAGCTGCTCCAGGCCGAGCGGGTCCTCGGCTCCCGCCTCGACCTCCGCCCAGGTCACGGGGGCGGCGACGGTGGGCCGCTCGCGCCCGCGCAGCGAGTACGGCGAGACCGTCGTCTTGGAGCCGGCGTTCTGCGACCAGTCCAGGAACACCTTGCCACCGCGCCGGGCCTTGGTCATGGTCGCCGTGACCAGCCGCGGCACGCGCGTCTGGAGTGCCTCGGCGACCTCCTTGGCCAGCGCGGTGGAGTCGTCGGGACGCATCCGGCCGGGCAGGTCGGCGTAGAGGTGCAGGCCCTTGCTGCCGCTGGTGACGGGGCGCACCGCCAGGTCGTGGCCCGCCAGCTCCTCGCGCACCAGCAGCGCGACCTGGCAGCACTCGTGCAGGCCGGCCGGCTCGCCGGGGTCGAGGTCGACGACGAGGCGGTCGGCGTTGCGCGGGCGTCCGTTGCGGCCCACCGTCCACTGGTGGACGTGGAGCTCGAGGGCGGAGAGGTTGGCCAGCCAGGTCAGGGTGGCCAGGTCGTCGACGACGGGGAAGACGACCGTGTCGCCGTGGCGGCTCGGGCCACGGGTGCCGGTGGTGGGCACCCGGGCGGTGCGGACCCACGACGGGGTGCCCGCGGGGGCGTTCTTCTCGTAGAAGCTCCCGTCGGCGACGCCGTGCGGCCACCGGATGCGGGTCACCGCCCGGTCGGCGAGGTGCGGCAGCAGCACCGCTGAGACCCGGGCGTAGTAGTCGAGGACCTCGCCCTTGGTGGTGCCGGTCGCGGGGTACATGACCTTGTCGAGGCTGGAGAGGGTCAGCGTGCGGCCGTCGACCTCGACGCGCACCTCCTGGCGCTCGGGGCTCACCGACCCTCCCCCGGGGCCGGCGCGACGACGTCCTGCGGAGCCAGGTCGGGGCGCAGGCCCTGGTACGACGGCTGGCGCAGCCGCTGGGCCCGCGAGGTGTGGTGGGTGTCGACGTCGACCACCAGCCGCGGCTCCACCCACCGGGTGTCGCGCGCGTCGACCGGGGGCACCTCGTTGGCGAACGGGCTGTCACCCCGTGCGAGCGGGGCGAGCGCCTCGGCGAGCAGGGCGGAGGCCCGCCCGCCGATGCCGCTGCCCACCCGACCGCGGTAGAGCAGACCGTCGTGGGTGGGCTCGCCCACCAGCAGCGCCCCGAGCCGGTCGGTCGTGCCCTCCTGGGGCCGCCAGCCGCCCACGACGTAGGACAGCCGGTGGCGGTGGGCCCGCTTGAGCCAGTGGGGGCTGCGCTCGCCCGGGGTGTAGCGCGAGGTGAGCCGCTTGCTGACGATGCCCTCCAGCCCCTGCGCCCGCGTCGCCTCGGCGAGCATCGCGCCGTCGTCGTAGGTCGGCGGCACCTGCCACGTGCCGCCGAGGCCGTCGGCGACCAGGTCCTCGAGCAGCTCGCGACGCCGGGCGAGCGGCTCGCCGGTGAGGTCGGCCCCGTCGAGGCGCAGGACGTCGAAGACCATGAGCAGCGCGGGCACCTGCTCGGCCAGGCGGGCGGCCGTCGCGGCGCGGCGTACGTGCATCCGGTCCTGGAGCACGCGGAAGTCGGGCAGGCCCGCGTCGTTCATCGCGATGATCTCGCCGTCGAGGAGGACGTCGCGGCGCCCCAGCGGCGCGTCGACCAGGTCGGGCCAGGCCAGGGTGATGGCGTTGTCGTTGCGGCTGGTCAGGCGGGTGGAGCCGCCGGCGGTGTCGACGAGCGCCCGCACGCCGTCCCACTTCACCTCGTGGACCCACCCCGGGCCGGTCGGCACGTGGTCGGCCTTCGTGGCCAGCATCGGCAGCATGCGGCCATCCTGGCGCACCCGCCCCCGGCCGGCAGCACCCCGCGCGGGGTGATGACGCGCAGGCGGCGGAGGGGAATACTCGGCGCATGCGAGCCATCTGGAAGGGCGCCGTCTCCTTCGGCCTGGTCAACGTGCCGGTGAAGCTCTACGCCGCCACCGAGTCCCACGACGTCTCCTTCCGCCAGGTGCACGTCGCCGACGGGGGCCGCATCCGCTACCAGCGGATCTGCTCGGTCGACGGCGAGGAGGTGCCCTACAGCGAGATCGCGAAGGGCTACGAGACCGAGGACGGCGAGATGGTCGTGCTCACCGACGACGACATGGCCGAGCTGCCCGCGTCGTCCTCGCGCGAGATCGCGGTCGAGAAGTTCGTGCCGAGCGACCAGATCGACCCGATGCTCTTCGAGAAGAGCTACTACCTCGAGCCGGAGAAGTCCGGCGCCAAGCCCTACGCCCTGCTGCGCCAGGCCCTCGTCGACGCCGACCGGATGGCCGTGGTCACGGTGGCGCTGCGCCAGCGGACCTCCATCGCGGTGCTGCGGGTGCGCGAGGACGTGATCGTGCTCCAGACCATGATGTGGCCCGACGAGATCCGCACCCCCGACTTCTCCGTCGAGCCCGGCGAGGTCAAGGACAGCGAGGTCGCGATGGCCACGATGCTGGTCGAGACCCTGGCCGGGGACTTCGACACCGCGGAGTTCGAGGACGACTACGCCGGGGCCGTCGAGGCCCTGGTGAAGGCCAAGATCGAGGGCGGCGAGCTCAAGCGCACCGCCACCTCGACCAAGTCCTCCGGCGAGGTCGTCGACCTGCTGGCCGCCCTGCAGCGCTCGGTCGACGCCGCCAAGAGCGCCCGGGGCGAGGCGGGCCAGGCCTCGGCGCCGGTGGGGAAGACCACGACGAAGAACACGACGAAGAACACGACGAAGACCACGAAGAAGGCTGCGAAGAAGCCCACGAAGGGCACCGCGAAGAAGAGCACCGCGAAGAAGACCCCGGCTGCCAAGACCGCCAAGACCGCGAAGACCGCCGCCACGCGCACCACGCGCAAGGCGGCGGCCCCGAAGGCCAGCTGAGGGCTCAGCCCCGGCCCGCCACCAGGTCCCGGAGGCGGGCCGAGCACTCCGCGGCGACCGCGCGCGCCAGCGCCGCCGCGTCGTCGTCGGCGTGCTCGGGCACGACGTGGTGCACCGTGCCGTCGCGCAACAGGTCGACGGCGCGGACCTGCTGGTGCTCCGACATCTCGGCCGCGTGGCCGGTGTCGCCGCGGTGCACGATCGCGCTGGCGCCCTCGGGGGGCAGCGGGGAGAGCCAGGCGCTCTCGGCTGCGACGACCACCTGCGCGGGCAGCAGCGCGAGCGCCCCTCCCCCGCAGCCCTGGCCGAGCACCACCGACAGGGTGGGCACGGTCATGGTGGTCATCGTGGCGATGCACCGGGCGATCTCGCCCGCGATCGCCCCCTCCTCCGCACGCTGGGACAGCTCCGCACCCGGGGTGTCGATGACGGTGACCAGCGGCAGGCCGAGCTCCTCGGCGAGCCGCATGGCGCGACGGGCCTCGCGCAGCGCGCCCGGCCCCATCGGGGTGGCGGGGGTCTGGCGCGTGCGGTCCTGGCCCACGACGACGCACGGCTGGCCGTCGAGGCGGGTCAGCGCGACGATCACGGTGTGGTCGTGCTCGCCCTCGTCGGTGCCGCGCAGGCGCAGCGTGCGCGACCCGGCGTGGCGCAGCAGGTCGCGCACCCCCGCGCGGCCCGGCGCCCGGGTGCGCTCGATGGCGGCCCAGGCCGAGGCGTCGGGGTCGGGCTCGCCGGTGCGGCGCGGCAGCGCCGGCTCGTCGGGGGCGTCGACCAGCACCGCCAGGGCCTGGTCGACCAGGGCGGGCAGCTGCTCGGCCGGCACGACCGCGTCGATGACGCCACGGTCGGCGAGGTTCTCCGCGGTCTGCACACCGCTCGGGAAGGGCTCGCCGTTGAGGGCCTCGTAGACCTTCGGGCCCAGGAAGCCGACCAGCGCGCCCGGCTCGGCGACCGTCACGTGGGCCAGCGAGCCCCAGGAGGCGAAGACCCCGCCCATGGTGGGGTTGCGCAGGTAGACGAGGTACGGCAGCCCCGCGGCCCGGTGGGCCATGATCGCGCGAGAGATCTCGACCATCTGCACGAAGGCGGGGGTGCCCTCCTGCATGCGGGTGCCGCCGGAGGCCGTCGTCGCGAGCAGGGGCAGCCCCTCGGCGGTGGCGCGGCGTACGGCGGAGGCGATCCGGTCGGCCGCGGCGCGACCGATGGAGCCGGCCAGGAACCCGAACTCGTTGGCCACGACCGCGACGGGCCGCCCGTGCATCGTGCCGCGGCCGGTGACCACCGACTCGTCGGTGCCGGCCTTCTGCGCGGCGCGCTCGAGCGCCGCGCGGTAGTCGGCGGAGTGCCCGGAGATGTCGATGGGGGCGTCCCACGACTCGTAGGAGCCGTCGTCGAGCACCAGCTCGAGCAGCTGGTGCGCGGTCCAGCGCTCGCTCACGCCTCCTCCTCCAGCCATGCGCGGAGGGCGGCGCCGTGCTCGTCGAGCACCGGCGGCGCGGCGTGGTCGCGCCGGGTCACCTCGGCTCCGTCGCTGTCGAAGAAGCGCAGCGGCGGGCCGGGCAGCGAGACCGTGCCGAGCGTGGAGTGCTCGACGTCGACGACCAGCCCCTGGCTGAGGGTCTGGTCCCAGGTGTAGACCTCGTCGAGGGTGCGGACCTTGCCCGCCGGCACCCCGACCTCGGCCAGCCGCGCGAGCAGGGGCTCGCTGTCCCAGTCGGCGAAGACCGACTCGACTAGGGCCACGACCTGCTCGCGCACGGCGACGCGCTCGGGGTTGGTGGCCAGGCCCTCGGCCTCCGGGTCGAGTCCGAAGCCGGCGCAGAAGCGGCGCCACAGGCCCTCGCTGCCCAGCGCGATCTGCACCGCGCCGTCGCGGCAGCGGAACAGGCCGTAGGGCGAGATCGAGGGGTGGTGGTTGCCCTGGGCGCGGCCGACCTCGCCGGCCACGGTCCAGCGGGTGCCCTGGAAGGCGTGCACGCCGACCAGCGAGGCCAGCAGGGACGTGCGCACGACGCTGCCGCGCCCGGTGCGGTGGCGCTCGTTGAGGGCGGCCAGCACGCCGTAGGCGCCGTACATGCCCGACAGGAGGTCGGCGATGGGCGTGCCGACCCGCTGGGGGTCGTCGGGCCCGGAGCCGGTGAGCGACATCAGGCCGGCCTCGCCCTGGGCGATCTGGTCGTAGCCGGCCCGCCCGCCCTCGGGACCGTCGTGGCCGAAGCCGGTGATGGAGAGCACCACGAGACGCGGGTTGCGCCGCTGCAGCTCCTCGATGCCCAGGCCGAGCCGCTCGAGGACGCCGGTGCGGAAGTTCTCCACCAGCACGTCGGCGCGGTCGACCAGGCGCAGCAGGACCTCGCGGTCGCCGCCCTCGCTGTCGTCCTTGAGGTCGAGGGCGATCGACTCCTTGTTGCGGTTGGCGGAGAGGAAGTACGTCGACTGCCGCTGGTCGGGCTCGCCCACGAAGGGCGGGCCCCAGCCGCGGGTGTCGTCGCCGCCCTGCGGGGTCTCCACCTTGACCACGCGGGCGCCGAGGTCGCCCAGCATCATCGTGGCGTGGGGGCCGGCCAGGGCGCGGGTCAGGTCGACGACGAGCACGTCGGCCAGGGGGGTGCCGCTGGGGCCGGCACCGGGGGTCCGGCCGGGGGTCTGGTCGGGGGTCTGGTCGGTCATCGGTGTGGTCGTCCCTCTCACCAGTGCGGCAGCACGAGCGCGGCCCAGACCAGGAGCGGTCCGAGGACGACCACGATCACGCTGTAGGTCAGGATCTGCTTGTAGTAGACGGGCTCGCTGATGGTGTCGGGCCGGTTGGCCAGCATCAGGGCGCCGTTGGTCGAGAACGGGCTCACGTCGACGATGGTCGAGGAGACCGCGAGGGCCGCCACGAAGAGCGCGGCGTTGATGCCGCCGTCGGCGATGAGCGGCACCGCGATCGGGATGATCACCGGCAGCAGCGCCGTGGAGGAGGCGAAGGCCGAGACCACACCACCGACGTAGCAGAGGATCAGCGCGCCGAGCGCGGCCGCACCCAGGCCGGCGGCCCACGTGCCGACGAACTCCGGGGAGCCCGCGGTGGTGAGGATCGTGGCGTAGGTGCTCACGCCCGCGACCAGGAGCACCGTGGGCCAGGCGACCTGCTTGACGGCGTCCTTGTGCTGGTTGGGCGAGAGCATGGCCAGGATGACCGCGGCCGTGATGGCCACGAAGCCGATGTTCTTGTCGAAGGCCAGCGCGATGACGGCGACCGCGACGAAGGCGATGAGCGTCAGCACCTGGTCGCTGCGCACGCCCAGCGACTGCGTCGGCGTCGCGGTGGTGGTGCCCGTGCCGCGGGCCGGGATCGAGGCGCCGCCGCGGTGGAGGTCCTCGGTGAGGGTGTCGGGCCCCTGGGCCTCGTCGGCGTCGATGCGGCGGCTGACGAGCTCGCGACCGCCGAGGACGGCGAAGAGCACGACCGCGAGCAGGAAGTTGACGATCAGGCTGGAGAGGAACACCACGATCTCGTTGGACGGCAGACCGGCGTCCTCCATCACCGAGTTGGTGATGATGCCGTAGATGCTGATCGGCGAGAACCCGCCGGCCTGCGCGCCGTGGACGACGAACATGCCCATCATCAGCGGGCTGATGCGGTAGCGACCGGCGAACCCGAGGGCGATCGGGCCGATGATGGCGCAGGCGGCCGGGCTGGCCGCGCCGATCGCGGTCAGCAGCGCGGTCACGAAGAACATCACCCACGGGATGAGCGCGACGCGCCCGCCCACGGCCCTGACCGCGCTGCGCACGATGAGGTCGACGGTGCCGTTGTTCCTCGCGATCGCGAACAGGTAGGTGACGCCGATCAGCGTGAGGATCAGGTCACCGCTGACCCCGGCCAGGATCTCCTTCTCGTCGAGCTCCAGGGCGTACATGCCCACCAACCACGCGGCGACGTAGGCCAACGCTCCCATGTTGATCGGCAGCAGCGTGCCGATCACGAACAACGCGACGAGCGCGATGATCGCTACCCATTCCGGTCCCATCAGGTCCCTCTCTCCCGAGCCCCGGCGGTCCCGGTGACCGCGATCACATCTGGCTCAGTGGCCTAGCCAATAGCCCAATGACCCATTAGTCAATACGCTGGCCGCATGTCCGACGCCGCCTTCCCGCGCCGCCTCGCCCGCACCCGGCTCTACGAGCAGGTGGCGGAGCAGATCACCGGGTGGGTGCAGGAGAACGGACTCGTGGCCGGCGACCGGCTGCCGCCCGAGCGCGAGCTCGCGACCCGGCTCGGGGTGAGCCGCGCGACGCTGAGCCAGGCCCTGGTGGCCCTCGAGGTCATCGGGGTGGTCGCGGTGCGCCACGGCGACGGCACCGTGGTGACCGGTTCCCCGGGCTCCCCGGGCGTGCCGGCCACCACCCGCATCACCGACGCGATCCGCGCCCACGCCGACCGGCTGCCCGAGATCCTCGAGACGCGCGACGCGCTCGAGACCAAGATCGCCTCGCTCGCCGCGGCGCGCCGCACCGACGACGACCTGGCGCGCATCCACGACGCCCTGGCCGCCATGGAGGCCGACATCGCCGCCGGTGGTCGCGGCGTGGAGGGCGACGAGCGCTTCCACGGCGCCGTCACCGCGGCCGCCCACTCGCTGCTGCTGGCCCGGCTGATGGGCGAGATCGGCGACCTCGTCCGCGAGTCGCGCATCGAGTCGCTCTCCCAGCCCGGGCGCCCGCGGGACTCCCTGGCCGGCCACCGCGCCATCGCCGACGCCATCGCCGCGGGCGACCCCGTCGCCGCGGCGGCGGCGATGCACCGCCACGTCGAGATGGTCAGCGACGTCGCCGTGCTGCGCGACGAGGAGCGGTGAGCGGGCTCGAGCAGCTGGCCGTGCTGGCCGCCGGCCTCGGGGCCGGCGTGCTCACCTCGACGGTGGGGGTGGCGTCGCTGCTGAGCTTCCCGGTGCTGCTCGCCGTCGGGCTGCCGCCGGTGGTGGCCAACGCCTCCAACACCGTGGGCCTCCTGCCCGGCGCCGTCAGCGGCTCGCTGGGTTACCGCGCGGAGCTGCGCGTGCACCCGCGGCTCACCTGGTCGGTGCTGCTGGCCTGCGGCACCGGCGCGGTGGCCGGGGCCTTCCTGCTGCTCTCCCTGCCGGCCGAGGTCTTCGGGGCGGTGGTGCCGTGGCTGATCCTCTTCACGTGCCTGCTGGTGGGCGTCCAGCCGCGCCTCTCGGCCCGGCTGCGGTCGCGCCACGACGGCGGGACCCCCGTGGACCGCACCGCGATGTCGCGCACCACCCGCGTCTTCTGCGCCCTCACCGGCGTGTACGGCGGCTACTTCGGCGCCGGCTCCGGGGTGATGGCGATGGCCGTGCTCGGCCTGGGACTCGACGTGGAGATGCGCGTTCTCAACGCCCTCAAGACCCTGGCGGTGATGGCCGGCAACCTCGTGGCCGGCGCGATCTTCGTCGTGTTCGCCGACCTCGACTGGACCGCGGTCGGGCTGCTCGCCCTCGGCTCGGTGGGCGGCGGCTACGTCGGCGCCCGCATCGGCCGGCGCCTGCCGCCGACCGTGCTGCGCTCCCTGGTCGTGGCCGCGGGCGTCGCCGCCGCCGTCGGGCTGCTGGTCTAGGGGCGGTCGGAGCCGCGCGCCGCGGCGGAGTCGGGGAAGCGCGCGTCGACGAGGGAGAACACCGCGTCGGAGAGCCGCGGGGCGGCGATGGTGACGATCTCGCCCAGCCGGCCCGCGAGGGTGTCGACGGTGACCGGGCGGTCCTCCAGCGCCCGCACGACCCGCGCGCCGGCCCGCTCGGGGGTCTCCCCCCGGCCGGCGTAGGCCTCGGTGGGGGCGATCATCGGGGTGCGGACCAGCGCGAAGCGCATGGCGGTGAAGGCGACGCCGTCGGCGTAGGTCTCGCGCCCGGCGATGCGGCCCCAGGTGTCGAGGGCGGTCTTGGAGGCGATGTAGGCGGAGAACTTCGGGGCCTTGACCTGCACGCCCCAGGTCACGACGTTGACCACGTGGCCGAAGCCCTGGGCCCGCATCGCGGGGAGCAGGCCCATGGTCAGCCGCACCGGGCCGAGGTAGTTGACCGCCATCGTGCGCTCCACGTCGTGCAGCCGGTCGTGGCTCAGGCGCAGCGAGCGGCGGATCGAGCGACCGGCGTTGTTGACCAGGTGGTCGACCGCGCCGTGCTCGGCCAGCACCTGCGCGACGAGGGCGTCGACGGCGTCGGGGTCGGTGAGGTCGCAGGGGTAGGTCGTGGCCCGGCCGCCGGCCGCCTCGATGGCGCCCTGCACGCGCGCCAGCTCCTCGGCACGACGGGCGACGAGCAGCACCGTGGCGCCCTTCGCGGCGGCCTGCACCGCGGTGGCCTCGCCGATGCCGGAGGAGGCGCCGGTGACGAGCACGACCCGCCCGGCCAGGGGGCTGGGGAAGCCCAGCAGACGACGGACGCGGGAGACGGGCGTGGTCAGCAGCACCCGCGGAGTCTAGGGCGCGGGCGGGAACGACCAGGGGCGTGCCGCCTCGAGCTGGGCGCTGAGGCTCAGCAGCGTCGGCTCGTCGTCGGTGCGGCCCACCAGCTGCACCGCCAGGGGCAGCCCGTCGGAGGCCAGCCCCGCCGGCACGGCGGCCGCGGGGTTGCCCGCGACGTTCCACAGCGCGGCGTAGGCGATCGAGGGCAGCGCCAGCAGCGAGCTGGCCACCGTGCCCCGGCCGTCGAGGACTCCGGCCCGGGCGGGACGGTGGGCCGTGGCGGGGGTGAGCAGCACGTCGACGGCGCCGTCGCCCTCGAAGACCCGGTTGGCCAGGGCGGAGACGGTGCGGGTGCGCCGCAGGGCGGCCTCCCGCACCCGCGGGGTCACCCACGCGCCCAGCCGCAGCGTCTCGCGCGTGCGGCGCTCCAGCCGCTCGGGGTGCTGCACCAGCTCGGCCTCCGAGCGGATGCCGGCGAGGAACTGCGGCACGAAGGCGGCGGTCGGGTCGGGGTAGCGCGGGTCGACCTCGCGCACCTCGTGGCCCAGCTCGGCCAGCAGCCGCGCGGTGTCGTGGACGGCCGCGACGTGCTCCGGGTGCGGGCGCACCCCACGGGTGACCGGTCGCACCGACCAGCCGACCCGCAGCCGCCCCGGGGCACGGCCGGCCGCCTCCACGAAGGACCCGGCCTCCCCGGCGTGGTGGAGGTCGGAGGGCAGGCTGCCGCGCACCACGTCGTAGACCAGCGCGGCGTCCCGGACGCTGCGGGCCAGCGGGCCGGTCGTGCCCAGCGCCCACCACAGGTGCGGCTGCGGCGCCGCGGTCACCCGCCCGCGCTGCGGCTTGAGGCCGAAGAGCCCGCAGCAGGCGCTGGGGATGCGGATCGACCCGCCACCGTCGCCGCCGACGGCCACCGGCACCATGCCCGTCGCCACCGCCACCGCCGTGCCCCCGCTCGACCCGCCCGGGGTCCGCGAGGGGTCCCAGGGGTTGCGGGTCAGCCCGCGCGAGGCGCCCTCGGTGAACGGGAACGCGCCGAACTCCGGCATCGTCGTCTTGCCGACCACCACCGCGCCCGCCGCGCGCAGCCGACGCACCAGCTCCGCGTCGGCCGGCGCCGCGGCGGAGTTGGCCTCGCCGCCGTACGTCGTCACGGCGCCGGCGACGTCGAGCTCCTCCTTGACCGCCACCGGCACCCCGTGCAGCGGCCCCAGCGGCTCCCCCGCCGCCTGTGCCGCGTCGCGCGCGTCGGCCTCGGCGCGGGCCGCCTCGGCGAGCACGACCGAGAAGGCGTTGAGCGGCGGGTCGAGCCGCGCCACCCGCGCGAGGCTCTCCTCGAGCACCTCCCGCGCGCTCGCCCGTCCCGAGGCGACCCGCTCGGCCACCGCCACCGCGTCGTGCTCGTCGACGCCCCTGCGCTCGTCCATGACCCGACCCTAGACCCGACCCTGGGGCCTGCTGCTTGACTCGGGCACGACCCGTCACCGCCGACCCCACCACCCCGAGGAGACCCATGCCGCTCGTCAGGATCGACGTCACCGCCGGCCGCACCCCCGAGGAGCTGCGGCGCCTCGCCGACGTCGTGCAGGAGGTGATGCTCGACGTCTTCGCCGCGCCGGCCCGCGACCGCTACCAGGTGGTGACCGAGCACCCGGCCGGGCAGATCATCGCCGAGGACACCGGGCTGGGCTACGAGCGCACCGACGGCATCGTCGTCGTGCAGGTCTTCCAGCAGGGCCGCGACGCCGAGCAGAAGCAGGCGCTCTACCGGGCGCTCGCCGACCGGCTCGAGGAGCACTGCGCGGTGAGCCCGCAGGACCTCATCGTCTCGGTGAGTGCCAACGAGAAGGAGGACTGGTCCTTCGGCGAGGGCAGGGCGCAGTTCCTCGACGGCGGCCTCTGACCCGCGCCGCGCTCAGGCCAGCGACTCCACCCAGGCGTCGTGGAGGGCGGAGTAGCGCCCGGTGCCGCCGGCGACCAGGTCGCCGGGCGCGCCGTCCTCGACGATGCGCCCGTGCTCCATCACCAGGACCCGGTCGGCGATCTCCACCGTCGAGAGCCGGTGGGCGATGATCACCGCCGTCCGGCCCGCCAGCACGGTGCGCAGCGCCTGCTGCACCAGGCGCTCGGAGGGCACGTCGAGCGAGGACGTCGCCTCGTCGAGGATGAGCACCGCGGGATCGGCCAGGAAGGCCCGGGCGAAGGCGACCAGCTGGCGCTGGCCGGCCGAGAGCCGACCGCCCTGGTTGGCGACGTCGGTGTCGTAGCCGTCGGGCATCGCGGCGATGAAGTCGTGGGCCCCCAGCGCGGTGGTCGCCTCGACCACCTGCGCCATCGTGGCCCCCGGGCGCCCGAAGCGGATGTTGTCGGCGATCGTGCCGGAGAACAGGTAGCTCTCCTGGGTGACCATGACGACGTGGTCGCGCAGGGTGTCGGAGGTCAGGTCGCGCACGTCGACCCCGTCGAGCAGCACCCGGCCGCCGGTGGGGTCGTAGAAGCGGGTCGCGAGCTTGGCCAGGGTGGTCTTACCCGCGCCGGTCGTGCCGACCAGCGCCAGGGTCTGGCCCGCCGGCACGACGAGGTCGAGGTCGGGCAGCACCGGGCGGTCCTCGACGTAGGCGAAGCGCACGTGGTCGAAGCGCAGCTCCCCGTGGGCGGCGGGCAGCGCGACCGGTGAGGTCGGCTCCGGCACGTCGGGCTCCTCCTCCAGCACCCCGGCGAGCTTCTCCAGCGCCGCGGAGGCCGACTGGAAGGTGTTGTAGAACTGCGAGATCTCCATCATGGGCTCGAAGAATTGGCGCAGGTAGAGCAGGAAGGCGGCCAGCACGCCCACGGTCACGTCGCCGCGGTAGGCCAGCAGGGCGCCGTAGAGCAGCACGACGGCGATGGTGACGTTGCCGATGAGGCGGATGCCGGGCATGAACCACGCGACGAGACGGAACGCGACGAGGTTGGCCGCGCGGTACTGCTCGTTGACGTCGTCGAAGATCTCCTGGTTGCGCGGCTCGCGCCGGAAGGCCTGCACCGCACGGATGCCGCCCATCGACTCCACGAAGTGGACGATGACCAGCGCGACCTTCTCGCGGGTGGCGCGGTAGCTGCGGGCCGAGGCCTTGCGGAACCAGTTGGTGAGCAGCGCCAGGAACGGCCCGCACAGCAGCGCCACCAGGCCCAGCTCGACGTCGAGGAAGAGCAGGATGGCCGCGGTGCCGACCAGGGTGAGCGCCGCGGTGACGAGCCCGTCGAAGCCGGTCTCGAGCATCTCGTAGACGGCGTCGACGTCGGAGGTCTGGCGCGAGATGACCCGGCCCGAGGTGTAGCCGTCGTGGAAGGCGGGGCTGAGGTCCTGGAAGTGGCCGAAGACCCGGCGCCGCACCTGGAGCAGGACGTCCTGGCCGATGCGCCCGGAGCGCACCAGGAAGAGCTGGCGCGCGACGGCCTGGAGCAGGGTCGCGCCCAGCACGGCGCCGACCACCACCAGCAGCACCGTCAGGTCGTCGTCGCGACGGATGGGCGGGATGCCCGAGTCGATGCCGACCTTGACCAGGTAGGGGATCGCCAGGCGCGCGGCGTTCTCGACGACGACGACCGCGACGAGCAGCCACAGCGCCCGGCGGTAGGGCGCGAGCAGCTCCCCCAGCAGCCGGCGGGCGCCCCCGCCCAGCCGCGCGGCTGTCATCGCCTCGGCGGCCTCGTCGGCGTCGACCGCCGCCGCGCCACGCCAGTCGGTCGCGGCGCTCACACCGACACCGCCGCGTCGTCGGCCCAGGCCTCGGCCGACAGCAGCCGGGCGTAGGCGGGCACGGTGGCCAGCAGCTCGCGGTGCTCGCCGACGTGGGTGATGGTGCCGTGCTCCACCAGCGCGACCCGGTCGGCCAGCATCACGGTGGAGGCACGGTGCGCGACGACGAGCCCCGTGGTCGACCCCAGGATGCGGCCCAGCGCCTCCTCGACCAGCTTCTCGGTGTGCACGTCGAGGGCCGACAGGGTGTCGTCGAGCACCAGCACGGCCGGGCGCGCCAGCACGGCACGGGCCAGGGCCAGGCGCTGCCGCTGGCCCCCGGAGAGCGAGAGCCCCTGCTCGCCGATGCGGGTGTCGAGACCCCACGGCAGGTCGTGGACGAACTGCGCCTGGCTGATCTCGAGGGCCTCCGCGACGTCGGCGTCGGAGGCGTCGGCGCGACCGAGGGTGAGGTTCTCCCGGGCGCTCATCGAGAAGAGCGTGGGGTCCTCGAAGGCGGTGGCGACCAGCGAGCGCAGGTGCACCAGGTCGAGCTCGCGCACGTCGATCCCGTCGAGCAGCACCCGTCCGCCGGTCACGTCCCACAGCCGCGGCACCAGGGCGGTCAGCGCGGTCTTGCCCGACCCGGTGGCACCGACGAGGGCCACGGTCTCCCCCGGCGCGACGTCGAGGTTGACGTCGCGCAGCACCGGCTCGTCGGGGGCGTCGGGGAAGGCGAAGTCGACGTGCTCCAGGCGCAGGTGGCCGCGGGGCCGCTCGATGCGGCGCGTGCCGCCGACGATGGCGGGCTCGGTGTCGAAGATCTCCAGGATCCGCGCGCTCGCCGTCATCGCCTCCTGGGCCATGGCGAGGATGACGCCGAGGGAGGAGATCGGCCAGACCAGCGAGAGCATCAGCGTGATGAAGGCGACCAGCTCGCCGGGCGTGAGCGCGCCGCGGCCCACACCGATCGCACCGAGCAGCAGCACCGCCGCGACCGCGAGGTTGGGCACCGCGCCGAGGAAGGTCCAGAAGCGGGCCGAGAGACGCACCTTGTCCATGCTCGTGGCGTGCAGGGTGCGGGCGGCCGCGGCGTACTGCTCGCCGACGTGGCCGCTGCGGCCGAAGGACTTGATGACGCGGATGCCGACGGCGCCCTCCTCGGCGAGGGTGGCGAGGTCGCCCTGCTCGTCCTGCACGCGGCGCGAGACGACGACGTACTCCTTCTCGAAGCGCATGCACAGCCACACGATGGGGGCGGCGGCCGCCGCGACGACCAGGCCCAGCGGCCAGTACATGTGCAGCAGCACCGCGGTCGTGGCGACCAGCTGCACGACGTTGACCAGCAGGAAGAGCACGCCGAAGCCGCTGAAGCGGCGGATCGCGGAGAGGTCGGTGGTGGCGCGCGAGAGCAGCTGACCCGAGCCCCAGCGGCTGTGGAAGGCCATGGGCAGGCGCTGGAGGCGCTCGTAGAGGTCGTGGCGCATCGCGGTCTCGATGCCGAGCACGGCGTTGGACTGCACCCAGCGGCGCCAGAAGACCAGCACGGCCTCGAGCACGCCGAGCCCCAGCGCGAGCAGGCCGAGCGGGAGGATCGCCCCCGCGTCGCGCTCGGTGATCGGCCCGTCGATGAGGGCCTTGGTGACCAGCGGCACCGCGATCGACAGGGCCACCACCCCGAGGCTGGTCAGCAGCATGATGGTCAGGGCCACCACGTGCGGCCGCAGGTACGGCGCCAGGCGCAGCAGCGAGCGCACGTCGGCCGGCGGCGGCGCGGCGGCCCCCGCCGGGGCCTCGGCGGGGGACGGCCCGAGAACAGTTGACATCGTCAAGCAGCCTAGGCGCGGGCGCCGACAACGGGCCAATCCGTCAGCCGGCCAGCAGTCCCCGCACGACACGGAGCGCGACCGACATCCGCGCCAGGTCGGCGCTCTCGTCGGAGCAGATCTCCTGCAGCGTGGCCGCGGCCCGCGAGACCACGACCTCGTCGCCGTCCTCCCACGAGCCGATGCGGGCGGTGGCCGACTCCTCCCCCGACGTCGCGGCCAGCACCTGACCGGTGAGCTGCACGTGCACCGCGTTGAGGTCGTCGCGCAGGGCGGCCCGGGCCATGGTCTGCCACCGGTCGTGCCTCGGCAGGTCCAGGATCCGGTCGACCAGCACCGGCAGACCGAGCCGCTCGCCCAGGGCCACGTGCACCCGGGTCACCTCGACCGGGTCGAGCCCGTCGCGCAGGGCGAGGTCGACCACGCCCAGCAGCGTGTAGGCCGGCTGCAGACCGGCCACGCGCGAGGCGAGCTCCTCGTCGAGCCCGCCGCGCACCAACCGGTCACGCCGGTCCTCGAAGGCCTGCAGCTCGCGCCCGGTGAGCAGGTCGGGCAGGGCCGCCATCGTCGCCTGCACCGGATCGCGGAAGTGCTCCACCGTGGCCGAGGAGTCGAGCGGGGGGCGGCGGTTGACCACGAGCCAGCGCGAGGCCCGCTCGACCAGCGTGCGCATCTCCAGCCGGGCCCGGGTCTGCACGCCGGCGTCGATGCGGGTGTCGAGGGTCGCGAGCCGCTCGCGCAGGTCGAGGGAGCCGAAGATCTCGCGGGCCACGAAGTTGGCCCGGGTCAGCTCGGCGGCGCTCGCGCCGGTCTCCCCGCCCAGGCGGGGCCAGAAGGTCATGCCGGCGCCGTTCACCAGGTCGTTGACCACCTGCGTGACGATGATCTGGCGTCGCAGCGGGTGGTCGGCGACCTGCGCGGCGAAGCGCTCGCGCATCGGCGTCGGGAAGTAGACCTCCAGGTCGTGGGCGAGGTAGGGGTCGTCGGGCAGGTCGGACTCGAGCAGCTCCTCGGCCAGGACGATCTTGGTCCAGGCCAGCAGCACCGAGAGCTCGGGCGCCGTGAGGCCCTCCCGGGCGTCGAGGCGCCGGCGCACCTCGGCGCTCGAGGGCAGGCCCTCGATCTCGCGCACGAGCACGCCGTCGCGCTCCAGGCGGCGCATCCAGTCCTCGTGCACGTGCAGCAGCGCGGCGGCGTGGTCGGCGGCGTTGGCCAGGGCGAGGTTCTGCTCGTAGTTGTCGGCCAGCACCAACGAGGCGACCTCGTCGGTCATCTCCGCCAGCAGGGCGTTGCGCTGCTTGCCCGTGAGGTCGCCGGCGGCCACCACCCGGTCGAGCAGGATCTTGATGTTCACCTCGTGGTCGGAGGTGTCGACGCCGGCGGAGTTGTCGATGAAGTCGGTGTTGATCGCCCCGCCCGAGCCGTCGCCGCCGCGCTGGGCGTACTCGATGCGGCCGGCCTGGGTCAGGCCCAGGTTGCCGCCCTCGCCGACGCAGCGGGCGCGGACCTCGCGACCGTCGACGCGGATGGCGTCGTTGGACTTGTCGCCGGCGTCGGCGTGGGTCTCCTGCGAGCCCTTGACGTAGGTGCCGATGCCGCCGTTCCACAGCAGGTCGACGGGGGCCTGCAGGATCGCCCGCATCAGCTCGGCCGGGGTCAGCCGGTCCACGTCGTCGGGCAGTCCGAGCGCCCGCCGCACCTGGGGGCTGACCGGCACGGACTTCAGGCCCCGGGACCACACGCCCCCGCCCTCGGAGATCAGGGAGGCGTCGTAGTCCTGCCAGCTGGAGCGCGGCAGGTCGAAGAGCCGACGGCGCTCGGCGTAGGACGTCGCGGGGTCGGGGTCGGGGTCGAGGAAGACGTGGCGGTGGTCGAAGGCGGCCACCAGCCGGGTCGTGGGCGAGCAGAGCAGGCCGTTGCCGAAGACGTCGCCGCTCATGTCGCCGATGCCGACGCAGGTGAACTCCTGGGTCTGGCAGTCGATGCCGCGCTCGCGGAAGTGGCGCTGCACCGAGACCCACGCCCCGCGGGCGGTGATGCCCATGGCCTTGTGGTCGTAGCCCACCGAGCCGCCCGAGGCGAAGGCGTCGCCGAGCCAGAAGCCGTAGTCGGCCGCCACCGCGTTGGCGAGGTCGGAGAAGGTCGCCGTGCCCTTGTCGGCGGCGACCACGAGGTAGGAGTCGTCGCCGTCGTGGCGCACCACGTCGCGCGGGGGCACGGTCACGCCGTCGACCAGGTTGTCGGTGAGGTCGAGCAGACCCCGGACGAAGGTGGTGTAGGCCGCCACCCCCTCCGCCATCCAGGCCTCGCGGTCGCCCGGGTCGGGCAGCTGCTTGGCGTAGAACCCGCCCTTGGCGCCGACCGGCACGATCACGGTGTTCTTGACCATCTGGGCCTTGACCAGGCCGAGCACCTCGGTGCGGAAGTCGTCGCGGCGGTCGGACCAGCGCAGTCCGCCGCGTGCGACCGCGCCGAAGCGCAGGTGCACGCCCTCGACCCGCGGGGAGTGCACGAAGATCTCGAAGCGGGGCCGCGGCTGGGGCAGGTCGGGCACGGCCTGCGGGTCGAGCTTGAAGGACAGGTAGGCGTGGGGCTCACCGTCGACGGTCTGGAAGTAGTTGGTGCGCAGGGTGGCGCGGACCAGCGTGAGGTAGGACCGCAGGATGCGGTCGTGGTCGAGGCTGGCGACGTCCTCCAGCGCCCGACCGAAGGCCGCGACGAGGTCGTCCTCCCCGCGTGCCCCGGCGCCGGGGTGGGGATCGAAGCGGGCCTCGAAAACCGCGACCAGGAGCCGGGTGAGGTCGACGTTGTCGCGCAGTGCGCCCTCGATGGAGTCCTGGGCGAAGGGCGAGCCGGCCTGGCGCATGTACTTGGCGTAGGCGCGCAGCACCGAGGTCTGGCGCCAGGTCAGCCCGGCGCCGAGCACGAGCCCGTTGAAGCCGTCGATCTCGCTGCGTCCCTCCCAGACCGCGCGCAGCGCGTCCTGGAAGAGGCCGCGCGCCCGCTCGGGCAGGGCGCGGCCGTAGCGCAGGCCGAACTCGTAGACGTAGGACGGCCGGTCGAGGCCGTCGAGCTCGTAGGGGCGCTCGTCGACGACCTCGACCCCGAGGGAGGACAGCATGGGCAGCACCTGCGAGAGGCTCAGCGGCTCGCCGACGCGGTAGACCTTGAGCCGGGCCTCGCCGCGGCCGGCGTCGAGCTGCTCGTAGAGCGACAGGTCGATGCCCTCCTCGCCCTCGACGTCCTCGAGGCGACGCAGGTCGACCGCCGCGGTGCGCGGGGAGAAGTCCTCCTTGTAGGCCTCCGGGAAGGAGTCGACGTAGCGCCGCCCGAGGCGGGCGCCGGCCTCCTCGCCGTACTCCGCGATGACCGCGGAGGTGAAGTCGTCGCGCCAGCTGCGGCTGGCCTCCGAGAGCCGACGCTCGAGGTCGGCGGCGTCGATGTCGCCGCTCCCCCCGGCCGCGTCGGCGGACAGGTGGACGACGAAGTGCACGCGCGCGGTGGTCGACTCGTTGATCCGCACGGTGAACTCGACCGACTCGCCGTGGAGACGGTCGAGGAGGATCTGGGAGAAGCGCTCGCGCACCGCGGTGTTGTAGCGGTCGCGCGGCAGGTAGACGAGCACCGAGACGTAGCGCCCGTAGGTGTCGCGCCGGGTGATCGTGCGCACCGCGCGCCGCTCGCGGGCGTGCATGGCCGCCTCGGCGCGCGGCGCCAGCTCGTCGACGCTGGTGTGGAAGAGCTCGTCGCGGGGGTAGGTCTCGAGGGTGTCCATGAGGGCACGTCCGGCGTAGCTGCGCGGGTCGTAGCCGCTGCGGCGCAGCACGGCGGCCGCGCGCTCGCGCAGCAGCGGGATGCGGGTGAGGCTCTCGGCGTAGGCGGTCGAGGAGAACAGCCCGAGGAAGCGACGCTCCCCGACCACGGCCCCCGAGGCGTCGAACGTCTTCACCCCGACGTAGTCGAGGTACGCCGGGCGGTGCACGGTCGCCCGGGAGTTGGCCTTGGCCAGCACCAGCAGGCTGCGCTCGCGCGCGCGGGCCTTGACCGCCTCGGGCAGGCGCGCGAAGGACTCCGACTGGTCCTGGTCGGCGCGCAGGATGCCCAGGCCCGTGCCCGGCACCGCGCGCAGCACCTCGTCCTCGGCCGAGCCCTCCGAGCCGCCGGTCGAGCCGCCGGCGGAGCCCTCGGACGGCACGGTCTCGAGGTGGTACTCGCGGTAGCCGAGGTAGGTGAAGTGGTCGTCGGCGAGCCACTCCAGCAGCTCGGCGCCCTGCCGGACCTCCTCGGGGTCCAGCGGCGGCGGGTCCTGGCGCAGCTCCTCGACGATCTCGAGCATCCGGCCGCGGGTGCGGCTCCAGTCCTCGACCGCCTCGCGGACGTCGCGCAGCACCCGCTGGACGTCGGCGACCAGGTCGCGCGCGAGCTGCTCCCCGGTCTCGCCCTGGGGCAGCCGGTCGATCTCGACGTGCATCCACGACTCGCGCACGGCCTCGCCGTCGGGCTGCAGCGCGCCGTCGTCGACGACGCCGACGTGCTGCAGGGCTCCGGTGATGTCGCGCCGCACGTCGAAGTGGGGGTGGACGACCACGTGCACGTCGTGGAGCTGCCGGGCCAGCTCCATGGTGAGGGAGTCGACCAGGAAGGGCATGTCGTCGGTGACGACCTCCACGACCGTGTGACCGGAGGCCGACCAGCCGTGCTCGGCGAGCGTCGGGGTCAGCACGCGCACCGCCGCGGTGCCCTGCGGCCGCTCCGTGGCCAGCCGGTGGTGGGAGGCGAGGGCGCCGTAGACGTCGGCCTCGCTCCGACCGGCGAGGTCCTCCGGGGCGACGTGGCGGTAGTAGGCGGCCAGCAGCGCGCCCACGTCGTCGTGGGGCGGACCGCCCGTGCCCTTCCCGGCCCGGGCCAGGTCGGTCGCCTTCGCGAGGAGGTCGGACTTGTCCAGATCATGCGTCGTCGTTGACACGGGACCGACCCTAGGACCCCCGGACGGGTGGGGCCAACGCGCCCCGCCCGGTCTCGACCACCGCGGCGCGCACGAGGTCGACGCCCTCGCCCGCCCCGAGGCTCCAGGGGTCGCGCCACAGCGCTTCCCACGTGGTCTCACCGCGGTCGACCGAGGCCGCGTGGCGCCGCTGGGCGAGCGTCCCGCCGCGCGCAGCGCGCTCCAGCGCACCGAGCACCGGCCGCGGGACACCGCGGTCGAGCTCCGCGGCGCGCCGCAGGGTGCGACCCGACCGCTCGAGCGCGGCGGCGAGGAGCCTGTCGGCCTCCGAGCCGCTCACGGCACCAGGTCGGGCAGGGCGGCGAGCAGCGCGAGCCGGTCGCCCACGTGGCGGGCCCAGACCGGCACCGTCTCCTTGAGCTCCAGCAACCGCTGGACCAGGTCGACCACGAGCAGGACGTCGTCGACGAGGTCGGTGATCGCGTCGAGCCCCTTCATCGCCACCTCGGCGGCCAGGGCGGCCCACCCTGCCGGTCCGGAGGCGCGGCTGAGCAGCGCGCGCACGAGCCGCGCCATGGCCTTGCCGAGCTCGACGACGAGGTGCTCGACCTCGACCCCGAGCCGCTCGGAGACGTCGGCGACCTCCTCCAGCACGAGCGCGCCGCGCTCCACGACGGCGCCCACCGCGCGGCCGGCGAGGGCGAGCCCCTCGATCCGTGCCGCGCAGGCGGCCCCGGCCAGCCCGCTCCACCCGAGCGCGACGTGCACGGCGAGACGGTCGAGGTTGCCGGCCCAGGCGACCCACGCCGACCCGGTGGTCACGCAGGCCGTCGCGTTCTGCCGGATCGCGGTGTAGTCGCCGCTCAACGGCAGCACGACCAGCTCCTCGAGGCTGCCGCCCGGCAGCTCGGGCAGCCCCGCGCCCACGCCGTTGAGGGCGCGCACCCCCAGGTTGATCGTGTCGCGCATGGCCGAGAAGGCGGCGTCCCACGACTCGAAGGCGGCGTCGTGGCGGCGCTGGGGGTCGCTCTCCCCGGGCGCGAGGAGCACCGGGTCGAGCAGCACCGGGCCGCTCACGCCCCGGCTCCCGCCACGTCGCGGTGCACGAGCGCGGCCGACGCCGACGCGTCGAGGTCGGCGGCCTCGAGCCCGGCCAGGGCCGACTCCACGTCGTCGACCGCGTCGGCCCAGACCGCCGCGAAGCGCCGGTCGAGCGCGTCGAAGGCGGCCGACACGAGGTCCATGGCCTCGGCCAGGGGCCGCAGCACGCACACCGGGCTCGGCTCGAAGCCGTCGCGCCGCGCCACCCACTCCCGGGCGTAGTCGCTCACCGCGCGCTCCTGCTCGGCCAGCACCGCGAGGTGACGCGGCACCCGCCACGTCTCCGCCCAGCTCGTGATCTCCGGTCCACCCGTCATGACCCACCTCCCGCTCCCCGCCGGCGCACGGTGCGCCGGCCCCCTCCAGGTGCCCGGCGGGGGCGGGCTTTGAAACGGGAGCATGATGGGGCTGTGGACAACGCGCTGCTCTTCGACGCCCGGGCGCGGGTGCTGGCCGACCTCCGGGCCCGCGACCACGCCACGCCACCCGCCGTGTCGGCGCTGGAGGACGCCGTCTCGGCGCGCTCGTGGTGGGCGGGGCAGTGGCCCGAGGGGGCGCAGTACGTCGCCGGCCTGGTCGCCCAGGACGTGCAGGACGCGCTCTTCGAGAGCACCGGTCGCTGGCCCCTGTGCGTCGGCTGCCCCGGCGCGCCGGAGCACTCGCTCTACATCCAGCCCGACCTCGGGGGCCCCGACCCGCACTGGGTGTGCGAGGAGACCGGCCAGACGGTCGCCGACCTGGGTCGCCTCGGTGAGTGGCGCCCCTTCTGAGCCGACCCCTCCCAGGCGTCGTGGCCCTCAGGCGTCGTGGCCGAGCTGGACCCAGAGCGTGAAGCGGTCGGCGCGGTAGACGGTGCGCGAGACCTCGACGACCTTGTCGCCGGCCAGCGCGCGTCGCGAGTGGCGCAGCACCGGCGCGCCCTCGTCGACCTCCAGGAGGGTCGCCTCCTCGGGCGTCGCCCGGTCGGCGGTGATGGAGTCCTCGGCCCAGGTCGGGCGCAGGCCGCGGCCGTCGAGGGCGTCGTAGAGGCTGGTCGGCATGCCGCTCTGGAGGAAGCCGGGCAGGAGGACCTCGTTGAGATAGGCGTCCTCGAGGCACATCGGCGTGCCGTCGGCGCGGCGCAGCCGCCGCCAGTGGATGACGGCGTCGCCCTCGGTCAGGCTCAGCGCACGGGCCACGCCGGGACCGGCCTGCTCACGACGCGCGAGGAGGGTCTGCGACTCGGCCAGCAGCCCGCGCCGCGACATCTCCTCGGTGTAGCCGGTGATCCGGCTGGCCGCACGCCGCGGGCGGGCGACGAAGGTGCCCCGCCCGGGGATGCGCTCGAGCAGCCCCTCGACCACGAGCGCGTCCATCGCCTGGCGCACCGTCATGCGGGCCACGCCGAACTGGTGCACGAGCTCGCGCTCGGAGGGAGCGGGCGACCCGGGAGCGCTGCCGGTCACCAGGGAGCGGACGTACTCGCGCACCGCGACGTGCTTGAGGCCACGCCCGTCCGGCGCCAGAACGTCTTCCACGCCCCCCAGATTAGGGAGGCGCGCGGCGCCCTGTCCGGCGAATGCGCAACCTCGGGCGCCCCAGGGGTGAGCCCGTGCCGTGTCCCCCTCCCTACCCTCGACCCATGCACGTCGAGCGCACCTTCACCGTCCCGCGGCCCGTCGAGGCCGTCTTCGACTACCTCAGCGACTTCGCGCACACCACCGAGTGGGACCCCGGCACCGTCACCACCACCCGCACCTCCGGCGACGGCGGCGTCGGCACGACGTACGCCAACACCTCGCAGTTCATGGGCCGCACGGTCGACCTGACCTACGAGACGACGGCCTTCGAGCGGCCCTCGCGCGTGCAGTTCCGCGGCACCAACAAGTCGGCGACCGCGACCGACACGCTGAGCTTCTCCCCCGACGCCGACGGCAGCGCGACCCGCATCCACTACCGGGCCGACTTCGACTTCGGCTTCCTGCTCAACCTCGTGGCACCCGTCGTGCTGCGCGGCAAGCTCGACACCCTGGCCGACGAGACCGTCGAGCAGATCACCCGCACGCTGCTGAACAAGGCCGTCTGACCGGCGGCGCGCCGCCCGGTCGGTCGAACACGCGTTCGACCGACCGGGCTAGGGTGGTCGCGTGGACTTCCAGTCGTCGCTCTTCGAGGCGCCGGTCGCGCAGGTCGGTGACCTGAGCGCCCTCGAGCGTCACCCGCTGTCGCACGGCGCGTGGGTCGACGTGCACCGCACGTGGCTCCCCGAGCCCGACGACGTGCTCGCCACCTTGGTCGCCGACGTGCCGTGGCGCGCCGAGCGACGCCAGATGTACGACCGTCTCGTCGACGTGCCGCGGCTCGTGCACACCTACCTCGTCGGCGACGCCCTGCCCCACCCGCGGCTCGCACAGGCCCGTGACGCGCTGAGCGCGCACTACGCCGACGAGCTCGGTGAGCCCTTCCGCACCGCCGGCTGCTGCTACTACCGCGACGGGCGCGACAGCGTGGCCTGGCACGGCGACACCATCGGGCGCGGCTCGACGCAGGACACGATGGTCGCGATCGTCTCCCTCGGCGACCCGCGGCGCCTGGCGCTGCGCCCCCGTGGCGGCGGGGCCTCGCTGTCCTTCGAGATGGGCCACGGGGACCTGCTCGTCATGGGCGGCTCCTGCCAGCGCACCTGGGAGCACGCCGTGCCGAAGGTCGCCTCGGCCGGGCCGCGGGTCTCGGTGCAGTTCCGCCCGCTCAACGTGTTCTGACCGCACCCACTCACCCCCTTGGGCGGAACAGCGGCCCCCCACCCGTGGTTGTGTCGAACCATGGACGCCACTGCCACCATCGGCCTGACCGGCCTCGCTGTCATGGGCCGCAACCTGGCCCGCAACATCGCCCGCAACGGGCACACCATCGCCGTGCACAACCGCACCGCAGCCAAGATGACCGCGCTCGTCGAGGAGTTCTCCGACGAGGCCCGCGAGGGCGGCGGGGAGCTGGTGGGCTCGGAGAGCCTCGAGGACTTCGTCGCCTCGATCCAGCAGCCCCGCACCATCCTGGTGATGGTGAAGGCCGGCGAGCCGACCGACGCCGTCATCGACGAGCTCGTGCCGCTGCTCGACGAGGGCGACATCGTCGTCGACGCCGGCAACGCGCACTTCACCGACACCCTGCGCCGCCAGCAGGCCCTTGAGGAGAAGGGCCTGCACTTCGTGGGCATGGGCGTCTCGGGCGGCGAGGAGGGCGCCCTCAACGGGCCCTCGATCATGGTGGGCGGCTCCGAGCACGCCTACGAGAACCTCGGCCCCGTGATGGAGTCGATCGCCGCGGTCGTCGACGGCACCCCGTGCAGCACCCACGTCGGTCCCGACGGCGCCGGGCACTTCGTCAAGATGGTGCACAACGGCATCGAGTACGCCGACATGCAGCTGATCGCGGAGTCCTTCGACCTGCTGCGCACCGTCGGCGGCCTCGAGCCCGCCGAGATCGCCGACGTCTTCGACGAGTGGAACCGCGGCGACCTCGAGTCCTTCCTCATCGAGATGACCGCCGACGTCCTGCGCCACACCGACGCCGAGACGGGCAAGCCCTTCGTCGACGTCGTGCTCGACCAGGCCGAGCAGAAGGGCACCGGCCGCTGGACCGTGCAGAGCGCCCTCGACCTCGGCGTGCCGATCACCGGCATCGCGGAGGCGACCTTCGCCCGCAGCCTCTCGGGCCACGCCGAGCAGCGCGCCGCGGCCCGCGAGATGTTCTCCACCACCTCCGAGGAGCACACCGTCGAGGTCGACCGCGACGTCTTCGTCGACCAGGTGCGCGCGGCGCTCTACGCCTCCAAGGTCGTGGCCTACGCGCAGGGCTTCGACCAGATCGCGGCCGGCGCGGAGGAGCACGGCTGGGACATCGACCTCGGCAGCATCGCCACCATCTGGCGCGGCGGCTGCATCATCCGGGCGCAGTTCCTGGACCGCATCAAGGAGGCCTACGCCGAGGAGCCCGACCTCACCACGCTGCTGACCACGCCCTACTTCGCCGACGCGGTCAAGGACGGCGTCGACGCCTGGCGCGACGTGGTGGCCACCGCGGCGCAGGCCGGCGTGCCGATCCCGGCCTTCGCCTCCTCGCTGTCCTACTTCGACGGGCTGCGGCGCGGCCGCCTGCCCGCCGCGCTCATCCAGGGCCTGCGCGACAACTTCGGCGCCCACACCTACCAGCGGGTCGACCGCGACGGCTCCTTCCACACCACGTGGGCGGGCGACCGCACCGAGCAGGAGGCCTGACATGACCGGCACGAGCGACACCTTCCGCATCGGCGGCGACCTGCCCGTGAGCCGGTTGGGCTACGGCACGATGCAGCTCACGGGCGAGGGCGTCTGGGGGCCGCCCGAGGACCACGACGGCGCGATCGCCGTGCTCCGTCGCGCCGTCGAGCTCGGCGTCACCCTCTTCGACACCGCCGACTCCTACGGCCCCGAGGTCGCCGAGGACCTGCTCCGCGAAGCACTGCACCCCTACGCCGACGACGTCGTCATCGCCACCAAGGCCGGCCTGACCCGCACCGGTCCCGGCCAGTGGATCCCGGTCGGTCGCCCGTCCTACCTGCGCCAGCAGTGCGAGCTGAGCCTGCGCCGCCTCGGCCTCGAGCGCATCGACCTCTTCCAGCTGCACCGCATCGACCCCGAGGTCGCGCTGGAGGACCAGGTCGGGGAGCTGGCCGCGCTGCAGCAGGAGGGCAAGATCCGCCACATCGGGCTCTCCGAGGTCAGCGTCGAGCAGACCCGGGCCGCCCGCGAGGTCGCCACCATCGCCACCGTGCAGAACCTCTACAACCTCGCCGACCGCAGCGCCGAGGAGCTCGTGGACTACTGCGAGGCGGAGGGGATCGGCTTCATCCCGTGGTTCCCCCTCGCCACCGGCGCCCTGTCGAAGGACGACGGACCGCTGGCGGCGGCGAGCTGCGAGCACGACGCCACGCCCTCGCAGCTCGCGCTGGCCTGGCTGCTGCGCCGCTCCCCTGTCATGCTGCCGATCCCGGGCACCAGGAGCCTGGACCACCTCGAGTCCAACACCGCGGCGGCCGGGATCGAGCTGAGCGACCCCGAGTTCGAGGCGCTGGCCCGGGCCACGGCCTGACCCCCTTCCCCACCACCAGGAGACGACCGATGAGCACCCAGTCCCACGAGCCCACCGCGGGCGACCGCGGCCCCGGCACCGACCCCACGCCCACCCCGACCGACACCGGCTCGAGCCGCCACGAGGACCCGCTGCGCGGCTCACGCACCAGCGGCCTCTGGGTCGCCGTCATCGCCTCGATCGTGGTGCTCGTGCTGCTGGTGGTCTTCATCATGCAGAACACCGAGCGGGTCACCGTGGCCTTCCTGCCCTGGGAGGCCGAGCTGCCCCAGGCCGCCGCCCTCCTCATCGCCGCCGCCGCGGGCATGCTGCTGGCCGGCATCGTCGGCAGCATGCGCATCCTGCAGCTGCGACGCCGCGTCAAGCGCGAGGTGAAGGTCAACCGCAAGGGCTGACCCCGGTCGGTTCCGCTCGATTCCGCCGTCTCCGGCGCAGGTGCGAGACTGCGCCGGAGATGAGCACCAGCACCCCCGGCAGCACCGGCACGACCGACCGCCCGACCCTCGCGTCCTTCTGGCACGACCTGCCCCGGGAGGGGCGGCTGCTGCTGTCGGTGGTGGTCCTGGAGTTCTTCGGCACCGGTCTGGTGCTGCCCTTCCAGGTCGTCTACCTCAACGAGGTCCGCGGCTTCGCCCTCGCCGACGTCGGGCTGCTGCTCGCGGTGCCCCCGCTGATCGGCTTCCTCATCGTCGGTCCCGGCGGCGCCCTCATCGACCGCATCGGGGCCCGGCGGGTGCTGCTCGCCTCGCTGCTCCTGCTGGTCGCCGGCAACGCCCTCCTCGCCTTCGCCTCGACCATGCTGTTGGCCGGGGTGGCGCTGACGCTGAACGGCGTCGCCTTCGGCGTCTCCTGGCCGGCCTCCCAGAGCTTCATCGCCGCCGTCGTGCCGGCCGCGCTGCGCCAGCGCTACTTCGGCGTCAACTTCACCCTGCTCAACCTCGGCATCGGGATCGGCGGGATCCTCGGCGGGGTGCTGGTCGACGTCGAGCAGGTCTCGACCTTCCAGGCCATCTACCTCGGCGACGCCGCGAGCTACCTGCCCGCGATCGTCCTGCTCCTCGGCCCGCTGCGCCACGTGGCCGGGCGGCCTGACCACGACACTGCGACCACCGGGCCGTCGGTCGGCTACCTGGTGGTCCTGCGCCGGCCCGCCGTGGCCTCGCTCATGGTGCTGGGCTTCGTGTCGTCCTTCGTCGGCTACTCCCAGCTCAACGCCGGGATGCCGGCCTACGCCCGCGCCGTCGGCGAGGTCTCGACCCAGGGGCTGGGCCTGGCCTTCGGCGCCAACACCCTGGTCATCGTGGTGCTCCAGCTGTTCGTGCTCCAGCGCATCGAGGGCCTGCGGCGCACCCGGGTCATCGCGGTGATGGCGGTGATCTGGTCGTTGGCCTGGCTCTGCCTCGGCGCCACCGGGCTGGTCGCCGGCACCGTCGCGGCCACCGTGCTCGTCGCCGCCTGCGCCTCCGTCTTCGCCCTCGGCGAGACCCTGCTCCAGCCGACCATCCCGGCGCTGGTCAACGACCTGGCCCCCGACCACCTGCGGGGTCGCTACAACGCGCTCAGCTCGGCCTCCTTCCAGGCCGCCGCCGTCATCGCGCCGCCGGTCTCCGGCTTCCTCATCGGCCACGCGCTGGGCGAGGTCTACATCGGGCTGCTCGTGGTCGGGTGCCTGCTCTGCGGCGCCCTGGCCGTGCTGCGCCTGGAGCCCCAGCTCGACCCCGTCACCAACGGGGTGCGGCCCCGCCCCGACCGGTCGGGCGCCGCGGTCGACTGACCCGCACGGGCACCAGCGCGCGCACCGATCCCTCCCGCAGGGCGCCGGCCCACACACCGGCCCCGTAGGCCACGTCGTCGAGGCGGCGCAGGGCGGCGTACGGGAGCAGGCCGAGGCGCGGGCGGGTGCGGCGGTGGTCGGCGACGGCGTCGAGCACCCCCACCACCACGACCGTACGGCGGGCCCGGCGCGAGACGACCGCGGCGAGCAGGGCCGTGAGCCACTGCTCGCGCAGCAGCACCGACCCGCTCCCCCACAGCGCCGCCACCGCCTCCTCGAGCACCACGACCGCGGCCGCCCGCACGGGCCGGGGCGACCCGTCGCGCCGCAGGCCGCGGGTGCGCCCGACGAGCGCGACGCCCGCCGCGGCGCCGGTCACCGCCAGCGCCTGCCGCCCGAGCAGGGGCGCGCCCACGAGCCCGCCCAGCAGCGCGACGGTCCACGGCCGCAGCACCAGCGAGGCCGCCGCCTGCGGGTGGCGGGCGGCCAGCGGAGCCGCGGAGGTGCCGTAGAAGGCCTTGCGCCCGGCCCAGGCCGCCACGCCGGTCCGGTGCTCGTGACGCACGTGGGCGCCGGGCTCGTAGCGCACCCGCCAGCCCGCGGCGAGCAGGCGGCGCACCAGGTCGACGTCCTCACCGCAGCGCAGCCGGGCGTCGAAGCCCTCGCCCAGGGCCGCGGTGCGGGCCACGAGACAGGCCCCCGGGAGGTAGGAGACGAGGCCGCCCGCACGCACCGCCGCCGGCGCCGGGCCCAGGTCGAGGGAGGAGCGCGCCTGCTCGTAGCGGGCGACCGCGCCGTCGCCGGGGCGCGCGGCGGGCCCCAGCACCCGCGGTGCGACCACGGCCAGCGACGGGTCGTCCAGGTACGGCAGCAGTCGCTCGAGCCAGCCCGGCTCCGGCACGACGTCGACGTCCACGAACGCGACGCAGGGCGCGGTCACCTCCCGCAGGCCGCTGTCACGGGCCGCGGCGGGGCCGCGGTTGCGCCGGTGCGCCACCACTCGCGCGCCGTGGGCCAGCGCCACCGCCGCGACCTCGCCCGGGGCGCGCGAGGCGTCGTCGACGACCACGACCTCCACCCCGGGTGGGAGGTCCTCGCGCAGCGCGGCAAGCAGCCGGCCCAGTCGCACCGCGTCGTCGCGCACCGGCACCACCACGCTGACCTCGCGGGCGTCCACCGGCCGCGGCGTGACCAGCGGGTCGGCCAGGTCGGCGTCGAGGAGCCGGCGGGCGAGCTCGCCCCCCACCGGTCCGGCCGCGACAGCGGCGGCCTCCGCGTCGTCGAGGCGCACCAGACCGGACTCGCCGCCGACCCCGCCCCCGACCCCGAGCAGGGAGCGGCCGCCGTCGCAGACGTGGGTGCGCGGCGAGAGCGTCGCGAGGGGCTCGGTCGGTGGCCGCACCCGCTCACGCTAGGCACCGGCGCGACCCGGCGCACCCCTCCCCGGGCCGTGGCCGACCTGTCCCGACGGGCAGGTCCCCACTGCCCCGCCGAGGTGTTTCCGCGTCCTCGTCTGTCGGTGCGGTCCGCACGCTCCTAGCGTCCGCAGGGCGAGCACCAGCCAGCGCGACCAGGAGGTCCCACATGCAAGTCGACGAGCTGCTCAAGCCCTTCCCGATCAAGGAGTTCCACCCCTTCCCCCGTGCCCTCATGGGTCCGGGCGCCCACGAGATGATCGGCCCCGAGGCCCTCAAGATGGGCTTCCGCAAGACCCTCGTGATGACGTCGGGCCTGCGCGGCACCGACATCGTGCACAAGATCGTGGAGTCGATGAAGTACCACGGCCTCGAGGTCGTCGTGTACGACAAGGTCGAGTCCAACCCCAAGGACTACAACGTCATGGACTCCGTGGCGCTCTACCAGCAGAACGAGTGCGACTCCTTCGTCTCCATCGGCGGCGGCTCCTCCCACGACGCCTGCAAGGGCGCGCGGGTCTCGGTGGCCCACGACGGGCGCAACGTCAACGAGTTCGAGGGCTTCAACATGTCCGAGAACCCGAAGAACCCACCCCACATCGCGGTCTCGACCACGGCCGGCACCGGCTCGGAGACCTCGTGGGCCTACGTCATCACCGACACCACGACCGACCCCGACAACCCGCACAAGTACGTCGCCTTCGACGACGCCTCGGTGACGAGCCTGGCCATCGACGACCCGGTGCTCTACTTCGACTGCCCGGTCGACTACACCGCCCAGTGCGGCTTCGACGTGCTCGCCCACGCCAGCGAGCCCTACGTCTCGCGGCTGAACTTCGAGCCGTCGCTCGGCAACGCGATCCGCGCGATCAAGCTGACCTCGGAGAACCTGCGCGAGGCGGTCTGGAACGGCCAGGACCTCAAGGGCCGCGAGGGCATGATGTACGCCCAGTACATCGCCGCCCAGGCCTTCAACTCCGGCGGCCTCGGCATCATCCACTCCATCTCGCACGCCGTGTCGGCCTTCTACGACACCCACCACGGCCTCAACAACGCCATCGCGCTGCCGCGCGTGTGGGCCTTCAACATGCCCGCGCAGTACGCCCGCTTCGCCGACATCGCCGAGGCGATGGGCATCGACACCCACGGCATGACCAAGCCGCAGGCCGCCGACGCCGCGCTCGCCGCCGCCATCCGGCTGCTGCGCGACGTGGGCATCACCGAGAAGTTCACCGACGTCACCAAGGACAGCTACTCCAAGAACCGGCTCGGCGAGGGACCCACCGCGTTCTACGAGAACGCCGGGGTCATCACCGGCGACGCCGCCGACGTCGACCGCATCACCCACCACGTCCTCGGCGACGCCTGCACCCCGGGCAACGCCAAGGACGGGTCGGCTTCGTCGTCAGCAAGGCCGTCGGCAACGCCGTGGCGCGCAACAGCGTCAAGCGGCGCGCCGCGCGCCGGTCAGGTCCCGCCCACCCCCAGAGCCCAGGAGCAGCGCGTGAGCGACGCACCCACCACCCCGTCCGACAGCGAGTTCCGCGACGTCGACGAGACCCGCGAGCGCTTCCGCGACGCCGGCTACCTCGCCGACGACCGGCTCGCCACCACCGTCTTCCTGCTCTCGCGGCTGGAGAAGCCGGTGCTGCTCGAGGGACCGGCCGGCGTCGGGAAGACCCAGCTGGCCACCAGCTTGGCCCAGGTCACCGGCCGGCGCCTGATCCGGCTGCAGTGCTACGAGGGACAGGACGAGACCAAGGCGCTCTACGAGTGGGACTACGGCAAGCAGATGCTCTACACCCAGATCCTGCGCGAGAAGATCGGGCAGGTCGTCGAGGACGCCGCCACCCTCTCCGAGGCCGTGGAGCGCATCGCCGACCAGGACAGCATCTTCTTCTCCGAGCGCTTCCTCGCCGCCCGGCCGCTGCTGGAGGCCATCACCTCGGCGGAGCCCGTGGTGCTGCTCATCGACGAGGTCGACCGCGCCGACGAGGCGCTGGAGGCCGTGCTGCTGGAGCTGCTCAGCGAGTTCCAGATCTCCATCCCCGAGATCGGCACCGTGCGCGCCACCCACCTGCCCTACGTCGTGCTCACCTCCAACAACACCCGCGACCTGTCGGCCGCCCTCAAGCGACGCTGCCTGCACCTCTTCCTCGACTACCCCGAGGCGACCCGCGAGCTGGAGATCATCCGCTCCAAGGACACCGGCCTGGCCGAGGCCCTCGCGGTCCGCCTGGTCGACGTCGTGCGCGGGCTGCGCGAGCTCGACCTGCGCAAGTCGCCGAGCATCTCCGAGACCATCGACTGGGCCCGCACCCTCGCGGTGCTCGGCGTGGAGGAGCTGACCGCCGACGTGCTGTCGTCGACCCTCAGCGTGGTCGTGAAGTACGAGCGCGACCTCGACAAGGCCCGCAAGGCCCTGCCCGGCCTGGTCGACCCCAACGCCACCGTGCCCGACCACCTCGACCACGGCCACGGCCACGGGCACGGCCACGGCCACGACGCGGACGACCGCGCCGGCGGCCCCGGCGGCCCCGGCGACCCCGGTGACGGGCCCGACGGTCGCGACGTGCGTGCGGCCAAGGACCGTCCCGGGCGCCACGACGCGGCGTACGCCGGCGGCGGCCGGACCTCCAGCGAGGGCAAGCCCGCCAAGGCGGTGCCCGCCGGACAGGGCGCGCGCTCCTTCGCGGCGCGCGGCGCCCGCAAGCGTCCGGTCTGATCCCGTGGAGGGCGCGGTCCACCGGTTCATCCGGCTGCTGCGGCTGCTCGGAGTGCGCGTCAGCACCGCCGAGGCCATCGACGCCATGCACGCCGTGGCCCAGCCCGGCGTGCTGTCGGACCGCGAGGTCCTGCGCTCCGCGCTGGCGGTGAGCCTGGTCAAGGACCGGCGCGACCTGCCGACCTTCGAGCGGGTCTTCGACCGCTTCTTCGGGCTGCGGGCCGTGGTCGAGGAGGAGACCGGCCACGGGCACTCCCACGCCCACGACGACCTCACCGACGACGGCGAGCTCGAGCAGTTCACGCTCTCCGAGGAGCCCGGCGACACCCCGGAGGACGGGCACTCCCACGGCAAGCCCGACGACATCAAGGAGTTCTTCAAGCCCGAGGACATGGCCCAGCAGTACAACCTGCACCAGGAGGCCAACAAGATCGACATCGCCGCCCTGACCGACGAGATCGTGCTGTCCAACGACACCCAGGACAGCGCCGGCGAGGCCGCCCGCGTGCAGATCTCCACCCAGCGCATGCACAACCCCGGGGCGCCCGGCGACCTCGTGCGCCGACCCGGGATGACGCTCGACACCGAGCTGACGGTGGCCGAGGAGATGATGCTGCTCGGCTGGCTGGAGGAGGCGATGCCCGACGGGCCCGAGGACCCCGACGACGAGGGCCCGGCCGGCGAGGGCCTCGCCGCGCTGCGCGAGGCGCTCGCGCCCTTCCTGGCCAGCCTCCCCGAGCGGCTCAAGCAGCACCTCGAGCGGCTCATGGAGCTCGAGCACGACATCGAGGAGCGCGAGATCGCGGCGGCCCGGGCCGAGAGCGTCGAGGAGCACGAGCGCGCCGACCTCGAGGAGTCGCTGCGGCGGCTGCTGCGCAGCCTGCGCGGCGCACCCCGGCCCCGCCGCAAGGCCGCCGCCCGCGGCGTCGTCGACGGCGCCCGCACGATGCGCGCCAACATGCGCTACGACGGCGTGCCCTTCCGGCCGGTGACGGTCAGCAAGGTCGAGGACCGGCCCAGGCTGCTCGTGCTGTGCGACGTGTCGCTGTCGGTGCGCTCCACCGCCCGCTTCACCCTCCACCTGGTGCACGGCCTGCAGTCGGTGGCCTCGTCGGTGCGCACCTTCGCCTTCGTCAAGGACCTCGTCGAGATCACCGACCTCTTCGCCGAGCACCGCACCGAGGACGCGCTCAGCCTGGTGATGTCGGGCCTGCCGGCCGGAGGGGTCCTCGACGTCGACGCCGACTCCGACTACGGGTCGACCTTCGAGCAGTTCCTCGAGCAGTTCGGGTCGGCCGTCACCCGCCGCACGACGCTCGTCGTGCTGGGCGACGGCCGCGGCAACGGCAAGGACCCCGGCCTCGGCGCCTTCGAGGAGCTCAGCCGCCGGGCCCGCGAGACCGTGTGGCTGACCCCCGAGCCGCGCTACTCCTGGGGCCTCGGCTCCTGCGACCTCCCCCTGTACGCCGAGCACTGCAGCCGGGTGCAGGTCGTGCGCAGCCTGCACGGCCTCGACCTGGTGTCCACCGCCGCGGCGCCATGAGCACCCCGGCGGACCACACCACCCGGGGCGAGCTCGAGCGCATCGACCCCCTGGCCCCGCTGCGCGACGGGGCCTACCGCGACACCCTCGTCGAGGTCCGCCGCGTGACGGGGGCGCGCCCGCGTCGCTCGCTGCACATGGTCCGCACCCCCCACTTCGACGTGGTCCAGGGCCCCGAGCGGGTGCAGGTCGACCACGTCGTGCCCCCCGAGCTGGTCGACGACGACCTCGCCGGGCTGCTGGCCGCGGAGCTGTTCAGCCCCGGCTGGCTGCGCGGCCCCGAGCTCTTCGAGCGGCTCCTGACCGGCGTCGTGCTGACCTCCGGCGGCAGCGCCCTGGACTGCTGGACCCGCTTCTACCGCACCACGCTGGCCCGCATCGAGGAGTCGCTGGCCGCGGGCGGGACCGGCAGCGACGCACCGGCCGGGAGCGGCAGCAGCAGCGGCCACGGCACCATCGACGGCTACGCCCCGGTCTACGCCTTTGCCGAGCAGCAGGTGGCCCCCGGGTCGGTGCTCGAGCTGGGCTGCTGCTTCGGCTTCCTCTCGCTGCGGCTCGCGGCGGCCGGCCACGACGTCCTGGCCTCCGACCTGTGCGAGGGCACCGTGGGCCTGCTCGCCGCGGTGGCGCCGCGCCTGGGTGCGACGCTCGGCACCTGCGCCGCCGACGCCGCGCGCTTCCCCGCCCCCGACGCCACCGCCGACACCGTGCTGGCGGTGCACCTGCTCGAGCACCTCGACGCCGAGCACGGCGAGCGGGTGCTGGCCGAGGCCGTGCGCCTGGCGCGACGCCGGGTCGTGGTGGCCGTGCCCGTCGAGGACGTACCCGACGAGACCTGGGGCCACGTGCGGACGTTCACGACCGCCGACCTCGAGGCGGCCGGACGCCGCAGCGGCCTGCCCTACGCCGTGCACGAGCACCACGGCGCCTGGCTCGTGCTCGACACGGGCTGACCTCAGATCACGCCCATCTTGGAGGCCTCGTAGACCGCCTCGGCGCGGCGGGTGACGTCGAGCTTGCGCAGGATGTTGCCGACGTGGAACTTGGCGGTGGTCTCGGAGATGAAGAGCTGGGCCCCGATGTCGCGGTTGGACAGCCCCCGGGCCAGCAGCCGCAGCACCTCGCACTCGCGCGGGGTGAGGTGGCGGGCCTCCTCGGGCGGCGGGGTGTTGAGCCCGCGCACCATGGCGGCGGCGCTGCGGGCGTCGAAGGCGCTCTCGCCCCGGGCCACGTCGCGGATGGCGCGCACGAGGCCGGAGGTGTCGACGTCCTTGACGACGTAGCCCCGTGCCCCGGCCCGCACCGCACGCAGCACGAGCTGGTCGTCGAGGAAGGTGGTGAGCACGAGGATGCCCAGGCCCGGGAAGCGCTCGACGAGCGCCTCGCACAGGTCGAGGCCCTCGGTGTCGGAGGAGGTCGAGAGCTTGAGGTCGAGCAGCACCACGGCCGGGCGGGCCCGGCCGATCACGGTCATCGCCTCCGCCGCGGTGGAGGCCTCCGCCACCACCCGCAGGTCCTGCTCGCGCTCGAGGATCGAGCGCAGGCCCTGGCGCACGATCGCGTGGTCGTCGACGAGCATGATGTCGACGCCCGCCGACCGCGCGGGGCGGGTGGGCTGGGGTGGGCTCAGCGTGGCCATGGTGGTTCCTTCTGCCCGGTGCCGACCAGGCCGTGGATGACCCCCGCGTGGCGGGACGCCACGAGGGGTAGCGGCAGGCGCATCTCGACCCGCACGCCGCCGAGCCGCGCCCGGCGGAAGACGACGCTGCCGCCCAGGTCGCCGATGCGGCTCTCGATGTTGACCAGCCCGCGGTGCCGGCCGTCGACCACCGGGCCGCGCTCCAGGCGCAGGCGGCGGGCGAGCTCGGTGGGGTCGCCGGTGCCGTCGTCGGCGACGCTCACGAGGATCTCCTCGGCGCGGTAGCGCAGGCGCACCACCGCCCGCGTCGCCTCGGCGTGGGTGGCGACGTTGAAGAGGGCCTCGCCCACGGCGCGGGCGATCTCGTGGTCGGCGTCGGCGGCCAGCACCTGGGCGTCGCCCTCGACCCGCACGCTCACCGACAGCTGGGGGCGGTGGTGCGCGGCGACCTCGTGGAGCAGCTCGGGCAGCGTGCCCACGGTGTCGCGGTGGGGCTGGTGGAGGGCGTAGATGGCGCGGCGCAGCTGGTCCACCGCCTCCTGGCTCAGGGCCTTGGCGGTGGCCAGCCGCTCCAGGATCGGGGCGCCGGCGGAGCCGAGGTCCTCGGCCTCGCCCCGCGCGACCTCGACGGCCATCCCGGCCGACAGGACGTACTGGGTCACGCTGTCGTGCAGCTCGCGGGCGATGCGGTGGCGCTCGTGGTCGACCAGCTCGCGCTGGTGGGCCACGACGAGACGCTCCTCGGCCTGGCGCAGCTCACGGGTGCGGTCCTCGAGGTCGCGGGCGCGGTCGGTGGCCTCGTCGTAGAGCCGCTGGGCCCGGCGGTGCAGGGCCAGGCCGGCCTGGTACTGCTCGGAGGTGTGCAGCGAGACCGCAGCCTGGTTGGCCAGGATGCGCAGCACGGACAGGTCGCGCGGCTCGGGGTCGTCGTCGAGTCCGTGGAGCCCGGCCAGGCTGCCGATGTGGCGGCCCTCCAGGCTCATCGGCACCCGCACCCAGCGCTGGTCGGCCCGGCTGCGGGTGACGTGGCCGGCCCGCACGGCGCCCAGCTCGCGCCGCACCTCGGCCGGCACGGCCGCGACCTCGTCGTGCACCCCGCCGTCGGGCCCCACCAGGAGGAAGCGCGGGCGGGCGCCGGGCAGGTGACCGTCGGCGAGCGCCAGCATCGTCCAGGTCGCGTCGAGGTGGGAGCCCGCGGCCCGCACGACCTCCTCGAGCAGGCTGCGCGGCCCCTCCACCGTGCGCACGAGCGCCCGGGAGATCGAGTCCATCGCCCGCACCGCGCGCTGCATGCGCTCGTCGGAGCGGACGTAGGCGCGGTAGTAGGAGCCCTTGCCGGAGCGGACCCCGGTGAGGGTCGCGACGTCGAGGGGACGCTCGGTGCTGCTCACAGCGCGTCTCGGAAGAGCTGCTCCACCTCGGCCGCGCTCGCCGGGCGCGGGTTGGTGGTCAGGCAGGCGTCGTCGAGGGTGGTCGCCGCCAGGCGCGGCACGTCGTGCTCGCCGACCCCCAGTGCGCGCAGCCCGCGGGGGACGCCCACGTCGTCGGCCAGCCGTCGCACGTGGGCGGCGAGGAGCTCGGCCGCCTCCACCCCGGGCAGGCCGGCGACCGGGAGGCCGGCGGCGGCGGCCAGGTCGACGAAGCGGTCGGGGGTGGCGCGGGCGTTGTAGCGGATGACGTGCGGCAGCAGGACGCCGTTGACCACCCCGTGGGGCGCGTCGAGCAGCCCGCCGACCTGGTGGCTCATCGCGTGGGTGGCGCCCAGGATGGCGTTGGTGAACGCCAGCCCCGCCTGCAGGCTGGCCTGCGCCATCTTCGTGCGCGCCGCCTCCTGCCGCGGGTGGCTCATCGTCGTGCGCAGGTGGGCGCACACCAGCCCGACCGCCGCGAGGGCGTGGGTGTCGGCCAGGGGGTTGTGCGCCAGCGACACGAAGGCCTCCACGCCGTGGGTCAGCGCGTCGAGCCCGGTCGCGGCGTTGAGCTGCTCGGGCATCGTCATCAGCAGCCGCGGGTCGGTGATCGAGATGTCGGGCACCAGGGCGCGGCCCATGATGGTGATCTTCACCGAACGCTCGGTGTCGGTGACGATGCAGAACTGCGAGACGTCGGCACCCGTGCCCGAGGTGCTGGGGATGACCAGCAGCGGCGGGATCGGTGCGGTCGCCCGGTCGACGCCGGCGTAGTCGAGGATGTCGCCGCCGTTGCCGCTGAGCAGGGCCACGCCCTTGGCCGCGTCGGCGCACGAGCCGCCGCCCAGGGCGATGATGACGTCGGCGCCCTGCTCGACGTAGCGGCGGTGGGCGGCGCGGACCTCGTGGTCCTTGGGGTTGGGCGTGATCTCCGACCACACGACCGGCGTGAGCCGCGCCTCGCGCAGGTGGCCCAGCAGGGCGTCGACCCAGCCCGCCTCGATGATGCCGGGGTCGGTCACCACGAAGGGGCGCCGGGCGCCCAGCCGAGCGGCCGCGAAGCCGGCCTCGGCCAGCGACCCGATCCCGAACACGACCTCCGGGGCGTGGAACTTCACCAGCGGCACCCGCTCGGTGGCCGGCTCCGTGCTCGGGCCCGGCGTCGGACCGGTGACGGCGTCCGGCGCGCGTCGCGGCGAGAGCGTTGCGGACATGACGGCCTCCCCCTGCGTGACGTGGACCACACTGCCCGCCCGACGTTGTCAGAACGTTGGTCGGCGACGCGCCACGGGCCGGGTCAGCGCCCCGTCTCGGGCGAGATAGTGGAGCGGACCTCGCTGATCCGGTCGCACGGGAACCCCCCGCGGCTCGCGTGCTCCGCGATGAGGGCGGGGTCGGCGGCGTCGTAGACGCAGAACAGCTTGTCGTCGGTGACGTAGGACTCGACCCAGCTGATGTCGTCGAGGCCGGCGAGCACCTCGTTGGACCGGGCACTGAGGTCGTGCAGCGCCCGGTCGTCCAGGTCCCCGGCTCCGGGCAGGTCGCGCTCGATGACGTATCGGCTCATGGGTGACCTCCTTCACACCCCACCCTAGGAACGCCGCTCGGCGTGGCCACCGCCCGCACGGGCAGGCCCACCTGCCCGACCGGTGAGGAGCCGCGAGGGTGAGATCGTGCGTGGTGGGCCCGGCTACCGTCGGAGCCGCACGCCCCGCCTCCCGAGAGGTCAGCCATGACCGCGCCCGCCCGTCCCGACCGCCTGGCCGACGACCCGGCCGACGACCCGGCCGACGACGTCGTGCTGCTCGACGACGAGGGTCGCCCGACCGGCTCGGCGCCGCGGCTCGAGGTGCACACCACCGACACCCCGCTGCACCTCGCCTTCTCGGTGCACCTGCTCGACCCCGACGGCCGCACGCTGCTGACCCGGCGCGCCCTGGGCAAGCAGGCCTGGCCCGGGGTGTGGACCAACTCGTGCTGCGGCCACCCGCGACCGGGCGAGCCCGTCGCCGACGCCGTGCGCCGACGCACCCGCGAGGAGCTCGGCCTCGCGCTGACCGGGGTCGACGTGGTGCTGCCCGACTTCCGCTACCGCGCGGTCGACGCCTCCGGCGTCGTCGAGCACGAGGTCTGCCCCGTGCACGTCGCCCGGGTGGAGCGCGACCCGGTGCTCGACCCGCACCCCGGGGAGGTCGCCGAGCACGCCTGGGTGCCCTGGGCCGACGTCCACGGCGCCGTCACCCGCACCCCCGCCGTCTTCAGCCCGTGGCTCGTCCTCCAGGCGCGCGCCCTGGGCCCCGACCTGACCGCACACGCCACCACCGCCCGCACCACCGCCCACACCGACACCAGGAGCCGAGCATGAGCAGCGTCGTCGTCATCGGAGGAGGCCTCGCCGGCCTCGCCACCGCGTGCCACCTCTCCGGCAGCGGGCACGAGGTGACGGTCGTCGAGCGGGAGCCGATCCCCGGTGGCCGCGCCGGCCGCATCCACCGCGAGGGCTTCACCTTCGACACCGGCCCGACGGTGCTCACCATGCGCAACCTGCTCGACGACGTCGTCTCCGCGGCCGGCGGCGACCTCGACACGCTGCTGCCGATGCGTCGCCTCGACCCGGGCTACCGCGCCCGCTACGCCGACGGCTCCGAGATCCTGGTGAAGTTCGGCCACGACGCCATGCGCGAGGAGATCGCCCGCGTCGCCGGCGCCCACGACGCCGCCGCCTTCGACGGCTTCGTCGACTGGCTGCGCGACCTCTACGACGTCGAGATGCCCCACTTCATCGACCGCAACTTCGACTCCCCGCTCGACCTGCTCTCCTCCCCCGGCGCCGCCGCCCGGCTCGTGCGCCTCGGCGGCTTCGGCCGCCTCGGCCCCGCCATCCGCCGCCGCTTCGACGACGACCGCCTGCAGCGGCTGTTCACCTTCCAGGCGATGTACGCCGGGCTGCCGCCCTCCGACGCGCTGGCCCTCTACGCCGTCATCACCTACATGGACTGCATCGAGGGCGTGTGGTTCCCCGAGGGCGGCATGAGCCAGGTGCCGGTCGCCTTGGCCCAGGCCGCCTCCGACGGCGGCGCCGAGCTGCGCTACGGCACGACGGTGACCCGCGTGCTGCGCCGCGGTGACGGCGGGGTGGCCGGCGTCGAGCTCGACGGCGGCGAGCAGCTGCGCGCCGACGCGGTCGTCTGCACCCTCGACCTCCCGGTGGCCTACTCCCAGCTGCTGCCCGACCTCAAGCCCCACCGCGCCGTGCGCAAGGGGGTCTACTCCCCCTCCGCCGTCGTGTGGCACGTCGGCGCGCGCGGGTCGCTGCCCGAGGGCGTGCACCACCACAACATCCACTTCGCCGACGCCTGGGACTCCTCCTTCGACGCGCTCATCAAGCGCGGCGAGATGATGCCCGACCCCTCGCGCCTGGTCACGGTGCCCTCGCTCAGCGACCCGTCGCTGGCCCCCGAGGGCGCCCACACCCTCTACGTGCTGGAGCCGGTGCCCAACCTCGACGGCGTCGTCGACTGGCGCACGCAGCGCCCGAAGATCCGCGAGTCGCTGCTGCGCTTCCTCGACCGCGAGGGCTACCCCACCGACGTCGTGGCCGAGGAGCTCGTCGACCCGGTCGACTGGCAGCGCATGGGCATGGAGCGCGGCACGCCGTTCGCGCTGGCCCACACCTTCCCGCAGACCGGCCCCTTCCGCCCGCCGAACGTGGAGAAGCGGGTGCCGGGGCTGTTCTTCGCCGGCTCCGGCACCACTCCCGGCGTGGGCGTGCCGATGGTGCTCGTCTCGGGGCGTCTCGCCGCCGAGCGGGTCACCACCTTCCTGCCCGCGGCCGGACGCAGCCGGCGACCCCAGCGGCCCGCCGCCGGTACGGTGGGCCGATGACGGCTCTGCTCCACCACGACGACGACCTCCTCACCGAGGGTTACCGCCGCTGCGCCGAGCTCACCCGCCGTCACGGCACGACGTACTTCTGGGGCGCCGCGATCCTGCCGGCCCCCCAGCGTCGCCACGTGCACGCGGTCTACGCGCTGTGCCGCCTGGCCGACGACATCGTCGACGCCGCCGGCGCCACCACCGAGGGCCACGTCGCGACCACGACCGCGGCGCTCGAGGCCTTCCGCGGCCGTTTCCAGGACGCCGTCGCCGCGGGCACCAGCGACGACCCCGTGCTCGCGGCGGTCGCGCGCACCGTGCTCGACGCGCGCATCGACCCCGAGTGCTTCGACCGCTTCTTCGGGGCCATGGCCCAGGACCTCGACACCACCCGCTACGCCCGCTGGGACGACCTGCTCGACTACATGGAGGGCTCCGCGGCCGTCATCGGCGAGATGATGCTGCCGGTGCTGCAGCCCACCAGCCCGGCCGCGCGCGAGCCGGCCCGCGCGCTCGGCCTGGCCTTCCAGCTCACCAACTTCCTGCGCGACGTCGACGAGGACCTCGACCGGGGCCGGGTCTACCTGCCCCAGGAGGACCTCGAGCGCTTCTCCGCCGACCCCGCGGCCCGGGCCGTCACGCCGGAGTGGCGCGAGCTGATGCGCTTCGAGATCGCCCGCAACCGCGAGCTCTACCGCGAGGCCGACGCCGGGCTCGCCCACCTGCCGGGCCCCTCGCAGCGCTGCGTGCGCACCGCCCGTGTCCTCTACGCCGGCATCCTCGACCGCATCGAGGCCGCCGACTACGACGTCTTCTCCTCCCGCGCCCGGGTGCCCACGTGGCGCAAGGCCGGCGTGGCCGCCCGCTCGCTGGCCCAGCGCGACCCCGAGGCCCCGCCGCGGGTGCCGCTCGCCCTGCGCCCGATGCCGAAGCGCACCGAGCTGACCCCGACCTGGCGCGAGGCCCGCCCCGCCCGGATCCGGCGCGCCCTCGACGTGGCGCTCGCCGCCGACCCGGGCGGCTGGTACGTCGTGGGCGCCAGCCGCGACCTCGGTCGGCGCTCGCTGGTGCGCTCGGTCGGCGGGCGCGAGGTCGTCGTGTGGCGCACCTCCACCGGCGTCGCGGCCGGGCCGGGCTCGTGCCCCCACCTCGGGGCCCTGCTCACCGACTGCGAGGTCATGTCCGACGCCGTGGTCTGCAGGTGGCACGGCCTGGCCCTCGACCCCGCGGGCGCCCCGGGCTGGCCGGCGTACGCCGCGCACGACGACGGGGTGCTGCTGTGGGTGCGCGTCCCCACCCAGGGCGAGGTCACCGCCGACGCGCCGAGGATCACCCGGCGGCCCGACGCCGCGAGCTCGGTCGCCGCGGTGGTGGAGGTCGCCGGCACCTGCGAGCCGCGCGACATCATCGCCAACCGGCTCGACCCGTGGCACGGCTCGTGGTTCCACCCCTACGCCTTCAGCCACCTCACCGTCGACGAGGCGGCCAGCACCGACGAGGTGCTGACCGTCGACGTGACCTTCCGCGTCTCGCGCACGTGGGGCGTGCCGGTGCGTGCGGAGTTCGCCTGCCCCGACGCCCGCACCATCGTCATGACCATCACCGACGGCGAGGGCGCCGGGAGCGTCGTCGAGACCCACGCGACCCCCCTGGGGCCCGACGCCGCCGGCCGGCCGCGCACGATGATGGTCGAGGCCACCGTCGCGACCTCCGAGCGCACCGGCTTCGCGGTGGCCCGCCACCTGGCCCCGCTGCTGCGACCGGCGATGCGCTCCACCGCGCGCCGGCTGTGGGTCGACGACATGGTCTACGCCGAGCGGTCCTACCTGCTGCGCTCGCGCGGGGAGTCCTACGGCGTGTAGCCGGCCCGGTCCCGCGTCAGCGGGCGACCCGAGCCAGGCCGCGGCGCAGCGCCGGCACTACCCGGTGGCGCCCGGTGACCGGCACGCTCCAGACCCCGTGACCGGCGACCTCCCACCCGGCCAGCAGCGCGTCGGCGGCCTGCCACCCGGTGGTGGCGGCGCGCTCCATGAGCGCCACCGGCAGGGCGCAGCGCACGCCGTCGCCGGCGAGCACGACGCGGGGGTCGGGGGTGACGACGCCCGGGCGCGCGGACCACGGGTCGGTGCCGGCCATCGGGCAGTCCTCGCGCACGAGCCACTCCTCGTGCACGACCCCGGCGCCGTCGAGCTCGGGGTGCAGGCGCGAGAGCTCGGCGCGCAGCCGCGCGCGCAGGTCGGCGTCGTCGGTGCCGGCGGGCACGGCGTAGGCGTGCAGCTCGACCACGGACCCCGCGTGCCGTCGCGACCAGCGCGCGGCGCCCTCCTCGAAGAGCTCGAGCACCGAGACGTTGTCGAGGGGACCGAAACCGCTGGTGGCCAGGAAGGGCGGGCTCCCCGCGGCGACGCGGCGGTCGAGCCACAGCCGCCAGACCGCGAAGGACGGGGCCGAGGTCTGGGCGGCCAGCGCGCCGCGCCAGGTCGCGTCGCCCAGCCATCCGGCGTCGCCCACGAGGCGCTGCAGCGGAGCCCGGTCGGTGGCCAGGACGACGGCGTCGGCCGTGAGCTCCTCACCGTCGCCGGTGACCACGACGACCCGCCCGTCGGCTCCCTCGCGCAGGGCCGCGGCGGCGCAGGAGGTGCGCACGTCGACCCCGAGCCCGGCCAGGTGGCGTCCCAGGGGCGCCCACAGCGAGGTGTCGTAGTCGTCGGTCGGCACGTCGAAGAGCAGGCCCTCCGACGAGCCGAGGAAGTAGGCGTGGAACATCGCCACGAGCTCGCCGCCGGAGAAGTCGCGGGGGTCGGCGAAGAACGAGCGGGCGAAGACCTCCAGGGCGAGGTGCCGCGCGTCGTGGGGGAAGCGCAGCCGGTCGAGCACCTCGGCGGCGCTGATGCCGTCGTGCTCCACGAACGTGCGCGGGAAGGCGACGTCGAGCAGGCCCATCGCGGCGTGCACGTCGACGGCGGCGAGGTCGCGCAGGCGGAAGCTCGGCGAGCGCGCGACGAAGGCCATCATGTTCAGCGGCGGGGTCCGCGGGATGTCGCTGAAGGAGTCGGTGGGCCCGTCGGCCAGCACCAGCGGGTAGTCCTCGACCGCGCGCAGCCGCTCGAGCGCGGGGTCGGCGCGGCGCAGCAGCGACCGCAGGTTGTAGTACTGGCGGAAGAAGGCGTGGAAGCCGCGGCTCATCGTGGTGGTGCCGCCCCCGGCCTCGACCGGCCAGGCCGCCACGCGTCCGCCGAGCTGCGGCGTCGACTCCAGCAGCCTCACGCGTACGCCGCGCTCGGCCAGCCCGGTCGCGGCGGCCAGGCCGGCGATGCCGCCGCCGACCACCACCACGTGGTGGCGACCCGCGTCGTCGGCGTCGTGCGGGCCGTCGACCGGCGGGTGCCACACGGCCCGAGGGTCGACGCCGGGGCGCCAGGCGCCGGTCGCGCCGCTCGCGGCGGGCACGTCAGGCCGTCCCTGCGGCGCGGGGTCGGCGTCCGTGGAACGTGTGCAGCACGTCCTTCTGCCAGCCCCCGAAGGTGCGGCTGCGGACCTGCTCGAGCCCGGCGGCGACCATGCGGCTGCGGAAGCGCTCGGCGCCGTCGAAGTCGACCACGCTGCGCCACAGGTAGCGGTAGATGCTGCTGCGGGGGGCGGTCAGCAGGCCCAGCGGCACGACCACGCCCCAGCACACGACGTCCCACTTGACCCGTCCCGAGCGGCTCTCCTCGACGCTGTACTCGTGCACCACGAGCGACCCGCCCGGCACGAGCAGGTCGCGCACCTGGGCGAGCAGCCGGTCGCGGGCGTCGACGTTGCGGAAGAGGTAGGCCGCGAAGACCCCGTCGTAGCCCTCGACCGGGGCACCGCTGGGCGCACCGGGCGCGAGCGAGGCGGGGGTCAGCGTCTCGGCGTTGCCCTGGAGGAACCGCACGGCCCCGCGCCACGGCTTGCGACGGGCCTGGGCGAGCATGCCCGCGGAGCCGTCGACGCCGAGCAGCTCGTAGTCGAGGCCGGCGTCGCGCAGCGCGGCCTCCAGGGCCGCGGTCGAGGCTCCCGAGCCGCAGCCGAGGTCGGCGACGCGCACCGGCCGGTCGAGGTCGCGGGGCAGCGCGGCGACCAGCACGTCGGCCGACGCGCGCAGGTGGGCGTGGTAGCCCGGGTTGAGCGCGACCATGAGGTCGTAGGTCGAGGCGACGCCGTCGAAGGCGTCGGGCACCGCGTCGTGGTCGACCCCGGTGGTGCGGGAGCTGGCGGCGGTCGAGGGGGTCACGGGGTCTCCTGGAGGGACGGGGTGCGGGCGCGGCGGTCCTCGCGCTCGCCGAGGCGGAGCCAGACGAGCATGGTCAGGGTGACCATGCCGAAGCCGAAGGCGAAGTCCTCGACCGGGATGTCCCACGGGAAGCGGATGCCGGTCATCTCGGCCTCCTCGTAGAGCACGATCGGGTCGGAGAGCTTGGTCAGCCAGCCGTCGACGGGCACCTGGAAGCCCAGCACGATGAGCATGGCCAGCCAGTAGCGGGCGGTGCGGAAGACGCCGGTGCGCAGCCACAGCAGCTCGACCAGGACCACGACGAGCACCGACAGCACGGCCGGCACGGTGTAGAGCAGCATCAGCGCGCACCTCCGCGGTGCACGACCAGCGCCGCCTCGCGCAGCCCGGCCCCGGCGCGCAGGGCCCGCAGGCCCGCCAGCACGTTGCCGACGGCCTCCAGGGTCAGCAGGCCGCAGATCGGGATGACCACGAAGAAGGCCAGCTCCTCCAGCGGCATCGCGAAGGGCAGCAGGATGCCGGTGGTGAAGCGCTCGCTGTAGTCCCACATGCCGCTCTCGATGGCCAGGACGTCCCAGACGGAGTAGACGACCACCACCGGCAGCAGGGTGAGCAGGAGTCGTCGGGGCCGGCGCCAGACCCGCGCGCCGAGCACGAGCTCGAGCGGGAGGGTGATCAGCAGGCAGCCGGCCAGGACGAGCAGGTACTGGTACTGGTCCACGCGCTCCCCCGGGTCAGGGCGGCCGGCGGCCGCTGCTGCGACTCTAGAGGACCGCCGGGAACGCCCCGCACGCACGACGACGCCCTCCCCGCGGGTGCGGGGAGGGCGTCGGGTCGGTCGTGACGGGTGGGTCGCGGCGGGTGGGTCGTGGCGGGTCAGCGCCGCCCGAGGAGCCAGCGCAGGACCAGGAGCACCCCGAGGCCGGCGGCGGCCTGGCGCCAGTAGGTCCTGGCCAGGATCGGGATGACCGCGGCGCCCAGGTCGAGCGCGTCGTCCTGCGGCGGGGGCGCCGCGTGGCGCGGGACCGCCGAGACCGGCGCAGGGGCCGCGGGTGCCGCAGGCGCGCCCATGGCCGACGGGGCGCTGGTCTCCCCCGCCGGGGCCGAGGCCGCCGCCGGGTCCACGGGCGGGGCGGCCGCGGCCGACTGCGCCGCGACCTCCTCGGCCGATGGTCCGCTCAGCCGCTGCTCCAGGCAGCCCACGAACTGCCCGAGCAGCTTGTCGGAGACGTCCTGCATGACGCCACGGCCGAACTGCGCCGGCTTGCCGGTGATCGCCAGGTCGGTGAGCACCTCCACGTCGGTCGACCCCGGGGTCTGCGACGAGGCCTGCATCGAGAGCTTCACCTTGGCGCCGGCCGTGCCGTTGCCGCGCTTGTCCTTGCCCTTCGCGTCCACGACGAACCGGTGGTCGGTGTCGTCCTTCTCCACGAAGGTGCCCGAGCCGTTGTAGACCAGGGCGATCGGGCCGAGCTTGACCTTGCAGGAGCCGGTGAAGGTGCTGTCCTCGACCGAGGTGACGGTGGCGCCGGGGAAGCACTCGGCCAGCCCCTGGATGTCCTGGAAGTGCGCCCAGGTCTCCTCGACGCCGGTGGGCACGGTGAAGCGGTGGGTGAGGTCCACGGGCCTCAGGCCCCCGCTGCCGCGAGCACCGCGCGGCGGGTCAGCACCGTGGCCAGGTGGCTGCGGTACGCCGCGTCGCCGTTGAGGTCGGAGGGCGGGTTGGCGCCCTCCGTGGCGTGGGCGGCGGCCGCCCGCACGGCCTCGTCGGTGGCCGGCTGCCCGCGCAGGGCGTCCTCCACCGCACGGGCGCGCAGCGGGGTGGAGCCCATGTTGGTCATGCCGACGCGGGCCTCGGTGATCACCCCGCCCTCGGCCTTGACCGTGGCCGCGATGGCCACGATCGGCCACTGGTGGGCCACGCGGACGAACTTCTCGTAGTGCGCGCCCCAGCCGGTGTGCTTGGGCACCCGCACCGCGGTGAGGATCTCGTCCTCGCCGATGGCGGTCTCGAAGAGGTCGACGAAGAAGTCGTCGGCCTCGACGGTGCGCGAGCCGTTCGGGCCCTGGATGACGAACTGCGCCCCCAGCGCGAGCGCCGGCGCGCCCAGGTCGCCGGCGGGGTCGGCGTGGGCCAGGGCCCCACCGAAGGTGCCGCGGTGGCGGATCTGGAGGTCGGCCAGGTGCTCGACCGCGCGGTGGATGAGCAGCGCGTGCTCCTCCACCAGCGGGTCGTGCTCCACGACCGAGTGCTGGGTCATCGCGCCGATGCGGATCGCGTCGCCGTCGTCGGTGATCCCGCGCAGGGAGTCGATGCGGTTGAGGTCGATCACCATCTCGGGGGCGTTGAGCCGCATCCGCAGCACGGGGAGCAGGCTCTGGCCTCCGGCCAGGATCTTGGCGTCGTCACCGTGCTCGACGAGGGCCGCGACGGCCTCCTCGACGGTGGTGGGCGCCAGGTAGTCGAACTGTGCGGGGATCATGCGTCCGCTCCTCCGGTCGTGCGGTCGACGGTGCCTTCCATGCCGGTCGAGGGGTCGAAGTGCGGCGCGGCCGCACCGACCGTCTCGGCCTTCTGCCCACCTCGGGCGTCGTTGATGGCCTTCCACACGCGCTCCGGCGTGCACGGCATGCGCACGTCGTCGACGCCCAGCGGGCGCAGCGCGTCGACCACGGCGTTGACCACGGCCGGGGTGGAGGCGATCGTGCCGGCCTCGCCCACGCCCTTGGTGCCCAGCGTGTTGGTCGTCGCCGGGGAGGTGGTGTGGTCGAGGTCGAAGCTGATCGTGTCGGCCGCCGTCGGCAGCAGGTAGTCGACGAACGAGCCGGTCACCAGCGTGCCGGCGTCGTCGTAGACCGCCTCCTCCCACAGCGCCTGGGCGATGCCCTGCACCAGGCCGCCGTGCAGCTGGCCCTCGACGATGAGCGGGTTGATGATGTTGCCGATGTCGTCGCAGGCGGCGTACTTGCGCATCGTCACCTGACCGGTCTCGGTGTCGACCTCCATCGCGCACAGGTGCGTGCCGTGGGGGTAGTTGAAGTTCACCGGGTCGAAGGTCGCGTCGGAGTCGAGCGAGGGCTCCACGCCGTCGGGCAGGTTGTGCGCCGCGAAGGTCGCCAGCGCCACCTCGGCCATGGCCAGGCCCTGGTCGGTGCCCTTGACGCTGAAGCGTCCGCCGGAGAACTCCAGGTCGTCCTCGGAGGCCTCCAGCAGGTGGGCCGCGATGACCTTGGCCTTGTCGATGACCTTGTCGGCGGCCTTGACGATGGCCTCGCCGCCGACGACCAGCGAGCGCGAGCCGTAGGTGTCGAGGCCCTTGTGGGCCACCTGGGTGTCGCCGTGCAGGATCTCGACGTCCTCGAAGGCCACCCCGAGGCGGTCGGCCACGATCTGGCTGAAGGCCGTCTCGTGGCCCTGGCCGTGGGCGGAGGCCCCGGTGAGCACCTCGACCTTGCCGGTGGGCAGCATCCGCACGCTGGCGTGCTCCCAGCCGCCGGCGCCGTAGTCGAGGGAGCCGAGCACCCGCGAGGGCGCCAAGCCGCACATCTCGGTGAAGGTCGACACGCCGATGCCGAGCTGGACCCGGTCGCCGGAGTCGCGGCGCCGCTTCTGCTCGGCGCGCAGCTCGTCGTAGCCGAACATCGCCTTGGCGTTGGCCGTGGCGGCCTCGTAGTTGCCGGAGTCGTACTCCAGGCCGGCCACGGTCGTGAACGGGAACTCCTCGTGCTTGATCCAGTTCTTCTCGCGCAGCTCGAAGGGGTCCACGCCCAGCTCGGCGGCGAGGTCGTCCATGATCCGCTCGATGCCGAAGGTGGCCTCCGGGCGCCCGGCGCCGCGGTAGGCGTCGGTCCAGGTCTTGTTGGTCAGCACGGTCTGGCAGTTGAACTGGTAGGCCGGGAACTTGTAGATCGCGTTGAACATGAAGGCGCCGAGCACGGGCACGCCGCCGCCGATCAGCGAGACGTGCGAGCCCAGGTCGGCCAGCAGCTCGACCTTGAGCCCGGTGACGGTGCCGTCCTTCTCGGCCGAGATGGTGAGCTTCTGCCACTGGTCGCGCCCGTGGTGGGCGGCCATCAGCGACTCCGAGCGGGTCTCGGTGTACTTGACCGGCTTGCCCAGACGACGCGCCAGCAGGAAGGTGATGAACTCCTCCGGCGTCGTCTGCAGCTTGCCGCCGAAGCCGCCGCCCACGTCGGGGGCGATCACGCGGATCTTCGACTCCGAGACGCCGGTGACGGCCGCGAGCAGGAACTTCAGGATGTGCGGGATCTGGGTGGCCGACCACATGGTGATCTGCTCGCCCGTGGGGTCGACGACCGTCGAGCGCGGCTCCATGAAGGCCGGGATGAGGCGCTGCTGGCGGTACTCCCGCTCGAGCACGACGCCGTCGGCGCGCGCCTTGGCGATGGCCTCGTCGACGTTGCCACCCGTGCCGGCCTCGGCGGAGTCGAACTTCCAGAACGCCGACTTGTTGGTGCCCAGGTCGGGGTGCGCGAGCGCGCCGCCGTTCTCCGGGGTCGCCTCGGCGGCGGCCTTGAGCTCGAGGGCGGCGGGCAGCTCGTCGTAGTCGACGTCGACCAGCTCGGCGGCGTCGCGCGCCTCGGCGGCGCTGCGGGCCACGACGACGGCCACGATCTCGCCGGCGAAGACGACCCGGTCGACGGCGATGGGCGGGTGGGCCGGCGCGACCTGGTCGGGGGTGATGGGCCAGGCGTTGGGCAGTGCGCCCTGCACGTCGGCGACGTCGGCGCCCGTGATCACGCTGACCACGTTGGGCGAGGCCTCGGCCGCGGACTTGTCGATGCCGGTGATCCTCGCGTGGGCGAAGGGGCTGCGGACCATGGCCACGTGGACCATGCCGGGCAGCACGATGTTGTCGGTCCACCGGGTGCGCCCGGTGATGAGGCGCTGGTCCTCCTTGCGGCGGCGGTCGCGCCCGATCTCCTTGGCGGCCTCGGCGGGACGCTCCTGGGTGGCGGTCACTGGGCACCTCCGGCGGCCTGGGTGACGGCGGAGCCGCCCGCGGCGCCCTGCGAGGCCGCGTGCTGCACCGACTTCACGATGTTGTGGTAGCCCGTGCACCGGCAGAGGTTGCCCTCGAGCCCGAGGCGGATCTCCTCCTCGCTCGGGTCGGGGTTGTCCTTGAGCAGGTCGACGCTCTGCATGATCATGCCCGGGGTGCAGAAGCCGCACTGGAGGCCGTGGCACTCGCGGAAGGCCTCCTGCACGGGGTGCAGCCGGCCGTCCTGGGCCAGGCCCTCGATCGTGGTGACCTCCGAGCCGTCGGCCTGCACGGCCAGGACGTTGCAGGACTTCACGCTGGTGCCGTCGAGGTGCACGGTGCAGGCGCCGCAGTTGCTGGTGTCGCAGCCGATGACGGTGCCGGTCTTGCCGAGCTTCTCGCGGAGGTACTGCACGAGCAGCATGCGCGGCTCGACGTCGTCGGCGACCGTGGCGCCGTCGACGGTGAGGTTGATCCGGGTCATGGACTCTCCCTGAGGGTGACTGTGGTGCGCATCACGCTAGGTCGGTCTGGTTGGTGCTGGGTTGGCCTCCGGCGGGCCGTCTCATCCGGGAGGGATCAGCCGTCGGCGGCGGCGAGGCGGCCCTTCAGCAGCGGCAGCGCGGGGTGGGGGCCGGGCTGCGTGGACAAGGTCGCCACGCAGCGCTCGACGACCTCGGTGTCGTAGGGCGCGAGCTCGCCGTAGCGCAGCACCGCGTCGGGCTGGGGGTCGGCCAGGAGGGCCTCGCGCAGGGCGACCGCGACGTACTCCCCCAGCTCGCTGAGGGCCGGGGAGTTGGTGCCGGGCAGCAGGTCGCCGCCGTAGGCGTCGACGGCCGCGCGGACCTGGCCGCGGCGCAGGAGGGCGAGCACCTGCTCGACGTCGGTGGCCACCGGCATCAGCAGCCGGTAGGGCCGCGAGGAGAGCTGCCCGCCCAGGGCGGCGCGCAGGTGGGAGACCTCCGCCTTGAGCGTGGAGAAGGTGACGGCCTGGTCGCCGTAGACCATCGCGTGCAGCTGCTCCAGCGACAGCCCACCGGGGTGCAGCGCCAGCAGCGCCAGCACCTCGGTCTGGCGGCGGTTGAGCAGCAGGCGCTGGCCGTCGAGGCGCGACTCGGCCGTGCCGAGCAGGGTCATCACCAGCCCGGGGTCGCCGGTCTCCTCCAGCAGTGCCGCGGCGGGGTCGTGGTGGGTGTGGGGCATCGCGCCCTCGATGAGGCGCGCCATCACGCGCGCCGTGGCCATGCCGATCGGGTGGGTGCGGTCCCAGGTGGTGGAGAGGTCGAGCACGCCGAGCTGGCGCCCGGTCACCGGGTCGTGCAGCGGGGCGGCCCAGCAGACCCAGTTGTGCACGATCGAGGCGTAGTGCTCGGCGCTGAAGACCATGCTGGGGGCGTCGAGGCGGTTGGCCAGGTCGAGGGCGTTGGTACCGGCCGAGCGGTCGTCCCAGCGGGCGCCGGCGACGAAGTTGACACTCTCGGCCTTGCGGCGCATCACCCGCCCGCCGTAGGTCCACAGGATCCGGGTCTCGGGATCGGTGACCGCGACGACCAGGTCGCCGTCCTCGGCGGTGCGGCGCAGCTCGGACTCCACCCGCTCGACGGCGACGGCCAGCGGCGACTCGCGCCAGTAGGCCTCGGTCTCGCCCTCGTCGGCCAGGGGCGCCTCGGTGAGGTCCTTCGAGACCGCACGCGACGAGCGGGTCCAGCTGGTGAGGATCTCCGGGCGCACCAGGGACTCGGCCTCGTCACCACGCTCGACGAAGGAGGTCCAGGCGCGGACCGCGTCGTACCTGCGCGCCTGGAGGTCGCTGCCCGTCATGCCCACCCCTGACCTCTCCGCCCGGCACGAGCCGGCATCCCGCCTGGTCTGGGCCCAACGTAGCACCGGGCGGGTGATCGCGGTCACACCTGTTCACCTCGTCGTGACGGCCCCGGGCGCCGCCCCGGCCCGGGGGTCAGACCCCCAGCGCGGGCCGGTCGTGGTGGTGGATCCGGCCGTCGGTGCTCGCGAGCCGCTCGCCGCTGCCGCCCCAGCGCCCGGCGATGATCTCGGCGGCGATGCTGATCGCGGTCTCCTCGGGGGTGCGGGCGCCCAGGTCGAGCCCGATCGGGCTGGAGAGCCGGGCGATCTCGGCCTCGGTGAGCCCCACCTCGCGCAGCCGCGCGAGGCGGTCGTCGTGGGTGCGGCGCGAGCCCATCGCCCCGACGTAGGCGACCTCGGGCAGGCGCAGGGCCACCTCGAGCAGCGGCACGTCGAACTTGGGGTCGTGGGTCAGCACGGCGAGCACGGTGCGCCCGTCGACGCGACCCGCCTCGTGCTCGGCGGTGAGGTAGCGGTGGGGCCAGTCGACGACGACCTCGTCGGCCTCGGGGAAGCGGCTGGCCGTGGCGAAGACGGGCCGGGCGTCGCAGACGGTGACGTGGTAGCCGAGGAACGCCCCGACCCGGGCCACGGCCGCGGCGAAGTCGATGGCGCCGAAGACGAGCATCCGCGGCTTGGGCGCGAAGGCCCACACGAAGACCCGCATGCCCTCACCGCGGCGCTCCCCGTCGGGGCCGTAGCCGAGGACGGCGCTGGTGCCGGTGGCGAGCAGGCCGAGGGCGTCGTCGCGCACCGCGTCGTCGGCGCGCGGCGAGCCGATGCTGCCCGCGGCCAGTCCCTCGGTCTCGGGGCGCACCACGACGCGGCGCCCGCGCCACGCGGGGTCGGGGTGCTCGATGACGGTGGCCACGGCCACCGGCCGCCCCTGCGCGATGTCGTCGGCGATCTCGGCCAGCTCGGGGAAGGTCTCGCGGCTGACCTTCTCGACGTAGACGTCGAGGATGCCGCCGCAGGTCAGCCCCACGGCGAAGGCGTCGTCGTCGGAGACGCCGTAGCGCTCGAGCTGCGGGGTGCCCGAGCCGACCACCTCCTGGGCCAGCTCGTAGACCGCGCCCTCGACGCAGCCGCCGGAGACCGAGCCCACCGCCGAGGCGTCGGGGCCCACCAGCATCGAGGCGCCGGGCGGGCGCGGCGCCGACTGGAAGGTCGCGACGACGGTGGCCACGCCGACGGTCTCGCCGGCCTCCCACCACTCCATCAGCTCGGGCAGCACCTCACGCACGACCGATCACCTCGCACAGCTCCGTGTAGGTCGCCAGCGAGTGGCCGGCGACGAAGTCGTCGACGTGCGGCAGCACGGCCAGCACGCCCTGTTGCACCGGCGCGTAGCCGGCCTTGCCGCGGTGAGGGTTGACCCACACCACGCGGTGGGCGACGCGGTGCAGCCGCTCCACCTGCTCGGCCAGCAGCGCGGGGTCGCCGCGCTCCCAGCCGTCGCTGAAGACGACCACGACGGCCCCGCGGGCCATGCCGCGCTGGCCCCAGCGGTCGAGGAAGAGCCGCAGCGACTCCCCCAGCCGGGTGCCGCCCGACCAGTCGGGCACCGTCTCGCCGGCGGCGACCAGCGCCCGCTCGGGGTCGCGCAGCCGCATGGCCCGGGTCAGGTGGGTCAGTCGGGTGCCGACGGTGAAGGTCTCGACCGACCCCGCGCGCCCGGCCGCGTCGGCGGTGGCCAGGGTGATGCGGTGGGCCAGGCGTAGCAGCGCGTCGGCGTAGCCGCTCATCGACCCCGACACGTCGACCAGCAGCACCACGCGCCGCGGGCGGGTGGCGCGGCGGCGCCACGCGATCTCCGAGGGCTCCCCCATGCGGCGCAGGCTGGCGCGCAGCGTGCGGGCCGCGTCGACGTCGCCGCGGTGCCACCCCTGGTGCCGTGGCGTACGCCGCCGCGGCGGGCGCACCCGCAGCGTCGCGAACATCGCCGCGAGCCGCGCCTTCTCGTGGTGGGTCATGCCGGCCACGTCGCGCTGGCGGAGCACCTCGGTGTCGCTGGCCATCGCCCGGACCAGGTCGGCGTCGGCCTCGGAGCCCGCCCCGCCCGCGGCGTCGGACTCCGGCAGCTGCGACGCGGTCGGGGCGGTCGGCGGGGTGGGCACGGTGCGGGGCAGGCCGTCGCGCGCGTTGAACCACGCCTCGAAGACCTGGTCGAAGCGCACCAGGTCGTCGGGGCCGGCGCACAGCGTGGCCCGGCCGGCCCACCGGGTGGCGTCGACGTCGTCGAGCCCGACCACCGACGCGGCGGCGAGGAAGGTCTGGGCGCGGTCGGAGGTGACCCCGACCCCCGCGGCGCGCAGCGCGCGGGTGAAGGCCAGCAGGATCTCGTCGGCCCCGTGACCGGCCCTGTGACCGGCCCCGCGACCGGCCTCGTCGGGGGCCTCCCGGGTGTCGGTCGGCACGCTCACGCCGTGAGCACCCGGTCGAGCGCGTGGCGCACGCGCTCGGCGTCCTCGCGGTACTTCACCAGGGCGCCTAGCGTGCGGGCGGCGGTCTCCAGGTCGAGGTGCTCGGCACCGAGGTGCTCCAGCGCGCGCGCCCAGTCGAGGGTCTCCGCGACGCCCGGCGGCTTCTGCAGCGAGCCGCCCTCGCGCAGCTGCTGCACCAGGGTCACCACCTGGCGGGCCAGGGTCTCCGACACCTCGGGCGCGCGGGAGCGCACGATCTCCACCTCCCGCTCCAGGCCCGGGTGGTCGATCCAGTGGTAGAGGCAGCGCCGCTTGAGGGCGTCGTGGAGCTCGCGGGTGCGGTTGGAGGTGAGCACCACGATCGGCGGGGTCGCCGCCGCGACGGTGCCGAGCTCGGGGATCGAGACCTGGTAGGTCGAGAGCACCTCGAGCAGGAAGGCCTCGAACTCGTCGTCGGCGCGGTCGACCTCGTCGACCAGCAGCACGGCCGGGCTCTGCTGGAGGGCCGCGAGCACGGGACGGGCGAGCAGGAAGCGCTCGTCGTACAGGCTCTTCTCGGCCTCCTCGGCGTCGGCGCCGCCGGCGGCCTCGAGGGCGCGCAGGTGGAGGATCTGGCGGGGGAAGTCCCAGTCGTAGAGCGCCTGGGTGGCGTCGATGCCCTCGTAGCACTGCAGCCGCACGAGGGGCAGATCGAGGGTCTGCGCGAGCGCCTCGGCCAGCGCGGTCTTGCCCGTGCCGGGCTCGCCCTCGAGCAGCAGCGGGCGCTCCATGCGCAGGGCGAGGAAGGCGACGGTGGCGAGGTCGTCGTCGCAGAGGTAGCCCGTCGAGCCCAGCAGCGTCGCGACGTCGGACGGGCTCGCGGGAGGGGTCGGCTGCATCGGCCCACCGTAGACGGGGCGGTGTTGGTCCCGGGTTGGCCGGTGGAGGCAGACTCGGGGCGTGAGCGTGCCCGAGCCCAAGACCTGCGCGTCGTGCGGGCGCGCCATCGAGTGGCGCAAGAAGTGGGAGCGCGACTGGGACTCGGTGAAGTACTGCTCCACCTCGTGCCGCCGTCACGGCGTCACCGACACCGACCGCCGGCTCGAGGCCGCCATCCTCGACCTGCTCGCCGCCCGCGCCCGCACGTCGACGATCTGCCCCTCCGACGCCGCCCGGGCCGTCGGGCCGGCCGAGGACGAGGGCTGGCGCGAGCTGATGGAGCCGGCGCGGCGCGCGGCCCGGCGGCTCGTGGCGGCCGGCGAGGTCGAGATCACCCAGGGCGGCCGCGTCGTCGACCCCTCCACCGCCAAGGGCGCGATCCGGATCCGCCGGGCCCGCTGAGCCGGTCAGTCGACCAGCGCGCGGGCGGAGTCGAGGAAGCGCCGACCCAGCGTGTCGGCGCCGAAGGAGAGCACGTAGAGCCCCGTGGAGACCCGCTCGAGGTAGCCCCAGTCCCAGACCGCGTCGGCGTCGTGACCGGTCGCGTCGGCGAGCCTGGCGGCGTAGTCGCGCAGCACCCCGCGCGGGTCGGGACCGACCAGCCGCGAGGTCCAGTCGCGCAGCGCGACCCCGAGGTCGTGGGCGGGGTCGCCGCGCACCCCGTCGGGGTCGACGAGCACCCACCCCGTAGGGGCGCCGGGTCGCGGGGTGCGCACGCGCAGCGCGTTGGCCGGGTGGGGGTCGCCGTGCAGCACCACGTGGCGGGCGGGGTCGTCGGCCCCGGCGCGCCGCTCGGCGGCGTCGAGGGCGGCGGTCAGCACGCGGGGGTCGCAGGGCCGGCCGAGGTCGGCGTCGCGGCGGCGCAGCAGTGCGGCCAGCGCGAGGGCGCGCTCCCCCGGGGGCGGCGGCGGGCCCTCGGGCAGCGGCACGGTCCAGGCCTCGCGCAGGGTGGCCGCCAGCACCGCGAGGGCGTCGTGCGGCGCGAGGGGCGACTGCTCCAGCGACCCGCCCAGCGCCTCGAGCAGCAGCGCGTCGTGGCGCTCGTCGTGGTCGTGCAGCAGCACGTGGCCGCGGCCGTCGGCCCGTCGCAGGGCACCGGCCTCGTCGGCCAGCGCGGGGTCGGGCAGGCGCAGCTTCAGCACCCGCTCCTCGCCGCGGGCGGTCCTCGCGCCCACGACGTACGACGCGCTGCCGCCGGGCAGCCTGCGCCCCGGTGTCAGCCCCCAGCGCGCGCAGAGCTCGGCGAGCACGGCGGGCAGGCCGGCGGCCCAGGCGCGGGCCGGCTCGCCGAGGTCGGCGACCCGCGCGCGCGTGAGCGGCTGCAGCCGCACGGGGGCGGTCGGTGCGGGGGGCACGGGGTCCACCGGGGTCACGCTCAGCGGCTGTCGACGTCGCGGCCGGTGGCGAGGTCGGAGCAGTCGACGAGCTCGACGGGGTGGCTGCGCAGGTAGTCGCGGGCCCCACGGTCGCCGGTGGCCCCGGCGCGCACCCCCGCCCAGTGGTCGCGACCGAGCAGCACCGGGTGGCCGGGTCCCTCGGCGTAGGAGGCCCGGGCGAGGGTGGCGGCACCGCGGGGCTCGGCCAGCAGCCGCCGCAGCACCGCGGGACCCACGTCGGGCAGGTCGACCAGGCTGACGACGGCGACCTCGGGCGGCCCGCCCCCGTCACACCCGTCACGCCCGTCACTCCCGAGGGCGGCGAGACCGGCGGCCAGCGATGCCGACATGCCGCGGTGCCAGTCCTGCGCCACCACGTGGTCGGCGCCGGTGCCCTCGAGCCTGGCCACGGCCTCCTCCACGGCGGCGCCGAGCACCACGGTCACGGTGTCGCATCCGCCGTCGCGCAGCGTGGCGACCCCGCGCACCAGCCAGTCGTCGACGAGCGCCTTCGGCGTACCCATCCGCCGACCGGCGCCGGCGGCCAGCAGCAGGCCGGCGACGGTCACGGTCGTGCGCTCACCGGTTGAAGGCCTCGGCGTAGAGCTGCTCCTGGGCCGGGGTGGCCAGGTCGCTGAAGCCGCAGACCATCACCTGGGCGCCGTCGGCGGCCACGAGGTAGCGCTCGCCGACCTGGAAGTCGACCGCGGAGACGAGGGCCTGGAGGTCCTCGCTCGGCGCGGTCACCTCGACGGTGTCGGTGGAGCGGCCGGCGAAGAACTCCGAGGGCTCGAGCACCGCCGTGCCGTCGACCAGCTCGGTCACGGTGCCCTCGAAGGCCAGCGAGGCGCCCGCCAGGACCTCGGGGGTCGGCACCATGCAGCGACCGGCCGGGGCGTCGGCGACCTCGAGGCGGGTGACGCTGGGCTCCGCGTCGTCGGAGACGGCGGGGGCGTCGCCGGCGGTGGGCACGTCGTCCTCGTCGTCGGCGCCGAGCAGGGCGCCCACCCCGAGCACGCCGATGAGGGCCACCGCGGCCGCGGCGACCAGCCAGGTCAGCGGGCTGCGGCCGCGGGTGCCGCTGGCGCGGTTCTCGCCGGTGGTGGTCGAGACGTCCTCACCGTGACGGGGCTTGCTCATGACGTCCTCCAGGAGTTGGGCCACCCGCGCGGGGTCGGCCGGCGGCAGGGAGGCGGCCGGGTCGGCGCCGCGCAGGAGCGCGCGCAGCTCGGGGTCGTGCTCCGCGTCGGGCTGCGGGTCGGGCTGCGGGTCGTCGGTCATCGGCTGCTCCTCCCTCTCGTCCTCTCATGTCCGGCAGCGCGCCCGTCCTTTCGGGCGGCGAGCTCCTCGCGCAGCCGGCCGCGGGCGCGGTGGAGACGGATGCTCGCGGCGTTGGCGCTGATGTCGAGCACGACGGCGAGCTCGGCGGGCGCGAGCTGCTCCCATGCCCACAGCCGCAGCAGCTCGGCCTCCTCCTCCCGCAGCGCGGCGAGGGCGGCGTCGAGGTCGGCGGCGAGGTCGGGGTCGGTGACGGCGTCATGCCCCGGCCCGGCGGTGCTGGCCCGCGGCGGGTCGACCACGGCGATGCGCGCGGCCACGCGCTGCTGGCGACGGCGGCCCCGCTCGGCGTTGGCCAGGCAGTTGCGCGCGACGCCGTAGGCCCAGGGCAGCGGCTCGTCGGGCAGCTGGTCGGCGCGGCGCCAGCAGACCAGCAGCGTGTCGGCCAGCACGTCCTCGGCGGTGTCGGCGTCGGTGCGGCGGGCGAGGAAGCGACGCAGCGGCTCGACGAGGGTGGGTGCGAGCTCCTCGAAGCGCGCGCGGTCGCGGGCGTCCTGCTCGGCGGGGTCCACCACTCCAGCCAAGCACAGCAGGGCCCCCGCCGGAGCGGGGGCCCTGCCGGTGGTGCGGGTGCTACGGGTGCTGCGGGTCGTGCGGGGCGGGACTCAGAAGTCCATGCCGCCCATGCCGCCGGAGGGGTCGCCACCCATGGGGGCGGCCTTCTCGGGCTTGTCGGCCACGACGGCCTCGGTGGTGAGGAAGAGCGCCGCGATGGAGGCGGCGTTCTGCAGCGCGCTGCGGGTCACCTTGGCGGGGTCGATGATGCCGGAGGCCAGCATGTCGACGTACTCGCCGGTCGCGGCGTTGAGGCCGTGGCCCGGGGTCAGGTTGCGCACCTTCTCCGCCACGACGCCGCCCTCGAGGCCGGCGTTGACCGCGATCTGCTTGAGCGGGGCCTCGGTGGCGTAGCGCACGATGTTGGCGCCGGTGGCCTCGTCGCCCTCGAGCTCGAGCTTGTCGAACGCGGTGGCCGACGCCTGCACCAGGGCCACGCCGCCGCCGGCGACGATGCCCTCCTCGACGGCCGCCTTGGCGTTGCGCACGGCGTCCTCGATGCGGTGCTTGCGCTCCTTGAGCTCGACCTCGGTGGCCGCGCCGACCTTGATGACGGCCACGCCGCCGGCCAGCTTGGCGAGGCGCTCCTGGAGCTTCTCGCGGTCGTAGTCGGAGTCGGACTTCTCGATCTCGGCGCGGATCTGGTTGACCCGGCCCTCGATCTGGGCGGCGTCGCCGGCGCCCTCGACGATCGTGGTCTCGTCCTTGGTGATGACGACCTTGCGGGCCTGGCCGAGCAGCTCGATGCCGGTCGACTCCAGCTTCAGGCCGACCTCCTCGGAGATGACCTGGCCGCCGGTGAGGATCGCGATGTCCTGCAGCATGGCCTTGCGGCGGTCGCCGAAGCCCGGGGCCTTGACGGCGACGGACTTGAAGGTGCCGCGGATCTTGTTGACGACCAGGGTCGACAGGGCCTCGCCGTCGGTGTCCTCGGCGATGATCAGCAGGGGCTTGCCCGACTGCATGACCTTCTCGAGGATCGGCAGCAGGTCCTTGACGCTGGAGACCTTCTGGTTGGCGATGAGGACGTAGGGGTCCTCGAGCACGGCCTCCATGCGCTCCATGTCGGTCGCGAAGTACGCCGAGATGTAGCCCTTGTCGAAGCGCATGCCCTCGGTCAGCTCGAGGTCGAGCCCGAAGGTGTTCGACTCCTCGACCGTGATGACGCCTTCCTTGCCGACCTTGTCCATCGCCTCGGCGATGATCTCGCCGACGGTGGTGTCAGCGGCGGAGATCGACGCGGTGGCGGCGATCTGCTCCTTGGTCTCGATCTCGGTGGCCATCGAGAGCAGCTGCTCCGAGACGGCGGCCACCGCGGCCTCGATGCCGCGCTTGAGACCCATCGGGTTCGCGCCCGCGGCCACGTTGCGCAGGCCCTCGCGGACCATCGCCTGGGCGAGGACGGTGGCGGTGGTGGTGCCGTCGCCGGCGACGTCGTCGGTCTTCTTGGCGACCTCCTTGACGAGCTCGGCACCGATCTTCTCGTAGGGGTCCTCGAGCTCGATCTCCTTGGCGATGGAGACACCGTCGTTGGTGATCGTGGGTGCGCCCCACTTCTTCTCGAGGACGACGTTGCGCCCCTTGGGGCCGAGGGTCACCTTGACGGCGTCCGCGAGCGTGTTCATGCCACGCTCGAGGCCGCGTCGGGCCTCCTCGTTGAAAGCAATCAGCTTCGACATAACTCCTGCGATCCTTCGCATGGGACGTGCGTGGACGGACCGGCTCGTTGCCCGCGACGGACGATCTGGCCGATCCGGCGGACCCTTCCCGCCGACGCTGCAGACCTCAACCCGCCGGTCCTGATGTCTTGGCAGTCTCCAGAGGAGAGTGCCAGCATCATGTTTAGCACTCGCCCTGGGCGAGTGCAAGAAATCAGGGGGCGGTCGACGCCGCGCCGAGGGCGCCGACGACGACGTCGGCGAACGCCTCGGCGTTGCCCGGCACGAGGTCCAGGTAGAGCCCGGGCTCGATCAGCTCGACCTCGCTCACCGCCAGGGCGCCGTCGACCTCGAGGAGGTCGACGCGGGCGTAGGGCAGCGGGCGGCCGAAGCGCTCGCCCAGCCAGGCGGTCGCGCGCTCCGCGAGGTCGACCGCCGCGGGGTCGAGGGGCACCGGACGCGAGCTCCCGCCGTACTGCGGGTGGACGCGGAGGTCGTCGGAGGGAGCCACCTTGTCCACCTGCGAGACCACGGCGCCGTCGAGCACGAACAGCGAGCGCTCCCCCGTCGTGCGCACCGACGCCACGACCGGCTGCAGCAGCCAGGGCCCGGCGCCGAGGTCGGCCAGCCGGGGGTCGTCGGTGCGGGCGGCCACCACCAGGCCCACGCCGCCGGCACCCGTGCGCGGCTTGAGCACGACCTCACCGTGCTCGGCCAGGGCCGCGGCCAGCGCGACGGCGAGGTCGGTGTCGTCGACGAGCCGGGACGGCACGACGGGCAGGTCGGCCGCGAGGTCGAGCAGGTAGGCCTTGTCGGCGTTCCAGGCGAAGACGTCGGCCCCGTTGAGCAGCGGCGCCTGCCGGCCCACGCGCTCGGCCCAGGCCAGGAACTCCGGGAGCCGGCGGTGGTAGTCCCAGGTCGACCGCACGGCGACCAGGTCGGCCCCTGCCCAGTCGACGGTGTCGTCGGACCAGGAGACCCACCGGGCGTCGACGCCGCGCCGGGCCAGGGCGGGCGGGAGCAGGTCGCCCCCGCGCTCGCCGTCGGGCAGGAGGTCGAAGGTGGCCAGCAGCACGGTCGTCACACCACGAGCCTGCCGCACCCGCGGGCTCAGCCCGGCGGCAGGGCCGGGGCGCGGTGACCGAACGGCACCTGCTTCGCAACGCCCAGGGCGGCGAGCACCGAGGGCAGCATCGCCTTGGCGGTGCGCTTGTAGCCCAGGGCGCTGGGGTGGAAGCGGTCGAGGCTGAACATCTCGTCGGGGTTGGTGATGAAGAACGGGCCCACGCAGTGCGCCAGCGACACCGCGTGGGCCCCGGCGGCCACCGCCGCCGTCATCTGGGCGGCGGCCAGCTGGCGCGAGGCGCGCGAGCCCAGCGCCCGCAGCGGCTGCGGCACCGGCCGCAGCAGCCCGAGGTCGGGGCACGTGCCGACCACCACCGCCGTGCCGCGCTCGCGCAGCAGCGCGATCGCCTCCTCGAGGTGCTTCACGCTGTCGGCCACGGGCACGCGGTGGGTCACGTCGTTGCCGCCGACGACGATGACGGCCACGTCGGCGCGGTACGACGCGGGCAGCCCGGCCAGCTGCGCGGTGAGCATCGAGCTCTCCGACCCGACGACCGCCCCCGTGCGCAGCCGCACCGACCGGTGGGTCGCCCTGGCCAGCCCCTTGGCCAGCCGGCCGCCGAGGGTCTCCTTGGGCCGGTCGGCGCCCAGACCTGCTGCGATCGAGTCGCCGAGCAGCAGCAGCTGCACGGGGTCGCCGTAGGACTTCTTCCACGTGCGGTCGGCGTCGGGCGCCACCTCGCCCAGGGGCTTCCCGATCAGCCGGCGCGCGTGGTCGGCCTGGCGGTGGAGCAGCTCGCGCGCGCCGATCCCGAGCCCCCCGGTGGCCGCGCCGACCGCCGCGGCGGCCACACCGACCGCGACGAGCCGGTTGCGCGTCGAGCGGGCGTGGGTCGTGGAGGGGGCGTGGGGCATGGGGACGTTCAACCAGGTGCTCCTGAACGGGCGGTGTCGTGGGCGTGGAGGCGACGTGTCGCCCAGCCGGACCCCTCGACCCGGACCCCGACCGCACCACGGTCGCAGACACCCCCGCATCGGGCCGCTTCCCCAGGAGCCGCACCTCGGCGCCGGGGGCCGACAGGGCTCAGCCGACAGGGCTCAGCCGACGCGGACCAGCGTGGTCCATCCGTGGGGGTTGGTCCAGGTGTAGGTGCCGTCGGGATGCCGGTGGTAGCTCCAGGGTGGGCTGCCCTCGGAGCCGGTGGTCTTGAGGCGGTGGTGGTGGCGGCACAGCGGCGCGAGATTGGAGGGGTGGGTCTGACCGTGGCGTCCGCCGTGGTCGAGGCATCGGTAGGGGGTGATGTGGTCGAGGTCGCAGCGTCGTGAGGTCACGGTGCAGCCGGGGAATACGCATCGGGGGTCGCGGATGACCACGTGTTCGCGCATCCAGGGTGGTGGGTCGTGCCGGTCGACGGCGCCGGCGGTGGTGGGGTCGAGGTCGATGACNATCGGGGGTCGCGGATGACCACGTGTTCGCGCATCCAGGGTGGTGGGTCGTGCCGGTCGACGGCGCCGGCGGTGGTGGGGTCGAGGTCGATGACAGGTCTCACAAAGACCTTGGTGCCGTCCAGCCAGCGGCGCAGGGTGGTGGTGGAGACGACGCCGAGGCCCTCGACGACCGCGGTGCCGGGTGGTGGGCCGGTGCGGTCGATCTGGGACAGATGGCTGGTCTCGTGGTGGCGATGGACCGGCGTGGGGCGCAGGTCGGGTCCAGTGGTGCGGTACGGGTCGCCCGCAGGCTGCTCGTCGGCGGGGTGCTCGTCCGCGCGCTGCTCGTCGGTGGCCGGGGCTTGGCTTCGAGACGCTCGCTGCGCTCGCTCCTCAGCCACCGGGGCCGGGGCCTGTCCGGCGGTGGTCTCGGGGTCGTTGCCCGCGGCGGGGCTTCGAGACGCTCGCTGCGCTCNGCTCGCTGCGCTCGCTCCTCAGCCACCGGGGCCGGGGCCTGTCCGGCGGTGGTCTCGGGGTCGTTGCCCGCGGCGGGGCTTCGAGACGCTCGCTGCGCCCGCTCCCCGGACACCGGGGTCGCGGCCTGTCCGGCGGTGGTCTCGGGGTCGTTGCCCGCGGCGGGGCTTCGAGACGCTCGCTGCGCTCGCTCCTCAGCCACCGGGGCCATGGCCTGTCCCGCGGGGACGGTCTCGTGGTCGGCGGGGGTGGAGAGGCGGCGTCCTCGACCTCGCCGGAGCGGCTCAGCTGGTCGACCTCGGCCAGACGGCCCGAGCAGGCGGGGTCGTGGTCCTCGGGCTCGTCGCCGTCGAGCACNGCCCGCGGCGGGGCTTCGAGACGCTCGCTGCGCTCGCTCCTCAGCCACCGGGGCCATGGCCTGTCCCGCGGGGACGGTCTCGTGGTCGGCGGGGGTGGAGAGGTCCCGGGGGTCGGGTGGGGGTTCTTCCGCCGGGGCCTCGACGGGTGGCGGGAGATCCTCGGGTGCCGGGGGCCCCTCTCCACTCATGCGGGTGGCTTCAAGGGCGGCGAGGGTGTCGGCACGCTCGAGGTCCTCGGGGCGCAGGTGGAGGTAGACCACCCGTTCCTTCGCAGTCGTGGGCTCCACCGAGTCCAGCGCGGTCAATCCTTGGGCGCGGTCGGTGATGACGCCGATGGCACGTGCCTTGCGGACCTCCAGCGACTCGACCACTGCTCCGATCGAGGTCTGGTGGCGGCCGAGCTCGGCGGCGGTGGCGCAGATCAGGTCGTGGAAGCGGGTGAGGTCCTGGGTGTCACCGGTCGCCTCCAACCACGAGGTGCCCGACGCGGACCCGCGGTCGACGTCGTGGGTCACCCTCACGTTCCACCCACCGCGGGCCCGCTCCTCCAGCGCGGCCTGGGCGTGGGGGTCGTGCCTGGCGGCCGCCTCGGCCACGAACAGCTCGATGCGCCGCGATCCGAGTCCTTGGACCTTCGCCCCGAGGGCGGCGACCTTGCGGTCCACGAACGCGGCCCCGGTGTCGTTGAGCACCTGGGTCTGGGAGGCGATCCGGCGCGCCCGCCAGCCGGGGAGGGTGAGGTCCTCGACCATCGCCCAGATCCGGGGCAGGCGGTGGACCAGCTCCATGACCTCGGCCAGGTTGCAGCCGGCGTTGACCGGCGACATCTCCAACGCCAGGGCCAACGGCTCAGCTGCGAACTCGTCGAGGCCGTGGCGGATCATCCCGGGCACCGACCACGCGTAGGCCCGGTCGGGGTTCAGCGCTCCCCAGCGGGCCATGACGCGCAGGGTGGCCGTGGCGGATCATCCCGGGCACCGACCACGCGTAGGCCCGGTCGGGGTTCAGCGCTCCCCAGCGGGCCATGACGCGCAGGGTGCGGCGCTCGGCGGCACGCACCGACCTCGCGGTGTCGGCGGCGTACTCCAGAACCTCGTCGGCCTCGAGGGAGTCGACGTCGACCACGGCGCCGGTGGTGTCGAGATCGAGGAGCATGCGCCTAGTTTATTCGAACACGCATTCGATGACTAGGTGTATGGATCGATCTGTGGAAGGGGTTCTGCTGTCGCGCGAGGGTGGTTTCGAGACGGTCGCTGGCGCTCCCTCCTCAACCACCGCGGGGATGGCGCTCCCTCCTCAACCACCGGGGCGCGGGCGCTCCCTCCTCGACCACCGGGGCGCTGGAGGTCCCGCCTCGACCGCCGCTCCGGGCAGGGATCGGGGCGGGTCAGCCGCCGGCGACGGCGGGGATGACCGAGACCTGGGTGCCGTCGGGGGTGGGGGTGGCGAGGTCGTCGAGGAAGCGGACGTCCTCGCTGCCGACGTAGACGTTGACGAAGCGGCGCAGCTTGCCGTTGTCGTCGAGCACCCGGGCGCGGATGCCGGCGTACTGCGTCTCGAGGTCGTCGAGCACGTCGGCCAGGGTGGCGCCGGAGGCGGTCACCTCGGACTCACCACCGGTGTAGGTGCGCAGGATGGTGGGGACGCGGACGGACACGCTCATGGGGTCGATCTCCTGGTGCTGGTGCGGCGAGGGCTGGGAGGGGTGCGGCGGACCGGCCGGTCAGGCGATGCCGGTGGCGGTGAACGCCGCGTAGGACGCGTCGATCGTGGCGGCCGGGCCGACCTGGTCGGAGACGGCGTCGAGGGTCTTCAGGCCCATGCCGGTGTTGATGACGACGGTCTCGAGGGTGGGGTCGAGCTGACCGGTCTCGACGAGCTTCTTCAGCACACCGACGGTCGTGCCGCCGGCGGTCTCGGTGAAGATGCCCTCGTGGCGGGCCAGCAGCAGGATGCCCTCGCGGACCTCGTCGTCGGTGATGTCCTCGACCGCGCCGCCGGTGCTGCGGCAGATGTCGAGCACGTAGATGCCGTCGGCGGGGTTGCCGATGGCCAGGCTCTTGGCGATGGTGTCGGGCTTGACCGGGCGGATCGCGTCGACCTCGGCCTTGTAGGCGGTCGAGACCGGTGAGCAGCCGGTGGCCTGGGCGCCGAAGATCTTGACCGGCTTGTCCTCGACCAGACCGAGGCGCACGAGCTCGCCGAAGGCCTTGTGCACCTTGGTCAGCTGCGAGCCCGAGGCGACGGGGATGACGACCTGGTCGGGCAGGCGCCAGCCGAGCTGCTCGGCGATCTCGTAGCCGAGGGTCTTGGAGCCCTCGGCGTAGAAGGGGCGGACGTTGACGTTGACGAACGCCCAGCCGTCCTCCTCGCCCGCGATCTCGGAGGCCAGCTTGTTGACGTCGTCGTAGTTGCCGTTCACCGCGACGAGGGAGTCGGTGTAGACCGCCGAGTTGACCTGCTTGGGCTTCTCGAGGTTGCTCGGGATGAAGACCACGGTCTTGATGCCGGCGCGGGCGCCCGCCGCGGCGACGGCGTTGGCCAGGTTGCCCGTCGAGGGGCAGGCGAAGACCTTCGAGTGGAACTCGGTGGCGGCGCTCAGCGCGCAGGCCACGACGCGGTCCTTGAAGGAGTTGGTGGGGTTGGTGCTGTCGTCCTTGACCCACAGCTTCTCCAGGCCGAGCTCACGGCCGAGGTTGCGGGCCTGGAGCAGGCGGGTGAAGCCCGGCTCCATGTTGGGGCTCTGCTCGATGTCGTCGGGCACCGGCAGCAGCGCCTTGTAGCGCCAGATGTTGCGCGGGCCGGCCTCGATCTCCTCGCGCGTCACGACCGGGAAGTCGTAGGACACCTCGAGCGGACCGAAGCACTCCGGACAGGCGTAGTGGGGGCCGAGCTCGACCTCGTTGCCGCACTCGCGGCAGGCGAGGGCCCGGGCGTTGCCGAACGCACCCTCGCGGATCCCGGGCTGGTCGGCCGGGGTGGGCTGGGCGGTCTCTACTTCAGCGACGGTGCTCACGCGTCCTCCTTCTCATCTTCCCCGGCTGCGACTCTCGCGCCGGGCGGAATTGGCACCGTCTCCACGTCCGTTTCACCGATGTGCCGGGTGGCGGAGGCTCGTGGCGGTTGCCGGGACTTCACTGGGCCGTTCCCTCAGTCCCTCTGGATGAGCTGTTGAAAACAGTACGACGCCGTCTCAGCATGCGCACATCGGTCCCGCGATGTGGACCCGCCCACCGGGGTGAGACGTACGCCGGGCGCGCGTCGTTCACCGGCGGGCCGCGCACAGCGGGGCCGGCGTTCACCGTCGCGGTGGAACGTCGCAGGGCTGGCCCGCGGCGGCCGGCTCCCCCACGTCTCGAGGAGAGCGACAGTGAGCACGCACGACGGCCACACCCACGACCCCCACCACCCGCACGACCACTCCCACGGGCACTCCCACGGGCACACCCACCACCGCCACACCACCGACGAGGCCACCGCGCTGACGTCGGCGGCGCTGGCGAGCGACACCGCCGACACCGACCTCTCCCCCGGCGAGCTGTCACGGCGCAACCTGCTGCGCGCGGCCGGGCTCACCGGCGCGGCGGCGGCCGGCATGGCCGGCATGAGCGGTGTCACCGCGGCCACCGCGGAGGAGGCCGCCCGACGCGGCCCCGGCCCCTCCGGCGGCGCGGTCACGCAGTGGCTGGCCGGCGACCACCACATCCACACCCAGCACAGCTCCGACGGTCAGTACACCGTGCTCGACCAGGCCCAGCACGCAGCGGCCTACGGCCTGGACTGGCTGGTCATCACCGACCACGGCGGCGCCACCCACGCCCGCATCGGCGTCGACCTGGTCAACCCCGACATCCTGGACGCCCGCGCCGAGCTGCCCGGCACCCTGGTCTTCCAGGGCCTGGAGTGGAACATCCCCGCCGCCGAGCACGGCACGGTCTTCGTCGCTCCGGGTCCGCACGAGGTCGCGGTGCTCAAGCAGTTCGAGAACGACTACGACGGCTCGGTCAAGGGCGCCTCCGCCAGCAGCCCGGAGAACGAGGCGCTGGCCGTGGCCGGCATCCAGTGGCTGGGCCGGCAGGTCAGCCGCAAGCGGGTCACCGACGCGCTCTTCCTGGCCAACCACCCCGCCCGCAACGGCATCGACAGCCCCCACGAGATCCGCGCCTGGCGCGACGCCGACCCGAGCGTGGCCATCGGCTTCGAGGGTGCGCCCGGCCACCAGGCCGCCGGTCTGCCCGAGGGCTACGGCGCCGGCTCCTCGCGCGGCTACTACGGCAACGCGCCCGGCCCGAACTCCTTCGCCGCCTACCCGCCCGAGAGCTACCGCACGTGGGGCGGCTTCGACTGGATGACCTCCACCGTCGGCGGGCTGTGGGACTCCCTGCTGGCCGAGGGCAAGCCCTGGTCGATCAGCGCCAACTCCGACTCCCACGTCAACTGGACCGACACCTCGCGGCGCCCCGACGGCTCCACCTCCGAGCAGTTCAACGCCGACGGCCGCTACGGCGACCCGGTCTACGCCGGCCGGGTCAACACCACCGCGGGCGACTTCTGGCCCGGCTTCTACAGCCGCACCCACGTCGGCACGACCTCGCGGTCCTACCGCGCGGTGATGAAGGGCATGCGCGACGGGCGGGTGTGGGTCGACCACGGCGGCCTGGTGAAGTCGGTCGACGTCAAGGTGGTCGCGACGCGGGGCAACGGACGGCGCCCCGGGCGGCTCACCGAGACCCTCGGCGGCACGCTGGTCGCCCCGCGCGGCGCCCGCCTCAGCCTGGTGGTGACCATCACCGCCCAGGACGTCCCGAACTGGGCGATGTTCACCCCCCGGCTCAACCGCGTCGACCTCGTGCGCGGCGTCGTGGACCCGGCCTCGGCCAGCGACCGCGACACCTTCACCGCCCCCGACACCACGGTCGTCGAGCAGTGGGACACGTCGGCGCGCACCGGCACCTTCCAGATCCGCCACGACCTTGGCACGGCCGAGGAGGCCTTCTACGTGCGCCTGCGCGGCACCGACGGCAACCGCCAGCAGCCGGGCTACCTCGGCGCCGGCGTCGACCCGGCCGGTCCGGCGCTCGACGTCATGGGCGACGCCGACCCGTGGGTGGACCTGTGGTTCTACACGAACCCGATCTGGGTCGTCCCGGCGAGGTGACCCCGCCCCTGCGCACCACGCTGGGCGTCGACGGCGGCACCCGCGACCACGGCGCCGCCGAGCACCTCGTCCACGCGGTGGGCGAGGTGCTCGCGCAGGTCGCCGGCACCGGGTCGGACCGCTGGGCCAGCACCCACGTGGTGCGCGTGCCCGACGCGCACACCGCGGTCGCCCTCTCCTGGGCCGATCCCGGCGAGGGCGCGGGACCCCCCGCCCGGGCCGACGTGCTCTGCCGTCTGGCCGAGGCCCTGCCCGGGGTCGCGCTGGTGCTCGACGGCGCCAGCGCCGGGCCGCCCGAGCTGCTCGGCGGCGCCCGGGCGGCACTGGGCGAGCACCGCGCCCGGCGGGCGGGGCGGCTGGTCGACTACCCCGGCCGCGCCGCCGTCGAGCGGGTCACCACGCCCGCCGCCGTCGAGGCCGACAGCGGCGTCGACGCCGTGGAGGGCCTGGCCGGGAGCGACGTACGCCGCGACGCGGCGCTCGACCTCACCGGCTTCGCCCGGCCGGTGTGGCGGGAGGGCCGGTGCGTGCTCCTCGTGCAGCCGGGTCGTGGCGGCCTGGTCGCCTTCGAGCAGCGCGTGCAGATCCCCTGCTGCTCGGCGCACTGAGCCGCCCGGTCCAGGGGGGCACCGCCAGGGGCGGACGGCGGCGTCAGGCCCGCGAGTCGCGCGCGTCGGCGGTGAGCTGGGCCAGCAGCGCGAGGACGCCCTCGGGCCCGGCGACCACGACGTCGGACATCGCGACGAGCGTGCTCTCCTCGTCGCTGGCCGAGCACACCCGCAGCGTCGGCAGCCCCGCGTCGTCGAGAGCGCCGACGGCCTCGAAGGCCTCGACGTCACCGAGGTCGTCGCCGGCGAAGAGGAAGCCGCCGGCGCCCAGCTCCTCGACCAGCCGCTCCACCACCAGCCCCTTGTGCATGCCCGCCGAGCGCACCTCGATCACGTGGCGGCCGGGCTCGACGCTGAGGTCGTGGCTGCGGGCGAGGTCGCCCACAGGGCCGAGCAGCGCCTCGAAGGCCGCGTCGGGGTCGGGCAGGCGGCGGGTGTGCACGGCCACCGCGAGGCCCTTGTCCTCCAGCCACGCCTCCCCCGCGCCGGCGCTGCGCAGCGTGCGGGGCAGGTCGCGCAGGAAGGTCGCCAGGCCGTGCGGCGGGCGCGGCCCGACCACGCGGCGCCGTGTGGAGCTCCAGCGCTCGTTGCCGTACTGGCCGAAGACGTAGAGCTCCTTGCCGGCCTCGCCGACGGCGTTGCCGACCTCCTCGAGCCCGCCGAGGTCGAGGGCCTGGCGCGCGGGCCGCCCGGTCACGACGGCGACCGCGGAGACCTGCGTGGCCAGGTCGACCAGCACCGCGCTGGCGTCGGGGTGGATGTGGGCCTGCTCGGGGTCGTCGACGATGGGCGACAGCGTGCCGTCGAAGTCCAGGCCCACGACGGTCTCGGCGGCGGCGCGGACCAGGGCGGCGTAGCGCTGCTCGCCCCGGGTCGAGGTGAACTCCATGGACCCAGCCAACCACGCCCCCGCGCTCAGGACAGGGGCGCGGTGAGGATCAGGGTGAGGCGGTCGGGCTTCATGACGCCGACCGCCGGCATGATGCGGTCCACGCCGAGGTCGAGGGCGAGCAGCTCACCCTCGCGCTTGAGGCCGGCGGGGTAGTAGACGGTGGTGGCCGGCACGGTGCCGTACCAGTTGTCGGTGCCGACGACCTGCCAGCCGACGTCGGAGGCGCTGGCGCCCGCCTCGGCGGCCAGGCCGGAGATGCTGGAGTTGTTGTAGACCTCGACGTAGACCGCGCTGCGCTCCACGGCGGGCTTCGGCTTCTTGGTCTTCTCCGGCTCCGCCGGCTCGGTCGTCTCGTCGGCCTCGGGCGTGGCGCTCGGCGAGGGGCTGGCCTCCTCGCGCGCGATCGGGGTGATCTCGCGCTCGGTGGGCTCGCTGCCCTGGGTCGCGAAGAACGCCACGGCCGCCATCGCGACGGCGATGATGGAGAGGATCACCACGGGCGAGGGGTAGACGACGCCTCGCTGGTCACGCACCCGCATGGGAGCTCCCTGTCAGGGTCTGGTCGTGCTGGGGAAGTCGTGCTGGGGAAGGGGTCAGACCTCGAAGCCGAGGCGGCGCGCCGAGCGCTGGCGCTGACGGGCGGCCCGCAGCCGCCGCAGCCGCCGCACGAGCAGCGGGTCGGCCTCGAGCGCCTCGGGGCGGTCGATGAGGGCGTTGAGGACCTGGTAGTAGCGCGTGGAGCTCATGTCGAACTTCTCGCGCACCGCCGACTCCTTGGCGCCGGCGAACTTCCACCACTGCCGCTCGAACTCGAGGATGTCGCGGTCGCGCTCGCTGAGCGCGGCGTGGCCGGGGTCGCGCTGGGTGTCTCGCTGCGGCTCCATGCGTTGCGCTCCGGGAGGTCGTGGTGGGGGTGGCCGGGGCTCACTGTAGTCGCCGAACCACAACGGTGTCATTCGAACCGCCGCCGGACCCGCCGCGCGTCGCGCTCCTAGGGTGGGGCCCATGAGCGCCCCCACCCCGACGCCCGACGCCGCCCCGGTCCCCGAGCTGCGGTGGGGCTTCCTGGCCACCGGCAAGATCGCGCGCAGCGTGGCCCAGGACCTCGCGCTCACCCCGGGCGCCCGGCTGGTGGCCGTGGGCTCGCGCCGCCAGGAGGCGGCCGAGGAGTTCGCCGACTGGTACGCCGGGATCGGCCCCCGGCCGACCGCCCACGGCTCCTACGAGGCCCTCGTGGCCGACCCCGAGGTCGACGTCGTCTACGTCGCCTCCCCCCACGCCCTCCACCTCGAGCACGCCCGCCTGGCCTTCGAGGCCGGCAAGCACGTGCTGTGCGAGAAGCCGCTGACCCTCGACGCCGCCCAGGCCGAGGAGATGGTGCGCCTGGCCGGCGAGCACGACCGCTTCCTCATGGAGGCGATGTGGACCGCGACCCACCCGGTCGTGCGCGAGGTCGCCGCCCGGCTGGCCTCCGGCGAGCTCGGCACGCCGCGCCACCTCCACGCCGAGCTCGGCTTCCGCGTCGACGCCGACCCCGGCGACCGGATGCTCGACCCCGCGCTGGGGGCCAGCGCCCTGCTCGACATGGGCATCTACCCCCTCATCGTGGCCCACCTGCTGCTCGGGGAGGCCGAGGCCCTCACCGCGACCGCCACGCTCTCCGAGGGCGGCATCGACCTCGACATCGCGGTCGCCGGTCGCTACCCCGGCGGCGCCCTGGCCACGATGACCGCGTCGATGACGTCGTGGTCCTCGCGCGCCGCCGCCGTCGCCACCAGCCTCGGCCGCGTCGACCTGCCCGACTTCCACCACCCGGCCGCCGCCACCTTCACGCCGTACGCCGAGGGCAGCAGCAACGACGGCGGCGGGCTGGGCGAGGTGCTGCTCCTCGAGGGCGCCGAGCCGGTCGTCGGGCGCGGCTACGGCAACGAGCTGCTCGAGGTGGCGCGCTGCGTCGCGGCGGGGCTGCGCGAGAGCCCGCTGGTGCCGCACGCCCAGACCCTGGCCCTGCTGCGGCAGATGGACGACCTGCGCGCGCAGGTCGGTGTGCGCTTCCCCCACGAGCGCTGACCCCGCCCCCCCTCCGATCCGCCCCCGATCCACCCCACCGGGGGGACGCGCCGCCCCCGAGGACTGACTAGGGTCGCCCCGTGCCCTACGACCTCGTCATCGTCGCCAACCGCCTGCCGGTCGACCGGGTCACCCAGCCCGACGGGTCCTCGGGCTGGCGCACCTCCCCCGGCGGCCTCGTGACCGCCATCGAGCCCGTGATGCGCGCCAACGACGGCGTGTGGATCGGCTGGCCCGGCGGCACCGAGGAGGGCCTGGAGCCCTTCGAGCACGACGGCCTCGAGCTGGTGCCGATGTCGATGACCCAGGCCGACATCGAGGGCTTCTACGAGGGCTTCTCCAACGGCACCCTCTGGCCGCTCTACCACGACCTCGTGGCCAAGCCGGAGTTCCACCGCGAGTGGTGGGACTCCTACGTCCACGTCAACCAGCGCTTCGCCGAGAAGGCCGCGTCGCTGGCCGCCGAGGACGCCACGGTCTGGGTCCACGACTACCAGCTGCAGCTGGTGCCGCAGATGCTGCGCACGCTGCGCCCCGACCTGCGCATCGGCTTCTACCTCCACATCCCCTTCCCGCCCGCGGAGCTCTTCCAGCAGCTGCCGTGGCGCCGCCAGCTGCTCGAGGGCCTGCTCGGCGCCGACCTGGTCGGCTTCCAGCTGCCGGGGGCGGCGCAGAACTTCGTGCGCCTCGTGCGCCAGCGCGTGGGCCACAAGACCCACCGCGACCTGGTCTACCTGCCCGACGGCCGCACCGTGCGGGCCTCGCCCTTCCCGATCTCCATCGACGCGGCCGGCTTCGAGGAGATGGCGCGCTCCGAGCCGGTCGTCGCGCGCGCCGCGGAGATCCGCGAGGCGCTCGGCGACCCGCGCAAGGTCTTCCTCGGCATCGACCGGCTCGACTACACCAAGGGCATCTTCGCCCGGCTGCGCGCCTACGCCGAGCTGATCGAGGACGGCCAGCTCGACGTCGAGGACGCCGTCTTCGTGCAGGTGGCCGTGCCCTCGCGCGAGCAGGTCGAGGAGTACCGCATCCTGCGCGACGAGATCGACCGGCTGGTCGGCCGCATCAACGGCGACCTGGGCCGCATCGGCCGCCCGGCGATCTCCTACCTGCACTCCTCCTACCCCCGCGAGGAGATGGCCGCGCTCTACACCGCCGCCGACGTCATGGTCGTCACGCCCTACCGCGACGGCATGAACCTCGTGGCCAAGGAGTACGTCGCCTGCCGCTACGACAACGACGGCGCCCTGGTGCTCTCGGAGTTCGCCGGCGCCGCCGACGAGCTGCGCCAGGCGTGGCTGGTCAACCCCTACGACATCAACGGCATGAAGTCGGCGCTGCTGGAGGCCTTCAACGCCGAGCCCCGCGAGACCACCCGGCGCATGAAGGCGATGCGCAAGACCGTCACCCAGCACGACGTGGCGGCGTGGGCGGCCTCCTTCATGTCGGAGCTCTCCGACGTCGGCACCCACGGCAAGGCGGTCAAGCCGGCCCGCCGCTCGTGACCCCCGGGGTAACTTTCGCAGCATGGATCTGATCCCCAAGCCCGATCAGGTCGTCTCCGCGGCCGGCAACGTCGCCCAGAAGGTCCTCTACGGCGGCCTCGCCGACCTGCGACCGATGCCGCGCACCCTCATCGACGAGGGCACGCTGCGCGAGGTCTACCACTACCGGCCCGCCGCCGCGGTCAAGCAGACCGGCGACCCGGTGCTGCTGGTGACGCCGCTGGCGGCGCCCGCGACCTGCTACGACCTGCGCCGCGGCTGCTCGCTGGTCGAGCACTTCGTGCGCGCCGGCCGCCCGACCTACCTGGTGGAGTACGGCCAGGTCTCCTTCCGCGACCGGGCCCTGGGCATGGAGCACTGGGTGGAGGAGGTCGTGCCCACGGCCGTGCGCGAGGCCTCGGCCCACGCGGGCGGGCGCCCGGTGCACGTGGTGGGCTGGAGCCTGGGCGGCATCTTCTCGATGCTCGCGGCCGCGGGCTCCCCCGACCTGCCCATCGCCTCGCTCACCGTGGTCGGCTCCCCGGTCGACGTCAGGCTGGTGCCGCTGGTGGCGCCGCTGCGCCCGCTGCTCAACCTCAGCGACGGCCGCGGCCTGGTCACGCGGGGCTACCAGGCCCTCGGGGGCGCCCCGAAGCCGCTGGTGCGCTGGGCCTTTCAGCTCTCGTCGTTCCAGAAGGTCGTCACCAAGCCGCTCGCGGTGGCCCGCAACCTCGACGACGGCGAGTGGCTGGCCCAGATCGAGGCGGTCGACCGCTTCACCGACGGCATGATCGCCTACCCCGGGCGCACCTTCGGCCAGCTCTACCACCGCTTCGTCAAGGGCAACGCCCTGGTCGGCGGCATCTTCGACGTCGAGGGACGCACCCTCGACCTCGCCGACATCGACGTGCCCGTGCTCGTCTTCGCCGGCGCCACCGACGGCATCGCCCCGGTGCCTGCGGTCAAGGCCGTCGTGCCGCTGCTGTCGGGCTCGCCCGAGGTCCGCTTCGAGATCGTGCCCGGCGGCCACCTCGGCATGCTCACCGGTCGCGCGGCCCGGGGGACGACGTGGGTCGCGCTCGACGAGTGGATCGCGCAGTGGTCCTCCGACGCCGCCGGGGCGACCCCCTCCGGCGCTGGGTAGCGTCACGGCATGAGCGCACTCGCCGGACTCGTGGAGAAGGGCCTCATGGCCCCCGACTGGGCCGAGGCGCTGGCCCCGGTGGACGCGCAGGTGGCGGCGATGGGGGCCTTCCTGCGCGAGGAGGTGGCGGCGGGCCACGGCTACCTGCCGGCCGGCGAGCACGTCTTCCGCGCCTTCCAGCGGCCGCTGGCCGACGTGCGGGTGCTGGTGGTGGGCCAGGACCCCTACCCCACCCCCGGGCACCCGATCGGGCTGAGCTTCGCCGTCGACCCCCACGTGCGGCCGGTGCCGCGCAGCCTGGCCAACATCTACGCCGAGCTGCGCAGCGACGTCGGCGTCGAGCCGCCGCAGCACGGCGACCTGACGGCCTGGGCCGACGCCGGGGTCATGCTGCTCAACCGCGTGCTGACGGTGCGTCCCGGGGAGTCGGCCTCGCACCGCCGCAAGGGCTGGGAGCAGGTCACCGACGCCGCGATCGCGGCGCTGGCGGCCCGGGGCGGGCCGCTGGCCGCGATCCTGTGGGGTCGCGACGCCCAGTCGCTGCGCCCCGCACTGGGTGACGTGCCGGCGGTGGAGTCGGTGCACCCCTCGCCGCTCTCGGCGAGCCGGGGCTTCTTCGGCTCCCGCCCCTTCTCGACGGTCGACCGGATGCTCGTCGAGCAGGGTGGCTCCCCGGTGGCGTGGGCGCTCCCGAAGGAATAAGGTTGAATCCTCAACCATTGATCTGGACGTGACCATGCCTGACGCAGCACCCACCGCCTCACCCACGCCCGCCACCGGGCGCGTGCCCGCCCTCTACATCGGCCACGGCGCGCCGCCGCTGCTCGACGACCCGCTGTGGTCCTCGCAGCTGGCGGCCTGGGCCGGTGACCTGCCGCGCCCCACCGCCGTGCTCATCGTCAGCGCCCACTGGGAGTCGGCCCCGATCAGCCTGAGCGCCAGCGGCGCCCCGCTGGTCTACGACTTCGGCGGCTTCGACCCGAAGTACTCCCGGATGACCTACCGCACCCCCGACGCCAGCGCGCTGGCCGCCCGGGTCGCGGCGATGATGCCCGCGGGCGAGCCGGTGCACCAGCACACCTCCCGCGGCCTCGACCACGGTGCGTGGGTGCCGCTGAAGGTCATGTACCCCGACGCCGACGTGCCCGTGCTGCAGATGTCGTTGCCCACCCACGACCCGGCCCGCCTGCTGGCGATCGGCGAGCGGCTGCGCCCGCTGCGCGACGAGGGTGTCCTGGTGATCGGCTCGGGCTTCCTCACCCACGGCCTGCCCTTCCTGCGCGACTTCCGCATCGACGCCGAGGCCCCTGCCTGGTCGCAGGACTTCGACGCGTGGGCCGCGGAGGCGCTGGCCCGCGGCGACGTCGACGAGCTCGCGGCCTACGCCGACCGCGCACCGGGCCTGCCCTACGCCCACCCCACGGTCGAGCACCTCTCGCCGCTCTTCGTGACCCTCGGCGCGGCGACCCGCGCCGACGACCCGGGCGAGCAGCGCATCGACGGCTTCTGGATCGGGCTCTCGAAGCGCTCGCTCCAGGTCGCCTGAACCCGGGTCCGCCGCCTCAGCCCGGCTCGGGCTCGAGGGGGCGGTCGCTCCACGCGTGGCGCTCCACGCCGTCGTTGACGTCGACGCGGGGCCCGCGGTCGACCAGGCCGACGGCTGCGGCGACCCGCGCCGAGGCCGTGTTGGCGGCCAGCACGAAAGCCACCACGGGGCTGGTGGGGTCGGCCAGGCGTGCGGCCTCCACGCCCGCGGCGGCCAGCTCCGTCGCCAGGCCCCGGCCCCACTGCCCGGTGGCCACGCGGTAGCTGAGGTTCCACGCGCCGCTGCGGTGGCGCTGGGCTCCGCCGAGGCCCACCACGTCGCCGGTGCGCAGGTCGCGGGCGGTCCAGTAGGACAGCCCGTCGGCGGGCCACCGCGCGGCAGCGCGCTCGGCGTACGCCCGGGTGCGGGCGAGGTCGACGTGGCGTGCCGCGGGGTCGAACCACCACCCGCGCGGGTCGGAGAGGATCGCGAAGAGCTGCTCGGCGTCGTCGGGTCCCATCGCGGTGAGCGCGAGCCGCGCGGTGGAGCGCGTGCGCAGGTCGGGAGCCGGGGGCACGCCCCCAGGCTCGCACGCCGCCCACCCGGCCCGCGATGATGGTCCCGTGCAGATCCTCTCGATCCAGTCCTCGGTCGCCTACGGCCACGTCGGCAACTCCGCCGCGGTCTTCCCGCTGCAGCGCCTCGGCCACGAGGTGTGGTCGGTCAACACCGTGCACTTCTCCAACCACACCGGCTACGGCGCGTGGCGCGGCCCGCTCCTCGCCCCCGACGACGTGCGCGACGTGATCGCCGGGATCGACGACCGGGGAGTGCTCGGGCAGGCCGACGCGGTGCTCTCGGGCTACCAGGGCGACCCCGCCGTCGGGGCGGTCGTGCTCGACGCCGTGGCGCGGGTCAAGGAGCTCAACCCCGCCGCGGTCTACTGCTGCGACCCCGTGATGGGCGACGTGGGGCGCGGCATGTTCGTGCGACCAGGGATCCCCGAGTTCATGCGCGACACCGTGGTGCCGGCCGCCGACGTCGTCACCCCCAACCACTTCGAGCTCGACTTCCTCGCCGGCACCACCACCACGACGCTGGAGGAGGTGCTGGCCGCGGTCGACGTCGTGCGCGAGCGCGGCCCGCGCGACGTGCTGGTCACCTCGGTGCTGCACGACGCGGTGCCCGAGGGCCACCTCGACGTCGTCGCCGTCTCCGACACCGGCGCGTGGGCGGTCACCACCCCCCTGCTGCCCCTCGCCCCCAACGGCTGCGGCGACGTCACCGCCGCGCTCTACCTCGCCCACCTGCGCACCACCGGCTCACCCGCCGAGGCGCTCGCCCTCACCACCGGCACCGTGTTCGCGGTGCTCGAGGAGACCCTCGCGGCCGGCACCCGCGAAATCCAGCTGGTGGCCGCCCAGGGGGCCATCGCCTCCCCGCCGAGGACGTTCGCCCCTCGACGGCTGCGCTGAGCGCCTCGCTACCCTGGAGGACGTGACGAGGTCGAGGTCCCGCTGGGCCCTGGCCGCACTCTTCCTGGTGCTGGCCGGGCTGTTCGGCATGCACGGGCTCGGCGACCACTCCGCGGGCCACTCCGCCCACGTCGCCCCCGCCGGTGCCACCGACCACGGGACCGACCACGGGACCGGCCACCGGACCGGTCACGAGACCGAGACGGCCGGCGCGGCGGCCCCGGGCACCGGCCCGGACACGGCGGTGCTGTCGGCGCCCCCGGTGGACGACGGGATGGCCGGGCTGTGTCTCGCGGTGCTGCTCGGCGGCCTCGGCGCCCTGCTGCTCCTCGGTCGTGGACTGCGCCGCACCCCCTGGCTGCTGCCGCGGCTGACCCTCCTCGGTGTCGCCCCGCCGGCCCGCGGTCGCGACCCCGACCCACCGCTGCTCTCCGCGCTCTGCGTGTGCCGCTGCTGAGGAGCCGGTCGTCGACGACGACCGGCACCTGCGCGCCCGCACACCTGCACCACCGACGAGAGACGAGACAGCCATGACCACCACCCGCACCACCCCTGCCCGCACCAACCACGCCCGCACGCGACGGGCCCTCGCCGCCGGCCTCGCGGCCGCGGCCCTCGCCACGGGCCTGGCGGCCTGCGGCGACGACGACGGCTCCGGCTCCGACACCGGCTCCGACAGAGGGTCCGCCGCGGTCTCGGTGCCCGAGAGCGCCGACTTCAACGAGGCCGACGTCGTCTTCGCCACCGACATGGTCCAGCACCACGCCCAGGCCCTGGCCATGGTCGACATGACCACCGGCCGCGACCTCGACCCCGAGGTGGCCGACCTCGTCGAGCAGATCCGCTCGGCCCAGGCCCCCGAGATCGAGCAGATGGTCGACTGGCTCACCGCCTGGGACCAGCCCGTGCCCCCCACCGTCAACGACCACGCCAACGCCCACGCCGAGGACGGCACGGGCACGGACGGGTCCGGCGGCATGGACATGGACTCCGACATGCCCGGCATGATGAGCGACGCCGAGATGGACGCGCTGGAGGAGGCGCCCGACGCGTCCTTCCAGGAGGAGTGGCTGGAGATGATGGTCGCCCACCACGAGGGTGCGGTGGAGATGGCCGAGACCGAGGCCGCCGAGGGCGAGGACGCCGACGCGGTGGCCCTGGCGGAGTCGATCGTCGACTCCCAGAGCGCGGAGATCGAGCAGATGCGGGCGCTGCTCGGCGCGTGAGAGCGGTGGTGGGGCGGGTCGTGGAGCCGGTGACAGGAGTCGAACCCGCGACATCTTCTTTACAAGAGAAGCGCTCTACCTACTGAGCTACACCGGCGTGCGCTCGTCGAGCGCGGCGTCATCCTAGACGCCGCGCCCGACGGCGGCGCGAGCCGGGCGGCGCACGGTGAGGGAGAATCCGCGCCATGAGCCTGCTGCGCGAGCCCCACCACGACGGGTCCCCCGCCTACCTCGACGACGAGTCCCCGACGCTGGGCTGGTCGGTGCGGGTGCGCTGCCGGGTCGCCGCCGACGACCCGGTCGAGCGGGTGTGGATCCGCACGACGTACGACGCGGAGCCCACCTTCCACGCCTGCACCGTGGTCGCGCGCGACGCCCGCGCCGACGGGTCGGTGTGGTGGGAGGGCGAGCTGCCGCTGCACAACCCGGTCACCCACTACCGCTTCCTGCTGGTGGGTCCCGAGGCCGACGGCTCCCCGCAGCGCTGGCTCACCGCCGCCGGCGTCGTCGAGCACGACGGCCCCGACAGCCTCGACTTCCGCGTCACCACCCACGCCGGGGCGCCCGACTGGGGCAGGGAGGCGGTGGTCTACCAGGTCTTCCCCGACCGCTTCGCCCGCTCGACGGCCGCCGACGAGCGCGAGACCCCGGCCTGGGCGGTGCCGGCGCACTGGGACGACGAGGTCGTCTTCGAGGGCTCCGACCCGCGCACGCCGCTCCAGCTCTTCGGCGGCGACCTCGACGGCGTCACCGAGCACCTCGACCACCTCGTCGAGGTCGGCGCCACCGTGCTCTACACGACGCCGGTCTTCCCCGGCGAGAGCAACCACCGCTACAACGCCTCCACCTTCGACGGCGTCGACCCGCTGCTCGGCGGCGACGCGGCCTACGCGCGGCTGGCCGAGGCCGTCCACGCCCGGGGGCTGCGCCTGCTCGGCGACCTCACCACCAACCACACCGGCGACACCCACGAGTGGTTCACCCGGGCCGCGTCGGCCCCCGACTCCCCCACCCGCGGGTGGTACTACTTCGCCCACGACGGCAGCTACGAGTGCTGGATGGGCCACGGCACGCTGCCCAAGCTCAACCTCGCCGACCCCGACCTGCGCGCGGCCATGGTCGAGGGCCCCGACAGCGTCGTGGCGCGGTGGCTGCGCCCGCCCTTCTCGGTCGACGGGTGGCGCATCGACGTCGCCAACATGACCGGGCGCCTCGGCGCGGTCGACGTCAACCACGCCACCGCCCGGGCCGTGCGGCGCACGGCGGAGGCCGAGCGCGGCGACGCCTGGGTCATCGGCGAGCACAACCACGACGCCTCCGGCGACCTCGACGGCGACGGGTGGCACGGCACCATGAACTACTCCGGCTTCTCCTGGCCGGTGTGGTCGTGGCTGCGCGACCCCGACTCCCCCGCACGCCCCTTCGGCCGCCCGGTGCCCGTGCCGCGACGCCCGGGCCAGCAGGTCCACCGCACCCTGCGCGAGTGGCAGGCGCGCTACGGCTGGCAGGCCACCGCCCAGTCGTGGAGCATCCTCGGCAGCCACGACTCCGCGCGCATCCGCACGTTGACCGGCTCCGCCCCGGTCCACCGGGTCGCGGCCGGGCTCCAGTTCACCCTGCCCGGCGTGCCCATGGTCTTCGCCGGCGACGAGATCGGCCTCGAGGGCGTCAACGGCGAGGACGCGCGCCGCCCGATGCCGTGGCACCGCCGCGACGACTGGGACCACGACACGCTCGCGACGTACGCCGCCCTCGCGCGGCTGCGCGCCGCGGAGCCCGCGCTGACCCGCGGGGGCCTGCGGTGGGCCCACGTCGACGACGACACCCTCGTCTTCGTGCGCGAGCACCCCGCGGGGTCGCTCCTGGTGTGCGCGCGACGCGCCGCGGGCGGGAGCGTCGACCTGCCCGAGGGTGCCCTGCTCGCCACCGGCCAGGAGGCCCTCGGCGACGTCGAGGCGCTGCTCGGCACCGAGCCGGGGGGCCCGGGCGGGCGGCTCAAGGTCCGCCGCGGCACCCTGCGCGTGCCGGCCGACGGGGTCGGCGTGCGGGTCTGGCGGCTCTGAGCCGCCCGGGGCCGGCCGGGCGAGGGTCTAGGTTGTGGCCATGGCGCTACGCATCGTCGCGAGCAGGCCCGATCCCGCGATCGTGACCCTGCCCTGGTCGACCCCGCTGGAGGAGTGGGACGACCGGTTCGTCGTGCCCCTGCCGCGCGGGCTCTCGCGCCACGTCGTGCGCATCGTGCGGCTGCGCGGGCGCACCTACGCGGTGAAGGAGACCGTGGAGGCGATCGCCTTCCGGGAGTACCGGATGCTGCGCGACCTCGGCCGGCTCGGCCTGCCCGCCGTGGTGCCCCAGGGGGTGGTGGCCGGCCGGGTCGACGCCGACGGCGAGGAGCTGCCCGCGGCGCTGCTCACCGAGCACCTGCAGTTCTCGCTGCCCTACCGCAGCCTGTTCAGCCACGGCCTCGACGCCGACGACCTGCCCTCGCTGGTCGACGCGCTCGTGGTGCTGCTGGTGCGCCTGCACCTCGCCGACTTCTTCTGGGGCGACGTCTCGCTGTCCAACGTGCTCTTCCGCCGCAACGCGGGCGGCTTCGCGGCCTACCTCGTCGACGCCGAGACCGGGGAGCTCAACGCCACGCTGTCCGACCAGCTGCGCCAGCACGACCTCACCGTCGCCACCGAGAACGTCTTCGCCGAGCTGCTCGACCTCCAGGCCAGCCAGTCGGTGCGCCACGAGATCGACGCCCACGCCGTCGTCGAGCTGCTGGGGCGTCGCTACACCGAGCTGTGGGACGAGCTGACCGGTGTCGAGCAGTTCTCCGCCGAGGAGATGTGGCGCATCGAGCAGCGCATCGAGCGGCTCAACGACCTCGGCTTCGACGTCGACGAGCTCGACATCGTCACCGACTTCGACGGCGACCAGGTGCGCATCCAGCCCAAGGTCGTCGACCTCGGCCACCACCGTCGCGAGCTGCAGGCCCTCACCGGGCTCAACGTCGAGGACGGTCAGGCCCGACGCCTGCTCAACGACCTCGCCTCCTTCACCGCCCACCACGACCTCGGCCGCGAGGACCGCTCGCTGGTGGCCAACCGCTGGCTGACGCGCATCTACGAGCCGGTGACGGCCCTGGTGCCGCCGGAGGCGCGGGGCAAGCTGGAGCCGGCCGAGGTCTTCCACGAGATCCTCGAGCACCGGTGGTACCTCTCCGAGCAGGCCGGGCGCGAGGTCGACATCTTCGACACCGCCCGCGACTACATCGCCACCCAGCTCACGCGCCGCCCCGACGAGGTCGTCGCCGTCGAGCCCGAGTGAGCCCCGAGCCGGGCACCGGCCCTCACTCGGCCGCGACCAGCTCCAGCTCGGCGTAGTCGCGCACGGTGAAGGCGCCGTTGGTCTGCAGCTGCACCGACTGCACCCCGGCGGGCCGGCCGTCCTCGGCGTAGGTGACCAGCGTGACGTCGGCGGCGCGACGGATCTTGCTGCCGATCGCCAGGGCGTAGGCCGCGCCGCCGGTGGTGCCGTTGGTGACGGTGTAGCCGACCTGGTCGCCGTCGGTGGCCTCGACCCGGTCGGGCCCGCCCTGCACGTGCAGGTGCCCGCCCAGGACGAGGTCGGCGCAGCCGCGCTCGAGCACCTCGCGGGCCATGTTGGCGTCGTGGACCACGACGGTCTCGACGCGGTCCTCGGCGCCGCAGGCGGCGTCGGCCAGGCGGGTGCCGACCTCGTCGAAGGACAGTCCGGTCTCGTCGCGCCAGCTGCCCAGGCCGCTCGCGCGGGGGTCGGAGACGCCCAGCAGGTCGCCCCCGCCGGGGCCGTCGACGACCTCGCCGTCGAGCAGGGTCCAGCCACGGTCGGCGAGGTAGCGGCCCACGAAGTCGCCGTTGTCGTGGTTGCCGGTGACGGCCCAGCGGCGGTCGTCGTAGGGATCGCCTTCGAAGGCGGCGTTGAGGGAGTCGAGGGAGAAGGCCTCCCAGGGCTGGCCGGTGGAGGTGTCGTCGCCGAGGTCGAGCACCGCGCTGGCGCCGGCGGCGTCGCCGATGCCGCGGGCCACGGCGTCCATGCCGACGTTGTCGTGGCGGTCGGAGACGACGACCGCCACGGTCTCGCCCTCCGCCGGCTCGTGGAGGTCGAGGTCGGCGGCGGCCTGCGCGGCGTCGGCGTAGAAGACCCGGCTCTTGTCGTAGGTGTCGACGGCGCTGGCGACCAGACGGCTGGTCTCGTCGGTGGTGACGTCGCCGAGCACCTCGACGTCGGCCAGCTCCTCGGGCACGGGCACCCCCGGGCCGAGGAAGTCGTCGAGCGCGACCCAGCGCTGCTCGTCGGTGAGCCGGTCCTCGCGCGGCGCCCACGGCTGCCACAGCCCCGCGACCATCAGCCCCACCAGCGCCACGGCGAGCGGTCCCCGCGGCGTGCGCGCCACGCCCAGCAGCTCGCGGCGGCGGTCAGCGCCCACCAGCACCCACACCAGGAGCGGCACCAGCCCGAGCACCGCGCCCCGCAGGGCGGCGTCGACGGCCATGTCCTCGACCGCCTCGCGCAGCTTGGCCTCCAGCCCCTCGGGCTGGGCGGCGATGACGGCGTAGCGGTCGAGCAGCGCCCCGGTCGTCGTGGCGTCGGTCTTGCCGAGCCTGACGTCGATGCCGATGCGGCTGTCGGAGGCGACCCGCACGTCGGGCAGCACCGGACCGGTCCGCACGACGACCTCGCCGGTGAGGTCGGGGCGCACGACGGCGTCGTGGCTGGCCAGGTTGACCTCGCGGTCGCTGCCGAGGAAGAGCAGCACGGCGGCGAGGGCGGCCAGCACCAGCCAGGCGCCGAGGTAGCCCGCGACGACCGCGGCCGTGCTCCACGGCCGTCGCCGCGCCGGGCCGGTCTGCTCCTCGTGCACGGGGTCGGCTCCTGGAGGTCGGGGGGCTGTGCTGGTTGGCCGGGCGGCCTAGCGTGGGCCCATGGCCGCCGACACCGCAGCAGACACCGCCCCCGACAGCACGCAGCAGCCCACGCCCTCGATGTCCCAGTATCGCAGCCTGGGTCGCACCGGCATGCAGGTGAGCCCGCTGTGCCTGGGCGCGATGATGTTCGGCGCCTGGGGCGAGCCCGACCACGCCGAGTCGACGCGCATCATCCACCGCGCGCTCGACGCGGGCATCACCATCGTCGACACCGCCGACGTCTACTCCCGCGGGGAGTCGGAGGAGATCGTCGGCAAGGCGCTCTCCGGCGGGCGCCGCGACCGGGTCGTGCTGGCCACCAAGTTCCACGGCCCCATGGACGTCGACATGGGCCAGCCCGGCGGCGACCCGCTCCAGCGCGGCAACTCGCGCCGCTGGATCGTGCAGGAGGTCGAGCACAGCCTGCGCCGCCTGCGCACCGACTGGATCGACCTCTACCAGGTGCACCGCCCCGAGCGGGAGACCGACGTGGAGGAGACGCTCGCCGCCCTCACCGACCTCCAGCGGGCCGGCAAGATCCGCGCCTTCGGCTGCTCCACCTTCCCCGCCCACGAGGTGGTCGAGGCCCACTGGACCTCGGAGCGCCGCGGTCTGGGGCGCTTCGTGACCGAGCAGCCGCCGTACTCGCTGCTGGCCCGCGGCATCGAGCGCGACCTGCTCCCGGTGGCGCAGAGGTACGGCATGGGTGTGCTCCCGTGGAGCCCGCTGAACGGCGGCTGGCTCACCGGCCGCTTCCGCCAGGGCCAGGACGCCCCCGACAACCACCGCTCGCGCCTGCGCGCGGGCCAGTACGACCTCACCGACCCCGCCAACCAGCGCAAGCTGGAGGCGGTCGAGCAGCTCGCGCTGCTCGCCGAGGAGCTCGACCTGACGCTGGTGCACCTCGCCCTGGCCTTCGTGCTCCAGCACCCGGCGGTGACCGCGCCGATCATCGGCCCGCGCACCATGGAGCAGCTGGAGACCCAGCTGGGCGCCGTCGAGGTGCGGCTGACCCCCGACGTGCTCGACCGCATCGACGAGATCGTGCCGCCCGGCACCGACCTCGCCACCGCCGACCGGGGCTACGTGCCGCCCTCGCTGGAGGACCCGTTCCTGCGTCGGCGGCGCACCGCCTGACCCGCCTGGGTCAGGCGCGCGCCCGGGCGATGGCGTAGAGGGTGACCGAGGCGGCGACGCCGGCGTTGAGCGACTCCACCTGGTTGGCCATGGGGATCGACACCAGCTGGTCGCAGGTCTCCGACACCAGGCGCGAGAGGCCGTTGCCCTCCGAGCCCACCACGACGACCAGCGGGCCGTCGGCCAGGTCGAGCTCGGGCAGGGTGACGTCGCCGTCGGCGGCCAGGCCGATGACCATGCAGCCGGCGTCCTGGTAGGCCTTGAGCTGGCGCACGAGGTTGACCGTCTGGGCCACCGGGATGCGCGCTGCGGCGCCCGCGCTGGTCTTCCACGCCGAGGCGGTCATGCCGGCGGCGCGGCGCTCGGGGATGACGACGCCGTGCGCGCCGAAGCCGGCCGCGCTGCGCACGACGGCCCCGAGGTTGCGGGGGTCGGTGACCTGGTCGAGCACCACGATGAGCGGCTTCTCGCCGGCCTCCTCGGCGCGGTCGAGCAGGTCGTCGGCGTGGGCGTACTCGTAGGCCGGGATCTTCGCGGCCAGGCCCTGGTGGACCGCGCCGGCGGTGAGGCGGTCGAGCTCCTGGCGGCCCACCTCGAGCAGGCTGATGCCCTTGTCCGCGGCCAGGGCGAAGGCCTCGCGCAGCCGCCCGTCGCGCTCGGCACCCTCGGCGACGTAGACGCCGGTGACCGGCACGCCCTCGCGCAGCGCCTCGACCACCGAGTTGCGCCCGGCGATCCACTCGATGTCGGTCGAGCCGGTGCGTCGCCGCTTCTGCGGGGTGCGCTCGGCCGACTTCTCGGCGCGCTTCTTGGCCTTGTGGGCCTGGTGGTAGGGCCGGTCGGTGGCCTTGGGCGTGGGGCCGCGACCCTCCAGGCCGCGGCGGACCCGCCCGCCGGAGCCGGCGGTGGGGTTGCCCTTGCCGGTCTTCTTGATCGCGCCCTTGCGCTGGGAATTACCGGGCATCGGTCAGGCTCCACTTCGGTCCGTCGGGGGTGTCCTCGATCGCGATGCCGGCGTCCTTGAGCCGGTCGCGCAGCGCGTCGGCCGTGGGCCAGTCCTTGGCGGCCCGGGCCGCGTCGCGCTGCTGGAGGAGGCCGGCGACGAGGACGTCGACGGCATGGGTGAGCTGGTCGTCGGCGCCCGCGGCCGGACCCCAGGCGGGGTCGGCGGGGTCGAGGCCGAGCACGCCGAGCATGGCGCGCACCCCGCCCGCGAGCTCCCGGGCGCCGGCGTGGTCGCCCGCGGCGAGCAGGCGGTTGCCCTCGCGCACGGCGTCGTAGAGCACGGCCACCGCCGCCGGGGTGCCGAGGTCGTCGTCCATCGCCGCGACGAAGGCCGCGGGCAGGGCGTCGGCGGGCTCGACCGGACCGCCGGCGGCGGCGACGCGGTCGAGGAGGCCCTCGATGCGCCGGAAGCCCTGGGCGGCCTCGTCGAGCGCCTCGAAGCTGAACTCCACGTGGCTGCGGTAGTGGGCGGCCACGAGGTAGAACCGCAGCTCCACCCCACGCACGCGCTGGAGCACCGAGGGGATGGAGAGGGTGTTGCCCAGCGACTTGCTCATCTTCTCGCCGGCGGTGGTGATCCACGCGTTGTGCAGCCAGTACGACGCGAACGCGTGACCGGCCGCGCGGGACTGGGCCTGCTCGTTCTCGTGGTGGGGGAAGCGGAGGTCGACGCCGCCGCCGTGGATGTCGAAGGCGGGGCCGAGGTACTTGCCGGCCATCGCGGAGCACTCGATGTGCCAGCCCGGCCGGCCGCGGCCCCACGGGCTGGGCCACGACGCGGTCTCGGGCTCGGTGGTCTTGCGGCCCTTCCACAGCGCGAAGTCGCGGGGGTCGCGCTTGCCGCGGGGGTCGGCGTCCTCGGCGGCCTCCATGTCGTCGATGCCCTGGCGCGTCAGCTCGCCGTAGGACGGCCACGACCGCACGTCGAAGTAGACGTCGCCCGAGCCGTCGGCGGCGGCGTAGGCGTGGCCGCGCTCCACCAGCGCGCCGATCAGCTCGACCATCTCCGGCACGTGGCCGGTGGCGGCGGGCTCGTAGGTCGGCGGGGCGACGTTGAGCGCGGCGTAGGCGCGGTCGAGCTCGCGGTGCATCGCGTAGGCCAGATTGAACCAGGGCCGGCCCTGGTCGGCGGCCTTGGTGAGGATCTTGTCGTCGATGTCGGTGACGTTGCGGATGAAGGTGACGTCGTAGCCGCTGTGGCGCAGCCAGCGCTGGAGCACGTCGAAGTTCACCCCCGAGCGCACGTGGCCGACGTGCGGCTCCGACTGCACGGTGAGACCGCAGAGGTAGAGACCCGCCCGACCCTCGACGAGGGGGACGAAGTCGCGCACCTCGCGCGTCGCGGTGTCGTAGAGCCTGAGCGTCACGGGCCCAGTCTAGGAGCGCGGGGCCCCGCCCGGCGCATCCCCGGATCCTGTGACTGCTGTGACGGGAGTGACTTATCGTGGCGGCATGCGTCCTCCCCGCCGTCCCGCCGCCTCCCGCCTGCTCGGCGCCCTGCTCGGCGCCGCCCTCGTCGCGCCGCTGGCCCCCGCGACCGCCGCGACCGGCTCCGCGTCGGCGGACCCGGCGCCGGCCGAGCGGCGCGCCAGCACCCGGCAGGTCGACCAGACCCGCTTCGAGGGCGCGAAGGCCTTCCGCGCGGGACAGCTGGCCGGCACCCGCGTCGCCCGCGACCGCGTCTTCCTCGGCGAGCCCGTGGCCACCCGCGGCTACGACGGGCGCACCTACGACGTGGGCCGCTGGACCGGCCGCTGGGTCGAGCCGGGCTTCGGCCTGACCCAGCTCGTGGCCTCGTGGGAGGCGCGCACCCCCGGCGACAGCTGGGTCGAGGTCGAGGTCCGCGGCCGCGGCCCCGCCGGGAGGGTGACCGGCTGGGACACCCTCGGCCGCTGGGCCGCCGACGACCGCTTCGTCCAGCGCACCACCGTCTCCGGCCAGGACGACGACGACACCTCCGTCGACGTCGACACCTGGAAGGTGGGCGGCACGGCCGGCATGGCGGCCTGGCAGGTGCGGGTCTCGCTGATGCGGCGAGCGGGCGCGTCGACCAAGGCGCCGTCCTTCGGCTCGGTCGGGGCGATGTCCTCGCGGCTGCCCACCGGCGACGTCACCACCTCCAGGCCCGGCGTGGCCCGCGGCGTGGTGCTCGACGTGCCCCGCTACTCCCAGATGATCCACCAGGGCCACTACCCGCAGTGGGGCGGCGGCGGCGAGGCGTGGTGCTCCCCCACCTCGACCTCGATGGTCCTGGCCTACTACGACGCCCTGCCCTCCCCCGGCTCCTACTCCTGGGTCGGCGAGGGCCACGTCGACCCGTGGGTCGACGCCGCCGCCCGCAGCACCTACGACCACGCCTACGACGGCACCGGCAACTGGCCCTTCAACACCGCCTTCGCCGCGCTGCACACCACCTCGCCCGAGGGCGGCGGCGCCTTCGTGACCCGGCTGCGCTCGCTGCGCGAGGCCGAGCTGATGATCAAGGCGGGCATCCCGGTGATCGCCTCGATCTCCTTCGGCTCCGGCGAGCTCTCGGGCGCGCCGATCTCGGCCTCCAACGGCCACCTGCTGGTCATCGTGGGCTTCACCGCCTCGGGCGACGTGGTGGTCAACGACCCCGCCGCCCGCGACCGCACCGGCGTGCGCCGCACCTACGACCGCGGACAGTTCGAGGACGCCTGGCTGCCCACCTCCGGCGGGCTGGCCTACCTCGTCACCGACGCCGAGCACCCCCTGCCCGCGCCGCGCGAGCACACCAACTGGTGACGCCCTAGGCGGAGGCGGTGAAGTCGCGGGCGTCGAGGCCGGTGGCCCCGTCGGGCAGCACGTCGCGCTCGACGGCGGTCTGCACGAGGCCGTCGGCGTCGGTGGCCCGCACCCGCACGAGGTGGTCGCCGGGCTCGACCTCGGCCGTGCCCGTCCACTGCACCCAGGTGTCGTCGCTCGGCACCCGGCCCAGCTCGGCGGGCAGCCACGGTCCGCCGTCGACGCTGAACTCCACCGCCGAGATGCCGGTGTGCTGCGACCAGGCGACGCCGCCGAAGCGGACCTCGCCGGCGGCGACCTCGGCCCCGGAGGCGGGCACGTCGACGCGCGAGGACATCTTCACGGGGCCCATCTCGCCCCAGCCGCGCTGGGTCCAGTAGGCGTCGACGTCCTCGAAGCGGGTGACCTCGTAGTCGACGACCCACTTCGTGCCCGAGACGTAGCCGTAGAGCCCGGGCACGATCGTGCGCACGGGGAAACCGTGGTCGATGGGCAGCGGCTTGCCGTTCATGGCCACCGCGAGCATCGCGTCGCGCCCGTCGGTGAGGGCCGCCAGCGGGGTCGAGCAGTTCCAGCCGTCCTCCGAGGTCTGGAGCACGCAGTCGGCACCGTCCTGGACCCCGGCGCGCTCGAGCAGGTCGGCGACGCGCACCCCGCTCCACCAGGCGTTGCCGATGAGCGTGCCGCCGACCGGGTTGGACACGCAGTTCAGGGTGATCCAGGCCTCGGTGGTCTCTCTGTCGAGCAGGTCCTGGTAGGTCACGACGACCTCGCGGTCGACCATCCCGTGGATGCGCAGCGACCAGTCGACCGGCTCGATGGTCGGCACCACGATGGCGGTGTGGATGAGGTAGAAGTCGTCGTTCGGGGTCATCCACGACGAGATGCCCTCCACCGGCAGCCGCGCCCCGGTCGGCAGCGTCGGCTCCGTGACGCCGTCGAGCTTCAGCAGCCGCCGGGTCTCCTCCACGTGGCGTCGCCCGGAGCCGAGGACGCGCCCGGCCACGCCGAGCACGACACCGACGCCGGCGATCAGCCCCGCCCGCAGCAGGAACGTACGCCGCGTCGCGCGGTCGGCGCCCTGCGCGACCGGGTCGGTGCCGTCGACCTCGGCGGCCGCTGCCGTGAGCCGCTCGGCGCGGCGCAGCGGCTCGGTGAGCAGCGAGAGGCACACCACCCAGGTGACGTAGCCGACCGCGACGGGCACCAGGTCGATCGAGCCGGCGCTGCGCTGGAGCAGCACCGCGGTCGCGGCGAGCGCCGCGAGCAGCGAGTAGACGAGCACCGGCGCCCACCAGCGGGTGCGCGCCAGGCGACCCGTGCCCCAGAAGAGCCACGAGACCAGCAGCAGGATGACGAGCACCAGGAAGGGCTTGTCGAAGGTGCCCAGGAAGCGGATGGCCCGCTCGGCCACCGGGCCGGGCGTGAGGCGGATGACCAGCTCCGCGATCGCCACGACCGGCGACTCGCGGATGGTCATGAGCATCGCCGCCGCGTAGCTGGTCAGCAGGCCGGCCCAGCCGGCGACGAGGCCGGCCGGGGGCCAGAGGTCACGGGGGCGTTCCACCTCTTGATTGTGGCTCAGGCATCATCATCGCGTGCACGAACCCCCGTCAGGACCCCGCGTCGGCATCGGCACCGACGTCCACCGGCTCGTCGAGGGCCGCGCGATGCACCTGGCCGGGCTGTCCTGGCCCGAGGAGACCCACGGGCTGGAGGGCCACTCCGACGCCGACGTCGCCGCCCACGCCTGCTGCGACGCGCTGCTCTCGGCGGCCGGGATCGGCGACCTCGGCTCCCACTTCGGCACCGCGGAGCCCGCCTGGGCCGGCGCCTCGGGGGCCACGCTGCTCGCCGAGACCGCGCGACGGGTCCGCGAGGCCGGCTTCACCATCACCCACGTCGCCGTGCAGGTCATCGGCAACCGGCCCAAGGTCGGCCCGCGCCGTGCCGAGGCCCAGGCCGCGCTCGGCGCCGCCGTGGGCGCGCCGGTGTCGGTCTCGGCCACCACCACCGACGGCCTCGGCCTCACCGGGCGCGGCGAGGGCGTCGCGGCCGTCGCCACCGCGCTGCTGCAGGCGCTGGGCGAGGAGACGACACCACGGACCGCCCACCAGCAGGAGTGACCCCGGGCCGCGGCGGCCGGATCAGGCGGCGTCGACCTTGCGGTGCCCGACGTGCACGACGCCGTCGAGCACCTTGACGCAGTAGACCGGCACCGAGACCCCGAGGTCGTCGAGGCAGCGGCCGGTGCGCAGGTCGAAGGCGTGCTTGTGCGCCGGGGAGGCCACGAAGGGCACCCCGGAGCGCTGACCCACGATCCCGCGGGCGAGCACCGAGGCCTTGGCGAACGGGTCGTGGTTGCCGAGGGCGTAGACGGTGTCGTCGGCGCGCCGGAACAGCGCGACGGCCTGGCCGTGGACCAGCGCGGTGGCGCCACGGTCGACCTCCAGGTCCACGACGCGGCAGACCGGCTGCCACTCGTCCTGGCTGGCTGCGCGTGCCGGACGCGGGGTCATCCGCGCCCTCCGGCGGGCCGAGTCATCGCCATGGAGGTGCCTCCTTCACCCGGTCGACGCTAGGTCTGGCGTGTTCGGTGCCGGTTTCGCCGTGTTACGGGCGTGAAAACCCTTCCTGCGCGGCGACCTCTTGTGGGCGGTGACCTGGGTCACCTACAGTCTGAACATCCGTGACTGACATATGCACATATGTGCAAAGGAGCCTCCTGTGACCTCTGCCCCTCTCGCCGACGCCGGACGCGCGCGTCACGCGCTGCTGACCATGTGGACCATCCGCCGCTTCGAGGAGGCGGTCGACGACCTCTTCGCTCGCGGGCTCATGCACGGCACGATGCACCTCTCGATCGGCCAGGAGGCGTCGGCTACCGGCGCCTGCATGGCCCTGCGCAGCGACGACGCCATCACCTCCACCCACCGCGGGCACGGACACTGCATCGGCAAGGGGGCCGATCTGACGCGGATGATGGCCGAGCTCCTGGCCAAGGAGACCGGTTACTGCCGTGGTCGGGGCGGCTCCATGCACATCGCCGACGTCGCCACCGGCAACCTCGGCGCCAACGGCATCGTCGCGGGCGGCATCCCGATCGCCACGGGCGCCGCGCTGGCCTACCAGCTGCGCGGCGAGGACCGCGTGGTGGCCTGCTTCTTCGGCGACGGCGCGGCCAACGAGGGCGCCTTCCACGAGGCGGTCAACCTGGCGGCCATCTGGAAGCTGCCGGTGGTCTTCATCTGCGAGAACAACAAGTACGGCATGTCCTTCTCCACGGAGAAGTCGATGGCGGTCGCGCACGTCGCCGACCGTGCCTCGGCCTACGGCATCCCGGGCGTCACGGTCGACGGCAACGACGTCGAGGCGGTCCACGCCGCGGTCGCCGACGCGGTCGCCCGGGCCCGCTCGGGCGCGGGACCCACCCTGGTCGAGAACGTCACGTACCGGTGGAAGGGCCACTCCAAGTCCGACAAGAACCTCTACCGGACCAAGGAGGAGATCGCCGAGTGGCGGGCCCTGGACCCGATCGTGCGGTTCGAGGCCGTCGTCCAGGAGCGCGGGCTCCTCGACGAGGCCGCCGTGCAGGCCGTGCGCGACGAGGCCATGCAGGCCATGCGCGAGGCCGTGCGTGCCGCCAACGCCGCACCCGACGCCGACCCCTCCGACCTCCTCGACGCCGTCTTCGCCCCGGCCTGACCCGCCGCGGCCCACCCGACCCCACCGCACAGGAGCAACGACCATGACCAGCACCACCCTCGACCCGGGCGCACCGACCGCCGGCGAGCGCGACCTCACCTACTCCGAAGCCGTGCGCGAGGCGATCGGCCAGGCCATGGAGGCCGACGACCGCGTCTTCATGCTCGGCGAGGACATCGGCGTCTACGGCGGAGCCTTCGGCGTGAGCGGCGACCTCTTCCACCGCTTCGGCGGCGAGCGCATCCGCGACACGCCCATCTCCGAGCTCGGCATCGTCGGCGCCGCCGTCGGCGCCGCACTGGCCGGCATGCGTCCGATCGTCGAGATCCAGTTCTCCGACTTCACCAACCAGGCGATGGACCAGATCGTCAACCAGGCCGCCAAGATCCACTTCATGCTCGGGGGCGCGGCGAGCGTGCCGATGGTGCTGCGAGCCCCTCTCGGCTCCGGCACAGGCGCCGCCGCCCAGCACTCCCAGAGCCTCGAGGCGTGGTTCGCGCACGTGCCGGGCCTGAAGGTGGTCATGCCGGCCACCCCCGCCGACGCCAAGGGCCTGCTGCTCTCGGCCATCGACGACCCCAACCCGGTCATCTTCCTCGAGCACAAGCTCCTCTACCGCACGTCGGGGCCGGTCCCCGTCGAGCCGCTCCGCGTCCCGCTCGGACGGACGGCGGTGCACCGCAGGGGCGCCGACCTCACCGTCGTGGCCACCGGCGTGATGGTCTCCCGGGCCCTCGACGCCGCCGCCGTCCTGGCCGACGAGGGCGTGGACGTCTCCGTGCTCGACCCGCGGACCCTCACCCCGCTCGACGACGCCCCGATCCTCGAGGACGTCTCCCGGACCGGGCGCGCCCTGCTCGTGCAGGAGGCGCCGGGCCATGCCGGCTTCACCGCGGAGATCGCCGCCCGCATCACCGAGTCCCCGACGCTCTACCGCCTCCTCGCTCCCGTGCGCCGCCTCAGCGGCCTCGACGCCCCCATCCCCTACGCGCCACAGCTGGAGCGCGCCTCCGTGCCACAGGTCGACGACATCGTCGACGCGGCCCTGACGCTCATGAAGGAGTCCTGATGGCACGACTGGCCATCCGCATGCCCAAGATGTCGATGACCATGACCGAGGGCGAGGTCTCGTCCTGGATGGTCAAGGTCGGCGACGTCGTCGAGACCGGCGATGTCGTGTGCGAGGTCATGACCGACAAGGTCGACATGGAGGTCGAGAGCACCGTCTCCGGCACCCTGGTCGAGATCGTGGTCGAGACCGGCCTGGTCGACGTGGGCGAGCCGATCGCCTGGGTCGAGGGAGAGGATGACGGCGGCGCCTTCGGCGACCTCCTGTCCGAGCCGGACCCGGAGCCCGAGCCGGTCACCCCCTCGACGGACCCCGGCGACCTGGGCGTCCCGGACACCGAGGCCCCCTCGACCACGCTAGCCGCGGAGACCCGGGCCCCGCTCGCCCCGCCCGAGGCGGACCAGGGAGCGTCTGCCGGACCGGCCGCCGCGGTCCCGCGGGCGCGCGCCCTGGCCCGGCAGCACGGCATCGACCTCGGCGCCGTCACCGGCACCGGGCCCGAGGGCCTCGTGCGCGTCGGCGACATCGAGGCCCTCGTCGCCTCGGCGGCGGACTCCCCCGCGGCCCCGACGCCCGCCACGCCCGCCGTGACCGCCGTGACCGCCGGGCCCGCACCCGCGGCCCCCCGGGCGCCGAGCACGACCGACGCGGCCTCTCGGCCGGCCAAGGCCCCGCAGGACCGGCGTACGGCGATCCGGGTCGCCGTGGCCCGCGCGATGGCCCCGAGCGCGGCGGTGCCGCAGTTCACCGTGTGGCGCGAGCTGCGACTCGACGCCGCCGACGCTCGCCGCGGGCGGCTGTCCTGGACCACCGTGCTGCTGCGTGCCTACGCCGCATCGCTGCGCGAGGTGCCCGAGCTGCTCAGCCGGTGGGAGGACGGTCGGCCCGGCCCCTCCACGCCGCCGTCGATCGCGCTGGCCGTGGCCACCGACCGCGGACTGCTGGTCCCGACGTTCACCGAGCCCGACGTCGACACCGCCGCGGATCTCGACGGCGAGATCCGCGCCGTCGTCACCTCCGCCCACGCCGGACGCCTCGACCCGAGCTACATGGGGGTGGCCAACGCCTCGCTCTCCAATCTCGGAGGCATGGGCGTCGACCGCTTCCAGGCACTGCTCACCCCGCCACAGGCGAGCGTGCTCAGCCTCGGCGGCATCGCACAGCGTCCGGTCGCCGTGCCCGGCGGCGTCGGACTGGCCCTGACCCTCCACGCAGGCCTGACGGTCGACCACCGGGTGGCCGACGGGGCGCACGCCGCGCAGCTGCTCGAGAGGATCCAGCACCGGCTCGACGGCGCACTCTGAGACCGCCGCTGGCGCGACCGCCCGACCCGGGCGGTCGCGCCCTCGGTCGCGCCCACGCCCGGATCCCCCCGCCCCGCGGCCCGTTTCCTGCCGACCGCGCCCGACCGTTCCCAAGATGATCACGTTCGACCCTTGACGTGACCCGGCTCACACGCTTACATGATCGAGCACATATGTGATCGACCTTCCGCACAGAGGTGAACATGCCCACTCCCCGCGATCCCGCGATGCTGCTCGCCGCAGCCCGGATGTACTACGTCCAGGGCCGCTCGCAGGCGCAGGTCGCAGACGCCCTGGGCACGAGCCGGTCCAACGTGTCGCGCATGCTCACCGAGGCGCAGAACCAGGGCATCGTCGAGATCCGCATCAACGACCCCGAGGGACGCGTCCACGACCTCGAGGACGAGTTGCGCGACCGGTTCGGTCTGCGTGACGTGCGTGTGGCCCACGCCGGCCTCGTGGCGGGTCTGCGCATCGAGGACCAGGTCGGCACCCAGGCGGCGCGCCTGCTGCTGGACAACCTCAAGGACGCCATGACCGTGGCCCTCTCGTGGGGCCAGGCCCTGCAGGCCATGGTCTACGCGACGACCGCCCAGACCGAGCACCACCGCCTCTCCCTCGTCCAGCTCGTCGGAGGCCTGTCATCGATCAGCAACGAGATCAGCGGGCAGGAGCTGGTCCGCGAGCTCGCCGTGCGTCTCGGTGCCGAGTACCGGTTCCTGCACGCCCCGGCGACCCTCGAGACGCGACGCTCACGCGACGCGCTGCTCGGCGAGTCCTCGATCGCCGACGCGCTCACCGAGGCCGCCCGGGCCGACCTCGCGCTGGTGGGCATCGGCACCCCGACCCACGGGTCGTCGTCGGCGATCCTGGAGTCCCTGAACCTCGCCCCGGCCGAGCTCGACGCCTTCTGGGCCGCGGGCCCGGTCGGTGACGTCGCCGCGCGCTACTACGACGCCGAGGGCCGACCGATCCAGGGCGCGGTCGACGACCGCGTCCTCGGTGTGGACCTGCCCACGCTCCTCGAGATCCCCCACGTCGTGGGCGTCACCTGGGGCCGGGCCAAGATCCCCGGCGTCCTGGGAGCACTGCGCGGCCACCTCATCGACTCGCTCGTCTGCGACGAGACCCTCGCGCGCGGCCTCATCAGTGCCGCACGCACCCGCCCCGACAGCACCGGAGGTGCCTGAGATGCCCGCTTCATGGATCCTCGTCCTCGCCGCCGTCGTCGCCGGTTGGGCCGTGCAGCTGCTGCTCGCCTACAAGCAGTCGATGGCCTTCAACGCCGCCGTGCGGGACCTGCGCCGCTCGGGCACGGTGAGCGTCGGCGCGGCCGGTCGGCGCTACCGCGGCGGCCGCGCCTTCGTCGCGCTCGCCGTCGACGAGCACGGCATCATCCGCGAGGCACTGACGCTGCGCGGCTTCACCACCTTCGCCCGGGCCCGACCGGTGCCCGCGCTGATCGACGCCAGGACCAACCACGTCCTCGGCGACAAGGACTTCCCCACGCTCTCCACACAGCAGCGCGACGCGGCCCGCCAGGCCGTCGAGCTCCTGCGGGCGCGGGACAGGACGGCGGCTCGGGCCACGGCCTAGCAGCACCACTCTCACCGGACCCGGGGTGGAGCCCGGAGCCGGCGAGAGGCACCTCGGTCGAGCGGGCCCACCCGCCGACCACACACACGATGCCGGGCAAGCATCACCGACTGGCCCTCCTGAGGGAGGCCTACTCGACGAGGAGTTCCATCATGCCATTCACCTTCACGGCCGCGGCCCTGCTGCCGCTCGCCGCCGATCCCCAGATCGAGGAGCCGTCCGGCGTCTTCGGCGCGCTGGCCCACGGCGCCGAGTGGTTCATCGGGCTGTTCCAGGCGGGCGGCGAGGTCTTCGTCGGCCTCGTCACCGGCATCCTGCCGACCCTGATCGTCCTGCTGACCGCGGTCAACGCCCTCATCCGCTGGATCGGGCCCGAGCGCATCGACAAGCTCGGCGAGTACGCCGCGCGGCCGGGTGTCCAGTGGTACCCGGTCCGCTACCTGCTGTTCCCCATGCTGTCGGTCTTCTTCCTCACCAACCCCATGTGCTACACGATGGGGCGCTTCCTGCCCGAGCGCTACAAGCCGGCCTTCTACGACTCGGCCGTCAGCTTCGTGCACCCGATCACCGGCATCTTCCCGCACGCCAACGCCGGTGAGCTGTTCGTCTACCTCGGCATCGCCGCCGGCATCACCACCCTGGGGCTCGGCACCAGCGACCTCGCGGTCCGCTACCTGCTGGTCGGCCTCGTGGTGATCCTGATCCGCGGCATCCTGACCGAGCTCATCACCGCCCGGATGCTCTCGCGCCGCGGCACCACCCAGGAGGTCGCGGCATGAGCACCACCACCCCCACCCCGAACAAGGGCGGCTCGGGCAAGAGCGTCGATGCCGTGAACCGCGCCCTGGTCGGTGTCGGCAAGTCCGTCGGCGGAGTCGTCAACACGCTCTACCAGTCGGGTCGCGACACGATCGAGACCGTCATCCGCAACATCCTGCCGTTCATCGCCTTCATCGCGGTGCTGATCGGCATCATCCAGGAGTCAGGACTCGGCGACCTGCTGGCCCACCTCGTGGAGCCGCTGGCCGGCAACCTGCTCGGCCTGCTCGCGATCAGCGTCTTCTGCTCGATCCCGATCCTCTCCCCCGTCCTGGGCCCGGGAGCCGTCATCGCCCAGGTCGTCGGGGTCATCCTCGGCACGCGCATCGGCGAGGGCGACATCCCGCCGCAGTACGCGCTTCCGGCGCTGTTCGCGATCGACCCGCAGGTCGGGTGCGACTTCATCCCCGTCGGTCTCGCCCTCGGCGAGGCGGAGCCGGAGACCGTCGAGGTGGGCGTACCCGCCGTGCTGATCTCACGCCTGGTGACGGGTCCGCTGTCGGTCGTCATCGCCTACTTCGCCAGCTTCGGCCTCTACAGCGCCTCGAGCTGACCCACCACCCCCACCAACACACAAGGACAACCATGAGCGACTACAAGTCCGTCAAGGTCAGCAAGGGCCGGGGAGGATGGGGAGGGCCCCTCACCATCACGCCCACCAGCGAGAAGCCCCTCATCGCCTCCATCACCGGCGGCGGGATCCACCCGGTGGCCCAGCGCATCGCCGAGCTCACCGGCGGCGAGGCCTTCGACGGCTTCAAGAGCTCGGCGCCCTTCGACAAGATCGCGGTCGCCGTCATCGACTGCGGCGGGACGGCGCGGGTCGGGGTCTACCCGATGAAGAAGGTCAAGACGGTCGACATCCACGCCACGAGCCCGGCCGGGCCGCTCGCGCAGTTCATCACCGAGGACCTCTTCGTCTCGGGCGTCAAGACCGAGGACGTGCAGGAGTCATGACGGTGACCAGCCCCGCGACCACGACGGTCTACGAGTCGGTCGTGACCCAGGTCGGCGACCAGGTGGAAGCCTTCCTGGCCCACGGTCTCCTCATCTTCTTCGCCGACGGCTCTCCCGCCGAGCTCCACGACATCTCCGTGCTGCACACGGCGAGCACCGCGGTCGACGGGCCCCGCCCCGGCGACACGGTGCACATCGGCGACACCTCCCTGGAGGTCCTCGCCGTCGGTGACGTCGTCGGCGACAACCTGCTCAACCTGGGTCACCTCGACCTCAAGGCCGACGGACGCAGCCAGGCCAAGCTGCCCGGCGACGTCTGCGTGCGCAAGGGCGACCTGCCCCTGCTCGCGGTCGGCGACACGTTCCGCATCACCCGCACCGCGGGAGAGGAAGGCAGCCCATGAGCTACCGAGACAGGCTCCAGCTCCGCCTGGAGGAGACAGGACGCCCGCTGCGCATCGGCCTCGTCGGCGCGGGTCAGATGGGTCGCGGCTTCGCCGCCCAGCTGCTGCGCATGCCCGGCATCACGCTGTCCGCCGTGGTCGACGTCCAGCACGAGCGTGCGGTGGAAGCCCTCACCCAGGCGGGGATCACCCCCGTCGAGACGCTCGGGCCCGACGACGCGGCCCGAGTGGTCGAGGCCGGCGGCAGCGTCGCTCTCACCCGTCCCGAGGACCTCGGCTCCCTGCCCCTGGACGTCGTGGTCGAGGCCACCGGCGTGCCCGAGGTGGCCGTCAACGTCGCGGTCCAGGCGCTGGCAGCGGGGATCAACGTCGCCACCCTGACGGTGGAGGCCGACGTCACCGTCGGCCGCTACCTGACCCACCTCGCGGGCCAGTCCGGTGCCGTCTACTCTGTGTGCCGGGGCGACGAGCCGGTGGAGACCAAGATCCTGGTCGACTACGCACGCGACCTGAACTTCGAGGTCATCTGCGCCGGCAAGGGCAAGAACAACCCGCTCGACCCGTACGCGACCCCCGAGTCGCTGGCCGAGCGCGCCGGGACGAAGCAGATGAACCCGAAGATGCTCACCAGCTTCGTCGACGGGTCGAAGGCCATGATCGAGATGGCGTCGCTGGCCAACACCACCGGTCTGGGGGTCAGCACCCGCGGCATGCACGGCCCGCCGTCGACCGTGCCGACCCTCCACGAGACGTTCTCCCTCGTCGAGGACGGCGGCGTCCTGGAGAAGGCCGGGGTCGTCGACTACTGCACCGGCCCGGTCGCACCGGGCGTCTTCGTCGTCATCCGCACCGAGGACCCCTACGTCCACCACGAGATGAGCTACCTGCAGATGGGCGACGGGCCCTACTTCGCCCTCTACCGGCCCTACCACCTGGCGAGCATCGAGGCGCCGCTCACCGTCTACGAGATGGTGCTCGACGGGCGTGCCAGCCTCACCACGGAGCACTGGACCGCGGAGGTGGGCGCGCAGACGAAGCGGGCCATGTCGGCCGGTGAGCGGATCGACGGCATCGGCGGCGCGACCGTGCGGGGCATGATCGATCCCGCGGAGGACTTCGCACGGGAGGGACTGGTCCCGCTCGGGGTGCTGTCGGGTGCCGTGCTGACCCGCGACGTCCCTGTCGACCATGTCCTCACCTACGACGACGTGGCCCTCGAGGAGTCCTCGCTCATCGTGCGGATGCGACGCATCCAGGAGGCGATGGACACCCCTGGAGCCGAGGTCCCGGCGCTGGGCGACCTGCAGCGACGGCTCGTCGCGGGCTGAGCAGACCCACCCGGCACGACGTCCGGGCGGATCGGGAGGAGGACGACGTGACCGCTACGCTCCGTGCGTGCGACCACGCCCCTCCCGTCCGCTCGGACGGTCCTCGCAGGACGTGTCCGCTCCCCGTGCCGCCGTCGTCATGCTGGCCGCCGGCGAGGGCCGCCGCTCCGGCTACCAGACCAACAAGGTCCTGCTGCCCCTCGCGGGTCGCCGGGTCTTCACGTGGGCGGTGCGCTGGGCACGTGGGCTGGCGTCGGTGGAGCGCACCGTGATCGTCATCCGCGAAGCCGACCGCGACGACGTCGTCGCCGCCGTGGGTCGCGAGGTCGGCCCCCCCGAGGTCACGATCGTCACCGGCGGCGACAGCCGCCACGCCTCCGAGTGGGAGGCCCTCCAAGCACTCGCGCCCGACATCGAGGCCGGCCGGGTCGACGTCGTCGTCATCCACGACGCCGCGCGTCCCCTCGCCGGCACGGCTCTCTTCGCCTCGGTGGTCGACGCCGCCTGGGAGCACGGCGGAGCACTCCCGGTGCGAGAGCAGGCGCACCTGACCGCTCTCGACTCCGGCAGCGAGCCTCCGGACCGCGTCGTCGCCGTGCAGACGCCGCAGGCCTTCCGAGCCGCTCCCCTGCTCGAGGCCTACCGCCGCGCCCATCGCGACGGCTTCGTCGGCACCGACACGGCCAGCTGCATGGAGCGCTACACCGACCTGCCCGTGCACTGCGTCGAGGGCGACGCACGCAACGTCAAGATCACCTTCCCCGAGGACCTGTTCCTGGCCGAGCGCCTTCTCGCCAAGGCCGGCTACGACCTGTCGGGCACCCACGATCCCGATCCCGCTGCCGCCCCGCCGTCGCGACGCTCGGCACTGCGCCACCTCTGGCCGGGGGGTGACCACGAGTGAGCGTCGAGCAGGCCTCCCTGCGCTGCGAGAGCTGCGAGGAGCTGACCGTGCACGAGCTGCACTACGCGGGCCGGCTCCTCGACGCGGTGCGGTGCACGCGGTGCGGTCGACACCTGGAGCTCTCGCAGCGGGCCCTCCTCCCGGCGTACGTCGTCGACCTCGAGCAACGCGTGGTCAGCAAGCCGGGCCGGATGCTGCGACGCGCCGGCGACGACCCGCTCGGTTTCCTCCGCCAGCTACCGCGAGCGGTGCTGCGTCAGCCGGTGAAGTTCCTCGGCGAGTTCCGCGAGCTCCTGCGCCGCTGACGGCGGGGCCGGCCGCCCTGGTCAGTGCCGCACGGTGCGGCTGAGCTCGTCGACGCACTCCAGCAGCTCGACGGCGGAGCGGTCGTCGACCCGGCGTGCCAGGGAGGGGCCCTTGACCAGCTCCACGTCGCCCCTCTCCCGCATCCACCTGACCAGGGCCGCGGTGTCGTCGAGCGGCGGGACCGCCCCCTCGCTCAGTGCTCGCCCGACGACCGCGCCGGACACGACCGTCGGCACGATCAGCGCTCCGAGCCGCTCGCGGTCGATGGTGCCGGCGATGCGTCCCTCGTCGACCGTCTTCACCGTGTCGGTGACCGGGCGGAAGGTCGCCAGCGAGACCTCAGGGGCGAGCAGCTGCTGGTCCAGCACCGAGCGCAGCAGCTCCGCGGAGGCCAGCGGGCACCGGGCGTCGTGCACCAGGAGGGCCCCCGCAGGGCGGGAGGAGCGCGCGCTCCACCACTCCTGCTGGGTCATGACCTCGACAGCACCGCCGCCCCGGGAGGAGCAGACGACTCCCGACCACCCGGCGGCCACCCGGGCGTGGTCCGCGTCGGACACGAGGAGCGTGACCGGGACCTCGGTGCCGGCGAGGGCCGCGACCAACGAGGTGGCGGCGTGCAGGTAGAGCGGTCGACCGTGGAGTGCCTCGAAGGCGAGGCCGTCGCGTCGGCCCACGACGAGCACCGCCTCGGTCCCCCGTGGGTGCGTCGATCGCGCGGCCGGGCTCATGGGCCCCACGGTAGACGGCCCCAGCGCGACCTCAGCCCTCGGCCGACGCCGGGCGGGTCTCGCGCTCGAGCAGTACGACGTCCTCGCGCGTGGTCACCCGACGGCCCGCGGTCGGCGCCCTGACCCGGACCACCTCGTGGTGGGTCTCCAGCGCCGTCACCAGCGCGTCCAGGTCGCCGTCGTCGACGAGTCCGGAGGGACTGTCGCCGAACGACCCGAGCGCGACCTGCGCCACCACCGCGGCCGGCAGCACCACCGGCGACGCGGCGTCGGGGCGTCCCTCGGAGCCCCCGGTCACGCCGACCACGACGGCGTCGCGCTCGACGGCGGCCCGCACGCAGGCGGCCAGGAACGACGCGGGGGTCATCGGGCACAGCGCGTCGTGGAGCACGAAGGGCTCGCCGGCGTCGGCGACCCCCTCCCAGCCGGTGCCGAGGTCGACGGCGGTGATGCCGGCGTCACCGAGCGCCCAGGAGGCGCAGGCGACCAGCGCCTCGCCGTGGATGAGCGCGTAGGGCAGCGAGCCGCGCCCCTGCTCGACGACCGCCCCGAGGGCGGGCTCGGGCTCGACGTCGGGGTCGGGGTCGGGGAGGACGACCGGGACGGCGTCGTGCGGCGCGGTGCTCATGACCGCCCACCGTACGGCGTCCCGGGCCCGGCGTGACGGCTCGCGACGCGACGAGGCCCCCGGGTGGTCCCGGGGGCCTCGTCGGTGGTGCGGGTGACCCGACGCGTCGGGTCGGGGCTCAGGACGCGAGCACCTCGTCGAGGAGGGTCTCGGCCTTGTCCTCGTTGGTGTGCTCGGCCAGGGCCAGCTCGGAGACGAGGATCTGGCGCGCCTTGGCCAGCATCCGCTTCTCGCCAGCCGACAGCCCGCGGTCGCGCTCGCGACGCCACAGGTCGCGCACGACCTCGGCCACCTTCATGACGTCGCCGCTGTGCAGCTTCTCCAGGTTGGCCTTGTAGCGGCGCGACCAGTTGGTCGGCTCCTCCACGTGGGCCGCCCGCAGCACGTCGAAGACGCGCTCCAGGCCCTCCTTGTCGACGACGTCGCGGACGCCGACCAGGTCGAGGTTGCAGGCCGGCACGCGCACGACCAGGTCTTGCTGGGCCACGATCCGAAGGACGAGGTACTGACGGTCCTCCCCCTTGATCGTCCGCATCTCGATGTCCTCGATGACTGCGGCCCCGTGGTTCGGGTAAACAACCGTTTCGCCGACGGTGAATGTCATATGTCAGGTACCCCTTCCTAGGCCTCTATCTTAACACGACCTGAGAATGTCGTCTGACACGTTTGCGCAGGTCAGAGGCCCCTTCGGGGCTTGACAGATATCGAGACGTGTGATGCGGACGACTCCGGGACCCCCGCCGGCACACCCTTCGGGACCCTCGTCCGTGCCGCCGGCGCGCCCGTCGCGAGCCTCCTCGGACCCCGGCGCCGACCGCGACCCGCGGGCTGGTTCTGCGCGGATCCGACCGGCCGTGGCCGATACTCCCCCCATGGCCAGACCGACCCCGTGGCGACGACGCCGCAGCAGCGGCGAGCAGCACGAGACCAGCACCCCGGCTCCCGCCTCCGCGCCCTCGCCCGCTCCGGCAGCTGCTCCGGCGCCTGCTCCGTCCCGCGACGTCACGGGTCCCGGGGCGCGAGCCGGCGGCACCCTCACCGCCGCGGCTCCCGCGACCACCTCACCGACCCCCGCCTCCCCGACCCCCGCCCCTCTGTCCGACGCCACGGCGCGCGGGGGTGCCCTGACCCGGCTGCGCGACCTCACGCCGCTGCTCCTGCTGCGCGCCGCCCACCCGCGCCAGGCGGTGCTCACGGCGGCGCTGATGGGCCTGGCCTCGGCCCTGGCCGACCGACCGACGCGCGAGCTGGGCCTGGTGCTCGCCACCGTCCTGGTGGGGCAGGCCGTCCTCGGCTGGCACAACGACCTGGTCGACCGCGGGCGCGACGCCGCCCACGCCGCGAAGGGCAAGCCGCTCGCCGACGGGCGCCTCGAGCCGGGCACGGCGTGGTTCGCGCTGGCCTGCGGGGTGCTGCTGCTCGTGCCGCTGTCGGTCTCGCACGGCGTCACCGCGGGGTCGGCGTACCTGGTCTCGGTCGCGCTGGGGCTGGTCGGCAACGTCGTCCTGCGCAGCGGCGTGCTGTCGTTCGTGCCCTGGGCGGCGGCCTTCGCCCTCTACCCCGTCTTCCTCTCCTACGGCGGGTGGGACGGCGAGGACGCCGGCTCCGCACCCACCGTGGTCATGGTGGTCCTCGCGGCGCTGCTGGGCGTCGGGGTCCACGTGCTGCGCGCCGTGTGGGGCCTCGTGGCCGACAACGAGGACGGCTGGACCTACCTGCCGCTGCGCCTGGGGCTCCGGCTCGGCGCCGCCCGGCTGCTGCTCCTCGTGGGCCTCTACCTCGCTCTCGTGGTCGCCGGGATGGTCGTGGCCGGCACCGCCGTCGGGCTGCGCGCCTGAGCCCCGTCGGCGCCCGCTAGGCTGGCGCCACACACGCGCCACGACGACCTGAGAAGGCCACCTCATGCACCTCCCCCGCAGGCTCACGCTCGCCGTGGGCGCGCTCGCGCTCGTCGCGCCCACGCTGACCTCGTGCGGCTTCAACCTCGGCACCGACCGGCCCTACACGCCGGCCGCAGGCACCAACTTCGTCGACGGCAGCTTCAAGGTGCTCGGGGCCACGGTCGTCTCGGCCGCCCCGGGAGCCGGCACCCTCGTCGTGGGCCTGAACAACGACGACCCGCTGGAGCCGATCACGCTCACCGCTGTCGACGCGCGCACCAGCCCCGACGACGCCAGCGAGCTGCCCATCGAGGTGGCCTCGTTCGACCCCGTCGAGATCGCGCCGCTGGGCTTCGTCAACCTCGTCGAGGTCGACCCCGCCATCGGCGTCACCGGCGACTTCATCGCCGGCGACGTCCTGCCCATGACCTTCACGCTCGACAGCGGCGAGACCGTCGACCTGGGCGTGCCGGTCGTCGCGGCCTGCGACGAGTACGAGGGCTTCGACGTCGCCGACACCGGCGAGACCCGCAGCGGGGAGGCCGCCGGGAGCGTCGAGGAGTCCTACGACTGCGAGTTCCCCGAGGCCGTGGTCGAGTACGGCCCCGAGACCGAGCCCCAGGGCGAGGTGGACGGCCCCGGCGGCAACGAGGGCACCGCCCCCGACGAGCCCGTCGAGACCGAGTCGACCCCGACGGAGTGACGATGACCGACACGACCCACACCCTCGTGCTGCTCCGCCACGGCGAGAGCGAGTGGAACGCCAAGAACCTCTTCACCGGCTGGGTCGACGTCGCCCTCACCGAGAAGGGACGCGCCGAGGCCGCCCGCGGCGGGGAGCTGATCAAGGAGTCGGGCCTGCTGCCCGACGTCGTCCACACCTCCCTGCTGCGCCGCGCCATCAACACCTCGGCCCTCGCGCTCGACGCCGCCGACCGCCACTGGATCCCGGTGAAGCGGTCCTGGCGGCTCAACGAGCGTCACTACGGCGCCCTGCAGGGCAAGGACAAGAAGCAGACCCTCGAGGAGTACGGCGAGGAGCAGTTCATGCTCTGGCGCCGCTCCTTCGACGTGCCTCCGCCGCCGATCGCCGACGACGACCAGTGGTCGCAGGTCGGCGACCCCCGCTACGCCGACCTCGGCGACGCGATGCCCGCCACCGAGTGCCTCAAGGACGTCATCGCCCGGATGCTGCCCTACTGGGAGTCCGACGTGGTGCCCGACCTGCGCTCCGGCAAGGTCGTGCTCGTCGCCGCCCACGGCAACAGCCTGCGCGCGATCGTCAAGCACCTCGACGGCATCTCCGACGACGACATCGCCGGGCTCAACATCCCCACCGGCATGCCGCTCGTCTACCGCCTCGACGACGACCTGCGCCCCACCGTGCCGGGCGGGGAGTACCTCGACCCCGACGCCGCGGCGGCCGCCGCCGCCGCGGTCGCCAACCAGGGCCGCTGAGCGACCCCGACCAGCGGGGCCGGCGCCCTCAGGCCTGCAGGGCCCGCGGGTGCTCGCCGGTGACGACGAAGACGATCCGGTTGGCGATCGACACGGCGTGGTCGGCGATGCGCTCGTAGTAGCGACCCAGCAGGGCCACGTCGACCGCGGCCTCGACGCCCTCGGTCCAGTCGTCGGAGAGCAGCTGCGCGAAGCTGCTGCGGCGCAGCTGGTCCATGACCTCGTCGTCGCGGCCCAGCTCGATGGCGGCGGTGACGTCCTGGCTGAGGATGATCTGGCCGACGCGCTTGACCATGTCCTCGGCGACCTCGGCCATGCGGGCGATGGTGGGGTGGATGGCCTGGGGCACGGCGACGTTGGGCACGCGCAGCCGGGCGATCTTGGCGACGTGCACCGACAGGTCGCCCATGCGCTCGAGCTCGCTGACCATGCGCAGCGCGGCGATGACCACGCGCAGGTCGCCGGCGACCGGCGCCTGCAGCGAGAGCAGCGCGAAGGCCTGGTCCTCGACCCGCTCGCGGGCCCGGTCGATCTCGACGTCGGCGCTGATCACCTGCTCGGCGACGGCGGCGTCGCCGCTCAGCAGCGCCTCGGTGGCGAGCCTGACGGCGGTCTCGACGTCGCGGCAGATGCCGGCGAGGTCACCGAGGACGGACTCGAGCTGGTCGTGGAAGGCGTCGCGCATGGAGGCAAACGTAGAGAGCCTAGGTGTCCGGCGCGCGAGGAGGGGTGAACGTGCGGTGAACATCGCGAAGCCGGCCGCTCCGCGGTGAGGGCGGGTCCGGGGCCTGCGTACCATTCCGCACGTGGACCCGACGACGCAGGCCTTCCTGGCCGCGATCATCGGGGCCGTCGTCGCCGGCGGCGCCGTGCTCGCGTGGCACGTCAGCGACCGTCAGCAGTACGCCGCGCGCCCGGTCGAGACGCCCGTGGTGCCGCCCGGGGTGGCCACCGTGCTGTCGGTGCTGCGCAGCAGCGCGGTGGTGGTCGACGACGACGACACCGTGCTCAAGGCCTCGGCCCCGGCCTACGCGCTGGGGCTGGTGCGGGGCACCCGGCTGCTCGCCGACGAGCTGGCCGAGATGGTGCGCCAGGTGCGCCGCGACGGCCAGATCCGCGAGACCGAGATCCTGATGACCCGCGAGGGCGTGCCGGTGCGCAACGTGACCGCACGCGTCGCGCCGCTGGGCTCGCGGCTGGTCCTGGCCCTGGTCGAGGACCGCACCCGCGAGCGGCGCGTCGAGGCCGTGCGACGCGACTTCGTGGCCAACGTCAGCCACGAGCTCAAGACCCCTGTCGGCGCGCTGCGCCTGCTCGCCGAGGCCGTCCACGAGGCCTCCGACGACCCCGAGGCCGTCGAGCGCTTCGCCGACCGCATGCTCACCGAGAGCGACCGGCTCTCCAAGCTGGTGCAGCAGATCATCGAGCTCTCCCGGCTCCAGGCCGACGCCCCGCTCGACGCGCCGGTGGCCGTCGACCTCGACGAGGTCGTGCAGGTCGCGGTCGACACCAGCAAGATCGACGCCGAGGACAAGCGGATCTCGGTGATCGTCCACGGCACCGAGGGCCTCGAGGTCTTCGGCAACGAGGGCCAGGTGATGGCCGCGGTGTCCAACCTCGTGGCCAACGCGGTGTCCTACAGCGAGCCCGACTCCACCGTGCTGGTCACCACCAAGGCCGACGACGGCACGGTGGAGATCTCGGTGGTCGACCAGGGCATCGGCATCCCCGCCGGGGAGCTCGACCGGATCTTCGAGCGGTTCTACCGCGTCGATCCCGCACGACACCGCTCGACGGGCGGCACCGGACTGGGGCTGTCCATCGTCAAGCACGTCGCCGCCACCCACGGCGGCGAGGTCCGGGTCTGGTCGGCGGAGGGTCAGGGCTCGACCTTCACCCTCACGCTGCCCCAGCACCACGCGCACGAACGACAGATGCAGGAGGAGAGCCCGTGACACGGGTACTGGTGGTCGAGGACGAGGAGAGCTACAGCGACGCCCTCGCGTACATGCTGCGCAAGGAGGGCTTCGAGGTGGCCATCGCCGCCGACGGCAACGCCGCGCTCACGGAGTTCGAGCGCAACGGCGCCGACATCGTGCTGCTCGACCTGATGCTCCCGGGGCTCCCGGGCACCGAGGTGTGCCGGCAGATCCGGCAGACCTCCCACGTGCCGGTGATCATGGTGAGCGCCAAGGACGACGAGGTCGACAAGGTGGTCGGGCTGGAGCTCGGGGCCGACGACTACGTCACCAAGCCCTACTCCCCCCGCGAGCTGGTCGCCCGCATCCGGGCCGTGCTGCGCCGCGGCACCGAGCCCGACCTCGCCCCGGCCACCCTCGAGGCCGGACCGGTGCGGATGGACGTGGAGCGCCACGTCGTGACCGTCGACGGCGAGGAGCAGCGGCTGCCGCTCAAGGAGTTCGAGCTGCTGGAGATGTTCCTGCGCAACCCCGGGCGGGTGCTGACCCGCGGTCAGCTGATCGACCGGGTCTGGGGCTCGGACTACGTCGGCGACACCAAGACCCTCGACGTGCACGTGAAGCGGCTGCGGGCCAAGCTCGAGCCCGACCCGGGCGAGCCGAGGTACCTCGTCACCGTGCGGGGCCTGGGCTACAAGCTCGATCTCTGACGCCGCGGTGCGCACGGCCCCGACCGCGCGGCCCGAAACCCGCGCGACCGGGCCGGGCACACGTCCCTAGGGTGGTCGCGTGAACACCCGTCCCTCGGCCCCGGCGACCACCTCCCCGACCTCCGACGCCGGCCCGGCTCCCGCCGCGTGGCTACCGGTCGCCGCGGTCGGGGTGACCCTGGTGCTGTGGGCCTCCGCCTTCGTGGCGATCCGTCACCTCGGGGCCGACTTCTCCCCCGGCGCCCTGTCGCTGGGGCGGCTGGTGGTGGGCTCGCTCGTCCTGGCGCCCTTCGCGCTGGCGCGGGGCCTGCCGCGGGCGACGCCACGGCAGTGGGTGTCGCTGGTCGTGATCGGGGTGCTGTGGTTCGGCGTCTACAACGTGGCGCTCAACGAGGGCGAGCAGCGGGTCGACGCCGGCACGGCGGCCATGCTCATCCAGGTGTCGCCGGTGCTCATCGCGCTCCTGGCCGCGCTCTTCCTGGACGAGCGGTTCACGCCCTACCTCGGGCTCGGACTGGCCCTGGCCTTCGGCGGCGTCGCCCTCATCGGGCTGTCGACCTCGGAGAGCGGCGAGCGCGACCTGCTCGGGGTCCTCCTCTGCCTGCTGGCCGCGGTCGTCTACGCCGTGAGCCTCGTGCTGCAGAAGCCCCTGGTGGCGCGACTGCCCGCGGTGCACGTGACGTGGCTGGCCTGCACGATCGGGGCGGTCGCCTGCCTGCCCTTCGCGGGCCGGCTGGTCGCCGAGACCGTGGCCGCGCCGGCCTCGTCGGTGGCCTGGGTGGTCTACCTGGGCGCCTTCCCCACGGCCATCGCCTTCACCACCTACGCCTACGCGCTGTCGCGGATGAGCGCGGGCAACCTCGGTGTCACCACCTACCTCGTGCCGCCGATCACCATCGTGCTCGGCCTGCTGCTGCTCGACGAGACCCCGCCGACCATCGCCTACGCCGGCGGCGCGCTGGCCCTCGTCGGCGTCGCGGTGGCCCGGCGCCGGCCACGGACGCGCGCGGCCACCCCATCGGCGCCCGCCTGACGCGGACCGCAACGGAGCAGACGGACCGTGCCGGTCTCAGTTCTCCGAGACCGGCTCGTGGTCGCTCTCCAGCCAGCCGCGGAAGGCCTCGAGGTTGGCGGTCGACTCCCCGCGCAGCTTGCGCCACTCCCACTCCTTGCGGATGGAGGAGGCGAAGCCGAGCTCGAGGATGGCGTTGAAGGACTCGTCGGCGTAGGTCAGCACCGAGCCGAGCAGCCGGTCGAGCTCGGTCTCGTCGACCGAGCGCAGCGGGAGACGGCCGTCGAGGTAGATGTCGCCGAGCCGGTCCACGGCGAAGGACACGGCGTACATGCGCAGGTTCTTCTCCAGCAGCCAGCGCCAGACGCGCTCGTGGTTCTCGTCGGGGTTGCGGCACACGAAGGCGTGCACCCCCAGGGCGTGGGCGCCGATGTCGAGGCGCACGGGGGTCTGGAGCTTCTTCTCGCCGGGCAGCGAGAAGGAGAAGACGCCCTCGGCCGACTCCTCCATCTCGATGTCGTTGCTGCTCAGCCAGGCCCGGACGGTCGCGGCGGCCGCGTCGCGTGTGGTCATGACACCGACTCTCGCATGCGGGTGCGCGCGCGCTCGTAGACCGCGAGCACCTGGGCGGCGGTGGCCTCCCACGAGAAGCGGCGTGCCTGGGCCACGGCGCCGGCCTCGAGTCGCGCGTGGAGGGCCTCGTCGCCGACCACCCGGGCCAGCGCGTCGGCCCAGGCCCGCGGGTCGTGCCCGTCGACCAGCAGACCGCTGCGACCGTCGTCGACCACCGTGGTCAGCCCGCCGACCGCCGCGGCGACGACCGGGGTGCCGGCCGCCTGGGCCTCGGCGGCCACCAGCCCGAAGGACTCGTTGTACGACGGCACCGCGACCACCGAGGCGGCGGCGTACCACCGGGCCAGGTCGGCCTGGGCGACCGGCGGCACGAAGCGCACCACGTCGGGGCGGCCGGGCGACCCGACCAGGCCGAGGTCGCGGGCCAGGGTCGCCAGGGCCTCGGGGCGGTCCAGACCGCTGCCCGAGGGCCCGCCGACGACCGGCACCACCAGCCGGTGGCGCAGGGACGGGTCGCGCTCGAGCATCACCGCCACGGCGCGCAGCAGCACGTCGGGAGCCTTGAGCGGCTGGATGCGCCCGGCGAACAGCAGCACGTGGGCGTCGCGGGCCAGGCCGAGGTCGTCGCGGGTGCGGGCGCGGTCGAGGGGCCGGAAGAGGTCGAGGTCGACGCCGGGGTGGACGACCTCCACGCGGCCGGGGTCGGCGTCGTAGAGGTTGATCAGCTGCTTGGCCTCGAGGTCGGTGTTGGCGACCAGCATGTCGGCGGCCTCGACCACCTGCTCCTCGCCGATGACGCGGGCGGCGGGCTCGGGGTGGTCGCCGACGGCGAGCGCGTCGTTCTTCACCTTGGCCATGGTGTGCATCGAGTGCACCAGTGGCACGCCCCAGCGGTCGCGGGCCAGGGCGCCGACCTGGCCGGAGAGCCAGTAGTGGGAGTGCACGGCGTCGTAGTGCCCCGAGGGCTGGGCGGCCTCGGCCCGCAGCACCTCGCGGGCGAAGACGCACAGCTGCGCCGGCAGCTCCTCCTTGGTCAGCCCCTCGAAGGGACCGGCGTGGATGTGGCGCACGACGAGGCCGTCGCCGGCCTCGACGACGGGCGGCAGCGTGGACCGCGTGGCGCGGGTGAAGATGTCGACCTCGACGCCGCGCGCGGCCAGGCGGCGGGCCAGCTCGATGACGTAGACGTTCATGCCGCCCGCGTCGCCGGTGCCCGGCTGGTCGAGCGGCGAGGTGTGCAGGCTGATCATGGCCAGCCGGCGGAGCTCTCCCACGCTGCGCCACCCTTCCTCGCGTCGTCGCCGGCGCCCCTGCGCCGACCTGCGGGCTCCCGCGGCGCGCGGAGGCCCACGGACCAGAGTGGTCCACCGGACAAGAACCCTGCGGCCCGCCCGGGGATTCCCGACCCGGCGACCGGGTCGTGGACACCTGGCGCCGCGCGGCAGGATGGAGCCATGAGCACCCCCTCCACCACCTCGACCTCGCCGACCACCGACCCCGGGTCGGGCTCCGCCGACCGGCCGCTCGCCGTGGTCACCGGCGCCAGCAGCGGGATCGGCGCGGCCACCGCGCGCCAGCTCGCCGCCGCGGGCTACCGCGTGGTCTGCGCGGCCCGGCGCGCCGAGCGGGTCGAGGAGCTCGCCGCCGAGATCGACGGGGTGGCCGCGGTCTGCGACGTCACCGACGAGGCGTCGGTCGCCGGGCTGGCCGAGCTCGTCGGCGGGCGCCTCGACGTGCTGGTCAACAACGCCGGCGGGGCCTTCGGCTCCGCCCCCGTGGCCCAGGCCGACGCCGAGGAGTGGCGCCGGATGTACGAGGTCAACGTCATCGGCCTCATGCAGGTCACCCGCGCCCTGCTGCCGGCCCTGCTGGCCAGCGGCGCGGGGGTGATCCTCAACGTCGGCTCCACCGCCGGGCGGGTGGCCTACGAGGGCGGCGCCGGCTACACCGCCGCCAAGCACGGCACCCAGGTCGTCACCGAGACCCTGCGCCTGGAGCTCTTCGACCAGCCGGTGCGGGTGTGCGAGATCGCGCCCGGCATGGTCCGCACCGACGAGTTCTCCCTGGTCCGCTTCGACGGCGACCAGGAGAAGGCCGACGCGGTGTACGCCGGGGTCCCCGACCCCCTGGTCGCCGACGACGTCGCCGACGCCATCGTGTGGATGGTGACCCGACCGGCGCACGTCAACATCGACCAGCTGGTCATCCGCCCCCGCGCCCAGGCCGCGCAGCACAAGGTCCACCGCATCGGCTGACGCGCTGATGCACCGGCTGTCACACTGACCCGCATGCAGACCATCGGACTCGTCGGCGGCATGAGCTGGGAGAGCAGCGCGGCCTACTACAAGGCGCTCAACCTGGGCGTGGCCCAGCGCCTGGGCGGCCTGTCCTCGGCCAAGGTCGTGCTCTCCTCCCTCGACTTCGCCGAGCTCACGACGCTGCAGGCCCAGGAGCGCTGGGACGAGGTCGCCGCGGTGCTGGTGGCCGCCGCCGAGGGCCTGGAGCGGGCCGGGGCCGACGTGCTGCTGCTGTGCACCACGACCTTCCACCGCGTCGCCGACGAGGTCGCCGCCGCGGTCGACGTGCCGCTGCTGCACCTCGCCGACGTCGTGGCCGAGGCCTGCCTGGCGCGCAAGGTCTCCGAGGTGGGCTTCCTCGGCACGACCTTCACCATGGAGCGCAGCTTCTTCACCGACCGCCTCGCCGACGACGGGCTGACCGTGCACGTGCCCGCCACCGAGCACCACGCCGAGCTGAACCGGATCATCTACGAGGAGCTCGTCCACGGGCGCGTCGAGGACTCCTCGCGCCGCTTCGTGGTCGACCTGATCTCCCAGCTCTGGGACGCCGGCGCCGGCGGCGTCGTGCTCGGCTGCACCGAGCTGGAGCTGCTCGTGCGCCAGGCCGACTCCGAGCTCCCGGTCTTCCCCAGCACCACGCTGCACGTCGAGGCCGCCCTCGACCGCGCCCTGGGCTGATCCGGCCGGGCGGCCCTCAGGCCGGGTCGCCCGGGGGCCGCAGCACGACCTCCACCAGCCGCGCGAGGTCGGCGCCGAGGGCCTGCTCGGGCACCCGCACGTGCGTGCCGGCCACGTCGACGTCGTAGACGAAGCGGTCGGCGCCGCCCGGCTCCTCCGCGCGCGCGGCGGCCGCCGCGAGGTCGACGCGCTCGAGCAGCGAGCGGGCCTCGGCCGCGCGCGGGTCGTCGTCGGCGTCGAGGTCGAGGTCGGCCTCGGCGCGCAGGCCGGCGAAGCCGCCCGTGCGCCGCACGGTCAGCCGACGGCCCGGGTCGGCGCCGCGACCGACCGCGCCGTCCTCCCCCGCGCGGCTGCCACCGGCCCGCGGGGTCACCCCGACCTGCTCCCACGCCGCGCCGACGGCGTCGGCGTGCACCCCGGCCGCCGCGACCGTCGCGGCCGCGAAGCCGGCGAAGTCGGTGCGCGGACCGACCCGGCCGCCGGTGAGCGCGGCGTACCAGATCGCGCCGGCGCCCTCGGCGCTCGACCCGCCGACCGCGACCGCGGCGAGCTGGAAGGCGCGGTTGGGGATGCCGGAGTTGAGGTGGACCCCGCCGTTGTCCTCGCTGGTCTCGACGTAGTCGTCGAGGTGGCCGGGTTGGGGGTCGGTGCCCAGGCGCGGGTCGTCGTAGGCCGTGCCGGGCGCGCGCATGTCGCGCAGGCCGCGCGCGGCCACCCCGGGCAGGAAGATGTCGGCCCCGATCAGCCAGTCGGCCTCCTGCGGCGACTGACCGAGCAGGCGCTGCGCGAGGCAGGCGGCGAAGACGTCGGAGACCGACTCGTTGAGGGCGCCCGACTGGCCCTGGTAGACCAGCCCCGCGCTGCGCTCGGTGACCGCGTGGGCCAGCTCGTGCGCGAGCACGTCGACCGCGGCGGTGAAGCGACCGAAGACCTCGCCGTCGCCGTCGCCGAAGACCAGCTGCGTGCCGTCCCAGAAGGCGTTGGCGTAGTCGCGGCCATAGTGGACGGTGAGGCTCACCGGTGCGCCGGCGTCGTCGTAGGAGTCGCGGCCGTAGACGTCGGCGAAGAGCGCCAGCGAGGCCGCGATGCCCGTGGCGGCCTCGTCGACCGCGGGGTCGCCGGTCGCGCCCTCGCCCGCGCGCCGCACCGGACGGCCCGGGAGGGTCGTCGTGGCCCCGGCGTCGTGCACGGTCCAGGCCGCGGTGGCGCGCGCGGCGAGCGGCGGCGGCGCCGACGCCGGGCCCGGGCGCGCCGCGCGGAAGCCGGCGTCGAGCGACAACGTCTGCTCCCAGCCGAGCCGGCGCAGCAGGTAGGGCGGCACGAAGCCGCAGCGACGACCGGCGAGCGGCCGGGGGGCGGAGGGGGTCCCGAGAGTCATGGCCCCAGCGAAGCCCAGGCCACCGACAGTGACAAGGCCCACGTCGCCCGGCCCACGTCGGCAGGCACCCGTCGCCCAGCGCGGGCAGGAGGATTCCCGCAGCGGGGGTGGGTCCGGGTTTACTTGCCGGCCAGCTGGTCCCTTCGTCCCGTACCTGCCCGCCCCCGCCCCCACGGAGTCCGACGTGAGCACACCTCCCGGTGCCCCGAGCCGCCGCCAGGCGCTCGCCCGACCGCTCGCCGGGGCGCTCGCCGGGCTGCTCGTGGTGGGCGGGCTGGTGTCGTGCCGTGCGGCCCCGGAGCGCGCCGACGGCGACCCGGCCACGGGCTCCGCGGTCACCGACGTCGCCGACGCCCGGGGCACCCGCCCCAACATCGTCCTGCTCAGCTCCGACGACCAGACCGACACCGAGCTGGAGCACATGCCGCTGACGCGGAGGCTGCTCGCCGAGGCGGGGACGGAGTTCACCGACGCGATCAGCCCCCACCCGCTGTGCTGCCCGGCGCGCGCGGAGATCCTCACCGGGGAGTACGCCCAGAACAACGGCGTGCGCCACAACCGCGGGGCCTACGGCGGCTACCAGGCCTTCGCCCGCCACAACACCGAGCAGAACCTCGCGGCCTGGCTGCACGACGCCGGCTACCGCACCGGGTTCGTCGGCAAGACGCTGAACTCCTACACCACGGGCTCGCGCCGGATGCGCGGCTGGGACTACTGGAGCCCGACGATCGCCGACACCTACCGCTACTACGGCACGCGCTTCTACGACGACGGGCGCCCGCGCACCTACGACGGCTACGTCGCCGACGTGGTGCGCGACCAGGCCGTCGACCTGGTCGAGCGGTGGTCGGCCGGCGACCGGCCGTTCTTCGTCTGGGCCTCCCACGTGGGCCCCCACGACGCCACCGAGAGCGACGGCACGTGGGGCCCGCCGGTGCCGGCCGAGCGCCACCGCGGCCTCTTCTCCGACGTCGGGCTGCCCAGCGCCGACGACCCGTCCTTCGACGAGCCCGACACCTCCGACAAGCCCCCCGCCGTGCGCCGCGGCCGCGACGGGGTGCCGGTGCGCACCGAGTGGTACCGCGACCGGCTGCGCAGCCTCCAGGCCGTCGACGAGGCCAACGCGGCCGTCATCGAGGCCCTCGACCGCGCCGGGGAGCTCGACGACACCGTGGTCGTCTACGTCTCCGACAACGGCTTCCTCACCGGCCAGCACCGCATCTACGGCAAGAACTACCCCTACGAGGAGGACCTCCAGGTCCCCTTCGTGCTGCGCGGCCCGGGCGTGCCCGGCGGCACGACGAGCACGGAGACGGCCACCGTCGTCGACCTGGCCCCCACCTTCCTCGACCTGGCCGGGGTGCTCGGCGCCGTGCGCTCCGCCGGGCACACCGACGGCGAGTCGCTCCTGCCCGCGCTGCGGGGCGGCTCACTGGGCGCCACCAGCCTCATCCAGGCCGGCACCTCCGAGCGCCGCGAGCTGCGGGCCTTCGGCTGGTCCTTCCGCGGGGTCCGCACGCCCCGCTTCACGTGGGTGCGGTGGTGGGACGGCGCCGAGGAGCTCTACGACCGCGAGCTCGACCCCTTCCAGGAGGGCAACCTCGTCGGGCCCGACGGCCAGGTGCGCGACCCGGCGTACGCCGCGGTGCGTGAGGAGCTGGAGCGGCGCTACCGCGCGCTGCGCTGGTGCCGTGGCGTCGCGGAGTGCGAGCGGCAGGACTTCGGGCCCGAGCCCGCGCCGGCGTCCTGAGCGCGCGTCCGCGCCGGCTCCGCGGGGCGGGTCAGGAGGGCACGCGGTCGGGCGGGAAGCCGCCCGTGGCGACCGGGCCCCAGCCCGTCACGGTGATGCGCAGCAGCGACTTGCCCTGACGGCGCATCGCCTCCCGGTACTCCTCCCAGTCGGAGTGCTCGCCGGCGATGCAGCGGAAGTACTCCACCAGGCCGTCCTCGGCCTCCTGGCTGGGCATGTCGAGCACCTCGGCGGTGCCGTCGACCTGCACCCACGGCCCGTCCCAGTCGTCGGAGTGCACCAGCACCGTCGCGGCGGGGTTGCGGCGCAGGTTGGTGGCCTTGGCGCGCGAGGGGTAGGTCGAGATGACGATGCGGCCCTCGGCGTCGACGCCCCCGGTGACCGGCGAGATCTGCGGCCGGCCGTCGGACTTGGTCGTCATCAGCGTCAGGTGGTGGCGGGTGCGCACGAAGTCGAGCAGCTGCTCGCGGTCGACCCGGTCGGTGGTGGCGATGTTCGGCATGGCGCCAGCCTAGGCGGGGCGATCACGCGACCGGGTGCGTCACGGACGCCGTGGGGTGCTGGGTGTCGTGGGGTGTCGTGGGCGACGATGGGGCGGTGGCAGCGAGGAGCAGGGCAGGCGGGACCGGCGGCAGGACCGGGCCCAGGACCGGGGGACGTCGCGGCGCAGCGGGTCGCGAGGGCGCCCCGGTGCGGGTGACGGTGGTCGGCGACCCGGTGGACCCCGCCGCAGGGGTCGGGCCCGCTGCCGAGCCCGCTGCCGAGCCCGCAGTCGGGCCCGCTGCCGAGCACACCGTGGAGGTGCCGGCGGCGACGACGCTGGCGGCGCTGCTCCCCCAGGTCGTGCCCGCGGTCGTGCCCGAGGTCGTGCCGCCGGTCGTCGCGGGCGGCGCCGACGTGGTCCTGCTGCTGCGCCACGGCGGCGACTGGCTGGGGATGCACAGCGCGACCACGGGCACGCGGGTGCTCCGCGACCCCGAGCGCACCGTGGCCGAGCTCGACCCCCCGCGGGTCCGCCTCGAGCCGTGGCCCGGCGTCGACGCGTCGCTGCTGCTGGAGGAGCTCGCCCTGGGCCGACTGCCCGACCGCGCCGCCCTCGCCGACCTCGCCGGCGACGGGTGGCGGCGTCGCTGGGAGGCCGAGGAGCGGGAGCTCGGCTCGGGCGGCGGCACCGCCCGGCTGCTCGACGACGACGTCGTCGGGGTCCTGGCCGCCGTCGGGGCGACGGTGCTCGCCCACGGCCCGGGCCACGCGCGGGTCGAGGACGCCGCCGGGTCGTCGTACGTCGTGCGCTGCGACCGCCAGGGCGGTGCGGTCTCCCGCCTCGACGCCGACGGCCTCGAGCGCCCGGTCGCCGCGGTCGCCACCCGGCCGAGCAGCCGGGCGGGCCCCGGCTCGGACGCCCGGGCCGGGGCCGGGGGGCCGACCGCGCGACGTGCCCTGGCCGCGACGCTCGCGGCCCTGCTGGGCACGACGTGGCGCGAGCAGCAGGGCCTGGAGCCGGCCCCGTCCCCTGCGCCGACGCGCGACACCCGGGTCGAGGTGGCCCGCGGCGGCGGGGTCTGGGGCTGGTCGTGGAGCGACGCCGCGGGGCGCCACGAGGGCCGCTTCGCCGCCGACGGGGCGATGGCCGCCGCGACGGCGGCGTACGCCCGGCTGGAGCCCGCCGACGTCGTCGCGCACCTCACAGCCCCCGCCGCCGATGGGGGCGGGGACCCCTCGCGGCCCTAGAATCGAGGAGGCTCCATCGGGGCCCCTCGACTCCCACCGGAAGTGACGACGCACCGAATGTCTGGAAACACCACCCGCAACGACCTGCGCAACGTCGCCATCGTCGCGCACGTCGACCACGGCAAGACGACCCTCGTCGACGCCATGCTGCGCCAGGCCGGCGCCTTCACCGCCCACCAGGCCGAGAGCGTCGCCGAGCGCGTCATGGACTCCGGTGACCTGGAGCGCGAGAAGGGCATCACGATCCTCGCGAAGAACACCGCGGTCCACTACGCCGGCCCCGCGGCCGACGGCAAGCCGATGACGATCAACATCATCGACACCCCGGGCCACGCCGACTTCGGCGGCGAGGTCGAGCGCGGCCTGTCCATGGTCGACGGCATCGTGCTGCTGGTCGACGCCTCGGAGGGCCCGCTGCCGCAGACCCGCTTCGTGCTGCGCAAGGCGCTCAACGCCGACATGCCGGTGATCCTGGTCGTCAACAAGACCGACCGCGGCGACGCCCGCATCGCCGAGGTCGTCGACGAGACCTACGAGCTCTTCATGGACCTGCTCGACGACAGCCACAGCCAGGACGCGCTCGACTTCCCGGTCGTCTACGCCTCGGGTCGCGCCGGCGTCGCCGGTCTCGACCAGCCCGCCAACGGCGAGCTGCCCGACTCCCCCGACCTCGAGCCGCTCTTCAAGACGATCCTCGAGACGATCCCCGCCCCGACCTACACCGAGGGCGCGCCGCTCCAGGCCCACGTCACCAACCTCGACTCCTCGCCGTTCCTGGGCCGCCTGGCCCTGGTGCGCGTGCACGAGGGGACCCTGAAGAAGGGCCAGACCGTGGCCTGGATGAAGCGCGACGGCGAGACCAAGAACGTCCGCATCACCGAGCTGCTGGTCACCGAGGGCCTCGAGCGCAAGCCGGGCGAGTCCGCGGGGCCGGGCGACATCGTCGCCATCGCCGGCATCCCCGACATCACCATCGGCGAGACCCTCGCCGACCCCGAGAACCCGGTCGCGCTGCCGCTCATCCACGTCGACGAGCCGGCCATCTCGATGACCATCGGCACCAACACCTCGCCGCTGGTCGGGCGGGTCAAGGGCGCCAAGGTCACCGCCCGCCTGGTCAAGGACCGCCTCGACTCCGAGCTCATCGGCAACGTGTCGCTGCGCGTCCTGCCCACCGAGCGCCCCGACGCGTGGGAGGTGCAGGGCCGCGGCGAGCTGGCGCTGGCCATCCTGGTCGAGCAGATGCGCCGCGAGGGCTTCGAGCTCACCGTCGGCAAGCCGCAGGTGGTCACCAAGGAGGTCGACGGCAAGGTCCACGAGCCCGTCGAGCGCCTGACCATCGACGCCCCGGAGGAGTACCTCGGCACGATCACCGAGCTGCTCGCCTCCCGCAAGGGCCGCATGGAGCAGATGACGAACCACGGCACCGGCTGGGTCCGCATGGAGTTCCTCGTGCCGGCCCGCGGCCTGATCGGCTTCCGCACCGAGTTCCTCACCGACACCCGCGGCACCGGCATCGCCCACCACATCTCCGAGGGCTACGAGCCGTGGGCCGGCGAGATCCGCTCGCGCAACAACGGCTCGCTCGTCGCCGACCGCAAGGGCGCCGCGACGGCCTACGCCATGACCTCGCTGCAGGAGCGCGGCGTGATGTTCCTCGAGCCGACCACCGAGGTCTACGAGGGCATGATCGTCGGCGAGAACTCCCGTGCCGACGACATGGACGTCAACATCACCAAGGAGAAGCAGCAGACCAACATCCGCTCCGCCACCTCCGACAACTTCGAGAAGCTGATCCCGGCCAAGAAGCTGTCGCTGGAGCAGAGCCTGGAGTTCTGCCGCGACGACGAGTGCGTCGAGGTGACCCCCGAGATGGTCCGCATCCGCAAGGTGATCCTCGACGCCGGCGAGCGCGCGAAGATCGCCAGCCGCGCCCGCAAGGCCAGCAAGTAGCACCCGCACACCCCGCTCCACCCCCGAGGGCCCGCCTCCGTCTCACGACGGGGCGGGCCCTCGGCCGTCCCGGCAGGCATGAAGGGCGCGAGTACGGGGTATGTCACGTACCGTGGTGCCTGGCGACCACCCCGCGGACCCTCACACGGGCGCGCGCGGTCGCCGCCAGGCCGGGCCGGGGGGACCAGCTGCACCGACTCCTCGACGTCTCGACGCCGCACGACCGTCAGCCAACGCTCGAGGAGCACCCGTGAGCCCGCACCGCCGCCCCCGCACCGCCCGCACCGCACCGGCCCGGACCGTCCTGGCCACGCTGGCCCTCGGCGCGGTCGCGGCCACCACGCTGGCGCCGAGCGCCACCGCCGCACCCTCGACGGCGGGCAACGGGCCCGCCGCCCAGGCCCCCGCCACCACCGGCTGGCTCCGCCTGGGCCACCTGAGCCCCGGCACCGGCGACGCCGACGTGCGGGTGCTGCCCCTCGACGACGGCAGCCGGCTCAACCTCACCGACGTCCCCTACGGCGAGGTCTCCGACTTCCAGCGCCTGCCGGCCGGCCGCTACCGCATCGCCTTCCGCGAGGCCGGCCAGCCGCTCTCGGCCAAGCCGATGGTGGCCCGGCTCGTCGAGGTCGACCCCGGCTCGGCGGCCACCGTCGTCGCCACCGGCCGCGGCGAGTCGCTGCGCACCGAGGTCATCGACGACGACCTCACCCCGCCGCCCGCCGGGCAGGCCAAGGTCAGGCTGGTCTCCGGCGTCGGCGACAACGGCCCGGTCTCCGCGGCCGTCGTCGGCGGCCCGGTCATCGCCGAGGACGTCGCCACCGGCGGCTCCACCCCCTACGCCAACGTCGCGGCGCAGACCTGGCAGGTCGACGTCGCCTCCGGCTCCGACATGCCCACCACCGGCAAGGTCGCGGTGAAGGCCGGCGGCGTCTACACCCTCCTCGTCGTCGACGGGGCCGACGGCGGCGTCGAGATCAAGGCCCTCCAGGACAGCGGCAGCGCGGCCACCATGCCCTCCGGCGGTGTCGACACCGGCGCCGGTGGCCTCGCCCCCACCGCAGGCGCCCCGACCGACCTGACCGCGCCCGCCGCAGGCGTCCTGGCCGCCCTCGCCGCGCTGGGCGGCCTCGTGCTGCTGCGCCGCGGACGCGCCACCGCCTGACCGACCCCGCCGGTCCCCCGACCGGCGCCCGCCCCCCGCACCGCCGACCCCGAGGCCGACCTGTGAGCACCCGCCCCGTCGCACGCCGCGCCGCCGCGGTGACGTTGCTCGTCGTCGCGGGCGTCTCGGCGCTGGTCGCCGTACGAGCCGGGGACGGCCCGCAGGCCGCGTCCTCACCGGCCGCGGCCGTGCCTTCGGCTGCCGCCGCCCCAGCCACCCCGTCGGGATCCTCCGCGCCGTCGTCGGGTGCCTCGACGATCCCGGTGCAGGGGGCCACGGCGGCGCGACCGGTGGAGGTGCGGGTTCCGCGCCTCGGGATCGTCTCGCGGCTCGACGACCTCGCCGTGGTCGCCGACGGCACCCTGGAGCGCCCGCCGCGCTGGCAGGTGGCGGGCTGGTACGCCGCCGGCCCGAGACCCGGCGAGACCGGTCCCGCGGTGATCGCGGGGCACGTCGACTCCCCCACCGGGCCCGCGGTGTTCACCGGGCTCGAGGCGCTGCGTCCCGGCGACCTGGTCGAGGTGATGGGCGACGACGGCACCACCACCAGCTTCACCGTCGACCGGCTCGCCACCGCCCCCAAGGACGCCTTCCCCACCCGCGCCGTCTACGGCCAGACCCCCGACGCGCACCTGCGGCTGATCACCTGCGACGGCGCCTACGTCGCCGACGCGGGCGGCTACCAGGACAACCTCATCGTCTTCGCCACCGAGCGCGCCTGATGGACGGCGGGGTCGCACCAGCGGAGCCCCCGCGCACCGGGCGGCGACGGACCCTGCGCCTGCTCGGTCTCTGCTGCGCCACGGCGCTCGTGGTCGCCCTCGTCGCCACGACGCTCGTCCTCGTCCTGCGCCCCACCGGCAACGAGAGGGGGCCGGAGGGACCACGCGCCGACGTCGACGCCCGGGCCTTCCTGGAGACCTACGTCGAGCCGGACGGCCGGGTCGCGCGCACCGACCAGGGCGGCGACACCGTCAGTGAGGGCCAGGCCTACGCCATGCTGCTCGCGGTCGCCACCGGCGATCGCGACACGTTCGACCGGGTGTGGGACTGGACGCGCGAGGAGCTGATGACCGCCGAGGGCCTGCTCAGCTGGCGGTGGGCCGACGGAGCGGTGGTCGACGCGTCCCCGGCCGCCGACGCCGACCTCGACGCCGCACGAGCCCTCGTGACCGCGGGCCGGACCTTCGACGAGGCCGACTACACCGAGGCGGGGCTGAGGCTGGGCACAGCGGTGCTCGACCACGAGACCGTCCGCACCCCGGCGGGCCTCGTCCTGGTCGCCGGACCGTGGGCCACCCAGGGCTCGCCGTACGTCTTCAACCCCAGCTACGTCTCGCCCGTCGCCACCGGTCTGCTCGACGCGGCCTCCGACGACCCCCGCTGGGAGGAGCTGACCGCCGGTTCGCGAGCGGCGCTGGAGGGCCTGACGTTCGGTGGTCGCCTGCCGCCGGACTGGGCCGAGGTGTCCTCCGACGGGTCGGTCCGGGCGACCGGCTCCCCGAGCGGAGGAGGGCCGCAGTTCGGCTACGACGCAGCGCGGGTCCTGGCCCGTCACGCCGAGTCGTGCGACCCGGACGACCGCGCCATCGCCGCACGGGCCGCCGACCGGCTGGGCCCCGAGCTGGACGTCGACGTGCTGGCGCTGTCGGGCGAGCCGCTGTCGCGCTTCACCAGCCCGGTGATGCTGGTGGCCCGTGCCGGGGCCGACGCCGCGTCGGGCGACCCCGCCGCCGCGCGCGCGGCGCTGGCGGCCGCGGACACGGCCGCCGCGGCGGCACCGACGTACTACGGCGACGCCTGGGCCGCGCTCGGTCCCCTGATGCTCGCCACGACCACGCTGGGTGCCTGCCCTGCGGTGCCGGCCGCGTGAACCACCCGGCGGCGAGGCAGGCTTGCTCCGTGACCCACGACCCCCTGGCCGCCCCCGCCGGTCCGCCCGCCGACCTGCACCACCTCCCCGACCTGCACAACCTGCGTGACGTGGGTGGCCTGCGCACCGACGACGGCGGGCGCACGCGCCACGGCGTGCTCTACCGCAGCGGCACGGTGGCCTTCCTCGACGCCGCCCAGGCCGAGGTCCTCGTCGGAAGCGACGGCCTCGGCGTGCGCTGCCGCGTGGACCTGCGCGGGCCGCGCGAGGTGGCCGAGGAGACCAGCGCCGCGCTGCGCGAGCGGGAGCGGCGCGCCGAGCACGTCGAGATCCACGCCGCCGACGTGGCCTGGGACTTCACCGCCTCCCACCGCAGCGACTGGGTCGCCGCCCACTACGCCCGCTACCTCGACGCCTCCGGCGACCGCATCGTCACCGTGGGCCGGCTGCTCGCCGACCCGGCCAACCGTCCGCTGCTCGCGCACTGCTCCGCGGGCAAGGACCGCACGGGGGTGACCGTGGCCGTCCTGCTGCGAGCGGTCGGTGTGGTCGCCGACGACCTGGTGGCCGACTACGCCCGCACGGCGCAGGCCATCGCGGGGCTGCGCGAGCAGCTGACCCGGCTGCCGGCGTACGGCGACCGGATCGCCGCGGTGCCGCAGGAGGCGCTCGGGTCGACCCCCGAGACCATGTGGGCCTTCCTGTCCACGCTGGAGGAGCGCCACGGCGGCGCGCGGGCCTACCTGCTCGGCCACGGACTCGACGGCTCCGAGCTGAGCGCGCTCAGCGAGGCTCTCGTCGAGCCGGCCTGAGGGGCCCCGCCCTCACTCGACCTCGGCGTACGCCGGCTCCGCGCGCCGCGACGACCGGGCCGGCCGGGAGCCGCGCAGCGCCGGGGCGAGCACCAGCAGGCCGGCCAGCGGCAGCAGCGCGAGCACGGCGAGGCTGGGGCCGATGCCGATCACGTCGCCGAGCCCGCCGACCACGGCGGAGCCGACCGAGCCGCCGGTCATGAAGACCAGGGTGGCCACACCGAGGGCGACGCCGCGCACGTCGGCGTCGACGGCGTCACCGACCGCGGCGCTGAGCGAGGGCTGACCGAGGCCGAAGGCGAAGGTCACCAGCACCACGGCCCCGCCCAGCACGGCCGGCACGTCGAGGATCGCCCCGACGCCCGCGACGAGCAGCGCCACCGAGGCGACGGCCCCGGAGATGGCCAGGCAGGCGGTGGGGCCGATGCCGCTGATGAGCGGGCCGGCCACCCGCGGCACGGCGAGCGCCAGCACGGCGCTCGGTACGAGGAGCAGCCCGACCTGCCAGGGCGCCCAGCCCTCGGCCACCAGCACGGCCGGCACCGCGATGAGCTGGCCGAACCACGCCGCCGGCACCGCGGCCGCGGCCACCGCGCTGCGCACCACGGCGGGGTTGCGCACCACGGCCAGCGGCAGGAACCCGTGGGGCCGCCGCCGCACCCGCAGCGTCGCCAGCGGAGCGCCGAGCACGAGCAGCAGCAGGCCCACCAGGGCCACCACCACGCCGGTCGACGGCGACTGCACGAGCAGCACCAGCCCGGCCGCGGTCACCGCGACCAGCACGGCGCCGAGGACGTCCAGGCTCGCGCCCGTGCCCTCCCCCACCAGGGCGCGCCACAGGAAGGGGATCACCGCGACGCCGAGGATCGGGATCGCCATCACCGCGCGCCACCCGAAGGCGTGCTCCACGAGGCCCCCGAGGAGCGGCCCGAGACAGCTGACCGCCGCCGCCACCCCGGCGAGGCGACCCAGGGCCAGACCGCGCACGGCCCCGTCGTACCGCGCGCTGAGGATGGCCACGCCCAGGGTCGGCACCGCCGCCGCGCCCGCGCCCTGGAAGAGCCGGGCGGCCAGCAGCACGCCGAAGGAGGGCGCGAAGGCCGCGACCAGCGCGCCGCTGGTCATCAGGCCGATGCCGATGACGAGCGGCAGCTTGACCCCGACGAGGTCGGAGACGCGGCCGTAGACCGCGGTGGTGACCGCGAGCATCAGCGCGTAGAGGCTGATCACCCAGGTCGCGCCGCCCACGCTGGTGCCGAACTCCGCGCCGATCGCCGGAAGCGCGATGGCCGCCGAGGCCGACCCCATGCCGGCCAGGCCGAAGAGGAGCCCGAGGAGCACGGAGACACGGCGCGAGTCGTCGAGGGGCATGGTTGTCGCCAACAACGACCGACCCGGGCGCATTCCGCCCCCGGCCGCCCAGCACGGCCGGCGCGGCCCTCCACCGGGCCCGCAGGGGGGACCTGTCGGCCCGGACCCGCACCTGTCGGCCCGTGCGTGGGCCGACCGGTGCGGGTTTCGCCAGCCGGCTGGCGAAACCCGCCGCCTCACCCGAAGGCCGGCTTCTCCTTGCCCAGGAACGCCCGGACCCCCTCGGCGAAGTCGGGCCCGGTGTAGACCTCGCGCAGCAGCTCGTGGTCACCGGCGGGCGAGGCCTCGAGCCGGCGGGCGCGGTCGAGCAGCTGGCCCTTGGTCGCGCGCAGGGTGACCGAGGAGGCGGCGCGCAGCCCGTCGAGCAGGGCGGCGAGCTCGGCGTCGAGGGCCTCGGCGTCGGGTGAGACGGCCATCAGGGCACCGACGGCGTGGGCGCGCTCGGCGTCGACGAGCCGCGAGGCGAGCAGCATCTCGCGGGTCACCGGCTCGCCGAAGACGGTGGCGCAGCGGTAGACGATCGAGGCGGCCAGCGCGTTGCCCAGCGTGCGGGCGATGGGGTAGCCGAAGCGCGAGCCGGCCGTGGCCAGGCGCAGGTCGCAGTGGGTGGCGACGGCCAGTCCCCCGCCGACGCAGACCCCGTCGACGGCCGCCACGGTGACCTGCGGGAGCGCGAAGAGCTGCTCGAGCAGGTCGCGGATCCAGTCCTCGTAGGCGACCGCGTCGGCGTCGACGAAGTCGCTGATCTCGTTGCCCGCCGCGAAGGCCCGCCCGCCGGCGCCGCGCAGCACCAGCACCCGCACGCTGCCGTCCTCGCGCAGCTCGGCGCAGAGGTCCTTCAGCGCGGCGTACATCGCCCGGGTGAAGGCGTTGCGGCGGTGGGGCCGGTTGAAGACGACCTCCACCACCCCGTCGCCGCGGGTCACGATCAGGTCCTCGCCCGGGCCCTCGCCGGTGCTCGTCTCGCTCACGCCGCCCGACCCTACGGTCCGGCGGCCTCAGCCCCGCGAGGTGTCCGCGCCCGGCCGGGCCACGACGTACGCCGCGACCGCGCCTGCCAGCGCCCCGAAGAGGTGGCCCTGCCACGAGATGCCCGGCTGCCCGGGCAGCACGCCCCACAGCAGCCCGCCGTAGACGACCAGCAGCACGACGCCGAGCACCATCTGGCCGACCCGGCGGGCCACGAAGCCGCGCAGCACCAGGTAGACCAGCCAGCCGAAGACGAGACCGGAGGCCCCGATGTGCACCGTGCCGGCCGGGGAGACCAGCCAGGTGCCGAGCCCACCGAGCAGCCAGATGACCGCTGTGGCGGCCAGCCCGCGGCCGATCCCCCCGAGCAGCACGAGGAAGAGCAGGAGCGCGGCCAGCAGGGAGTTGGAGGCGAGGTGGTCGAAGCCGCCGTGCAGCAGCGGGGCGAGCAGTACCCCGACGAGGCCGTCGCCGGTGCGCGGGCGGATCCCGTCGTCGTCCCACTGCACCCCGGGGAGGGCGTCGACGAGCTCGAGCACCCACAGCAGCGCGACGAAGCCGAGGGAGATCCCGAGGGCGGCGGGCCAGCTGCGCCGGGGGCGGGTGGGCGTGGTCGTCAGGCTCACGCCGACCACGGTAGCCAGGCCCTGCACGGGCCGGGTCGGGCGCTCGGCCCGGATCGCGGCGAAGCACCGCAGGAGGGGGTGCGATGCGTCAGACTGCGAGCGTGACCGTCCTGACGGCCGCGGGGGGCGCCGTCGAGGCTCCTTCCTCGCAGCCCGCCGCGCTGCCCTCCCCACTGCCCGCCGCCTCCCGTCGTGCGCCCCTGGTGGTCGCGGCGGTGGTGCCGGCCGTGGTCGGGCTGCTGTTTCTCAACGCCGACCTGCTGCTGGGTCCTCACCCCGCCTTCCTGCCGGCCTTCCTCACCCTGGTGCTGGCCTGCGACCTGCTGACGGCGGTGCTGCTGGTCGAGCAGTACCGCGCCGGCGGCGGGCCCCGCGTGCTGGCGCTCAGCGCCGCCTACGTCTGGTCGGCCGCGATCGTCGTGCCCCACGCCCTGGTCTTCGGCGGGCTCTTCACCCCCACGGGGCTCCTCGGCGCCTCCCCCAGCAGCGCGCCGTGGCTGTGGGCGGCCTGGCACACGGGGCTGCCGGTGCTGATCGGGCTGGCCCTGGCGCCCTGGCCGGCCGGGCTGGAGGCGCGCCTGGGCAGCCTCGAGCACCGCGGCCGCCGGCTGCTGCTGACCCACGGCACCGTCCTGGCCGCGGCCGTCGGGACCACCGCGCTGGTGACCGCGGGCGCCGACCGGATCCCCACGATCATCGTCGACGGCGACTACACCGTGCTCACCGAGCGCTTCGGCCCGTGGATCGTGGCGCTCTGCCTGCTCTCGCTCGGCGCGGCCCTGGTCGGCGTCCTGGGGCGCCGCGACGCCCAGGGCATCGAGGCGTGGGCGATCGTCGCCGTCGTCGCCACCACCGGCGACGCCACCCTCACCCTCTTCTCCGAGTCGCGCTTCACCGTGGGGTGGTACGGCGCGCGCGCCCTGGCCCTCACCGCCGCGACCGTCGTACTGCTCGCCATGCTGCGCGAGGTCACCGCGCTGCACCGCCAGGTGCTGCGCGACTCGGTGCGCCTGGAGACCACCAACCGCCAGCTCCTCGACGCCCAGAACCTGCGCGAGCACATGGTCGCCGTGGTCACCCACGACATGCGCACCCCGCTGACCGGGCTGCAGGGCTACCTCGAGCTGCTGTCCGAGGCCGGGGGCGACCTCGGCGAGGAGCGGCAGGCCACCATGATCGACCGCAGCCGCATGCTCACCCGGCGGCTGACGCTCATGACCGAGGACATGCTCGCCGTGGCCACCACCGACCGCGCCGTGGTCGCCCTGGAGCCGGCCCCGCTCCTGCTCGCCACGGAGCTGCAGGCCTGCGCCGAGGTCTTCCCCGACCTCGACCTGCGCCTGGAGTGCGAGCCCGGGATCCGCGTGCAGGCCGACCCGCTGCGCCTCCAGCAGGTGCTGGTCAACCTGGTCCGCAACGCCCAGGCCTACGGCGCCGAGCCGGTCGTCCTGGCCGCCCGCTCACTCCCCGGGCTGCCCGCCGCCCCGGGGCCCGCCCTGGTCGAGCTGGCCGTCTCCGACGCGGGTGCCGGGGTGCCGGCCGACTTCGTGCCGCAGCTCTTCGACTCCTACACCCGCGCCGAGGGCACCGGCCGCCGTGGGTCCGGCCTGGGCCTGTCGGTGGTGCGGGAGCTGGTCGAAGCCCACGGCGGACGGGTCTCCTACGACGCCGCCGCCAACGCCTTCCGTGTCGTGCTCCCCGCCCCGGCCGAGCTCAGCCTGGTCGAGCCGGTCGAGGCCGACCCCGTCGCCTGACGTCCCCCGGCTCCACCCGTCACTCGCGTCACACCGGTCGGCCCGGACCCGCACCTGTCGGCCGACGCGTGGGCCGACAGGTGCGGGTTTCACCAGCCGGCTGGCGAAACCCGCGGACGCCCCGCCGCCCCCTGACACCACCCGGCGCCCCTCAGTGCCCCGCGTCGGCCCACTTCTCCGACTGCGTCAGCGAGAAGAGGTACGCCAGGGCGGGCAGGACGACGGCGCCGGCGATGCCCACGGCGACGAGGAGGGCGGCCAGCGTGGCGGGAGCGCCGGCGGCGTCGGTGAGGGTGACCTCGTCGACGAGCAGCCAGGGGTACTGCCCGATCCCCCAGCCCGACACCACGGCGGCCACCGCGACGAGGGCGGTCAGCCGGGCCACGGAGTGGCGTCCGACCCAGAGCAGCCACAGGGTGGCGGCGCCGGCCGCGGCGGAGAGCAGCACCAGCGGCAGGGCGCGACCGCTGAGGCCGGCCCACAGGGTCGGGGCGTCCTCGTGGAGCGGCACCAGGGCGGCGAAGACGACCAGCCCGGTGACCGCGCCGACGCCGAGGGTCCGGGCGCGCAGCTGCGCGACCAGGTGCGTGCGGCCGGCCCGCGCGGCGTCGGCGACCAGGAAGACCCCGGCGAGGAAGGCGCAGGTGCCGACGGCGATGGCCCCGCCGAAGAACGACGTGGCGGTCAGCCACGACCCCCACACGTCGCCGCGTCCCTCGGCCGGCACCCGGCCCGAGGCGATCGCGCCGGCGGCCGCGCCGAGGAAGAAGGGCGTGATCAGTGAGGAGGCGGCGAAGACCGCGCCGAAGAGCTGGGCCTGGCGCAGCGAGCCGGAGTACTTGCGGAACGCGAAGGCGGCCCCGCGCAGCACGATACCCAGCAGCGCGAAGAGCATGGGGAAGATCAGCGTGCTCATGGTGGAGGCGAAGGAGGCCGGGAACCCGGTCCACCACACCACGAGCACGTAGATGAGCCACACGTGGTTGGCCTCCCACACCGGCCCGAGACTGTGGTCGACCTGGGTGCGCAGCTCCGCGCCGCGTCGGCTGCCGCCGGCGGTGAGGTCGTAGAAGCCCGACCCGAAGTCGGCCCCGCCGAGGAGGGCGTAGGCGATCACACCGGTGAACAGCGCCGCAGCGACGGCCAGCTCGAGGCTCACGCGTCGGCCCCCTCGAGCGACTCGCGCTCCGGGCCGTAGGGGCTGGGCAGGTCCTCCTCGCCCTCGCGCCAGCGCCGGGCCATCGAGCGGAGCACGACCACGGCGCCGACGGTCATCGCGGTGTAGACGACGGTGGAGATGCCGAGCAGCCACCACAGGCCGGGGTTGTCACCGGCGGCCTCGGTGGTGCGCATGACGCCGTAGACGACCCAGGGCTGCCGGCCGACCTCGGTGGCGATCCAGCCGGCCTCGAGGGCGACGACGGCCAGGGGTCCGGCGAGCACGGCGCCGCGCAGGAACCAGCGGTTGCCGAGCAGGTCGTGCCCGCGCCAGCGGGCCAGCCAGAAGACCACGACCGCGAGGGCCAGCAGGGTGCCGATGCCGACCATCGACTGGAAGGCCAGGTGGGTGATGTTGACCGGCGGCTGCTCGTCGACGGGGATGGTGTCGAGGCCCTGCACCGGCTCGGTGAAGGAGTTCCGCGCGATGAGCGAGCCGAGGTAGGGGATGTCGAGGGCGTAGCGGACCTCGCCGTCGACCAGCAGGCCGCCCAGGCGCAGCGGCGAGGGGCTCTCGGTCTCCAGGGCCAGCTCGAAGGCGGCCAGCTTGGCCGGCTGCGTCGAGGCGAGCCGGGAGCCGAGCAGGTGGCCGATGACCGGCTGGAGCAGCGCGGCCACGGTGGCGAAGACGAAGGGCACGGTGAAGCCGAGCCGGTGGTGGCGGTCGCGGCGACCGCGGAGCATCCCGGCGGCGTAGACCGCGCTGATCGCGAAGCCCGCGACCATGAAGGCCGCCACCCACATGTGGAGGAACTGCATCCACACGCCGTCGTTGAGGAAGGCCACCCAGGGCTGGACGTCGACGACCTCGCCGTCCTCGATGCGGAAGCCGGTGGGGTTGTTCATCCACCCGTTGACCGCGAGCACGCAGAAGGTGCCGACGACGCCGGTGATGCCCATCGGCACGAGCATCAGCAGGTGCTGCTTGGGCGGGATGCGTCCCCAGCCGTAGAGGTAGATGCCCAGGAAGATGGCCTCGAGGAAGAAGGCGAGGCCCTCGAAGGCGAAGGGCAGTCCGAGCACGTCGCCGAAGCGGCTCATCAGGCCCGGCCACAGCAGGCCGAACTCGAAGGACAGCACCGTGCCGGAGACCGCGCCGATCGCGAAGAGCACGGCGGAGACCTTCGACCAGCGCTTGGCCAGGACCAGCGCATCGGGGTCGTCGCGGTAGATGCCGCGCCAGTGCATCGCGAAGATGATGGTGGGGAAGGCGACGCCGAAGCAGGCCAGCACGATGTGCCAGCCCAGCGACAGCGCCATCTGCTGCCGCGCCGGGAGCAGCCCGGCGGGATCGTCGGTGACCAGGGACGTGAGGGCGAGGAGGGGCTCCACGCACTCGACGCTACGTCGGGGGAAGACCGCCTCCGAGGGTTTGTGAATTCATTCACGAAGTCGTGGGAGTGGCCCTCGACACACGGCCGTCACACGTTCTTCACGGCCTCCACCCCGCAAGGTGAAACGATTGGCGCGCAGGCTGGGGCAGCATCTACGGTCGGTCGGCCGTCTGGCACCAACCGGCCCGCGACAGGAAGAGGACAGCCGTGAACGCCCCCGAGCGATCCGACGACGCCCCCCGTCGCGACCCCGGCGTGCCCGCCGTCCGCCTGACCGACGTCGAGACGACGCTGCTGACCCGGGTCGGCGCCGTGCGCTGCACGCTGCGGGTGAGCAACGACGACGTCACCCCGATCGTCGACCTCGCCGTCACCCACGAGAGCGAGGACGGCCTCGTCTGCGGCATGCTCGCGAAGGAGATGCCCGGCCGCAGCAGCCGCGAGTTCAGCGTGCTGATCCAGGTCGGCGAGCACGCCGAGCTCACCCTGCCGCTCACCCTCGTCTTCACCGACGCCTACGGCGGCCACTGGGCCGCCACCAGCGAGGCCCCCGTCCGGTACGTCGGGCCCGCGGCTCCCGGCGACTGACGGCGAGCATCGGCCCCGAGGGCCTTACAACGTAAGGCCCTCCGAAGGTAACGACAATGGTCCGATCCGACCATTCAGACCGCGGCGCCCCGACCGCCATGATCGACCGGCGCGGGCACCCGGCCCGCACCCACGGGGACCCCCGCCACGTGCGCGTCGAGTCGCTCCGCTCCGGGGGGACGGGGCGGCCGACGACCTGGCCGGGGTCGCCCGAGACGGGCGCGGCACCCGCCCGGGTGGAGGTCGTGCGAGACGTGGGGTCTCCCCCGCGTGGCGCACGACCTCCACCGAACCCGCCTCGCAGCGGGACCGGGCGCCGGCGCCCGCGAGCGACGGGCGCGCACCCGCGCGGGTGCGCAGCAGAGCTACCGGCCGACGCGCCAGCGTCCGAGCAGCGTGCCGTGGTCCTCGAGCAGCAGGGTCAGGTCGAGCGGCTTGTCGATCGGCGCGCCCTCGGTGATCCGGCCGTTGCTGCCGGCGACCAGGCGCGGCACGGTGGTGCCAGTGAGCTCGTCGACACAGCCCTGGAAGACCATGTCGCGCAGCAGGTGCGGCCCGCCCTCGCACAGCTGGTTGCCCCAGCCGCGCTCGGCCAGGGTGGCCTTGAGCAGCGGCAGGTCGACCCGGTGGGAGCCGAGGGTCAGCACGTGCTCCTCGCCGAGGGTCGCCCGGGCCTTCTCGATGCCGTCGGAGCGCGAGCAGGTGGCGAGGTAGACCGAGCCGGCCGGCGCACCCACCAACGAGGGCGGCACCTGCGCCTTGCGGCTGACCAGCACGATCGGGGTGTCGGTGGGGCGGTAGCCCTCGGCCTTGGCCGTGCCGGCGCCGACGATGATCACGTCGGCCAGCGAGCGCAGCGTGTCGAAGACCCGCTTGTCGGCGGCGTTGTTGATCGAGCCGCTCACCCCGGTGTCGCCGGTGGCGCTGCCGTCCACCGTGCTCACCATGTTGGCGCGCAGCCACGGCGTCGACGGCGCCGAGTAGAGCTCGCGCAGGTCGTCGTCGCTCACGTCAGGTCCGACGGTGTCGGGACCGATCAGGACTCGCATGTCCACCTCATCACCCAGTACTGCACGCCGAACGGGTCGGCGGCGAAGTCCACCTCTGCCCGCCAGGCCCCCTGTCCGCCCCCGAGGAGCCGGCCCAGCGTCACGAACCCGTCGGGGTTGCCGACCAGCAGCTGATCCGCGAGCTCGCGGTCCAAGCGTGTCAGGTGCTCCGCGTCGACCTGACGGAGGGCCCTCCCCAACGCCTCGTCGAAGCCCGGGGCCCGCTCGTCGAGGTGGCCCGGCGCCTTCTCCCCGCGCCGCGCCGACCCGTTGGCCACCACCACGTACGCCGACCCTTCGGGGTCGGCCGCAGGCTCGCTCGCGGGGTCGGCCGCGGTGCTCGCGGGGACGACGTCGGCAGCGACTCCCGCCGCCTCGAGCAGCGAGCGGGCGACCCGCTCGCCCTGCGCGTCGGCCACGAGCGCGACCGGCCCCGCGCCGGCGAGCGACCCGAGCGCCGCGACGCACGCCGCGCGGAGCTCCGCGACCGGGTCGGCGATCCCGGCGTACTCGGGGAGCAGCGCGAGCACCCCCGGCACCAGCACGACGGTCCTCGCACCACGCACGGCACTCACTGCAGCCCCCTGATCGCTCGGGCCGGGCGGCGACGCCCGAGGACGGTGTTGACCATGTCGACGGTCTGGCGGGTCTCCACGACCTGGTGCACGCGGTAGATGCGCGCACCGGCGGCGGCGCACAGCGCGGTGGCGGCCAGGGTGCCGACGAGTCGCTCGCCGACCGGCAGGTCGAGCGACTCCCCCACGAAGTCCTTGTTCGACAGCGACACCAGCACCGGGCGACCCGTGTCGACCATCTCCCCGATGCGACGGGTGACCTCGAGGGAGTGGAAGGTGTTCTTGCCGAAGTCGTGGGCGGGGTCGATGACCACGCTGCGGGGGTCGACGCCGGCGGCGACGGCCCGGTCGGCGTAGGCCATGGTGTCGGCGATCGCGGAGGCGACGACGTCGTCGTACTCCACCCGGAAGGGGCGGGTGCGCGGCGTCGCGCCGCCGGTGTGGGTGCAGATCACCGCGGCGCCGGCCTCGGCGGCGGCGTCGACGAGCTCGGGGTCGGCCCCGCCCCAGGCGTCGTTGAGCACGTCGGCGCCGGCCTCGCAGACCGCCCGGCCGACCTCGGCGCGCCAGGTGTCGACGGAGATGACGAGGTCGGGGTGCTCGGCGCGCACCTGCGCGACGAAGTCGACGACGCGCGCCTTCTCCTCGGCGGCGTCGATCTCGACGCCGGGGGCGGCCTTGATGCCGCCGATGTCGACGATCTCGGCGCCGTCGGCCACGACCTGCGCGACGCGCGCGAGCGCCTTGTCCTCGGCCCAGGTGGCGCCCTTGTCGAAGAAGGAGTCGGGGGTGCGGTTGACGATGGCCATCATCAGCATGGCGTCGTCGTCGAACTCACGACGGCCGAGCTTGAGCGTCACAGGAGGTCCTTCGCGGGTGGTCGTTCGATGATCGGTACGTCGCGCTCGACGGGGCAGATGCGCCCGCCGTCGGGACGGTACTGCCGCAGCCGCACCGCTCCCTCCCCCCTCCGGCCCGACTCGGCGGCGCCTCCCCCGCCGGTCGAGGAGCGAGCGCCAGCACCTCCCCCGATGGTTGAGGAGCGAGCGCCAGCGAGCGTCTCGACACCACCGCGCCGCCGCTCGACGGCCGCGAGGATCTGCACGGCCATGGCCCCCAGGTCGAGCAGCGCCTGGTGGTGGTGCGCGCGCCGCCCGAGGTCGACCTGGGCGATCGCGCCGGCTCCCCGCAGCCGGCAGGTGTCGATGAGGGCGGCCAGCTCCACGGCGTAGCCGGTCGGCACCGACAGCGACGCGAAGAGCTCGCGACGGATCGCCCACTCCCCCGCCAGGGGCTGCACGAGCCCGGCGAGCGCGGGGTGCTCGAGGGCGATGACCGGGCGGGCGACGAGCTCGGTGACCCGACCGCCGTCGAGCGCGCCGAGCCCCTCGGGCCCCTCGCCGGTGCCGGGCCGCTCGTAGAAGCCCTTCACCATCCCGACCGCGGGCCGGGTCAGCAGCGGGCCGAGCAGACCGGGCACGAAGTGGGTGTCCCAGTCGACGAGGTCGGCGTCCATGAAGACCAGCACGTCGCCGGTGGTCACGAAGAGCGACTTCCACATCGCCTCGCCCTTGCCGGGGTGGCTGCCCAGCTCGGGTCGCACCTCCGCGGAGCGGTGCACCACGGCGCCGGCGTCGGTGGCGACCTCGTAGGTCGCGTCGGTGGAGTCGGAGTCGATGACGACGATCTCGTCCAGCAGCGCGACGGTCTCCACGAGCGCCTCGCGCACCCGGGTGACGACGTCGCCGACGGTGGCGGCCTCGTTGCGGGCCGGCACGACGAGGCTGACCCGCAGCCCGCTGGCGGCCTTGGCGGCCAGCAGGTCGTCGAGCGACCAGTCGGCCCAGTGGGAGGTGCCGGGCTCGTCGCTCACCAGGCGAGCCTAGCCAGCGGTGCGTGGGCCGCCGGGGCGACCTCGACCGAGACGCGCCTCAGGCCGCGAAGGCGGCGCTGAGGCCCGCACGCGCCGTCGTACGGCTGAAGACGGCGCTGGCGCCGGTGACCCGCACGACGGCGCCGGCCAGCGCGATATCGCGCCAGGCGCGGATGAGCACCCCGAGGGCGGAGGCGTCGACGAACTCGACCCCGCTGAGGTCGACCTCGATCGAGGTGACGGCCTGGCCGGTGGCGGTCGAGAGCGCGCGACGGAGGTCCTGAGCGGCGAAGATGTCGAGCTCGCCGTCGACGTGCAGTCGCAGGTGCCCGGGGGCGGTCGGTGCGGTGGAGATGAGGAGCATGGGCGGTCCAAACCGGCGCAGCTGCGCCAGTGTCCCGGACCGTCAGGACGGATGGGCCTTTGCCGGCGTCACCACGAGGTGCCCCCGGTCCGTCCCTTTACCCTACGGCACCGCGCACGGCGTGACCTCCACCCAGACAGGCTGGCCCGAAGTGACTAGGCGGGACTCGGGCCCCGGGTCGCGCGTCGGCGGCTCGGGGCAGACGGGGCCCCTGGAGGGAGCGGACGTCCGCTACGCCGTCAGGCGACGTCGACCAGCAGGCCGCCACCACCGGTGGAATCCTGCGGGGTCGCGACCGGCGTCGGGGTGAGGTCGCGACGCGGTCCACGCAGGACGGCGGCGACGAGCAGTCCGAGGGGCACCGACAGCACGGCCCAGCCCACCAGGAGCACGACGACGAGGTTCACTCCGCCATCGTCGCCCCCGCGGCGCCGGGTGGACAGGATGCTTTCGTCGCGGACCGTCTAGTCATTTATGACTAGGCCCACACCCGACTCGCCGGGCGTCGGCTCGCCCGACAGGACCTGGCGGGGGTGGACCGCGATACGTCCCCGTCACCTGGGAGCCCTACTGTCGCCCTCATGAAGATCGTCGTGGTGGGCCTGGGATACGTCGGCCTCTCGAACGCCGTGGTCCTCGCGCAGCACCACGAGGTCGTGGCTGTGGACCTCGATCCCGAGCGTGTCGCGATGGTCGAGGCGCGCCGGAGTCCCGTCGAGGACGAGGAGCTGGAGGAGTACCTCGCCCACCGCAGCCTCGACCTCCGTGCCACCGCAGCAGGGAGGGAGGTCTACCCCGGCGCCGACTACGTCGTCGTCGCGACCCCGACGGACTACGACGAGCAGACCAACTACTTCAACACCACCTCGGTGGAGAAGGTCGTCTCCGACGTGCTGTCCGTCGAGCCGCGCGCCGCCGTGGTGGTGAAGTCCACGGTGCCGGTGGGCTTCACCCGTCGTCTGCAGGCCGAGCACCCGGGGGCGTGCATCATCTTCTCCCCCGAGTTCCTCCGCGAGGGGCGTGCGCTCTACGACAACCTCCACCCGAGCCGGATCGTGGTGGGCGACACCGGGCACCGGGGACGGATGTTCGCCGAGCTGCTGGCGGAGGGCGCGATCGACGACGACGTCCCCGTGCTGCTGACCGACGCCACCGAGGCCGAGGCGATCAAGCTGTTCGCCAACACCTACCTCGCGCTGCGGGTCGCCTACTTCAACGAGCTCGACACCTACGCCGCCACCCACGGACTCGACTCCGCCCAGATCATCCGAGGGGTCGGACTCGATCCTCGGATCGGCGACCACTACAACAACCCGTCGTTCGGCTATGGCGGCTACTGCCTTCCGAAGGACACCAAGCAGCTCCAGGCCAACTACCGCGACGTCCCGCAGAACCTCATCAGCGCGATCGTCGAGGCCAACAGCACCCGCAAGGACTTCATCGCGAGCGACATCCTGCGTCGGGCTCCCGACACGGTCGGCATCTACCGCCTGATCATGAAGTCGGGCTCCGACAACTTCAGGGCCTCCAGCATTCAGGGGGTCATGAAGCGACTCAAGGCCAAGGGTGTCGAGGTGCTCGTCTACGAGCCCACGATGGAGGCCGACCGATTCTTCAACTCCGAGGTCCTGCACGACCTTCCCGAGTTCAAGCGCCGTGCCGACGTCATCATCACCAATCGCGTCACCGACGAGCTCGCCGACGTGGACGACAAGGTCTACACACGCGACATCTTCAGGCGGGACTGACCCCGTGCGCCGGCGGCCGCGACGTGACACTGGCCCCATCGACTCGCCACGGGTCACCCCGGTCCTTTAACCTCGAGATATGCGGGTTCATCTGACCCGCGGTGAGCACATGTGATAAGGGCGCTGCGATCGCCCACCTGAGTCTGACCGGGGGGCCAGTGACTCTGCGACATCGACGGACCCTCGGTGCCCGCACGTCCGCACCGGCAGCAGGTCGAGCGTCCGCCGGACCGGTGCCTGCGCTGCCACCCTGCTCGAGGCACCACGCGGACCGTCGGGCAGGGAGCGCTCGCGCTGCTGCCGTCACGCCCTCATCGTCTCGGACCCCACTCCCCCGAAGGACACGAACATGCCCGTGACCATCCCGCGCGCCTCGGTGGTGATCCCGGCCCACAACGAGGAACACGTCATCGGCCGGTGCCTCGACAGACTCGCGCAGTCGCCTGCCTCCTCCGAGCTCGAGGTCGTGGTGGTGGCCAACGGCTGCACCGACCGCACGGTCCAGGTCGCCCGCACCTACCGCAACAGGCTCCCCCACCTCGTGGTGGTCGACGAGGTCAGGCCCGGCAAGGTCTCGGCGCTCAACCGGGGCGACAGCGTCGCGACGACGTTCCCCCGTGTGTACCTCGACGCTGACATCGAGCTCGAGCCCGCGGCCCTCGAGCCCCTCCTCGCTCGACTCGACAGTCCCGAGGCCCGCGTCGCTGCACCCCAGGTCACGTTCGACACCTCGCGGTGCAGTCCCTGGGTCAGGGCCTACTACACCGTCTTCCAGTCGCTGCCCTACGTCACGGACGGCCTGGTGGGCCTGGGCCTCTATGCCGTCACCGAGGCCGGGCGTCGGCGTTTCGGCCGGTTCCCCGACCTGACCGCCGACGACCTGTTCGTCCAGCGGCACTTCTCCCGCAGCGAGCGCGAGACCACGCCCGGGTCGTTCGTGGTCCACACGCCTCGCACGGTGCGCGACCTGGTCCGGGTCCGCAGTCGCGTCGCCGCCGGCAATGCCGAGCTCGCCCAGGCCGGCGCATCACCCGAGGTCGCAGCCGCCGACACGCGCCACACCACGGGTGGCACCGTGGCCTCGCTGGTCGCGTGGCTCCGCCGCCGCCCCTCCCGGATCGGGGTGGCCCTGGTCTACGTCGCCATCACCGCGGCGGCACGGGTGGCGACCACCCGTCAGACCTCGGTCTGGCTCCGCGACGACTCGAGCCGGACGCCGCAGGCCACGGTCTCGCCGGCACGCCGTACCGGGGGTGCGGACACGGACGCACCCTCCACGCGCGTGCACCTCGACGGGGTCGACTTCGACGCGGTCGACGAGGCCGGAGCGGTGGACCACGTGCTCCTCGCCCTCGAGGAGGGGCGAGGGGGCCTGCTCGTGACCCCCAACGTCGACATCCTCCGACAGCTGCGCCGCGATGCGTGCGCCGACGTCGCAGCAGGTGCGTCCCTGGTCGTGGCCGACGGGATGCCGATCGTCTGGGCCAGCCGCCTCCTCGGCACTCCCCTTCCCGCCCGGGTGACCGGCTCGAGTCTCGTCTGGTCGCTCAGCGCCGCCCTCGCGCAGCGTTCGGGCTCCATCTACCTCCTGGGTGGAGCGCCCGGGGTCGCGGAGCGCGCAGGGGCGGCACTCTGCGACACCAACCCCGGGCTGCGACTCGCGGGGCATCTCGCACCGCCGTTCGGCTTCGACCGCGACCCCGAGCAGCTCGCCGCCGTCGTCGACGAGGTCTCCTCCGCCGCCCCCGACGTCGTGTTCGTCGCGCTCGGGTTCCCGAAGCAGGAGCGGACGGCCGCGGCGCTGCGCGAGCGCATGCCTCAGACCTGGTTCCTCGGCTGCGGGGGCTCGCTCGACATGGCCGCCGGCGACGTCCGCCGGGCTCCCGCCTACGCCCAGCGGTGGGGCGGCGAGTGGATCGTCCGACTGGTGCAGGAGCCGCGGCGGCTCGCCCGTCGTTACCTCGTCGACGACATCCCCTACGCCCTCGGGCTGATGCTCCGCACCGCCGCCCGTCGGGTGCGCGGCCGCTGACACCGTCCAGACCGCCTCGTCGCTGACGGTCGGCCGCGGGGCCTGTCCGCGAACCGGTCCACTCAGCGCTCGGCCACGCCGGCCAGGAAGTCTCGCTGGGCCCTGGCCGCGACCGGGACGGCGAACTCGGCCACCACCTTCTCGCGACCCGCCGTTCCCCAGGACACACCGAGCGCCGGGTCGAGGGCGAGCTCGCGCAGGGCCTCGGCCACGGCGTCGGCCCGGCCCGCGGGGAGCACGCGTCCGCTGACCCGGTCGGTCACCAGCTCGGGGATGCCGGCGATGGCAGTGGTGACGACGGGGAGCCCGCTGGCCATCGCCTCCATGAGCACCACCGGCAGTCCCTCCTGGAAGGAGGGGAGGACGAACACGTCGGCCCAGCGGTAGAGCTCCGGCAGCTGCTCCTGCCCGACGGGTCCGGTCAGCGCGACCGAGCCCGACAGACCCAGGTCGTCGACCTGCTCCGCGAGCGACCCCGCGAGCTCTCCCCCACCGACGAGACGCGCCTCGACGGGCACACCGTCGCCGACGAGCTGTGCCAGGGCGTCGAGGAGCACGGGCGCGCCCTTCTCGGGCACCAGCCGACCGACGTTGAGGACCCTGAGCGGTCGGCCTGCACCTACGGAGACCACGGGGCGCTCCACGGGCTGGTAACGGTCGATCTCCACACTCATCCGCACCAGGTCGAGGCGTGGCCATACCTCGGGCGGCACCAGCCTCATCAGCTGGCTGCGCGTGAAGTCGCTGATGCACGCGACGCCCGCGGCGTCGAGCACCTTCGCCGCCAGGTCTGCGGCCTCGACTCGCTCGAACTCGGTCGGTCCGTGCACGGTCATGCTCCACCGCCAGCCCGCGCCCGGTCCGTCGACGGCGCGGCCGATCTCGACGACCAGCCTCGCGATGTCGGCGCTGTTGTTGGAGAAGTGCACGTGCAGGTGTCGCAGCCCACGGCGATCGAGCTCGTCGTGCAGGCGCACGGCCTCGGCCCAGTAGAAGAGCTGCCACAGCCGGTGCCGTGCGTAGCGCGGACCCGTCCGGGCGGCGCGGCCCATGCCGCGCAGGGAAGCCAGCGGGTGCGCACGCGTCAGCCGGGCCACGGCCGCCACAACGGCTCGGCGGTCCTCGAGCAGCACCGTGGTCCGGGCCGCCTCCTCACGCATCATCCGGCTCAGCAGCGCCTCGGTGGGCACCGGCCTGACGCTGAAGGTGTCCACCCGCACACCCAGGGCCCGCAGACCTTCGATCTCACGCTCGACGAAGACGTGGGACGGCGCGGGGTACTGACTGACGAGGTACGCGACCTCAGCAGGTCTCGCACCCCCGTCGCCCTCGGAGGATGCCTGGGCCATGGGGACGGGTCTCCTCGAGCTGGTGGTCTCGCGCCGGACTGCCGCTCAGCCTAGAGGACCGCTGATCGGTCCCATCGGCCGCGCTCGCCGACTTCTGAGCAATGACCTCGAAGCACCGCGAGACGCCGTCGGTCTCCCTACGATTTCGCAGGTCACCACCCCCGGCCCCACCCAGGCCGTGCCCGGTCTCCTCCCCCCACCTTCGAAGGAACCCGTCATGTCCCCCCACATGATGGCGCCGCCGCGCGCCCGCAGAGCCGCCGCATCCGCTGTCACGCTGCTGGCCGTCCTGGCTGCCCTGCCAGCCTCCGCCCAGGCCCCGGTCGGCTCCACCGGCCTCACCGGCTCCATGGATGCGCCCGCCACCTCGCCGTCCCTCGAGCAGATCGCCGAGCGCTGCGTGCGCCACCGCACCGGCAAGGCAGAGGTCGAGGGGTGGCGTCCCACCCGCGCCGCACACACGAGGCGGATCGTCGCCAACTGCGGCAGGTGGGCCGCCGACCAGGTGACGGCGCCGGTCAGCGGCACCAGCCCGGCCCCTGTGTCCACCCTTCCCAGCCAGCCCTCGGCCGGCATCTTCGGGCCCCTCAGCGAGTTCCGTCGCGACATCTCGACGGCACCCGTGGCGTCGGACAGTGCCGCCGTCGTGGCGAACGTGGCGTCGCAGGTGGAGCGGTACTACGGCGGCGTGGCCGCCTTCAACGCCTGGCAGTACAACGTGTCGACCTACACGGTCAGCCCCGGACTCCCCCGCGTGGACGTCATCTGGGACAACTGCCAGGGCAAGAGCTACCTGCCCGGCCAGCTCTACGACCCCGCCCGCGGAGCCCACTTCAAGTCGGTGCCCATCCCCGACAACGCAGTGCCGGCGAAGGGCACCGATGCGGAGCTCACCATCTACGACCCCGCCACCGACCAGCTGTGGGAGTTCTGGAAGGCCGCTCGCAAGGCCGACGGCTGGCACGCCTGCTGGGGCGGCCGTATCGACAAGGTCTCGACGAGCCCCGGATACTTCCGCGACGGCATGGGCGTGACGGCCGCCGGGCTGTCAGCCGCCGCCGGCAGCATCCGGATCGCCGAGGCCAAGGCCCGTCGCATCGACCACGCGATGAGCCTGAACGTCATCAACGCCGCCCACTGGTCACAGTGGTCCTACCCTGCACAGCGCAGCGACGGCGCCGAGCCGCTCGGCAAGGCCGGCGTGGTGCGGGAGGGTCAGCGCCTCCGCCTCGATCCCAGGCTCGACCTCAGCCGGCTCTCCCTGCACCCGCTCACGCGCGCCATCGCCGAGGCCGCCCAGAAGTACGGCTTCATCGTCAACGACAAGGGTGGCGCCGTGGCGCTGATCCCGGAGAGCGGCGCGGGCACCGCGGCCGTCACCGGACGCGACCCCTGGAACGACATCCTCGCCGGCACCCCGGGCTACGCCGTGCTGAAGAACTTCCCGTGGCGTCACCTCCAGGCGCTCCCGGTCGACTACGGGAAGCCGTGACCTGAGGTCAGGCCCCGGCGTGGCCGCCCTCCGAGGCGCGTCCACGTCGGGGCTCCGCCTCAGCCCTGCGTCGGTCGAGCAGCACCGCCGCGACCAGCGCGAGAGCCGCACCGAGGACCAGCCCGAGGAGCCCGTAGCGCTGCACCTGCGACGTCGAGTCGTCGCCGGTGACGGCGCCGGGGTTGACCACGACGAGGTCGGCGGCCTCGGAGATGTCGCCGCTGGACAGGTACTGCGCCTCCACGCCGCGTGCCTCGAGGTCGGCCTCGGCCGCCGCGGTCTGGGCGTCGACCACCTGGCCGCGCAGCTGCTGGAGTCGGGCCGGCGAGGATGCCCCCGCCGACCGGGCCCCCGCGAGAGCACGCTGAGCGGCGTCGAGCGCGTCGGAGGCCTCTGCGGAGGCCTGGGCCAGTCGGCGGTACTGCTCGATGAGCCGCGTCGGCGCGCTCGCCGAGGTGTTGTTGACCGTGGTCACCAGGTCCTCGGCGGTGGCCTCCACCGCCTCGAGGGCGGCGTCCCTGTCCGCCGACGCCGCGATGATGCGAATGACGTTGGAGTCGGGGATGGGCGAGCCCGAGATGGCAACGCCGGCGAAACCCGCGCCGCTCACGCCCTGGTCGCTGACGTAACGGGCGTAGTTGGACGCCAGCTCACCGGCGGCCAGCGGGAACCCGGCGATCGCACCGGCGCTGAGATCGCCGTAGCCGACCGCCACCCGCGACTCCGCGGTATAGGTGGCGGACTGGGCGGACCCGGCCAGAGCCCCCAGGCCCGCACCACCCAGAGCCAGCGCCACGGCCAGCGGCCAGTAGCGCAGCAAGGCCTGCACCGGCGTGCGGTAGCTGTGGCTCCCACGGTCCCCACGTCGGTCCGCCGCTGCGTCCATGTCCGTCATCTGCGCCTCGTCCTGGGCCGACCGGCCCCCCTGGTCGTCCGGGCGCTAGCCCGCATCTGCAGGTAGGTTACGCGGTGCGAGGAGACCCGCGACCGCGCCGGTCATCGCCCTGAGACAACTGTGGAGGGCGTCACGTGGTTGGCACCACCGAGCACGAACCGTCGACCTCCGCCGACGTGACAGTGGTGATGCCCGCCATGAACCGGGCCCACCTGATCGGCCGAGCACTCGACAGCATCGCCGCGCAGACGGTGCGCCCCAGCAGCGTGCTCGTCGTCGACGACGCGTCGACCGACGACACCGTGCGCGTGGCGCGGGAGCACGGTGCCAGCGTGCTGGAGCTGGCGGTCAACGGCGGGAGCGGCCCCGCCCGCAACAGGGGGATCGAGGCGGCCACCACCGAGTGGATCGCCTTCCTCGACAGCGATGACACCTGGTTGCCCGACCACCTCGAGACAGTGTTGGCCGAGGCCGGTGACCGGGTCCTGGTCGGCGCTCCAGGACGCAGCAGCGGCGGTCGGATCATCGGCAACGCGTGGGGCGGCGACCTCACGGTCTCCGCGCGTTCGGTGCTCGTGCCGGGAGACCTCATCTGCACCAGCGGGGTGCTGGTGAGGCGCCGGACGCTCCTGGAGGCCGGGCTGTTCAGGCCGTTGCGTCGAGCTCAAGATCTCGACATGTGGATCCGCGTGCTCGAGCTGGGAGACGGCGTCGCCCTCGGGCGACCGGGGTTCACCTACTACCTCCACGAGCAACAGGCCATCCACGACTCCGACCTGATGCGAGACTGCTACGGCCAGATCGTCGACTACTGCCTCACCCGCCCGTGGTTCGGCGCCAAGGACGCCGACCGGGCGTGGGCGCGGTGGCACTGGGACGGACTGCGCGCCGCGGCCGCCGCAGGTGACCGCACCGCTGCAGCGGCCGACGTGCGATGGCTTGCCACCCGACCCCACACCTGGCGGACCGTGGTCGACAAGCTGCGCGAGAGACGACGCAGCCGAGCCGCCGAGTCTTGAGATCTCAGCTGCGTTGGCCGATGACACGAGCCGGCGCGCCGGCCACGACGGCGTAGTCGGGGATCGCGCCGCGCACCACGCTGTTGGCGGCGATCACCACGCCGTCCCCGACCCTGGCGTCGGGGAGCACGACCGCGCCGGCGCCGATCCACACGTCGTCCCCGATGACCACGCCCTGCCCGGACCAGTCCTGACTCACGACAGTCCGTCCAGCGGCGGTGCCGTGATTGGAGCCGACAATCGTCACGTGCTGACTCACCAAGCAGTCGGCACCGATACGAATAGCCGCACCGGCGCACCGAATGTTGTTGAACTCGCCGATGTAGGTCCGTGGTCCGACCGACAGCGACGCGCCAGTGAGTCCTCCTCCGTCGGTCACGAAGATCGAGGTCGGCCCTTGCACGAAGACACCTGCGCCGAGCTCGGTGCGGGCCGGATCGCCTTTGAACAGCACCGCGCCGGCCACTACTGCTGCGGGGTGTGCCCGACGCAGGCGTTCTCGCGGAAGGGTCTCGTCACGGAAGCGGCGAACGAGGTCTTTCCAGGGCATCAGAGCGCTCCTTCTGCCGCATCCAGTTCCGGTGGGCGAGTGCGCGAGGCCCATGCGGGCCTGACCAGCAGCGCTCGCCCCGCGATGCCCCCGATGAGCCAGACAAGGTTGTTGGGCAAGGGGTAGTTGTTGGGGCTGAGCATGGTCGGAAAAAGCCAGATGACGATCCCAGCCAGCGCGAGGACCCGCCAACCCTGCATCTCTGCTGTGCTGGCCGGGGTCATCACCGACCTGATCGGGCCCAGAAGCATGGCCAAGCCCCACAAGGCTGCCCCGATCAGGCCAGTCTCGGCGGCGCGGGCCAGGAAGACGTTGTGCACCTCGATGCCGGTGTTGGTGAGCGGGTAAGTGTCGGCCTGCCTGACGAACTCGGGTGACACAGCCACGAAGCGACCCCAGCCGACACCCTCCAGCGGGTAGGTCTCGATGATGCGACCGGCGGCAGCATTGGTCAGTGCACGGTCGTAGACAGACCGCTCCGTCGTCAGACGCTCCGTGAGCAGCGCCGTCAGGCTGGGGGCCGCGAGCAGCAGCAGCACCAGGAGCGCAGCGAGACCAGCTAGGACGGCTGGGAGCCAACGACGCATGCGAGGCACGGCGAGGCCGACGACGACGACGGCGGCCAGCGTGCCGATCCAGGCGGTGCGGGTCAATGACAACACCACGGTCACGAGACTCAACACCACACACACGACTGCGGCGCGCCGCCACCACCCGCCGCTCTGGAACGCGAGCAGTCCCGCTGCGAAAAGGCACAGGCCCCCGGTCATGCCCATCGGCTCTGAATAGAGGAAAGGGCCGCGAGCGCGGCCGAACTGGATTCCCAGACCAGGATCGAGGATCCAATGTGGCCAGACCAGGGCAGTCGTGCCGCTGATCTCACCGATCGCCGTTATCCCGAGGTAGACCCCCAGCACCACGAGGACCTTGAGCAACAAGGTCCGGCGAGCCGGTGTGGAGAAAATGAGGGCCCCGAGAGCGAACATGAGGAACGGCACGACGACGCGATCGGCGAGGGCGAACGCCTTCACGGTCTCCCGCACACCACCCGTGCTGATCCACGACCACAGGGACCACGCCACGCATGCTCCCATCACCGCGAACACCGCGCGCGGTCGCAATCTCTCGATCGACGGATCGAGGACCACGAGGAGGGCGGCCAGCAGGAAGAGGGGACGGTCCAATCCCAAGGGCAGCCCCAGGAGATAGGCGTTGCCAGCGAACAGGTTGGCTATCAAGCCGGCGAGAAACAGCCAGACGAAAGCAGGGTGACCCTCGCCGCGACGACGGATCCGTCGATCGGAACCTCTCGTCCGGCGCTTCGCGACCTCGGCGCCTTGAACGCTCACACTGCCCCCCACGACGGACCGGCCAGTTCGGGGCGACGATGCCCTTGAAGGGACCGGCGGTGTCCTCCCACAGTAGTCGGGCTTTAACCCTGGACTGCACACGTGTCCAGGCTGGACACTCCGACTATGTCAAGACTCGCACCGTCGTGGGAACTCGCCGAGCGCGGCCCCACCCGACTCGATGAGACCCTGCGCAAGGTGCGGCGCAAGTGGCGCAGGGTCCCGGACCTCGGCTCGCTCCGGGACGCTGGCATGACCATCGGGTCACGTGTGGCTGCCATGAACGGCGTGCACCTCGACCCCGGACGACCGTGGCTGCTCACCATCGGCGACGACGTCGCCTTCTCGCTGGACGTCGTGGTCCTGACGCACGATGCCAGCATGCTGCGACACACCGGTTACGCCCGCATCGCGCCGGTGAGTATCGGGTCGAGGGTCTTCGTCGGGGCGCATGCGGTGATCCTGCCCGGAGTGACCATCGGCGATGACGTGGTCGTCGCCGCTGGAGCGGTCGTGACGAGCGACGTGGCGCCGGGGACCGTGGTGGGCGGCGTACCCGCCCGCCCCCTGGCCACTCTGGCGGACTGGGTCGCCCGGCACCGCGCCTCCATCGACCAAGGCCCGGTGTGGGACCAGGCCGACCTGCCGGCCGGACACCGCTCGCCGCCGCAGCAACAGCGGTCCGTGCTCGACGAATTGATGGTGCACGGAGCCGGCTACATCGGTCGCGATCCCGCACCCTGACCGCGATCCGGTGGGCTGACTGGTGGTTGTGGTCACCCCCGCTTCCCCCGGCCGTGGGCGCTGGGGCAGGGTTGCGATGTCAGGCCACCGCATCGACCCCACCGGGGGGAGGGATTCAGATGACTGCCCCACGTCCCGTGGCCCCAGCCGACCGTGTCGGCGGGTCTCCGCGGGTGATCATCGTCGCTACCAATGCAAGCACTGAGCTGGGGGGCGAGGCCATCCTGCCGTGGCACTACTTCCGTCTGCTGAGGCAGCGGGGGGTGGACGCCCACCTCGTCACCCATGAGCGCAACCGGGACAACCTGCTCACGCAGGCCCCCGGAGAGTCCTCTCGGATCCACTTCACCAAGGACCGGCGCGCGAGCAGGTTCGTGGAGCGTGCCGGGATGCGACTCCCGCGCAACGTGAAGTCGATGACGGTGTGGTTGGTCATGGCGGCCATCACTGCGTTGGACCTCCGGCGCGCAGCACGATCGTTGGCCGCCACCGCTCCGGGGCCCGTGGTCGTGCACGAGCCTGTTCCCGTCTCACCGCGCCAGCCGTCGTTCATGACGTCCATGGGAGCGCCTGTCGTGATCGGCCCGCTCAACGGTGGCATGACGTACCCGCCTGGCTTCCAGGCCCAGGTCAGTCGCTCCGAACGCGTCGTGCGGCGACTGGTCCGATCGGCGGCCGACGTCGCCAACCTGGCGGTGGACGGCAAGCGCCGCGCCGCCGTGATCATGGTCGCCAATCAGCGGACGTCGGATGCCCTGCCGCGTGCGGTCCGCGCTGGCAATGTCGTGCGGATGGTCGAGAACGGCGTCGATCTGACGACGTTCGCCAAGCGCTCCGAGCCGCCGACAGGAGCCCCGACCTTCGCCTTCGTCGGCAGACTGGTCGACTGGAAGCGGGTGGACCTGTTGCTGCGAGCCATGGTCGCCACCCCCCGCCACTATCGGCTCGAGGTCGTCGGCACCGGGACTCTGGACAACCAGTTGATGCGGCTCGCCGCCGAGCTCGGCGTCGCATCGCGGGTCAGATTCCATGGCCAGCTGTCCCAGGACGAGTGCGCCGCAGTGCTGAGGCAGGTCGACGCACTGGTGCTGCCCTCGATCTACGAGTGCGGCGGAGCCGTCGTCCTGGAGGCGATGGCGGTGGGCCTGCCCGTCATAGCGGCCGACTGGGGTGGCCCTGCCAGCTACGTGGTCGCGGGCGAGACCGGCCTGCTCATCGATCCCTCCAGTCCAGCGGCCCTCGAAGCCGGGCTCGCGAGCTCGATGCGCAGCCTCGGGGAGGACCGTGCTCTCGCGTGGCGCATGGGTGCCGAGGGTCGTGCCCGAGTGGAGGCCCACTTCGACTGGGAGCGCAAGATCGATCAGATCGGCGACATCTATCGTCGGGCTGTGCGACCGGCAGCCGCTTCTGACCGCGGTCGGCCAGCGCATGGTTGAGGCGTTCTTGCTGGCTCCGACACGGCATAGAGGGGCGCAGGGTCCGGCCTCCACCGGCCTCGCGGGCGAGACGGCCTCATGATCGACTCCGTGGACGTCAGTGTCGTCATCCCCTGCCACAACGGCGCCCAGACGATCACCCGGCAGCTGGATGCTCTTGCTGCACAACGCACCGCCGCGCGATTCGAGGTCCTGGTGGCCGACAACCGGTCGACCGACGACAGCCGGGCGGTGGTGACCGACCATCCCCTCGGTGCCCGGTTGGTCGACGCACATGCTGCACCGGGTATCAACGTGGCCCGCAACGCCGGCCTCGAGGCGGCTCGTGGCGCCCTCATCCTGTTCTGCGACGCGGACGACGTCGTCCACGCCGGATGGATCGAAGCGTTCTGGACCGCCTACAGCCACGGTGCCCGAGCCATGGGAGGTGCGTTGCGCCGTGTCCGGTCTGACGGAACGGCGACCTGGCAGCGCGAGCTGAACGAGGGGTTGGACTTCCTGCCCTGGCCGACTGGCGCGAACTGCGCGATAGCGCGCAGCGTGTTGGACCAGATCGGAATTTTCGACCCGGAGCTCCGGGGTGGTGGTGATGAGACGGATCTCTTCTGGCGTGCGCAACTCGCCGGACACGAGCTCGTCCTCGTCGATGAAGCGACGATCGACTACCACCAACGACCGACCGCGCGCTCCACCCACCGACAGCGCGTCGCCTTCGGACGCTCGCACGTCCGCCTGTTCCTTCGGTTCCGAGACCGTGGCATGCCCCGGCGCGTCGCGGGCCGGTCGGCGTGGTACCTGGCCTCCACCCTCGCCCGAGGGATCCGCTCCGGCGACCTGCGGACCGCGCGGACGTCGATGGGCGCCCAGGCCAGCATCATCGTGGGCCGGGTACAACAGTCGCTGCGATCGGGAACCTTCTATGTCTGAGCCCACGCCGGGCGCTGCCCCGGAGGTCCAGCTGTGAGTCAGGGACCCGGCCTCGGCCGCAGCGCGATGACGGGTGCTGCCTGGACTGCAGCCCAAGCCTGGAGCGCGCGCGCGATGAGTGCTGCGACGTTCATCGTGCTGGGGCGCACCCTGGCCCCGGAGGACTTCGGCGTGGTGGCGCTCGCCTTCGCGATCATCCTGGTGCTGACGACGATCGGCGACAGCGGGCTCGCCAACTACCTGGTGCGACAGCCGGATCTCGAGGACGACACGATCGACACCGTCTTCTGGGTCGGCCTGGGCCTGGCAGGCGGCCTGGCCGTCGCTCTCGCCCTCGGCGCCGGGTCCGTGGCCAGCCTGTTCGATTCTCCGGCGCTCGCCGACGTCCTGCCTGTTCTCGCGCTAAGCATGGTCGTGACCGCAACAGGGAGTGTGCCGGCGGCGCTCATGCGGCGTGACCTCCGTTTCAAGCCGCTGGCGCTGCGAGGCAGCGCAGCGACCCTGGTGGGCTCGGTGGTCGCGGTGGTCGCCGCGCTCGCGGGTGCGGGCGTCTGGGCGCTCGTGGCGCAGTACGTCGTGGCGGCGGCCGTCAGCACCATCGTCGTCTGGTTCGCCGTGACCTGGCGCCCTCGTGCCGTCGTCCGCCGAGAGCGTGTCCGGGAGATGTTCGCCTTCGGACTCAAGCTGCTGTCGATCGACCTCATGACCCAGTCGCGCGACCGCAGCGAGGACTTCGTGCTCGCGGGCTTGTACTCGACGACGACGCTGGGGTTCTGGACTGTCGCCAGCCGGCTGGTCCGGCTGGTGCAGGAGTCCGGCACTCAGGTGATCAACGCAGTGGCCACACCGACCTTCGCGAAGGTGCAGAGCGACCCAGGGCGGTTGTTCCGCGGCTACGAGCTCGCCATGGCCGCCTCCGGGGTCCTGCTGTTCCCCACGCTGCTGTTCATGGCCGTGACCGCCGAGGACCTCATCCCGTTCGTCTTCGGCGAGCAGTGGGCCACCACCGCGCAGGTCGCCCAAGTGACGGCGGTGACGGCTGCGGTGGGGGTGTTCAGCTACTTCGACCGCTCACTGTGCGTGGCAGTGAACAAACTGCGGGCCGAGATGATCCTGACGGGCTTCATCGTCGCGACCCACGTAGCCGTCGTCATCCTGGTGGCTCCTTTCGGCCTGCGCGAGCTCGCGTGGGCGCTGCTCGTGCGCCAGTGCGTCACCTTCCCTGTCCGGCAGGTGGTGCTCCACCGCGTGGTGGGGGCGCCTTACCACTGCCTCCTGCTCCCGCTGCGGGTGCTGGCAGCCGCCGTTGTCGCGTGCGCGGTGGTGCCGGCGCTGAACCTCGTCCTTGCCGACGGCTACTCCACGTTCCTCACGCTGATCCTCGACGCCGCAATCGTCGCCCTTCTCTACCCCCTCCTGCTCGTGCTGCTGGCCCGTGACGTCCTCGGCGCTGCCCGCGCCGCGCGTCGCGGTCCGACCGCCGCGAGCAGCCGGGCCACCTCCGCCCGATGAACCACCATCCCCTGCTGAAGAAAAGGTGCCGACCACATGCATCCAGCCGCCAGTCCCGCCCCGGGGTCCCCGCGGTCAACCGTCCTCGACTCCCTCAGCTCGACGTTGAGGTCGACGCTCTCCCAGGTCGCCCCGCACAACGCGACGTGGACCTACGTGGACTACCCGAACTATCTGAACTGCGGCGACGCAGCGCTCTACCTCGGCGCGGCCGCGGCGGCGAAGCACGTGGGCGCTCGCATCGCGCGTGTCCTCGACCGCACGTCGTTCCGACCCGATCTGCTAGGACCTGACGACGCGATCGTGGCCCAGGGCGGCGGGAACTGGGGCGGCCTCTACCCCACGCACCACGCGCTGCGACTGGAGCTGCTGCGACACTCGAAGGGCCGCCCGCTCCTGCAGCTGCCCCAGTCGATCAACTACCGGGACGAGAAGCACCGCGACGAGCTGCGCCGTGCGGTCGCCCAGCACGGCGCGGTCACGCTGCTCGTCCGGGACCAGCCCAGCTTCGACCTCGCGCGTGCTGACTACGACTGCCGGGTGGAGCTCGTCCCTGACACCGCGGTGCTCCTCGGACATCTCGCGCGGTCCGCGCCGCACCGGGCTGTCTCGCTCCAGACCCGCACCGACCAGGAGGCGGGCGGCGATGGCGCCCAGGTCGCGGCATCGCTCTCGACCCGACCGTGGGACTGGCTGGAGGCCGACCCGAGGTCTGCCTCGCGCCGCGCTCTCGCCGCCAGCGAGTTCCTCAACCGGGCTCAGCGCAAGGTCCCCGGGCGGGCCGGGCGGCTTCCTGCGGTCGCCGCCGCGGCGGTGCTGGCCCGAGCCAGCCTCGCCCGAGCCCGGGGCTTGCTGAGCGCAGGTGAGCACGTCATCACCGATCGGCTCCACGGTCACGTCCTGAGCACTCTGTACGGGATCCCCCACGTCGTCGTGAACGACCGGCACGGGAAGATCTCCGGGTTGCGGGACACCTGGACGGCGACGGATCCGCTGCACGAGTTCGCGGCGACGTGGAGCGACGTCGAGTCGGCCTACCGTCGGCTGCAGGAGCGCTTCCCGCAACGACGGTGAGACGAAGCTGCTAGTCGGACCGACGGCGCGAGCCCGTCCAGAACCCTCTGGGGGCCGCGGCGACCAGCTCATCGAAGAACTCGCACGTCTGAGCGCCGATCCGACCCCAGTCCAGGGCTGAGAGATCCGGCCGGGTCTCGTCGCGAGGTGGTTCGACAGCAGCAGCGACGTCGAGTGCCTGCTCCGGACCTCCGTCGAAGAGGTGCACCCAGTCCGCGCCGACGGTGTCGCGCAACTCCTCCATCGGCTCCGACCGCCTGACGACGACCGGCCGCGCGAGAGAGAGCGCCAAAATGGCAGCCCCGGAATTGAGCACGGAGGGACCTGAGTAAGGCAGCACCACGATGTCGGCCGCAGCGTGGAGCAACGGGAGCTCGGCGTCGGGCACGTGACCCAGTCGGAGCACGGTATGTGGTCCGGACGCCGCGAGCAGCTCCTGCCGGAGCTCGTCGTCCTCGACCCGCCCGGCTACGACCAGGCACAGCGTCGGGTCGTTGCGAGACTCCATCCGGTCGATGAGCTCGGGGACCTGCTTGTAGCGGCGAATCTGACCGAGCACCAGGATGATCCGCGACTGGGGCGCCAGTCCCAGGCCGCGCCGAGCCGCAGTCTGGGAGGTCTGCCGTGGGTACAGGTCTCGGTAGTGCCCGTGCACCACGGTGCGCACCTGCTTGCGCGCAAGCCAGCGGTGCTCTCTCTCCAGCGCGCGCGTGGCCGCATCGCTGAGGCTGAGGACGCCCGAGGTCAGCGCACCGAACGCGCGGAGGTAGGCGCCCGTGAGGCGGGGGCGTGTGACGTCGTGCGGATGGAGATTGTGCGCCGTCCAGACGATCTGCGAGCCGCGCAGTCTCGCGAGGCACAGCAGCCCCAAGACCTTCACGACATCCGTCCACGCCGTCGTCCCGGAGGCCGACCACCGCACGAGCTGCTCAGGCCAATGCACGTGGATGACCTCGGGACGCCCTAGGAGTGCGCGGCGACTGAACGGCCGCACGTCGTAGCCATGAGCGCCCACCTGACGGTAGAGCTGCCCGATGTAGGGGTTGCCCTCCTCGACGGTCGTGCAGGGGGCCGCGAGGACGACCCGACGAGCAGACATGGGTGGCACCTTCTTGGTCGTGACGCGTGAGCGCGATGTCGACAGCATAAAGCGCGCCCATCGGCGCCTCAGGGGCAAGGGCCCAGACCTCCGGTCGTCACTCGAGAGCTCCGTAGTCAGGCGGCAGCGCGTGGAGCGAGCGCCACGGGAACCCGGCCATCACCCCGTATCCCGGTGTGTCGCCCCGGGCTGCTGCCCACGCGTCGACGAAGGCCGGGCCGCGCTCCGCGATCACCGACACCGCACCGGCACGGTCGTTGACGATGAACCCGTAGCGCTGGGCGGCGTCGGCCACGAGGCGCGCGATGGGGTGGAGGTCGAGGGTGTCGAGGTCGAGTGCTGGGTCGAGGCGGAAGCGACGACCCTCCTCGATCGCGGCCGGCGCCCCGAGAGGGAGGTTGCCGTCGCTGCGCTGCGCCGGATAGCTGTAGGTCGTGAAATGGGCGGCGTCGACCACGTTCAGGCTGAGCGCGTGGTCGATCCGACCAGCCCGGACCTCTGCGAGTCCGATCGCCCCACCCGTCACCGAGAGCCCGGTCGCAGCGACCCCGGTGTAGCCGGGGAAGAAGCCGGGGCTGGCGCTCACGTCGTCGAGACGACCGCCCCAGCATGCGTGCCAGACGCCGTCCACCCGACGGGCCTTCCACAGCTCCCACAGCTGGTCGGCGGCCGGGTCGTGGACGGTCAGCTCGCCGTCTGCTCCCGCAGCAGGCACCGCGCCCTCGGGCACGGGCACGTCGAGGAAGTGTCCTCCCACCGCCGGATCGGTCAGCTCCGACGGCGTGTAGCCCTTGCCCTGGCAGTCGTCGAAGCTGACGTCGACCCTCGGCTGGCCCGGCGGCACGCGGTAGTAGGCGACGTTGTACTCACCGTCGTTGAAGGCGGCCACGCCGCCATACCTCACCTCAACCTGGGAGGCCAGCTGATCGACGAGCTCCTCGCTGTCGGCGGCCACCGGGGCCTCCCCGACCTGGCGACGCCACTCGCTCCCGGGTCCGAACACGCCCCCTGCTGGCAGCATCTGGGCCGCAGCCCTCGCATCCGGCGCCACGGGGGCGGGGGTGGACCCCTCCGGGGACGAGGGCGTGTCCGGGCCCGACATCCCAGGTCCCGACGTCTCAGGTGAGGACGGTCCTCCGGTGGGCGACGAGCAGCCCGCCGCCGCGCTGGCTCCTGCCAGGACCAAGGCGACCAGAGGTGGGAGCACTCGTCGAGAAGGCATCGACTCCACGGTACGCACGGGGTGTTTCGCCCGCGTCACGGCGCGGGCCCGCGGCTCGGAAGAGCAATCGTGCGCACCCTGTGCGCCGGCCTGCCATAGTGACGTGGTGCGACGGCGCCCACCCCAACTCGACGAGGACGACCGGTTCGTGAGGCTGGCGACCCGCGCCGTCGCAGCAGGCACGACGGCCCCCGCACCGCCCACTGGCGCCGAGTGGGCGGCACGAGCGCGTGATGCCGGGGTGCTCCTGCCCTTGACGGTGGCCCTGGGCGACGCAGGACACCCGGTGGCCACCCGCATGCGGCAGCTGCAGCTGCTGACGGCAGCACGCCAGCTCGCGGCCGGGCGGGACCTGCAGTTCCTGGCCACCGCGCTCGACGACGCCGGCCTCCCCTGGGCCCTGCTGAAGGGCCCGGTCCTCGCCGACGTCGTCTTCTCGCGGCCGCGGTCGCGGGAGTTCACCGACCTCGACGTCCTGGTCGCGCCGTTGCAGGTCGATGCCGCGGTGAGGGCGCTCTGCGAGGCGGGGGCGACGCTCATGGAGGTGGACTGGGACCACGTCAACGCTGCCCGCACGGCCGAGCTGGGCCTGACCCTCCCCCACGGCACGGTGCTCGACCTCCACTGGAGTCTCGTGAACCTCGGCCGCACCCGTGACGCCTACCGGCTGTCGACCCGCGACCTGCTGGACCGCCGCGTAACTCGGACGGTTGCTGCGTCGGAGGTCGCGACGTTGGACGACCTCGACATGGTGCTCCACACGGCGCTCCACGCGTGCCTGTCCGGGGGGCACCAGCTGCGGTGGCTGCTCGACGTGCAGCAGTGCCTCCGCTGGATCGACCGCACGCCGCAGGATCTCGCAGTGCGGGCGCACCACCACGGGGTGACCGTGGCGGTCCGGGCGGTCCTCGACAACGTGGTGACCCAGCTGGATCCCACCTGCTCGCCCTGGGCCGACGCACTCGCACCCGGCACGGCGTGGAACGCCCTGCTGCGGCGGATCAGTCGCCGGAGCCCTCCATCCGCCCCCTCCGTCTCCTCCCGCACGGCCCGGTCCTGGTACGCCGCGACCCGCCCGACCACCGCAGCATCGGCGCACGCGTTGGCACGCACGGCGAGGCTCTCACTCCTCCACCTGAGGCGTCCGTGGCCCGCCGGCACCCCTCGGGCGGCCTCGCTCGACGACGCCGGCTACGCCCGCTGGGTGGAGGTGGCACGTCAGGAGGCTCTCCACGACGAACACCGTCGCCCTCCTCAGTCCAGGTAGGCCGCTGCTTGCAGCGTGTAGAGCTCGGCGTAGCGGCCCTGCCGGGCCAGCAGCTCGTCGTGCGTCCCGTGCTCGATCACGCGGCCTGCGTCCATCACGTAGATGTGGTCGGCCAGCCGGACGCTCGACCACCGGTGGGAGATCAGCAGTGCCGCCCGCCCCTCCAGCATCCGTCTGACGTCGGAGAACAGCTCGTGCTCGGCTCGGGGGTCGAGCGCCGCCGTCGGCTCGTCGAGGACGATCACGGAGGCGTCGCGGTAGAGCGCACGGGCCAGGGCGACTCGCTGCCACTGGCCCCCGGACAGGTCCGAGCCCTCCGACAGCTCCAGGCCGAGGTGGGTGTCGTAACCCCGTGGCAGCGCCCCGAGCGCCGCGTCGATGCCTGCCCCGATTGCCGCACGCTCCACCCGGGCACGGTCGTGCGGCGCCGCGGTGTCGGCGATCGCCACGTTGTCGGCTGCGCTCAGCTGGTAGCGGACGAAGTCCTGGAAGACCGCCGAGACCCGAGCCCGGAGGTCCTCACGGGCGAGCTCCTCGCCGTCCCAGAGCACCGTGCCGGTGTCGGCCGCATAGAGACCCGCGACGATCTTGGCCAAGGTCGTCTTGCCCGAGCCGTTCTCCCCCACGACCGCCACGACCTGACCGGGCGCCAGGTCGAGGTCGACGTCCTTCACCGCAGGCGTGTCCCGGCTGCCGTAGGTGAAGCTGACCCCGCGCACCGACAGGGCGTCGCGGAGCGGACCGCGTCGACCACGTGAGCTGTCCTGGGGCAGGCCGGCGAGGAAGTCCTCCAGGTCGCGCAGGAACGGCCCCGACTCGACCAGCGTCCCCACGGCGGTGAACACCGCGCTCAGCTGCCCCCCGAGCAGACGAGCAGCGATGGCCGCCGCACCCGCCTCGGCCAGGGACAGGCGCCCGCGGTCGAGGAGGAGCACGATGAGCAGGAGCGCAACCGCGAGTGCGACCGCCGACGCGAGCGTCGAGAGCACCCCGACGCGCTGCCGGAAGCGCACGTGGGACTCCAGCGCACCGAGGTAGGCGACGTCCTCGGCGTCGTGGCGGCCCACCAGGTGGGGTCCTGCGTCGAAGGCCCTGATCTCGGCGGCGAAGGGTCGACCCGTCATCAGCTGCTTGAGGTAGATGCGTCGCCTCAGGCCGGCGTTGACGCCGCTGGCGAAGCGGAACTCCGCACGGCTCGCGATGCGCGAGAAGAGGACCGAGGGCACTCCGGCCGCGATCAGCACGGGGATCAGCAGGGGCTCGATGGCGAGGAGGACCGCCACCATGCCCACGATGCCCACCGCGCTGCCCGCGAGTCCCATGAGGGCCCCGACCACGGTCGTCGGACGCTGGAGCGCGTTGCTCCGCACCCGCTCGAGCCGGTCCGCGAAGGCGGGCGACTCCCAGGTGACGAGGTCGACCGCGACGCAGGCTCGGAGGAGTCGTCGCCAGATGTACTGGCCCACCTTCTCACCGAGCAGGCGCTGCTGCTGCTGCTGGAAGACGCTGATGGAGCTGGCGAGTGCCGTGGTCACGGCCAGGAGAGCAAGCGCGACCACGAGGAGGCGAGGCACACCCCCCTCGTCGGACACGAGTCCGTCGATCGCGAGCTTGCTCGCGAGCACCACGCCCAGGGCGCTCGACGCACCCAGCACCTGGAGCAGGAAGGCTCGCAGGACGCCGCCGCGGTCGGCGGTCCACGCCGTGGCCAGGGCGCGCCCGACCGCTCCGCCGCCGACGGCCGACCTCATGTCCGCCCACCCCGGCGACCTGCGCGACCGCAGACGCCGATCAGCATGCCCCGGAGACCGTCCTGGAGCGACGCCGTCAGCGGCACACCCGGGTGCCACGGGAGCCACAGCTCCACGACCGGGACGCTGCGCACCACCTCTGCCGCCGCCTCGAACTGTCGCCTCAGCAGACCCGGAGCCGAGAGCCCGTCGAGCGCACTACCGGCCGCGAGCACCGGGAGTGCGGCCGCGCCGGGCACGCGGCTCAGCCTCGGTGCCGCCACGTCCGCGGTGAGTCTCGGCAGCACCACGAGCCTCAGCGGCGCGGTCGGCGGCCCCGGCGCGCGGCGGTCCTCCAGGACGTGGCGTCCGTCGGCGGTCACCCCGACGCCGGACGTCTGCACGAGGCGTCCCAGCTCGTCAGCTCGCCCGCGCAGGCGCGAGCCGGTCGTCCCACGGTGCACGGTCACCGTCTGCGAGCCCGCCGGCGGCGGGTCGACGCGCAGGGCGTCGTCGGAGAGCAGGTGTCGCCCTGACCCCGACAGGAGCCGGGCGAGGGAGGACTTCCCCGACCCGCTCGGACCCGCGAACGCGACAGCACCGTCGGCCTCGGGCAGCAGCACCGCGCTGGCGTGCAGCACGGCGTGGCCGGCGAGGGCCGCTGCTGCGACGGCGACGGGTCCGGCGACGAGCACCGAGAGCAGCTCGTCCGACACTCCCGGGGCCGTGCGGAGCTCGGCCCGCGCGGAGCCGGTCCGGAAGGCCACGCTCGCGGCACCGGTGAGACTCAGCACGGCCCCACCCTCGGCGCGCTCGGACAGGACGTGCCGGCGACGTCCCGGCCCCTCGTCCACGGCGGCCAGGAGGACAGGTCCGGGCGCCTCCGGCGGCCCGTCGTGACGCACCAGGTGGAGGTCCGGCGTCCCGTCGTCCGACACCGCCCCGATCGGCACGGGGCTCGTGATCCTCAGGCCGTGCAGCAGGTAGGTGGGATCCGCGCCGGCCGGCTCGGAGTCGGTCACCCGACGTCGAGGACGGCGTAGTGCGGGGACTCGACGTCGAGCGAGCAGCCGTCGACCACGAGCCAGGCGTGGGCCGTGAGCGCACCGGTCTCGTCGCGCCTCACCCCCATCACCAGGGCGGGGGACAGATCACGCAGGAGACGCCCAGCCACCAGGCTCTGCCGCAGGCACGTGCCGCGCCACGGCCATCGCGCCCCCACCAGCCGGGCACCCCGGAGGGCACGACTGACCCGATGGGCAGTCGTCGGCGCCAGCCCAGCGACCGCGGGCGTGGACGGCTCGGCGCCGAGCGCCACGCCGAGCGCGGAGCACACCTCGGGGAGTCGTCGGGTCCTGAGCAGCACCTCGACCACGGCGTAGAGCCCGCAGACGTGAACACCGCGCAGGAGCTTCCGGGCGTAGTTCATCGGCCAGTGGGCCTGGGAGTCGAACCGCTCCGGAAGCCGACAGCCCCGCCACCACGAGGGTGGGCGGGGCTGACGGTCGTCGTGACAGGGATCAACGCACCGCGGGAACGATGGATCCCACGATCGGCACGACGGCGGAGTACTGGTCCGGCTCGAAGCCGACCTTGTTGAGCGACAGCGTGAAGTCGCGGACGTTGCCCAGCTCGGTGATGGTCGGTGCGGTGTAGGTCATGATGGTCCCCCGGTCTCGCCGCGCCACCTGCGCGGTCGGAAGTAAATGTAACAGCAGCCGCTGTCAGCGGAAGAGGCGAAGTGGCGTGTACCACGCGTACGGCATGACCGTCGACCGGCTACGCGCGCGCGCCGGACTGGTCGGCCCCCGCGAGCTGGAGTGGATCCCGCTCGGGCTCGAGCTCGCGACCGGCCCGGCTCCGGCGGAGTCAGGGCTGAGGTGGGAGGACCACCGGGTGGAGCTGCGATCGGCCGGGGTGGCCACGATCGCCGTGCACCGGGAGCAGAGCGGGGACTCGGGTGTCCGTGCCTCCATCATGGCTCCGTCACCCGTGAGCGAGGCCGAGGTGCACCATCCCTATCTCGCCTTCATCGCCGGCGTCGCGTCTCGGTGGATGGGCCGCACCACGCTGCACGGGGCCGCGGTCGTGCTCGGTGGCCGGTCCTGGGTGCTCACCGGCGGACCCGGGAGCGGGAAGAGCTCGCTCGCTGCGGCCCTCGACCGGTGCGGACACGCCGTGCAGAGCGACGATCTCGCCGTGATCGAGGCAGGGACGGTGTTCGCGGGCCCCCGAGGGGCCGACCTGCGCGACGACAGCGCCGCGACGATGGGCCGCGGAGAGCTCGTGCGACGCGGCGAGGAGGCCCGGTGGCGCACCGTCCTCTCCCCCGCTCCCCACGAGGCCCCCTTGGGGGGTCTCGTCGAGCTGCGGTGGGGTGATCGGCTGCTCGCCGAGAAGGTGCCGTTGTCCCGACGCCTCGACGTCCTGGCCCGCGCCGAGGGCTTCGGACGCGGACCGAGCCGGGACAGCAGCTTCCTGGAGCTGCTCTCCCGACCGGTCTGGACCCTCACCCGACCCCGTCGCTGGGACTCGACCGACGAGGCTGTCGACGTGCTGGACGGCCTGGCGTCAGGCGGGTGAGCGGTCCTCGTCGAGCCACGCCTGCTGCACGAGCCCCATCGAGCAGTACGGCGGCGACGGGCTGAGCCATGCCCGGTGCAGCGCCTCGGCGTCCACCAGCCCGTCGAGGTCGCGACGGAGCCGATCCGGCGACCACGCCTCGACGAAGGCCCTGAAGTCCGGCCCCCAGACGGTGCCTCCGAAGCTGGCCTTCGAGACACGCGAGAGGACGTCGGGCGGCAGGAGGTCGCTCGCCAGCAGCTCCATCGACCCGGTGCGACTCACCGGGCCGGCCCACCCCACCTCGCGGGCGAAGGTGTCGACGAAGGCCGGGTCTGCGAGCGGGCTGACGATGGCGCAGCCGTAGAGGTCCCCCACGGAGCCGAGCGCACGAGCGCCGAGCGCGACCGCTCGGGACCGGGCCCACCGAGCCGCCTCCCAGTCCCACCGCAGCCGAGGCCTCGCGTCGTCGGTGGCCAGCCGGCGGGACACCTCACGCTCTGCCGACGGGGTCAACCACGGCGCGAAGGGGAAGCCGGCGCGCGCCTTCCACGCGCGCCGCACGCGCAGTGGGGCGGCGGCAAGACCCAGCGGGAGCACGTCGCGCGGCCTGGGGCGCACCCTCCCGGTGACGACGGCCGCCGCTCGCGAGCCCGGGGTCCCGAGGACCTCGTCGCCCCCGACGCCGGTGAGCACGACGCCCCCCGCGACGGCTTCCGCGATCGTCAGGTGCAGGTAGGAGTTGGGCGGCAGGGACACACCTCCCGACGCGATCAGCTGGGTCGACCTCTGGCCCAGGACGTCCATGGAGTCGGCCACGTCGATCCTCACCCAGTCCGTGACACCGAGGTGGCGGATCACCCGCTCCTGCCAGCGGTCCTCCCGGGACTCCGCCGAGGGGTGCCTGTTGGTGACCGCGATCGGCATCGGCAGACCCTCACGCCGGGCCACGCGGCACGCCACGGCCAGGATCAGCGAGGAGTCGCGACCGCCCGAGAAGCTGACCGCCAAGCGCCTCCCGTCGACCGCGCGGTCCAGCACCAGACGCTCGAGCACGTCGCGCGCCGAGCGCCCGTGGGCACGGGGTGGAGGACAACGACGCCCGTCGTCGGGCTCGAGCGCGATGCCCGCCGCCAGCTCCAGAGGCTCCAGCGACAGCGGCATCAGTGGGTGGAGACCTCGAGCAGACCTCGGCCGACGGCGTCCTGCACGAACGCCGAGGCGTCGGCGGCGGCCGTGGCGCCGTCGATGGCGAACGCGTCGACCAGCGCCGACGCCAGTCCGTCCACCGTCGCGCCGTGCTGGGCACCGACCACCGCCGTCCACAGGACGGAGGCAGAACCGTTGAGGGCCGAGTAGGTCGACGAGGCGAGGTCGAGGATGACCATCTCGTCGTCCACCTTCTGCCAGCTCACCGAGTCACGCGCACGGTACCGATCTGCCATCACGTCGCCCCCGGTCATGCGAGGAGCCTACGGCCACACCGGTGATGCCCAGACGCCGTCCGCAGCGCCGGCATGGCTCGCGACCCGACGCCAGGCCCGGACCTCCGACTCGACGCCCCGCCGCCATGTGCGCACCGCGGCGTCGAGGAGGTCGCGGTGCTCCGCCTCGGTGATGCCGTGCGTCGTCAACGCAGCAACGAGCGGCCTCGGGTCGGACGATCCGGTGAACTCCCTGATCTCCCACGCCATGCGATAGGCACGACCGAAACGCTGCTCCAGGTCGCGGTCGACCCGTCGCGGGGCGTGGCCGCTCGACGAGGTCCGAGGGAGCATCAGGTGGAACACGGAGTGCGGCCTCCAGGGTCGGTGACTGCTCGCGGACGGGCTTCGGGTCGGGACGTGGTGCGATCCTCGCCCCGACACGCTCCCGGAGCAACGGCCGAAAGGCCCGATTCCGTCGTCCGATCGGAGGAGTGGCGGGCCCTCGGCGCACCGGCGTCTCCTAGGCCGAGCTCCACAGGAGCCAGCACGCCACCGATCCGACGCCCCAGGAGGCGATCACCGGGACGTCGCCCGTGTTGAGACCGTGGTCGGCGTCCAGCGACCAGAACGTCGCGCCGGCCCACCAACCGTGTCCTGCCACCAGGAGCAGCGCGCAGACCGTGAGGGTCACGAAGAGACCGACCGCCGCGACACGCTGCATCGCGCCAGCGTAGCCATGGCGCCCTCCCCGCCTGCGCCGGCGGGCGGTGCCCCGACCGGAGCGTCCGTGACACTGGTCCCACCCCCGTGCATTCACGGGCCGGAAACCCCGTGGATACAACCATCGGCGAGGCTGGCGGCACGGGCGTCGTGAGACGTCGAGCCGGCCGAGTGGCGATGACGCGGCAGACGACTTACATTGGAATGGATTTTACATTTGTGCCTCCGGCGATCTCGGCGCCGTCTGGCACAGCACGGGGGGACGACGACGTCACTCCATCAAGCGACCCGTTACTCAGGGCGGGACGACGTGGGGGCACGTATGAGCACGATGCATGACACTCGACCGAGCACAGCCGAGGTGACCGGCGCCAAGCGCGCCTTCCGTTACCTGCCGACGAGTGCCCTGGTGATCGACACCGCCATCCTCGCCTGCGTGGGGGCTCTCGCAGCGATCGGACGACGCGAGCTCGATGTCTTCGGGGATCCTGCGAACGTCGAAGGGACGCTCACGGTCGCCGGGCCTCTCATGGTCGCCGGCTGGCTGGCGGTCATCGCGGCTCTGGGCGGCTACCGGCAGGAGGTGTTCGGTGCCGGCACCGACGAGTACAAGCGCGTCTTCAACGGTGGGCTCGTCGCGGCCGGTCTCACCGGTGTCGGGTCCTACCTCACCGACTTCGAGCTCTCGCGCGGATTCTTCCTCATGTCCGTCGTCCTCGGCCTGCCGTCGCTGCTGCTCGGGCGGTTCCTGTTCCGTCGCGCCCTGTACAGCGCGCGACGCCGAGGCAGCTTCGGCCAGCGCGTCCTCATCGCGGGGACACAGGCCCACATCGACGAGATCGCGGCGGTGCTGAGTCGCGAGAGCTGGCTCGGTTATCGCGTCATCGGCGCGCTCACGCCGGCGGCCGATGATCGCGAGGAGACCCCCGGCGGGATCCCGGTGCTCGGAGACGCCGAGGAGGCCAGTCTCCGCGCGGCCGCCGTGGGAGCGGACGTCATCTTCTTCGCAGGGGGTGCTCTGGGCTCAGCCGGGCAGCTGCGCCGCACGGTCTGGGAGCTCGAGCAGACCGAGACCAAGATCCACGTCGTGGTGGCCCCGAGCGTCACCGACATCTCGGGGGAGCGCATCCGCGTCCGCCCTGTCGGCGGACTGCCGCTGATGCACATCGACCCGCCGACCTGGACCGACGCGTCGCGCTGGGGCAAGCGCGCCTTCGACGTCGCGGGCTCGCTCCTGCTCATCATGGGCATGGCACCGTTCCTCCTGGCCATCGCAGCCACCGTGCGCATCTCCGACGGCGGCCCGGTGTTCTTCAAGCAGACCCGGACCGGCCGTCACGGAGACGAGTTCGGGTGCTTCAAGTTCCGCACCATGGTCGTCGACGCCGAGGCCCGCCTCGCTGCGCTCCACGCACAGGCCGGCTACGACGGCGGGCTGTTCAAGATGAAGGACGACCCGCGGGTGACCCGTCCCGGCCGCCTGCTGCGGCGTCTGTCCCTCGACGAGCTCCCTCAGCTGTTCAACGTGCTGCGCGGCGACATGAGCCTGGTCGGCCCACGCCCCCCGCTGCCCCGCGAGGTCGCGGGCTACGAGGTCGACGCAGCCCGGCGCCTGCGGGTGCGCCCCGGCATGACCGGGCTGTGGCAGGTGTCGGGGCGCTCCGACCTGTCCTACGACGAGGCCATCCGCCTCGATCTCTACTACGTCGACAACTGGTCGATGCTCCAGGACCTCTCCATCCTCGGGAAGACCGTGGGCGCGGTGTTCGCCTCCCGCGGCGCCTACTGACGCCTCCCGGGCCCGCCAGCACCGCGACGTGCGGACGACGAAGGCCCGCTCGCCCCGAGGGGCGAGCGGGCCTTCGTCGTCCGGGCCGGCGTCAGGCGCCGTGTCGCCCGTAGTCGTCCTCGAGCCGCACGATGTCGTCCTCACCGGTGTAGTGCCCCATCTGGATCTCCACGATCTGGAGGACGGTGTCCTCCTCGTTCATGATCCGGTGGGCCTGACCGATCTCGACGTCGACGGTCTGCCCGGGCCCGGCGACCACGGTCTCGCCGTCGATGACGCAGGTGGCCTTGCCGGTGACGACGAACCAGTGCTCGGCGCGGTGCTCGTGGGTCTGGTAGCTGAGCCGCGAATGCGGATTGACGTCGATGCGCTTCACCTTGAAGCCCTCGTCCTCATCGAGGACGTGCCAGGCCCCCCATGGACGTTCTCCGGTCTCTCCCACCACGTGCTGTCCCCCCTGTGATCGTCGCGTGCCGCGCTTGTCCGGCGGCACGCCTCCGACGGCGCCTCGGCGCAGCCGTCGGTAAAGGCTAAGGCCTGTTCAGCGCGCGAAACACCGCTGACGCCGAAATGTCACCGCCTGGTCAACGAGAGCAGCGCGGGCCGCACGTCGGCGAGGTAGACCAGCGCCGCGATGAGGAAGATCAGGTTGAGGAACGAGATGGGCGAGCCCAGCAGGAGCACGTTGACCGCCACGCCGATGCCGAGGATCAGGCACCAGGCCGGCTTCGTCAGCTTGCCGGCCGCCTCGTAGGCCTCGCCGGAGAACATCAGCGCGTTGACGAAGGTGAAGATCTTCACCACGAGGATCACGAAGGCCACGACGAGGTAGAAGTTGAGCTCGAGCTCGGTCACGTTGGGCACGCCCCGAGCCTAGCCAACGACGCCCCGCTCGGGGGCGCGACGCCCTCCGACGGCGTTCTGCCCACCGAACGACGAGACCCCCGGGCCAGCGGGCCCGGGGGTCTCGTCGTCGTGCGTGAGTCAGAACAGCATCAGCTGGTCGTCGTCGGGGTCTCTTCAGTCGCCGACCTTCTTGGCGGCCTCGGTGACGGCCTCGGTGGCGGCGGAGGCCGTCTTCTTGGCCGTGGTGGTGGTGGCCTTCGCGCTGCTCTGGGCGGGCGCCGAGGTCTTCTTGGCCGTGGTGGTGGTCTTCTTCGCGGCGGTCTTGGCCGTGGAGGTGGTCTTCTTGGCCGCGGTCTTGGCGGTGCTGCGGGTCGAGGCGGCGGCCTTCTTCGCGGTCTCGGCCGTGCTCTTGGCCGAGGTCTCGGCCTGCTTCGTGGTGGCCTCGGCCGACTTCTTGGCCTGGGTCGCGGTCGTCTTGGCGCGGGCCTTGGTCGACTTGGCCTGCTTCACCGTGGCCTGGGTCGACTCCTGCTTGCGGATGCGCCCGACGAGGACCTCGCCGCGCTTGGCCAGGTCGGCGTAGGCCGAGGTGGCGGTGTCGACGTTCTCGTTGACGGCCGACTGCACGCGCGTGGGGAGCGCCTGGAGCTCGGCGACGCGGGCCTCGATGGCCTCGCGGCGGGCCTTGGCCTCGTCGGTGATGGTCTCGACACGGTTGCTGACCGCGGTGGTGGCCTTGTCGCGCAGGGCGGCAGGCTTGAGGCCGTTGACCTTGGCGTGCACGTCCTTCTGCACGTCGGAGACCTTCTTCTGCACGTCGGCGACGTAGTCGCGGACCGCCTCGACGGCGAGGTCGGCCACGCCGGCACCCGCGTAGAGGCCCTTGGTCGCCTCGGTCTTGATGTCGAACTTGGCCTTCGCCATGTCTGTTTCCTCCTGTGGGGTCGGTCCGGCTCCGTGCCGGACCTGGGTGGTGGTCGCTCAGGCCTCGTCGCCGGTCGCGGCCGGGGAGGTGCTGCCCTGCCCGGTGGCGTTCAGCGCGAGGAAGCTCTGGTAGACGTCGAGCAGGGACTGCTTCTGCCGCTCGGTGAGCGCCGTGTCGTTGAGCACGGCGATCTCCACGCTGCCGCCGACGCCGTCGTCGGGGCTGACGATGCCCGCGTGGATGTAGAGCTGCTCGGCCGAGATGCGCAGCGCCTTGGCGATCTGCTGGAGCACCTCGGCGGAGGGCTTGCGCAGCCCGCGCTCGATCTGGCTGAGGTAGGGGTTGGAGACGCCGGCCTGCTGGGCGAGCTGCCGCAAGGAGAGCTGCGCGGTGGTGCGCTGCTCCTTGAGGTAGTCGCCGAGCGAGACGACGGTCTTGCCGACCTTTCCCTGTGCCATGCGTTCCATAGTGCTAGCAATTGCTAGCGCTTGCAAGCGCTAGCACTGTGCACCGCCTCACACGGCGGGGCCTATTCCCGCTAGCACCGCTAGCACACCCTTCCGGATGAGCTCAGAAGCAGGCCACGATCCGCCCGACCGGCACTCCCCCGCCCAGCAGCACCAGCTCACCCGTGCGCCGCACGGCCTCCCCGTCCACCCACTCCTCGGCGTCGATCCCGCTGCGCCGCAGCGCCTCGGCCATCAGCACCGGGCGCACTCGCGGGGCGCCGTCGTCGGTCTTCAGCGCGAAGGCCCGCCCGTCGGGCAGGGCGACGGCGTAGCAGGACTCCGCGCCCGCCTTCCCGATCGCACCCGGCAGGGCGGTGAGCAGGGTGAGCTCGTCGCGTCGGCTGCCCGACACGTTCTGCGGGAAGGCGCGGATCGCCTCGGCGATCCGGCGCTCGGGGCCGTCCTCGGCCACCGCGAGGGCGCGGAAGGCCCGCGCGAGACCGACCAGCGAGGTCGACAGCAGCGGCGCGCCGCACCCGTCGACGGCCACGGTGTCGACGCCCTCGCCGGTGAGCCGCTCGAAGGTGGCCCGGAGTGCGACCTGGAGCGGGTGGTCGGCGTCGCGGTAGGTGGCGAGGTCCCAGCCGTTGACCGCGCAGGTGACGAGCATGGCGGCGTGCTTGCCCGAGCAGTTCATCAGCACGGGCGCCTTGGCGCCGCCGGCGCGGATGACGTCCTCACGGGCCTGGTCGTCGAGCGGGTAGTCGGCCGGCGTCAGCAGCAGGCTCTCCTCGAGCCCGGCGCCGGCGAGGATGCGCCGGACGCCGTCGATGTGGAAGGGCTCCCCGGAGTGCGACGCGCAGGCCAGCGCGAGCAGGTCGGGCGGCAGGTCGAGGCCGGCCTCGACCATGCCCAGGGCCTGCACCGGCTTGTTGCACGAGCGCGGCAGGATCGGCGTCTCGACAGCGCCGACCGACCACTCCGCGGCTCCGTCGGCGCCCAGCGCCACGACCGATCCGTAGTGGTGGCCCTCGACGAATCCGGAGCGCTGGATCTCGGCGACGACGACGGGCATCTCGGCTGCTGGCTGGGCTGAGGACATGCCCGCGAGGTTAGCCGCGTGCCCCCTCCCGACCGACGCCGAGTCGACCGCTCAAGTCCCCTCGATTACTCCGCTTAGGATGGCGGCCGTGTCCGCCTCCTCCGTGCCCCAGCACTGCCCGACCCCACGAGAGCTCGACGACCTCGAGCTGCTCACCACCGGGGCCCTCGCGCCGCTGACGGGCTTCAACCAGGACGGCAGCGTCGTGACGCTGACCCTCCCGACCGACGTCGACGAGGCGGCCCGGGCCGCCGGTGCCGTCGAGCTGGTCGACCCCGAGGGCCTGCCGCTGGCGCGCGCCCCCTGGCCGACCGGACCGGTCGAGGCCCTGACCCACGCCCAGTACGGCCCCTTCCGCGACCGCTACCTCTCTCCCAGCAGCGTCCGACGCCGCCACGCGGGCCGCACCTTCGTGCCCGTCGCCGGCCCGCTGAGCCTCGACCAGCTCGACCGGCTGCGCGAGGTCGGCCCCGTCGCGCTGCTCGCCCTCGTCGGCACCGGTACGGCGGACCTGTCGCCGGTCGCCCTGGTCCGGGCCACGCTGGCTGCCGCCGCCTCGCTGCCCGACGCCGTCGTCGTGGCCGTGCCGCTGGCCTCCCACGAGGACGCCGAGGGCGATCACGCCCTCGGCGTGCAGGTCGTCGAGACCTTCGCCGCCGGCGACCCGGTGCTGGCCCTCCCTGACGCCGGCGACGACGCCGATCTCCCTGACGACGTCGCGGCCATCGTCGACCGCGACCGCCCGGCCCCCGAGGACCAGGGCCTGGTGCTCTTCTTCACCGGCCTCTCGGGCAGCGGCAAGTCGACCTTGGCCCAGGCGCTGATGGACCGCGTGCTCGAGCAGGGCCGGCGCAGCCTGACCTCCCTCGACGGCGACGTCGTGCGCCGCAACCTCTCGGCCGGCCTGACCTTCTCCAAGGCCGACCGCGAGACCAACATCCGCCGCATCGGCTGGGTCGCCGCCGAGGTGTCCCGCCACGGCGGCCTGGCCGTGTGCAGCCCGATCGCCCCCTTCGACGAGACCCGCCAGCAGGTGCGCGAGATGGTCGACGCCGCCGGCGGCGCCTTCTTCCTGGTCCACGTCGCCACGCCGCTCGAGGAGTGCGAGCGGCGTGACCGCAAGGGGCTCTACGCCAAGGCCCGCCGCGGCGAGATCCCCGAGTTCACCGGCATCTCCTCGCCCTACGAGGAGCCCGCAGACGCCGACGTCCGCGTCGACACCACGGGCCGCTCCATCGACGACGCCCTGCACGACGTGCTCGTCGCCCTGCGCGACGCCGGCTACCTCGACCTCCTGTCGGGCGCTCACCGTCCCGCGGCACGCGACGACTCCTCCACCCCGGCGACCCCCGCGACCCTGTCGACGGAGCCCACGCCGTGAGCGCGCCCGCGTCGCCCGCCACCCGGATCGATGATCTCCTGCGCGTCGTCGTCCCCGCCCTCGTCGGATCCAGGAGGATCCCCGCATGACCGAGATCCTCACCCTGACCGCGCTCTCGATCCTCGCGGCGGGCTTCCTCGTCGGGATCGTCGTGGGGCTGACCGGCATGGGCGGCGGCGCCCTGATGACGCCGGCCCTGATCTTCCTCGGTGTCGGCGGCGGTGAGGCGGCCACGATCGTGACCGCCGACCTCACCGCGGCGGCCGTCTACAAGACCGGCGGTGCCGCCGTGCACGCCAAGGAGGGCTCTCCGAACTTCAGGATGGCGGGCTGGCTGATCCTCGGCTCGGTGCCGATGGCCTTCGCCGGGCCCTACCTCGTGCACTTCTTCACCACCGACGAGGAGCAGCTCGACCGCGTCCTGAAGCTCAGCATCGGCTTCGCGCTGCTGCTGGCCGCCTTCACCTACGCGCTGCGGCTCTACGTCAACCTGCGCCGCGTGCGCGCCGGCGGCCCCACCGGCGACCCCGACCCCAAGGTCCGCCCGATCCCCACGCTGCTCGTGGGCGCCCTGGGCGGCATCCTGGTCGGCATCACCAGCGTCGGCTCCGGCTCGGTCATCATGATCGCGCTGCTCATGCTCTACCCCGGTCTGTCCGCGGTGAAGCTGGTCGGCACCGACCTGGTCCAGGCCGTGCCGCTCGTGCTCGCCGCAGCCATCTCCAACATCGCCATCAACGGCCTCGACTGGGGCATCGCGATCCCGCTCATCATCGGCTCGGTGCCCGGCACCATCCTGGGCAGCAAGATCGCCCCCAAGGTGCCGCAGTCGTTCATCCGCCGCGGCATCGTGGTCGTGCTGACCATGTCGGGCGTCGCGCTGCTCGACAAGGCCGGCTGGGCGCCCCTGGGCCGCGAGGAGACCCACCCGATCCTCATCGGCGTCATCGGCCTGGTCATGGCCGTGCTGGTGCCCGTCGTCTGGGGCTTCCTGCGCAAGGGCCAGGGGCTGCCGATGTTCGGCGCCCCGACCGTCTCCGAGCTCGACTCGTGGTCCTACGGCGGCTCGCGCACCGACCGTGCGGCCGCACGGGCGGGCGTCGGGGAGGGGTCAGGCCCGACCGACGACCGGCCAGTCGGATAGCACCGGGCGGTCGATCCAGGTCGGGCCCTCGTGCTCGAGGGCCTCGAGGTCGGCGTCGACCATGAGCCGGGCCAGCTCCGGCACGTGCACGGTGGCCTTCCAGCCCAGCTCGGCCTCGGCCCTGCCAGGATCGCCCAGCAGCGCGTCCACCTCGGTGGGCCGCAGGTAGCGCTCGTCGAAGCGGACGTGGCGCTCCCAGTCCAGACCGACGTGGTCGAAGGCCGCCGCGACGAAGTCGCGCACGCTGAAGTCACGGCCGGTCGCCAGGACGTAGTCCTGCGGCTCGTCGGCCTGCATCATCCGCCACATGCCCTCGACGTACTCCGGGGCGTAGCCCCAGTCGCGGACCGCGTCGAGGTTGCCGAGGTAGACGTGGTCGGCCCGGCCGGTCTTGATCGCCGCCACCGCGCGCGTCACCTTGCGGGTCAGGAAGGTCTCCCCGCGCCGGGGGGACTCGTGGTTGAAGAGGATGCCGCTGACCGCGAACATCCCGTAGCCGTCGCGGTAGTTGCGGGTCATCCAGTGCGCGAAGACCTTCGAGACGCCGTAGGGCGAGCGCGGGTGCAGCGCGGTGTCCTCGCTCTGCGGCGGGTTCACCGCGCCGAACATCTCCGAGCTCGACGCCTGGTAGAACCGCGCCGGCACGCCGCTGGCCCGCACCGCCTCGAGCAGCCGCACGGCCCCCACACCGGTGACGTCGGTGGTGTGGGCCGGCTCGTCGAAGCTGACCCTGACGTGCGACTGCGCCGCCAGGTTGTAGACCTCGTCGGGCTGCACGCGCTCGACGAGCTGGATCAGCCGTCCGGCGTCGGTGATGTCGCCGTGGTGGAGCAGCAGTCGCGCATCGGGGTCGTGGACGTCCTGGTAGAGGTGGTCGATCCGCGAGGTGTTGAAGGTCGAGGACCGCCGGAGGAGGCCGTGCACCTCGTAGCCCTTGCCGAGCAGCAGCTCGGCCAGGTACGAGCCGTCCTGTCCGGTGATACCGGTGATGAGAGCGCGCTTCATGGAACCCCTGCGTCCGACGATGGTGACGCAACGCTAGCGGGGGCCCGGACCGCCGACCGCCCCCGCCGCCCCCGCGACCGCCCGGCACGCCGGTGCGCACCGGGCCGTCCGTCCGGCCCGCTTTGTGCCCTATGACGCGCGACAACGTGGACGTTTCATGCCCCGGGCCGCGCCGGGTCTACGATGAGGGCTGCTGTCCCGAGGAGAGGTCCCCTTTCGCATGCCCGAAACGCACGCCGACTACCGGCTGAGCCAGCTCGACCAGCTGGAAGCGGAGTCGATCCACATCTTCCGTGAGGTCGCTGCGGAGTTCGAGAAGCCCGTCCTGATGTTCTCGGGCGGCAAGGACTCCATCGTGATGCTCCGCCTCGCCGAGAAGGCCTTCTACCCCGCGAAGATCCCCTTCCCGGTGCTGCAGGTCGACACCGGTCTCGACTTCCCCGAGGTGCTCGCCACCCGCGACTCCTGGGCCGAGCGCCTGGGCCTGCGCCTGATCGTGGCCTCGGTCGACCAGGCCATCGCCGACGGCATCGTCGTCGACGACGGCAAGACCAGCCGCAACCGCCTGCAGATCGGCACGCTGCTGAACGCGCTGGAGGAGGGCCAGTTCACGGCCGCCTTCGGTGGCGGTCGCCGCGACGAGGAGAAGGCCCGCGCCAAGGAGCGCGTCTACTCCCACCGCGACGAGTTCGGCCAGTGGGACCCGAAGATGCAGCGCCCCGAGCTGTGGAGCCTCTACAACGGTCGCCTGCACGAGGGCGAGCACATGCGCATCTTCCCGATCTCCAACTGGACCGAGCTGGACATCTGGGACTACATCGGTCGCGAGGGCATCGAGATCCCCTCGATCTACTACTCCCACCAGCGCCGCGTCTTCGAGCGCGACGGCATGCTGCTCAGCGAGAACGACCTCAACCCGCTGCGCGCGGGCGAGACCGTCACCGAGCGCACCGTCCGCTTCCGCACCGTGGGCGACCTCAGCCAGACCGGCTGCGTGGAGTCGGACGCCGACACCATCGAGAAGATCATCGAGGAGGTGGCGGTCGCCCGGGTCACCGAGCGAGGCGCCACCCGCGGCGACGACCGCTTCTCCGAGGCCGCCATGGAAGACCGCAAGAAGGAGGGCTACTTCTGATGGCCGCCAGCGACACCGAGACCACCGAGACCATCACCACCAACATGGACCTCCTGCGGTTCGCGACCGCCGGGTCGGTCGACGACGGCAAGTCGACCCTCATCGGCCGCCTGCTGCTCGACTCCAAGTCGATCTTCGAGGACCAGATGGAGGCCGTCGAGGCCACCAGCCAGTCCAAGGGCTACGACTACACCGACCTGGCGCTGCTGACCGACGGTCTGCGCTCGGAGCGCGAGCAGGGCATCACCATCGACGTGGCCTACCGCTACTTCGCGACGCCCAACCGCAAGTTCATCATCGCCGACACCCCGGGCCACGTGCAGTACACCCGCAACATGGTCACCGGCGCCTCCACCGCCGACCTCGGTCTGGTGCTCGTCGACGCCCGTCAGGGCCTCACCGAGCAGTCGCGCCGCCACGCGGTGATCCTGTCGCTGCTGCGGGTGCCCCACCTCGTGCTCGCCGTGAACAAGATGGACCTCGTCGACTACTCCCAGGAGGTCTACGAGAAGATCCACGCCGAGTTCACCCAGTTCGCGACGAAGCTCAACATCCCCGACCTCGAGGTCATCCCGATCTCGGCCCTGGCCGGCGACAACGTCGTCAACCGCTCCGAGAACATGGGCTGGTACTCCGGGCCGACCCTCATGCACCACCTCGAGCACGTGCACGTCGCCTCCGACCGCGACCTCATCGACGCACGCTTCCCCGTGCAGTACGTCGTGCGCCCGAAGTCCGACGAGCACCACGACTACCGCGGCTACGGCGGCCAGGTCGCCGGCGGCGTCCTCAAGCCGGGCGACGAGGTGGTCGTGCTGCCCAGCGGCATGACCTCGAAGATCGCCGGCATCGACCTCTTCGACCAGGAGGTCACCGAGGCGTTCCCGCCCATGTCGGTGACCGTGCGCCTCGAGGACGACGTCGACGTCTCGCGCGGCGACATGATCGCCCGGGTCAAGAACGCCCCGCAGCCCAGCCAGGACATCGACGCGATGGTCTGCTGGATGACCACGGCGCCGCTCAAGCCGCGCCAGAAGCTGGCCATCAAGCACACCACCCGCAACGCCCGTGCCCTGGTCAAGGACATCCAGTACCGCCTGGACGTCAACTCGCTGCACCGCGACCAGGAGACCAAGGAGCTCGGGGTCAACGAGATCGGTCGCGTCACCCTGCGCACCACGGTGCCGCTGCTGTGCGACCCGTACTCGAAGAACCGCACCACCGGCTCGTTCATCCTCATCGACGAGGCCACCGGCATCACCGTCGGCGCCGGCATGATCAACAACGCCGGCTGATCCACGCCCGGCACGACGAAGGCCCCCGACCGCGAGGTCGGGGGCCTTCGTGCGTGCCGGCGGGTCGTGCCCGCGGGTCGTGCTCAGATCGCGACGACGACCTCGGCGACGCTGCCGACGGCGGCGTGCACCCTCTTGTCGACGGGCTCGGCCTTGGGGGCGAGGGTGCGTAGGGTCCACTCCCCCTCGCCGGCGAAGAACCGGAAGTGACCGGTGGCCGAGGTCGGGACCTCGGCGGTGAACTCGCCGGTGCGGTCGAGCAGGCGCACGTAGGCGTTGCCGACGGGCTCGCCGTCACGCACGACCTGGCCCTGCACGATGGCCTCCTTGGCGACGTTGACGCCGTCGAGGGACAGGCCGCCCTCGGTCGCGCCGCACATCAGGCGCCCTGCCCGTCGGCCTGGCCGGGCTCGTCGCCGAGGGCGACGGGCACGCCGACGAGCGAGCCGTACTCGGTCCAGGAGCCGTCGTAGTTCTTGACGTTCTGGTGGCCGAGGAGCTCCTTGAGCACGAACCAGGTCAGCGACGAGCGCTCACCGATGCGGCACAGGGCGATGGTGTCCTTGGAGTCGTCGATGCCGGCCTCGGCGTAGAGGGCCTTGAGGTCCTCGTCGGACTTGAAGGTGCCGTCGTCGTTGCAGTTCTTGCTCCACGGCACGTTGATCGAGGTCGGCACGTGGCCGGCGCGCTGGGCCTGCTCCTGCGGGAGGTGGGCCGGGGCGAGGAGGCGCCCGGCGTACTCGTCGGGGCTGCGCACGTCGACGAGGTTCTGCGCGCCGATGGCGGCCACGGTGTCGTCGCGGAAGGCGCGGATGGAGCGGTCCTGCTCCGAGGCGGTGTAGCTGGCCTTGTCGCGGGTGGGCAGCTCGTCGGTGAGCTCACGGGAGTCGAGCTCCCACTTCTTGCGACCGCCGTCCATGAGCTTGACGTCGTCGTGGCCGTAGAGCGTGAAGTACCAGTAGGCGTAGGCCGCGAACCAGTTGTTGTTGCCGCCGTAGAGGATCACGGTGTCGTCGTTGGAGACGCCGCGCTCGGAGAGCAGCGCCGAGAACTGGTCCTTGGCGACGAAGTCGCGGCGCACCTGGTCCTGGAGGTCGGTGGTCCAGTCGAGCTTGATGGCGCCCTTGATGTGGCCCTTGTCGTAGGACGTGGTGTCCTCGTCGACCTCGATGACGACGACCTTCGGGTCGTCGAGGTGGTCCTCGACCCACTGGGTCGAGACGAGGGAGTTCTCGCGGCTCATGTCATTACCTTTCTGTTGCGCCCTGCGGCGCGGGGGTCTGGTGTGTGCTTCGTCGGAGGGACGGCGCTCAGGCGGTGGCGCGCTTGATCAGGAGGTACATCTCGCAGCCCAGGCAGAACCGGAAGACGGCGTTGAGCAGGGCGGCGACGAGGGCGAGGCCGATCGCGACCTGCGCGAGCAGCACGACGCCGGTCAGGTAGCCGACCAGGGCGACCAGGGTGAAGACGAGACCCACCGTCTGCGCGAAGCGCGGCGGGGCCGGGTCCTCGAGGTCGTCGGGCGGCGAGAGCCGCGGGCGCACGACGGTGCGGAACAGCCAGGCGTGGGGCGTGTGCTGCACGCCGCGCGCCGCTCCGAGGGCGAAGAACGCGGCCTGCACCGCCGTGAGCACGGCTGCCGGGGTCGGCGGCAGCACCAGCACGACCAGGAGGACGACCGCGGTGAGCGTGGCGGTGAACTGCGGCCCGCGGGGGTCGATGCCGGCGCCGGTCGGGGCGGACGGGCGAGTGCTGGTGGTGGACATGTCTCTCCTGCTCGGACGAGGGCGGCGGCGCTGGAGCGCCCCGCTGGCGGGTCGAGGGACGACCGCACCGAGATTACTGCACTGGACCAGTCGACTTACGAGTCGAGACGCGGCAGCTCGGTCAGGGCATGCGACACAGCGAGGAGCGCACGCGGCAGTGGTCCACTGCGCGCCGCTTCGTCAGCCAGGTCGAGGACATGCGTCCAGGGTACGGCGACCCGTCGCTCACCGACGACACGACATCTCGCCTCGTGAGACGACGGTCCGCATGGCGGACATCGGATCGGACGCTCACGCCCGGCCGAGCGCCTGCAGCACCTGCTCCTTGCGTGGGGCGCCCGCGGCACGGGCGATCTCCACGCCGGCGGCGTCGAGGACGAGGGTGGTCGGGGTGCGGAGGACGTCGAGGCGCCGGACCAGGTCGAGGTGGTGCTCGGCGTCGACCTCGAGGTGCACCACGCCGGGCACGACGTCGGCGACCTCGCTCAGGGTGCGCTTCGTGGCCCGGCAGGGCGCGCAGAAGGCGCTGGAGAACTGCAGCAGGGTCGCCTGCCGGCCGAGCCGGGCGGAGGGGACGGCCTCGAGGACCGCCTGCCAGGTCGCCGGAGCGCCGGCGACCGGCGCCGCCGCGCGCTGCCCGTCCGTCGGCGGGGCGTCGTCAGCGGACGGCTGCGCGGCCGCCGTCTCGGCGCGCGCCGAGGAGAAGCGACCGTCGGTGCGCAGACGGTGGAGACCGAAGGCGAGGGCGACGACGACCGCGGCCAGGGCGATGACGATTCCGGAGGACACGGGTGGTCAACCGCACGGTGCCGGCCGTTGTTCCGGTCACTGCCCCGGCCGCCGTCCCGGTCGCCGTCCCGGTCGCCGCGCCTAGCCGCCCGCGAACGGCGGCAGGAACTCCACCGAGCCGCCCGGCTCCACGAGGACGGTGTCGGGGTCGCGACTGCCGACCGGCTGCTCGCCGACCAGCGTGGAGCACACCGCCAGCACCGCGGGCAGGTTGGTGCCCGGATGGAGCGCGGTCGCCCGGCGTACGACCTCGGCGAGCGAGATCGGGCCGCTCACGTCGATCCGGTCGCCGCCGACGCCGGCCGCCGCCTTGGCGCCGGCCCAGTAACGAACGTGGATGATTTCGGTCTCATTCACTTTGGAACCTTCCAATGTGTCCCCGGAGTTTCCTAGTGTGTCCTGCGTAGCACCTCGCCGGAGCCCAGCGTTGCGTTTCGGTCGCCTGCCCCATCCTCTGGGAGGAGACCACCGTGAGCACTCTTCTACTGCTGACCAGTGCCCTGCAGCCGTCCGCCGAGGTGCTGCCCGGGCTCTCGCTGCTGGGACACCAGGTCAAGATCCTGCCCTCCGAGGGGAGCGCACTGCTCGAGGCCCCCGACTCCGACCTCCTCCTGGTCGACGGACGACAGGACCTCGCCCACGCCCGCGACCTGTGCCGGCTCATCCGCACCACCGGCACCGACGTGCCTGTGCTGCTCGTGGTGACCGAGGGCGGCCTGGCCGTGGTCAACCACGACTGGGGCATGGACGACGTCGTGCTGCACACCTGCGGGCCCGCCGAGCTGGAGGCGCGGATCAAGCTGGCCATCGGCCGGCTCAACGCCCGTCGCGAGGCCGCCGACCCCGACGCCCACGTCATCCGCTCCGGCGAGGTCGTCGTGGACGACGCCACCTACACCGCCAAGATCGGCGGCCGGTCGCTCGACCTCACGTTCAAGGAGTTCGAGCTGCTGAAGTTCCTCGCCCAGCACCCGGGCCGGGTCTTCAGCCGCCAGCAGCTGCTGCAGGAGGTCTGGGGCTACGACTACTTCGGCGGCACCCGCACCGTCGACGTGCACGTGCGACGGCTGCGCGCCAAGCTCGGCCCCGAGAACGAGACCCTCATCGGCACCGTGCGCAACGTCGGCTACCGCTTCGTGCTGCCGACCAAGGAGAAGGGCGCCGTCGACGCCGACGCGCGCACCGGGCGGTCGGTCGACGCCTGACCGGGGCCGCTCGCTCCGTCAGCCGCCCTCCGCCGTGCGGAGCCGGCGGCGCAGGGCGGCGACCTCGTGCTCGAGGGCGAGGACCCGGGCGATGCCGGCGAGGTTGAGCCCCTCGGCCAGCAGCTCTCGGATGCGGTGCAGGGTGGCGATGTCGCCCTCGGAGTAGAGGCGGTTGCCGCCGTCGGTGCGCTCGGGCGTCAGCAGTCCGCGGCGCTCGTAGACGCGCAGGTTCTGCACCTCCATGCGCACCATCCGGGCGGCCACCGAGATGGCGAAGACGCCCTCCTGGGTCGTGCTGTGCTGCGTGGTGCGCTGCTGTGTCGACACGGTCCACCTCCGCGCTTGAACGTACGTCATCTCTGCGGTACAACAAACCTATAACCGCCGATACACATGACGGGCTCACGCAGACCGTCACCACCGGATCAACCACCAGAGACGACCAGGAGGAAACGCCATGCTGCTGCGCACCACCGACCCGTTCCGCGACTTCGACCGCCTGACCCAGCAGCTGCTGGGCACCACCAACCGCCCGGCCGCCATGCCGATGGACGCCTGGCGCGAGGGTGACCGCTTCGTCATCGAGTTCGACCTGCCCGGCGTGGCGCGCGACAGCATCGACCTCGATGTCGAGCGCAACGTCCTGACCGTGCGCGCCGAGCGCGTGCGACGTAACGGCGACTGGGAGCGCCTCGCCTCGGAGCGCACGACCGGCAGCTTCAGCCGCCAGCTCGTGCTGGGCGACAACCTCGACCTCGAGCGCATCGAGGCGACCTACGACGACGGCGTGCTGCGCCTGGTCGTGCCGGTGGCCGAGAAGGCCAAGCCGCGCAAGATCGAGGTCGGCTCCGCTGCTCCGCAGGAGACCGCCGCGCTCGAGGCGTGAGCACCCCGCCGGGGTGAGTGGGAGGAGGGCCCGGGCGAGTCCGCCCGGGCCCTCGCTCGTGTCAGCCGTCCTCGCCCCGCGACGTGCGCAGCCGGCGGCCCCTCTCGACGTCCTCGCGGCGCTTCTCCTCGGCCTTCTCCAAGCCCTTGGTCATGCGCGGAGGCAGCTGGAGCTCCTCCTCGGCGGGCAGTCCCGCCTGCAGCTCGCGGCCCCGCTCGAGCTCGGAGTCGAGCTCGGCGCCGAAGAGGAGCGCGAGGTTGGTCAGCCACAGCCACAGCAGGAACACGATGACGCCGGCCAGCGAGCCGTAGGTCTTGTTGTAGCTGGAGAAGTGGGCGACGTAGAAGCCGAACGCCGCCGAGACGAGCACCCAGGTGAGGATGGCCAGGACGGCACCCATCGAGACCCAGCGGAACTTCGGCTGCTTGATGTTGGGCGTCACGTAGTAGAGCAGCGCCACGATCAGCACGACTACGGCGAGCATGACCGGCCACTTGGCGATGCTCCACACCAGCACCGCGGTGTCACCGAGACCGATCGCGTCGCCGACGGCCTGCGCGGCGGGACCCGTGACCACGAGCCCCACGGCCACCAGGGCCACGAGCACCACCAGCACGGCGGTCAGCGCCAGCATCACGGGGCGCAGGACGTAGAACGGGCGCCCCTCGCCGGTCTCGTGGATGCGGTTCATCGCACGGCCGAAGGAGCCGACGTAGCCACTCGCGGACCACAGGGCGGTGGCGAGACCGATGACCAGCGCGAGGCCGGCCCCGGGCGCCGCGGCCAGCTCCAGCAACGTGGGCTCGACCGTGTCGGCGGCCGACCCGGCGCCGACGTCGCGCAGGATCTGCAGCAGCGTGTCGACCGTCTCCGGGCCGCGCCCCACCAGGCTGACCAGCGACAGCAGCGCGATCATCGCCGGGAAGAGGGCGAGGACGGCGTAGTAGGTCAGCGACGCCGCGACGTCGGTGCACTGGTCCTTGGAGAACTCGCGCATCGTCTTGCGCGCGACGTAGAGCCAGGAGCGCCTGGTGAGGTCGGTCGGCGAGTCGGGCTTGCCGTCGTCGTCGGGGTCGCGGTGCTCGCGCGCACGCGTCGTGGCTGCGGGCTCGGCGCTCGTCTCGGGGTGGGGGCTCATCCCTCCACCGTCCTCGCCCGCGCCCCGGGCCCGCGCCACCCTGCGGGGTGGACGCCCGACGCCACCTAGGGTGGCCGGCGTGGACGTGATGGAGCAGATCGAGCGGATCGCTGCGGCGGCCGAGGCGCACGACGGGGCGGCACCGCTCGACGAGGCCACCTGGCGCACGCTGCGGCGCCACCCCGAGCGCGCCCGTCACCGGGTCGTCGACGGTGGCTTCGCGCTGGTGGTCGGGCGCGAGCTCACCGTCGTGGTGGACCCGCCCGCGCGGGGCGCCGGCGTCGCGTCGGGGCTGGTGTCGGCGGAGCTGGCCGAGGCCGGCGAGGGCGAGCTGCTGGCGTGGTCGCACGGCAACCACCCCGCGGCGGCGGCGCTGGCCGCGGCGCACGGGTTCGAGCGGGTGCGTGACCTGTGGGTGATGCGGCGGGCCATGGCCGAGCCGCTGCCCGGTCTCGTCGTGCCCGACGGCGTCACGGTGCGCTCCTACGTCGACACCGACGCCGACGAGGTCGTGCGCGTCAACGCCGCGGCCTTCGCCCACCACCCGGAGCAGGGGGCGATGGACCGGGCCGAGCTGGCCGAGCGGATGGCGGAGGCGTGGTTCGACCCCGCGGGCCTCGTCGTGGCGGAGCGCGACGGCTCGCTGGTCGGCTTCCACTGGACCAAGCAGCACTCCCCCGACCTCGGTGAGGTCTACGTCGTCGGCGTCGACCCGGTGGCCCAGGGCCAGGGCCTGGGCCGGGTGGTCACGCTGGCGGGGCTGCACCACCTGGCCGGGCTCGGGGTCGGCGAGGTGCTGCTCTACGTCGAGTCCGACAACGAGGCCGCGGTCGCGACGTACTCGCGGCTGGGGTTCGGGCACGCTGCGCCCGACACCCACGTGCAGTACCGCCGGGACTGACGAGCCCGGGAGCGCCTCGGCTCCGCCTCAGCGCAGCGGGCGCACGTGCAGGCCGACCTCGGGGTCGACGACGACCTCCTGGGCGGCGGGCATGCCCTCGACGTCGAGGGTCGCGTCGAGGGGCACGTTGCGCTTGACCATGGCCAGGGCGATGGGGCCGAGCTCGTGGTGGCGTGCGGAGGTGCCGACGAAGCCGATGACCTTCTCGCCGTGGCGCAGCTCGGCGCCGCGGGTGGGCAGCCGGTTCTCGGTGCCGTCGAGGTGGAGCAGGGTGAGACGCCGCGGCGGACGGCCCAGGGTGTGCACGCGCGCGACGGTCTCCTGGCCGCGGTAGCAGCCCTTGTCGAGGTGCACCGCGGGGCCGACCCAGCCGGCCTCGTTGGGGATGGTGCGCGCGTCGGTGTCGAGACCGTGTCGCGGCTCGCCGCGGGCGATGCGCAGCGCCTCGAAGGCCCACAGGCCCGCGGCCGGGCCGGCGGCGGCGGCGTACGCGTGGAGCTGGTCGCGGGGCACGAGGTCGTAGCCCTGGGTGCTGGCGCGCCAGGTCACCGCGAGGTCGGCGGTGACCTCGGTGAGCTCGACACGGGTCATGAACTTCATCCGCTCCAGGAAGCCCAGCAGCGCCCCGGCGGCGCCCGGCTCGGTGTGGGCCACGAAGGCCTCACCGTCGTCGACGCCGGTGAAGGCGTGCTCGACGTGGCCCTGCGGGCTGAGGATCAGGGCGGAGGTCCAGACACCGGGGGCGAGGCCGGTGAAGTACTGGCTGGTGAGGCTGTGCAGCCAGGTGAGCCGGTCGGGGCCCTCCAGGCGCACGACGTCGCGGTGGGAGAGGTCGACGAAGCCGTTGCCGGCCTCGAGCGCGCGCTGCTCGGTGTTGAAGGAGCCGTAGTGCGCCGCCACCGGGGCGTCCGCACCGTCACCGGCGACCGCGCCGGGCAGGGAGAGCAGCGGGCTGGGCGTCGGGCGGGGGTCGCTCACGGGATGTCCTCACGGTTGGCCGAGCAGTCCTGGCAGTGGCCGAAGACCGTCAGGTGCCCGATGTCGACCACGAACTGCTGCTCGGCGGCCAGGCGTCCGACCAGATCGGCGGCCACGTCAGCATCAACGGAGGTCACCCGCTCGCAATTCCGGCAGACCAGGTGGAAGTGCTCGTGGTCGGTCACGGAGTGGTACGTCGGGGCCCTGTCGGACAGGTGGGCGTGACGGACCAGGCCGAGCTCCTCGAGCACCTCCAGCGTGCGGTAGACGGTCGAGACGTTGACCGCGGTGGAGTGGCGCCGCACCTCGGCCAGCACCTCGTCGGGCGTGGCGTGGCCGAGCCGCTCGACCGCGGCGAGGATGAGCTCGCGCTGCGGGGTCAGCCGGTAGCCGCTGCCGCGCAGCCGGCTGCGCAGGTCGGCCGGGGGCCGGGCGCCCCCGGAGGCGGACGCGTGGTCGTGCTCGTGGTCGGCCATCGGCGGGTCAGGCCCTCTGCAGGCGCGCCCACAGGTGCGGCTGGAGCGCCTGGCCGACCGCGGCCATGTCGTAGGCGTAGAGCAGGTCGCCCTCGACGTTGCCGTAGAGACGGTGGCCGGCGGTGACCTCCTTGGCGGTCTCGGTGCGCGCGACCGCGTCGGTGGCGAGCTCGAGCTTGCCGTCGGCGGCCTCGCCATACCAGATCTCCACGAAGCCGGTGTTGTGCGTGAGCAGCAGCTCCACCTTGCCGGCCTCGGGGCAGCGCAGGAAGCCGGTCTCCTGGGCGGCGTCGCGGACCTTCTCGCCCTGCTCGTCGACGATCCACGAGCGCGCGAAGTAGTGGATGAAGGGGCGACCGTCCTGCTGGAAGATCAGCTCCTGCTGGTAGTCGTAGGGCTCGATCGTCGGGTAGTCGCCCTTGCCGCTGCCGCGCCACGTGCCGAGCATCCAGGCCAGCGGGCCGCAGTGGGGGTGAAGGTTGTCAGGGAGCTGGAAGACCACCGGGTCACTCTAGCGGCGCGCCCTCCCGCCCACCGACGGCCGAACACCTGCTCCGTGGTGGTGCCGCGCTGGCTGACGCCGGGCCCCCACGGCGACCGTGCGCCGCTCCCCCGGTGCCGGTGTGCACGGCGGAGTGACGCCCGAGCAGGGCCGGGCGTCCAGCCCGGGCCACCTCCCTGCGCGCCCTCTACCGTGGGGCCATGCCCCGCTCCCTCGTCGTCAAGGTCACCTGCGCACAGGGCGACCCCGAGCGCGCCAACCAGGCCTTCACCGTGGCCGCGGCCGCCGTGGCCATGGGCGCCGACGTCTCGCTCTGGCTCACCGGCGACGCCGCGTCCTACGCCGTGGCCGGTCGCGGGCCCGACCTCGGGCTCCCCCACGCCACCCCCGTCGCCGACCTGCTCGACACCGTGCGCGAGCTCGGCCGGGTGACCGTGTGCTCGCAGTGCGCCACGCGACGCGGCATCACCGAGGCCGACGTGCTCCCCGGGGTGCGCGTGGCCGGCGCCGCGGTGTTCACCGAGGAGGTCCTCGCCGAGGGCGTCCAGGCGCTCGTCTACTGACCCCGTGCGCTCAGGGCGGGGCGGCCCCGGGGCCGAGAGCGGGCCGGCGCGGCTCCGCCGTACGGGGTGAAGAGCGCGGGCCGCCGCGGCTGACATCGTGGACCGGAGGGCGTGCGCCGGTCCGGCTCCGCGTCCTCGGGCGAGAGGAGTCAACGGTGCCCCCGGACCACGACTCGGTAGTGGTGCAGCAAGCGGTCGGGGTGGTGTGCGGCCTGACGGGGGTCTCGCCCGGGGACGCGGCGCGGGCGATCGAACGGGACGCCGCGACCCTGGGCCAGTCACCGGAGAGATTCGCGGAGTCGCTGTTGAGCCGATGGTCGGCGGCCCTCGAGGGTGATGCCGCCCAGGCTCGTCTCGCGCTGGGTCCGCTCCTCGACGAAGCCATGGCCCGCACGGTGACGCAGCGCCCCGCTCACTCGGCCTCCGAGCACGGTCATGCAGCCGCCGAGGACCTGACACGTCTCGCCGACCAGCCCCGCGACCACCCCGTCGCCGCCACCTCGGCATCTGATGGGGATCCCGGTCTCGACGCCGAGGAGAGCGCCCACCTGGCCGAGGCGCTGGGTCTGCCGCCCTCCTCTGCTGCGCCCCCGCAGGACGACGTCCGACGGGCCCCGCCACCACCGACGGGTGGCGCATCCCCCACCGACCGCTCCGACGACGAGGACTGAGCCGGCTCCGGGCCCGCCGGTGCGGTCGAGGCCGCAGCGGCGTCTCCTGGAGGGCGCCGACTTCAGTAGGGTGCGAGTCCTCATGACTCCCACCGGTGACGCCCCCCTCCCGCCCGAGGAGACCTCGGGCCGGTTCTGGCGCCGCCGTGACCGGGCCGAGGGATCGCCGCTGCCGCCGCTGAGCCTCGAGGAGCTGCAGGCGCGCATCGTCGAGCTCACCGCCGCGGCCGAGCGCGCCGCGTCGCTGCGCAACTCCGCGGAGCTGGCCGCGGCCGAGCAGGCAGCGGAGCGCCTCGTCGCCGAGGAGCACGCCGGCGCCGCCTCCCGGGCCCTGACCGAGGCCGAGCGCAGCGCCGAGGACCACGCACGCGCCGCCGCCGACGCCTGGGCGGCCCGCGAGGCCGCCGACCGCGCCGCCGCCGACCACTCCCGCGCCCGGCGTGACGCCGAGGAGTCCGCCGAGCAGGCCGCCACCGCCCGCGCCCGGGCCGAGGAGTCCGCCCGAGCGGCGGCGGTCGCGGCCGAGGAGCTCGCCGTCGCCCTGCGGGAGGCCCAGGAGGTCGCCGCGACCGCTGCGCGCGAGCGGGCCGCCGCCGAGGAGTCGGCGCGCGACGCGCTCGCCGGCGCGGAGACGGCGTACGCCGGGCGCGCAGCGGCCGAGGCCGCCGCCACCGAGGCGGCCCGCGTGGCCCAGGAGGCGTCGACCGCCCGCCAGGCCGCCGACGACGCCGCCCGCGCCCACGCCGAGGCGGCCACCCACGCCCACTCCGACCGGGAGAACGCCGAGCACGCCGCCGTCGCCGCCCACACCTCGCGCCAGGCCGCCGAGACCGCTGCCCGGGACGCCGCCGAGGCCCGCGCCCGGGCCGAGGAGTCCGCCGCGACGGCGCTCGCGGGCCGCGAGGCCGCCGACCTCGCCGCGGCCGAGGCGGCCCGCGCCGCACAGGAGGCGCTGGCCGGCCGCGTCACCGCCGAGCAGGCCGCCGCGCAGAGCGTCGCGGAGGCCGGGGCGAGCGCGGCACGGTCGATCGCCGGAGCCCAGGAGGCGGCCGCACGGGCGACCGCCGACGCCGAGGCGGCCGCGCTCGCCCGCCGCGAGGCCGAGGAGGCCGCGACCGAGCAGTCCGCTCGCGCCGAGCAGGCCCACACCGAGCGCGCCGCGGCGGAGCAGGGCGCGGCCGCAGCCGCGGTGGCCGCAGCGAGCGCCGCCGCTGCGCAGGAGCACGCCGAGGCCCGGGCCGGGGAGTCGGCCACGGCCCGCGCGGCCGCGGAGGCCACCGCCGCCGAGGCCCTCGCCGGCCGTGAGGCCGCCGACGCCGCCGCCACCGAGGCGGCTCGACGGGCCGAGCAGGCCCTCGAGGCACGCGTGCGGGCCGAGCACGACGCCGCCCGTGCCGTCGAGGAGGCCACCGACGCTGCCGCGCGGTCGGTCGAGGAGGCCGAGGCCACCGCCGCCCGCGCGATCGCCGAGGCGCGGGAGGCCGCCACGCGGGAGGTCGCCGCCTCCAGTGCCGCCGCCGCACGGTCGATCACCGCAGCGCAGGAGGCCGCGACCGCCTCGGTCGCCGAGGCCCGGGAGGTCGCAGACCTCGCGCTGGCCGACGCCGAGGCGGCTGCCGCCGAGCGCGACCGCGCAGAGGTCGCCGCCGCCGAGCAGGCCCGCCTGGCCGAGCAGGCCCTCGCCGACCGCAGCGCCGCCGAGGTCGCCGCGACCGCGGCGGCGGTGGCCGCCGCCGCAGCAGCCGCCGGTCGGGAGGCGGCCGAGCAGGTCGCCGCCGAGGCGGTCACCGCCCGGCAGGCCGCCGAGCGCACCAGCACCGAGGCCCTCGCCGGGCGCGAGCAGGCCGACAGCGCCGCGGCCCGGGCGGCCGGGCAGGCCGCCTCGGCCCTGGAGGGCCGTCGCGAGGCCGAGGCCGCCGCCACCCGGACGGCCGAGCAGGCCCAGGAGGCCGAGCAGGCCCGTCTGGTCGCGGAGGAGGCGGCACAGCGCCAGGCCGAGGCCGCCGCCGCGGCCGCGCAGGCCGAGACCGCCGCCCACACCGCCGCGGCCGAGGCCTCCCAGGCCGCGACCGCAGCCGAGTCGGCCCGTCAGCAGGCCGACGAGCTCGCCGCCGAGCAGGCCGCAGCAGCCTCCGCCGCCGCAGCCGCCCGCGCCGAGGCGGAGGAGGCTGCCAGGCGGGCCGGCGACGCCCAGTCGGCCGCCGCCGCGTCCGCCGCCGCCGCCCTCGCCGAGGCCGAGTCGGCCCACGCCGGGCGTCGCTCCGCCGAGCAGGCTGCCCGGGAGTCGGGCGAGACCGCCGACCGCGCGCAGGCCGAGCGCGCCGCCGCGGAGGAGGCGGCGCGGGCACAGGCCGAGGCCGCTCTCGGCGCGCACGCCGACCGCACCGCCGCCGAGGACGCCGCCGCCGGACAGGCCGAGGCGGCCCGGGCGGCCCACGAGGCACGCGCTGCCGCCGACGCCCTCGCAGCCGAGCACGCTGCTGCTGCCCGTGCGGCGTACGACGCCCGGGAGGCCGCCGACCGCGCCGCCGAGGAGGCCCTGCGCGCCCGCACCGCCGCCGAGGAGGAGGCCGCCCACCAGGTGGCCCTCGCCTCCGCCGCGGTGGCCGACCGCGAGGCCGCGGAGCAGCGCACCATCGAGGCGCTCGAAGAGGTCGCCCTCGCGGCACGGCAGCACGCGGAGGAGCTGCGGGCGGCCCACGACGCCCGGGAGGCCGCCGAGCAGGCCGCCACCGAGCAGGCCCGCCTGCGCGCCGAGGCCGAGTCGCTCGCCGAGCAGCGGGCCATCGACCGCCAGGCCGTCGAGTCGTCGGTGCGTCACCAGGCCGAGCTCGTCGAGGCCGCACTCCAGGATCGTCTCGAGGCCGAGCAGCACGCCGCCGAGCTGGCCCGCGAGCTCGCCGAGGCGCGCGAGCAGCTGCTGCGACGACCGGTCGCCGCCCGCCCCGTCGCCGACTCGCGCCACCGCGGCGACGCCGGCGAGGAGGCGGGCTCCTCCGTGACCACCGGAGAGCCGGCGTCCGGTGCGGCCACCGACGTCACCCGCACCCGCGGCCGCGCGTCGTTGGTCGCCCTGGTCCTCGCCGTGGCCGCCCTCGTGGCCGCCGCCGGTGTGGCGATCGGCGGCAGCCCCACCGACGCCGTCGTGCTGGGCCTGGCGCTGCTCGCCGTGCTGCTGGTCTACGTCGGCGCCCGCGCCCGCACCCCCTCCACCCGGGTGAGCATCGACGCCGCCGGCGTGGTCGACATCCGCACCGCCGACAGCCACCACAGCTTCGACCTCCAGCAGCCCGCCACCGAGGTCGAGGTGGTCGGCGAGCCCGGCAGCCGCGGCTGGGAGGTCAGGTTCGTGCGCCGCAGCCTGCCGCCCGTCGTCATCACCGCCAAGACCGTCGACCCCGAGGCCTTCACCCGCGCCCTGCGCGCGTGGCGCCCCACCGCCTGACCCACGACGACGGGCACACGCTCGTCCTTGCTCGGCGGGTGCCGCAAGGCCTGGCTCGACGTCCGGTCGGGACCCGCCGGCCGTCCAGGCAGGAGCCCACCAGGTCGGCCTCCCAGAAGTGGCGGCAAACGACAGCCTCAGGGCCCATCGACGCGTCATTTCCCGCCACTTCTGCGGCCCACCGACAGGGCAGCCGAGCGTGGCGCTCCGCAGTGCCGGGTCACGGGCCGAGTGGAGTCGCGCGATCCCGACTGGCCCGTGGCCGTCCCGCCGACTTGTCCACAGGACGGCGGCACACCAGTGGTTTCGACGCGCCGATTCGGGTTAATTTCACCGTACGGTCCCCTCGGTCCTGGGGCCGGTCCCCTCGGGAAGGACCCCTTCGTGAAGCCCTCTGCTCTCGTCGCCGCAGCCATGACCGTGTCACTGCTGAGCATCGCCGGTTGCTCGGACGATCCGGAGCCACGAATCGCAGATCCCAGCCCGTCACTCGCGCCGTCTGCTAGTGAGGCACCGACGACAACCCCCGTGCCAGAACTCCCCCGTGCGGCGGAAGGAACGAACGCCGCGGCCGCTAAGTCGCTCGTTCGCTTCTACTTCGATCTCGTCAACTACGCACAGACCTCTGGTAAAGCGGAAGTGACAACGCAGATAGTGAATCCAAATTGCTCGGCGTGTGCGGGCGGAACCGAAGCCCTAGCCGCGATCTTTGATGCAGGGGGGCAGATCGAAGGCGGCGATGTGCGCGTCGTCGGCTTAGATGCTGCCTCGGTCCGAGGCGGTCTGATTCGAGGATTCACCGTTACCGCGACGACCGAGACGTCGCCGCAAGTAATCAGGATCCCGGGGGATGGCCCGACGCGCTACGAGGGTGGGCCTGGGAAGTACGAGTTCATCGTTGAACGATTCCAAGGATCTCTGCGAGTGCTGCGTTGGCAGCGGGCAGACGCATGAACCTGTCACAAGCATTGTTGTGGACCCTTATGACCGCCGGACTGCAGGGAGTTGTCCCGGCGGCGGCGGACGACCCCGGTGTGCTGCCGGGCGACGGCGCGTTCTGGGCCAACAATGCCGTTGAGACACCGCCGTCTCAGGCGGGCTCAGTTTCTCAAGCCGGAGAGTCAGATTCCGCAAGTCCCACCCCGGGGACATGGTCGTCGAGCCCCATCTGCGCAGTCGGCGGCGCCCAAACCTGCGCCGAACCTCAATTGTGCCCAGACGGGACACCGGTCACTCTCTGGACCTTCACGTCGCCCGATGGAGAGGTGTGGGAGACAGGCACCTCCTGTCCCATTAATTCACCAACCGCAATAGTTGCTCCCCCACAGGTCACCCCCGGCATGGTGCAGCGAGCACTCGAGCGCGTACCGCTGCCCGAGCCGGACCTCTCGGTCCAGCCGCCCGGGGGCAGGACCCTCATCAACTTCGAGACCAACTTCTTCACCGCCGCCGAGCCCTTCACCGAGACCGTCACCCTGCTGGGGCGACGCGTCGACCTCGACATCACCCCCAGCCAGTTCCGGTGGGCCTTCGGCGACGGCGAGGGGCTGAGCACCACCGAGCCGGGAGCGCCGTACCCCGACCTCGAGCTGACCCACACCTATCTCGAGCAGGGCCAGGTGCGGCCGCGGGTGACCACGGTCTACACCGCCGACTACCGCGTCGACGGCGGGCCGTGGCAGCCGGTGCCCGGCAGCGTCGACATCACCAGCGACCCCGTCGACCTCACCGTCACCGAGGTGACCAACCAGCTCGTCGACTACCGCTGACGCCGCCTCAGCCGCGCGGCGCGAGCCCTGCGCGGAGCCGGTCGGCGATCTCCGCCACGGCCGCGCGCGAGCTGCGGCCCACGCCGACGATGTTGAAGAAGCTGTGGATCTGGTCCTCGAAGCGCTTGAGCTCGACCGTGACGCCGGCGTCGGACAGCTTGCGGGCGTAGGCCTCGCCCTCGTCGCGCAGCGGGTCGAAGCCGGCGGTGCAGACGTAGGCGGGGGCCAGCCCCTCGGGGACGTCGGCGTACGCCGGCGACAGGCGCGGGTCGCGCGGGTCGAGGCCCTCGGTCATGTAGCTGTCGTTGGCCAGCTCCATGAACTCCGCCGACAGGTAGAAGCCCGCCCCGAACAAGCGCAGGCTCTCGGTGGCGCGGGTCGCGTCGGTGGCGGGGTAGACCAGCAGCTGGAAGGCGCACGGCAGGCCCGAGCGGGCCGCCTCCAGCGCGACGCCGGCGGCGAGGTTGCCCCCGGCGGAGTCGCCGCCCACGGCGATCCGGTCGCGGTCGACCCCGAGCTCCTCGACGTGCTCCACGGCCCAGCGGTAGGCGGCGACGGCGTCGTCGTAGGCCGCGGGGAAGCGGTGCTCCGGCGCTAGCCGGTAGTCGACGGCCAGCACGAGGGCCTCGCCGCGCTCGGCGAGGATGCGGCAGGTCGCGTCATGGGTGTCGAGGTCGCCGAAGAAGAAGCCGCCGCCGTGGAAGAACACCAGCAGCGGCGCAGGAGGCTGCCGTACGGCGACCGACACCCGGGCGCGCGGCGTGTAGAGCCGCGCCGGGAGCCCAGCGACCTCGAGGTCGCGCACGGCGCCGATCGGCTGCTTGCCGCCGGCCATCGCGGTCTGCACCCGCGCCTGCACCCGGCCGTCGGGGAAGGCCATCGTCTCGATCGGCGGGTCGCCCGAGAGCTTCTGCAGCTTCAGCATCAGCTGGGTGTCGACGGCGAGGGTCTGTCCGTCGAGCACCACCGGGGAGCCCGCCAGCCGCCGCTGGACGGACGGCGGCAGCGACATGGCGGCGCCGAGCGCTGCCTTCTGCGCAGCGTGGGCGAGGGCCTGGAGGGGCGATCCGTTACTCACGAGTAGGGAACCTAGCCGACGGACCGGCCCAGCGGCAGGAGGTCCAGCCACCGGAGGTCCCGCGCCGACGCACGCGGCACCGTCACTGGTAGACGCGCACGTGGTCGACGACGAGGTACTGCGGGAAGGGAGTTTCCGGCGGGACCGGGCCTCCCAGGTCACCGCCGATCGCGAGGTTGAGCAGCAGGTAGAACGGCTTGTCGAAGGCCCACAGCCCCAGCTGCTCGGCCTCGGCTCGCGACACCCCGCCCCACGGCCGGCCGTCGAGCTCCCACTCCAGCCCGTCGGGCCCCCAGTCGACGGCGTAGGTGTGGAAGCCGTCAGCGAGGGGCGCGCCGGCGTCGTGCTCGCGGGTGACCTGCCACCGGGTGCCGGCCTCGGTGGGCCCGTGGATGGAGCCGGTGACGAGGGTCGGGCTGCGCCCGACGTGCTCCATCACGTCGATCTCCCCCGAGCGGGGCCAGCCCACCTCCGCCCGGTCGGTGCCCATCGCCCAGAAGGCCGGCCACGTGCCGACCCCGGCGGGCACCTGCGCGCGCACCTCCAGGCGGCCGTACTGCCACGACAGGCTGCTCTCGGTGGTCAGCCTCGCCGAGGTGTAGTCGCGCACGGTGCCGTCGGCGCAGGTGTGGCCCGGCGCCGAGAGCGCCGAGACGACCAGGTGGCCCTGCCCGTCGAGCGAGGCGTTGGCCGGGTCGTCGGTGTAGCACTGCAGCTCGTTGTTGCCTCCGCCGTGGCCGAAGGCGTCGGGCTGCCATACAGCAGGGTCGGGCGGGGCGCCGGCCTCGCCGTCGAACTCGTCGGACCACACCAGCCCGGGCGCCCCGACGGCGCCCTCCTCCCCCGGTGACACCGGGGACGCCGGGGACGCCGGGGACGACGGGGCCGGACCCGACGGGTCGGCCGGGTCAGCGGCGTCCGGCGCGCCCGAGCAGGCGGCGCAGCCGGCGAGCACGGTCGCACCGAGGCCGAGCGCGGCCAGGCTGCGACGGGCACGGAGCCGGACTCGACGTGCCACGACCCCTCCTCCGTCTCCCACCCGCGACCGCGCCGCGCGGGGCGTCGTACGACGTCCAGTGAACCCCGCCCGCGTCGCGCGGCGAAACCGGCGCACACCGGCCCCGCGCACCGGTCCGGCGCACCGATCTCGCGAGCCGTCGCGCGAGACACCTCCCGTTCACGCGCGACTGCCACACTGGGCCCATGTCCGCCGAGATCGTCGAGAGCCACGACGCCGCGCCCGAGGAGCCCTTCGACGTCGAGCCGCCCTACGTGCCCGACGACGAGGCGCTGGCGGCGGTGGAGAAGTACGACGACCGGTTCCTCGACCGCGAGCTGAGCTGGCTGCGCTTCAACCAGCGCGTGCTGGAGCTGGCCGAGGACCGCGACCTGCCGCTGCTCGAGCGGGTCCGCTTCCTGGCCATCTTCACCAGCAACCTCGACGAGTTCTTCATGGTCCGCGTGGCCGGCCTCAAGCGGCGCATCGCCGCGGGCCTGGCCGTGCGCGCGGCCAGCGGCCTGATGCCGCGCGACGTGCTGCACCACATCTGGACCACCACGCGCGAGCTCAGCGAGCGCCAGGCCCACCTCTTCCGCGACGAGATCGTGCCCGCGCTGGGCGACCACGGCATCGAGCTGGTGCGCTGGGACGACCTCGACCGCGAGGAGCAGAAGCAGTGCAAGCGGATGTTCAAGGACCGGATCTTCCCGGTGCTGACCCCGCTGGCCGTCGACCCGGCCCACCCCTTCCCCTACATCTCGGGCCTCTCGCTCAACCTCGCCGTGCTGATCCGCAACCCCAAGACCGGCAAGGAGCACTTCGCCCGGGTCAAGGTGCCCCCGATCTTCAGCCGCTTCGTGCCGCTGGGCAACGAGCGCTTCGTGCCGCTCGAGGACGTCATCGGCGAGCACCTGCGCCGGCTCTTCCCCGGCATGGACATCCTCGAAGTCCACACCTTCCGCGTCACCCGCAACGAGGACCTCGAGGTCGAGGAGGACGACGCGGAGAACCTCCTGGCCGCGCTGGAGAAGGAGCTGCTGCGCCGCCGCTTCGGCCCGCCGGTGCGCCTCGAGGTCGAGGAGTCGATCTCCCCCGGCGTGCTGGAGCTGCTCAAGGAGGAGCTGGGGGTCAGGGAGGACGAGGTGTTCCACCTGCCCGGCCCGCTCGACCTGCGCGGCCTGCACGGCATCGCCGACATCGCACGCGAGGAGCTGAAGTACCCCGCGTTCGTGCCGACCACCCACTACCGCCTCGCCGAGGTCGAGTCGGCGGCCCCGGTCGACGTCTTCAAGGCCGCGCGGCGCCACGACGTGCTGCTGCACCACCCCTACGACTCCTTCGCCACCTCGGTGCAGCGCTTCATCGAGCAGGCCGCCGCCGACCCGCACGTGCTGGCGATCAAGCAGACCCTCTACCGCACCTCGGGCGACTCCCCGATCATCGACGCCCTCATCGACGCCGCCGAGGCCGGCAAGCAGGTGCTGGTCATCGTGGAGATCAAGGCGCGCTTCGACGAGCAGGCCAACATCCGCTGGGCCCGCAAGCTCGAGCAGGCCGGCTGCCACGTCGTCTACGGCCTCGTCGGGCTCAAGACCCACTGCAAGCTGGCGATGGTGGTGCGCGACGAGCCCGACGGCATCCGCCGCTACACCCACATCGGCACGGGCAACTACAACCCCAAGACCTCGCGGATGTACGAGGACCTGGGCCTCATCACCACCGACGAACGCATCGGCGAGGACGTCGCGCACCTGTTCAACAACCTCTCGGGCTGGTCGCGCAACGCCTCCTACGACGAGCTGCTCGTGGCCCCCGACTCGGTGCGTCTCGGCCTCGTGGAGCAGATCCACCAGGAGATCAGCCACCACCTGGCCGGTCGTCCCGCGCGGATCCGTCTCAAGGCCAACTCGGTCGTCGACGAGGCGGTCATCGACGCCCTCTACCTCGCCTCGCAGGCCGGTGTGCCGGTGCAGCTGCTGGTGCGCGGCATCTGCTCGCTGCGCCCCGGCGTGCCGGGCCTGTCGGAGAACATCGAGGTCCGCTCGGTGCTGGGCCGCTTCCTCGAGCACAGCCGGGTCTTCCGCTTCGAGAACGGCGGCGAGCCGGTGGCCTGGATCGGCTCGGCCGACATGATGCACCGCAACCTCGACCGCCGCGTCGAGGTGCTGGTGCGCCTGCCCGGCGAGGAGAGCCTGGCCGAGATCGACCGAGTGCTCGACATCGCCTTCGCCCCCGAGACCGACGCCTGGCTGCTCGACAGCGACGGCACGTGGACGCGCAACCACGGCCCGGTGCACCTGCAGGAGAAGCTGATCGAGGGCCAGCGCCGGCGGCGCCAGAGCACCTGACTTTCCCGCCTGGGGCCCCTTGCGCCTAGCATGGCCGACGGTTCTTTTCCTCCTCACCAGGAGTTCTCCGTGGGTTTGCGTTTCCGGCCGGTCGAGACGGCGTTCTACGACCAGTTCTCCGAGTCGGCCCAGCACCTGCTGGTCGGCACGGGCCTGCTCGCCGAGTCCCTCGACAGCACCGCCGACCTCGCCGACGTGGCCGCGCGCATGCGCGAGGCCGAGCACGCCGCCGACGAGACGACCCACGCGATCATCCGCCGGGTCAACCAGACCTTCGTGACCCCGTTCGACCGCGAGGACATCTACGCGCTGGCCTCGGGCCTCGACGACGTCATGGACTGCATGGACGAGGTCGTCGACATGCTCATGCTCTACGAGGTCAAGGCGATGCCCACCGAGCTGCTGACCGACCAGGTCGACGTGCTCCAGCGCTGCGCGGAGATCACCGCCGCCGCGATGCCCAACCTGCGCTCGATGCAGTCGCTCGACGAGTACTGGATCGAGATCAACCGGCTCGAGAACGTCGGCGACCGCAACCACCGACGGATCCTCGCCCACCTCTTCTCCGGGGAGTACAAGGCGATGGAGGTGCTCAAGCTCAAGGACATCGTCGAGGGCCTCGAGGCCGCCATCGACGCCTTCGAGCGGGTCGCCAACACCGTCGAGCAGATCGCCGTCAAGGAGTCCTGAGCCCCTCATGGACCTCGCGATCGTCATCGCGGTCGTCGTCGTCGCCCTGGTCTTCGACTACACCAACGGCTTCCACGACGCCGCCAACGCCATCGCCACCTCGGTGTCGACGCGGGCGCTGACCCCTCGGGTCGCGCTGGGCATGGCCGCGATCATGAACTTCATCGGCGCCTTCCTCGGACAGGAGGTCGCCAACACCGTCGGCTCGGTGATCACCCCGGAATCCGGGGGGTCCCACGGGCTGGTGATCGTGATGTCGGGCCTGCTCGGGGCCATCGCGTGGAACCTGCTGACCTGGTACTACGGCCTTCCCTCCTCCTCCTCCCACGCCCTCATCGGCGGCCTGGTCGGCGCGGCGCTGGCCTCGGGCTCGGTGGTGAAGTGGGACGTCGTGGTCGACAAGATCATCCTGCCGATGATCGCCTCGCCGCTCTTCGGCTTCGCCGCGGCCTTCCTGCTCATGCTCGGCATCATGTGGGGCTTCCGGCGGCGCAACCCCCACCGCACCATGCGCGGCTTCCGGATCGCCCAGACCCTCTCGGCGGCCGCGATGGCGCTGGGCCACGGCCTCCAGGACGCCCAGAAGACGATGGGCGTGATCTTCCTGGCCCTGGTCACGGGCGGGTACGCCGGCGCCGACGACGACCTGCCGATCTGGGTGATCCTGGCCGCCGCCGCGGCCATCTCCGCCGGCACGTGGGCCGGCGGCTGGCGGATCATGCGCACCCTGGGCCGACGCATCATCCACCTCGACCCCGCCCGCGGCTTCGCCTCCGAGACCGTGGCCGCCGGCGTGCTCTACACCACCGCCTTCGTCTTCGAGGCGCCGATCTCCACCACGCACACCATCACCTCCGCGGTGATGGGCGCCGGCGCCACCAAGCGCTTCTCGGCCGTGCGCTGGGGCGTGGCCCGCTCCATCGTCACCGCCTGGGTGCTGACCTTCCCCGCGGCCGGCGCCGTCGCCGCGGGTCTCTACTTCCTCTGCAAGTACGTCTTCCAGCTGCCATGAGCCGACCTCTCTCCGACGACCACCGGCCCCGCCGGACCTTCGCCATCATCAGCCACCCCGACGCGGGCAAGTCGACGCTGACCGAGGCGCTGGTGCTGCACGCCCAGGTGATCACCGAGGCCGGCGCCGTGCACGGCAAGGCCGGGCGCAGCGGCACCGTCTCGGACTGGATGCAGATGGAGCGCGACCGCGGCATCTCCATCACCTCCGCCGCGCTGCAGTTCGAGTACGCCGACCACGTCGTCAACATGGTCGACACCCCCGGGCACGCCGACTTCTCCGAGGACACCTACCGCGTGCTCTCGGCCGTCGACTCGGCCGTCATGCTGGTCGACGCCGCCAAGGGCCTCGAGCCGCAGACCCTCAAGCTCTTCCGGGTCTGCGCCCTGCGCGGCATCCCGGTCATCACCGTCATCAACAAGTGGGACCGCCCCGGCCTCGACCCGCTGGAGCTGATGGACGGCATCGAGAAGCAGATCGGTCTGCGGCCCACCCCGCTGACCTGGCCGGTCGGCATCGCCGGCGACTTCCGCGGGGTGCTCGACCGGCGCAGCGGGGAGTTCATCCGCTACCTGCGCACCGCCGGCGGCTCCACCCGCGCCCCCGAGCAGCACCTGCCGGCCGAGCAGGCCGCCGCCGAGGAGGGCGAGGCCTGGACCACCGCCCAGGAGGAGCACGAGCTGCTCTCGGCCGACGGCGCCGACCACGACCAGCAGCGCTTCCTCGACGGCGCCACCACCCCGGTGCTCTTCGCCTCGGCCCTGCTCAACTTCGGCGTCGCCCAGATCCTCGAGCGGCTGCTCGAGCTCGCCCCTCCCCCGCACGCCACGCCCACCGAGGCGGGCGGCGTGCGCGAGGTCGACGAGCCCTTCAGCGCCTTCGTCTTCAAGGTCCAGTCCGGCATGGACTCCGCCCACCGCGACCGGCTCGCCTACGCCCGGGTCTGCTCGGGCGTCTTCGAGCGCGGCATGGTGGTCAAGCACGCCTCCACCGGTCGACCCTTCGCCACCAAGTACGCCCAGGCCGTCTTCGGCCGTGAGCGCTCCTCGGTCGAGACCGCCCTGCCCGGCGACATCATCGGCCTGGTCAACGCCAACGCCCTGCGGGTGGGCGACACCATCCACGACGGCCCCGCCGTGCGGTTCCCGGCCATCCCGACCTTCGCCCCCGAGCACTTCATGAGCGTGCGCGCCAAGGAGTCGGGGCGCTACAAGCAGTTCCGCCGCGGCATCGAGCAGCTCGACCAGGAGGGCGTGGTCCAGGTGCTGCGCTCGACGGTGCGCGGCGACCAGAACCCCGTGCTCGCCGCGGTCGGCCCGATGCAGTTCGAGGTCGTGGCGGCGCGGATGGAGACGGAGTTCAACGCACCCGTCACCATGGACTCGTTGAGCTACACGATCGCGCGGCGCACCCGCGCCGAGGACGCCGACGTGCTGCGCGGTGTGCGGCAGATCGAGGTCCTCGAGCGCGCCGACGGCGCCCACATCGTGCTCTTCCCCGACAAGTGGCGGGCCCACACCGTGGCCCGCGACCACCCCGACATCCTGATCGAGGAGCTCCCGGCCAGCACCTGACCGACGCACCCGCGTCGGTGAGCACGCGCGCCGGACTCCCGCGATCGCCAGCACCACCCCGAAGGAGCACCCATGAGTCACCCCCATCCCGAGCTGAAGCGCCCGCCGCGCCTGCCCCGCAAGGGCCTGCGTGTCGTCGCCCTCGGCGGCCTCGGCGAGGTCGGTCGCAACATGACCGTCTTCGAGCACGACGGCAAGCTGCTCATCGTCGACTGCGGCGTCCTCTTCCCCGAGGAGCACCAGCCCGGCGTCGACGTGATCCTGCCCGACTTCGAGTGGATCCGCGACCGTCTCGACGACGTCGTCGCCGTCGTGCTGACCCACGGCCACGAGGACCACATCGGCGGCGTGCCGTACCTGCTGCGCGAGCGCGCCGACATCCCCCTGGTCGGCTCGCGGCTCACGCTCGCCCTCATCAAGGAGAAGCTGAAGGAGCACCGGATCCAGCCGGTGCTGGTGGAGGTCAAGGAGGGCGAGACCCGCTCCTACGCGCCCTTCGACCTCGAGTTCGTCGCGGTCAACCACTCCATCCCCGACGCCCTGGCCGTCGCCATCCGCACCTTCGCGGGCATGGTGCTGCACACCGGCGACTTCAAGATGGACCAGTTCCCCCTCGACCGGCGCATCACCGACCTGCGCGCCTTCGCCCGCCTCGGCGAGGAGGGCGTCGACCTCTTCCTCACCGACTCCACCAACGCCGAGGTGCCCGGCTTCACCACCTCCGAGCGCGAGCTGCTGCCGGCCATCGAGCAGGTCTTCCGCACGGCCCCGCGCCGCGTCATCGTCTCCAGCTTCGCCAGCCACGTGCACCGCATCCAGCAGGTGCTCGACGCCGCCCACGCCCACGGGCGCAAGGTCGCCTTCGTCGGGCGCTCGATGGTGCGCAACATGGGCGTGGCCCAGGACCTGGGCTACCTCACCGTGCCGCCCGGCCTGATCGTGCCGCTCGACCAGCTCGAGAAGCTCCCGCCCCACAAGGCCGCCCTGGTCTGCACCGGCTCGCAGGGCGAGCCGCTGGCCGCGCTGTCGCGCATGGCCAGCCGCGAGCACAAGATCCGCGTCGGCGAGGGCGACACCATCCTCATGGCCAGCTCGGTGATCCCGGGCAACGAGAACGCCATCTCCAACGTCATCAACGGCCTGACCCGCTGGGGCGCCAACGTCGTGCACAAGGGCAACGCCAAGGTGCACGTCTCGGGTCACGCCAGCGCCGGCGAGCTCGTCTACTGCTACAACGTCGTGCAGCCGCGCAACGTGATGCCCGTGCACGGCGAGTACCGCCACCTGCGGGCCAACGCCGACCTGGCCATCAGCACCGGCATGGACCCCGCCAACGTCGTGCTCGCCGAGGACGGCGTGGTCGTCGACCTCGTCGACGGCAAGGCCTCCGTGGTCGGCAAGGTGCGCTGCGGCAACGTCTACGTCGACGCCCAGACCGTCGGCGGCGTCACCGAGGCCACGCTCAAGGACCGGCGCACCCTCGCCGAGGAGGGCGTCGTCACGGTGCTCGCCATCGTCGACGCCGACACCGGCGAGCTGGCCGACCCGCCGGACTTCCTGGTGCGCGGCTTCGAGCACGCCCCCGACGCCTTCGACGGCGCGATCAAGGTCATCGAGCGCACCCTGGCCCGCGCCGCCGCCGAGGGCATCGGCGACTCCCAGCAGCTCGAGCAGATGCTGGGGCGCGACATCGGCCGCTGGTCGCACAAGACCTTCCGTCGCAGCCCGCTCATCATCCCGCTGGTCATCGACGCCTGAGCGACCGGCCAGGAGCACGACCACCGGCGCGGCGCCGTCCGAGGAGGACGGTGCCGCGCCGGTGGCGTGCTGGGGGCACGCGGCTACCGTGGGCGCCCTGATGGACATGCCGATGAACGACCGCGTCCCCGACTGGGTCACCCCCCTCGCCTGGGTCTTCCTGGCCCTCTCGCTGGCCACGGCGGCGGTGATCGCCGTCGACGTCCTGCTGCGCGGGCACCGCCGGCGTACCCCCACCCTCGACGTCGTGTGGATCTCCTCGGGCCTCTACCTCGGACCGTTCGCGCTGCTGCTGTGGCGCCGCCACCGCGACCAGGCCGACCGGACCGACCGGGCCGCCTCCCCCGCGGTGGAGGGGCTGCCCGGCGGGTCGGCCTCCGCGCTGGCCCACCTGGTCGGGGTGCCGCTGGTCGTCGCCTCCGGGCTCACCATCGCCGGGATCGACCTGTGGGTGATGATCCTGGTCATCGGCGCGCTGGCCGTCGCGCTGCTCTTCGTCCACGAGCGGGCCACCCTCCGCACCCCCGTCGGCACGGCGGCGGCGACGGCGGTGCTGACCGTGCTGGCCTTCGACGTGGGCATGGGCGGCTGGATGGTGCTGCTCCACCTCGCCGAGCTGATGCCGCCGGCGACCGAGGGCGCCTTCTGGTTCCTCATGCAGCTCGGGGTGGTCCTGGGTCTGGTCACCGGCTACCCCGTGGTGCGGTGGCTCGCCGAGCGGCGCGGCGTGGCGACCGCCTGACCTCGCGCCCGGGGGCTCAGGCGTCCCGGCCGGGGCCGGGTGCCTGCTCCTCCGGCCGGTCCAGCAGCTCGGTCAGGTGCCCGACGGCGTCGCGGGCAGAGCGGTTGGCGCCGATGAGCGTGGCGCTGGCGGCGCCGGTCCAGTCGCCGTAGCCCACGAAGAGCAGCCGGGGGTCGTCGGCGGAGACCGTCGGGTGGTCGGCCCGAGTCAGCGGGTGGCCGTCGACGCGTCGCAGCCCGACCCCGGTGACCGGCACGAGCGCGGGCCGGAAGCCGGTGCACCACACGACGTCGTCGACGGCCTCCTCCCGGGCTCCCCCGCCGACACCGTCGTCGGCCCAGCGGGCGCCGGTGGGCGTCAGCCGCTCCGGCAGCGGTACGGCGCGCAGGCCGCGCCGGTCGCGGGCGTGCTGGACGCTGGGGACGGCGACCACGTCGCCGAGGCCGCCGACACCGGGGCCCTCGCCCGCGACCGCGCGGGTGGCCGCCTCGAAGAGGGCCCGGCCGTCGACGTCGTCGGGCAGCAGGCGGGGCTGCTCGCGGGCGGCCCAGACGACCCGCGCAGGCGGAGGGTCGGCCAGCAGCAGGTCGGCGGCCACCTGGGCCGCGGAGTTGCCGCCGCCGACGACGAGCACGCGGTGCCCGGCGTACCCGGCGGGGCCGTGGTAGTCGACGGTGTGCAGCTGCCGGCCGCCGAAGTCCTCGGCGCCCGGGAAGGCAGGGCGGAAGGGGCGGCTCCAGGTGCCGGTGGCGCTGAGCACGGCCCGGGCGCGCACGTCGCCGGCGTCGGTGCGCACGAGCACCGCGCGGGGGTCGCTCGCGTCGATCTCCCGCACCCGCACGGGCCGCAGCACGGGCAGGGCGTAGCGGGCCTCGAAGGCGGCGAGGTAGTCGCGGACGTGGGCGGCCGGCGGCGTGCCCGGGCCGGTCCAGGGAGGCATCGGCCAGCCGGGCAGCGAGGAGTGGGCCGCCGGGGAGAAGAGCCGCAGGCTCGACCAGCCCTCGGTCCACGCGCCCCCGGGCACCGCACGGTCGTCGAGCACCACGAAGGTCAGCAGGCGCTCGCGGCGGCGGTTGGCGCGCACGAGGTGGTAGGCGGCGGCCAGCGCCGACTGCCCGCCGCCGACGACGACCACGTCGACGGCGGCGGGCAGCCCTCCGTGCGGCGGCGTGGTCAGGCCGTCAGCTCCGCGAGCAGCTGCTGCACGCGCTGGTCGATCTCGTCGCGCACCGCGCGCACCTCGTCGGGGCCCTTGCCGGCCGGGTCGGTGAGCGCCCAGTCCTCGTAGCGCTTGCCGGGGAAGATCGGGCAGGCGTCGCCGCAGCCCATGGTGATGACGACGTCGGAGGCCGCGACGTCCTCGGTGAGCAGCTTGGTGGGCACCTCGGCGGAGACGTCGATGCCGAGCTCGTCCATCACGGTCACGACCGCGGGGTTGATCGTGTCGGCCGGCGCCGAGCCGGCCGAGCGGACCTTCACCCGCCCCTGGGCGTGGTGCTGGAGCAGGGCGGCGGCCATCTGCGAGCGGCCCGCGTTGTGCACGCAGACGAAGAGGACCTCGGGCGTGGTGGTCATGTCAGGACTCCTGCGAGTGGGCGGGGCTGGGGTCGGGGTTGGGGTCGGGAGCGGGTGTGCGGTCGGGGGTGGGGTAGAGGCGACGGCGCGCCCAGAGGGCGACGTAGACGAGGGCGACGAGCACCGGCACCTCGATGAGCGGGCCGACGACGCCGGCCAGCGCCTGGCCGCTGGTGACGCCGAAGACGCCGATGGCCACGGCGATGGCCAGCTCGAAGTTGTTGCCGGCCGCGGTGAACGACAGCGTGGCCGTGCGCTCGTAGCCCAGGCCCAGGCGGTGGCCCAGGGCGAAGGAGACGCCGAACATGAGGAAGAAGTAGGCCAGCAGGGGCAGCGCGATCCGGGCGACGTCGCCCGGGCGGCTGCTGATCGTGTCGCCCTGGAGGGCGAAGAGCACCACGATGGTGAAGAGCAGGCCGTAGAGCGCCAGCGGGCCCACCCGGGGCAGGAAGGTCGACTCGTACCACTCCCGGCCGCGGGCGCGCTCCCCCAGCACCCGGCTGAGCCAGCCGGCCACCAGCGGCACGCCGAGGAAGATCGCGACGTACTTCGCGATCTCCCAGGCCGAGACCTCCAGGCCGCTCTGCTCCAGGCCGAGCCAGCCGGGCAGCAGGTCGAGGTAGAACCAGCCCAGCGCGGCGAAGGCCACGATCTGGAAGACCGAGTTGATCGCGACCAGGACGGCGGCGGCCTCGCGGTCACCGCAGGCCAGGTCGTTCCAGATGAGGACCATGGCGATGCAGCGGGCCAGGCCGACGATGATCAGGCCGGTGCGGTACTCCGGCAGGTCGGGCAGCATCAGCCACGCCAGCGCGAACATCAGCGCGGGGCCGACCACCCAGTTCAGCCCGATGGAGGCCGCGAGCAGCCGCCGGTCGGAGGTCACGGTGCCGAGCCGGTCGTAGCGGACCTTGGCCAGGACGGGGTACATCATCACCAGCAGCCCGACCGCGATCGGCAGCGAGACCGAGTCGACCTCGACCGCCGAGAGGGCGTCGTCGAGACCCTCGACGGAGCGGCCGAGCACGAGCCCGACCACCATCGCCACCCCGATCCAGACGGGCAGGAACCGGTCGAGCGTCGACAGCTTGGCCATGACCGCGCCGTCGCGGGGGTCGCCCTGCGACGCGGTGCCGGGCGGGGTGGACGGCGGGGTCGAGAAGGCGCTCACGCGGGCACCCCCGCCGTGTCGAAGAGCGAGCCGAGGGCGGCCATCGCCGCGGGCCGCGCCTGGTAGTAGACCCACACGCCGCGCTTCTCGCGGTCGAGGAGACCGGCGTCGTGCAGCACCTTCAGGTGGTGGCTGATGGTGGGCTGGGAGAGGTCGAAGGCGGGCAGCAGGTCGCACACGCACGCCTCGGCCCCCTCGTGGGACAGCACCAGCGACAGCAGCCGCAGCCGCACGGGGTCGGCGATCGCCTTCAGCAGCGGCGCCAGCTGCCCGGCCTGCTCGTCGGAGATCGGCTCGCGCGCCAGCGGGGTGCAGCAGGCCAGCGGGTCGTCAGGATCGGGCGCGGCGCCCTCAAGCATCGACATGCGTCAATATTGACACACGTCGATGCCTTCCGCCACCGGCCGGGAGGTCCCGCCCCGACTCAGCCGAAGCGACCGGAGATGTAGGCCTCCGTCGACTCCATGTCGGGGTTGGTGAACATCTTCTTGGTGGGGTTGAACTCCACCAGGTGGCCCGGCTCCCCGGTCGCCTTGAGGTTGAAGAAGCCGGTGTCGTCGGAGACGCGCGCCGCCTGCTGCATGTTGTGGGTGACGATGACGATCGTGTAGTCGGCCTTGAGCTCGTGGATGAGGTCCTCCACGGCCGAGGTCGAGATCGGGTCGAGCGCCGAGCACGGCTCGTCCATGAGCAGCACCTGCGGCTCGACGGCGATCGCGCGGGCGATGCACAGCCGCTGCTGCTGGCCGCCCGAGAGGCCCATGCCGGGCTTGCCGAGACGGTCCTTGACCTCGTTCCACAGGTTGGCGCCCTTGAGGGAGCGCTCGACGATGGTGTCGGCCTCGGCCTTCTTCATCCGCTTGGCGTTGAGCCGGTTGCCCGCCAGCACGTTGTCGTAGATCGACATCGTGGGGAACGGGTTGGGCCGCTGGAAGACCATGCCGATCTGGCGGCGCACGGCCACCGGGTCGACCGACGGGTCGTAGAGCGACTGGCCGTCGACGACGACCTTGCCCTCGGCGCGGGCGCCGGGGATGACCTCGTGCATGCGGTTCAGCGAGCGCAGGAAGGTCGACTTGCCGCAGCCCGAGGGGCCGATCAGCGCGGTCACCGCCCGCGCCTTGATGGACATGGTCACGCCTTGCACGGCGAGGAAGTCGCCGTAGTAGATGTCCAGGTCGGAGACGTCGATGCTCTTGGCCATGACGGGTGGGTCCTCTCAGGGTGCCGCGGTCAGCGGCCGGTCTTGGGGGCGAAGAAGCTGCCGAGCACGCGGGCGATGACGTTGAGCAGCATCACGATGGTGATCAGCACGAGCGCCGCGCCCCAGGCGCGCTCGACCTGGAAGGGGACGTACTCCGCGAGTCCGCCGCGGGTCGCCTCGGAGAAGATCAGCACGGGAAGGGTGGCCATGCTGCCCTCGAAGGGGTTGAAGTTGGTAGAGCGCAGCGTGCCGACGATGAGCAGCAGCGGCGCGGTCTCCCCCGCCACCCGGGCGACGGCGAGCGTGACGCCGGTGATGATGCCGCCGATGGCGGTGGGCAGCACGACCTTGGTGATCGTGCGCCACTTCGGCACGCCCAGCGCGTAGGAGGCCTCGCGCAGCTCGTCGGGCACGAGCTTGAGCATCTCCTCGGTGGCGCGCACCACGATGGGGATCATCAGCACCGACAGCGCGATCGAGCCGCCGATGGCCATGCGGGTGCCGGGGCCGAAGATCAGCGTGAAGAGGGCCAGCGCGAAGAGCCCCGCCACGATGGAGGGGATGCCGGTCATGACGTCGACCAGGAAGGTCAGCACGCGCGCCAGCCGGCTCCCCTTGCCGTACTCGATGAGGTAGATCGCGGCCAGCACGCCGATCGGCACCGAGATCACCGTGGCGATCGCGGTGATGATCAGCGTGCCCATGATGGCGTGGTAGATGCCGCCGCCCTCGCCGAGGACGCCGTCCTGGGAGAAGGTCAGGAACTCCACCGACAGCGCCGGGGCGCCGCGGCTGATCACCTCCCAGATCACGGCCACGAGCGGCATCATCGCCACGGCGAAGGTGGTCCACACGACGGTGGTGACCAGGCGGTCGGTGCCCTTGCGCGAGCCCTCGACGGCGGTCGACCAGGCCGGGAGGGCCACGACGAGCAGGATCCAGCCGACCACGACGACCGGCACGGGGCCCCAGCCCAGCAGCAGGCCGACGAGCGCGGCCAGGCCGAAGGCGACCAGGGCGGCGACGGCCGGGGCCCAGCCGGGCAGCTGCGGGCGGGTCAGGGTGATGCTCTCGCCGGGGGCCGGCGAGGGACGGGTCTGGAGATCGGTCACGGGGTCACCCCTTGGCCTGGCCGCGGGCGGCGAGCCAGCGGCCGAGGAAGTTGACGGCGAAGGTCACGACGAAGAGCACGAGCCCGCCGAAGATCAGCACGTTGGTCTTGATGCCGGAGGCGTTGGAGTAGTTCAGCGCGATGCTCGCGGCGATCGTGGAGGGGTTCTGCGAGGAGATCAGGTTGATCGTGATGACGCCCGAGGCCGCCAGCACCATCGCCACGGCCATGGTCTCGCCGAGCGCACGACCCAGGCCGAGCATGACCGCCGAGGTGACCCCCGAGCGCGAGTAGGGGAAGACCGTCATCCGGATCATCTCCCAGCGCGTGGCGCCGAGGGCCAGGGCGGCCTCCTCGTGCATGCGCGGGGTCTGGGCGAAGACCTCGCGGCACAGCGCGGTGATGATCGGCAGCGCCATCACCGCGAGCACGACGCCGGCGGTGAGGATCGTGCGGCCGGTGGTCACCGGGCCGGCGAAGAGCGGGATGAAGCCGAGGTTGTCGGCCAGCCACTGGTAGACGGGGAAGACCCACGACTGCAGCGTCTCGCGGCCCCACAGGCCGTAGACGACGCTGGGCACGGCGGCGAGCAGGTCGATGGCGTAGCCGATGTAGCGCGCCAGGCGCCGCGGCGCGTAGTGCGAGATGACCAGTGCGACGCCGATGGCCAGCGGGGTGGCGATGATCAGCGCGATGACCGCGGCGATCACGGTGCCGTAGAGCAGCGGCCAGACGTAGAGGACGATGTTGTCCTTGCCGTAGGCCTGGTCGCCGCTCGCCGAGAAGGCGGGGATGCTCTGCAGGAGCAGGAAGAGCGCCACGCCGGCGAGGGCCAGCATGATCAGCAGGCCCGCCCCGCGGGCGAGGCCGGCGAAGACGACGTCACCGCGTCGGCTCACCACCTGGTCCTCGAGGGGCTCGGTCGGCCCCCCACGTGGCTCGGTGCTGGTGCTGGTCACCTGGGTCCCCCTGGTTCGGTGGCCCCGTCGGGGCCGCTCGTGCTGCCGTGTGGTGCTGGTCTGCGGGTCGATTGGGGGGTCCGGGCCCGTGAGGGCCCGGACCCCCGAGGGTCACGTCGGTGTCAGCCGGCCGTGATCGTGTCGACGATCGCGAGGGCCTGCTCCTCGAGCTCCGGGGCGAGCGGGGCCACGCCGGCCTCGTCGGCACCGAACTGCTGGCCCTCCTCGCTGAGGACGTAGGACAGGTAGGCCTTCACGAAGTCGGCGTCGGCCTGCTCGGGGTAGGTCGGGCACGCGATCATGTAGGAGGTCAGCACGATCGGGTAGGTGTCGGCCTCGTCGGTGGTGTAGTCGAGGTCGAAGATCAGCTGGTTCTCACCGGCGTCCTCGGCGGCCGGCGAGACCGCGAGGATGTTGGCGGCCGCCTCGGCGGAGGGCTCGACGAAGTCGGAGCCGACCCCGATGTTGGCGGCGGGCAGGTCGCCGGCCTGGCTGGCGTCGGCGTAGCCGATCGCGTTCTGGCCGTCGGTCACGGCGCTCACCACGCCGGAGGTGCCCTGGGCGCCCTCGCCGCCGAAGGCCTGCGGCCAGGTCTCGACCGCACCCTCGGTCCAGGTGTCGCCGGCGGCGACGCTGAGGTAGTTGGTGAAGTTCTCCGTGGTGCCCGACTCGTCGGAGCGGTGCACGGGGTTGATCGTCGCCGAGGGCAGGTCGGCGTCGGGGTTGTCGGCCTCGATGGCCGGGTCGTTCCACTCGGTGATCTCGCCGGCGAAGATGCCGGCGAGGGTCTCCGGGGAGAGGTTGAGCTCGTCGACGCCGTCGACGTTGAAGATGATCGCGATCGGGCTGACGTAGTTCGGCACCTCGATGGGGGCCTCGCCCTCGCAGCGCTCGGTGGCGGCGGTCAGCTCGTTGTCGGGGGCCTCGTCGACGAGGTAGGCGTCGGAGCCCGCGGTGAGGTAGGCGCCGGAGATGAAGTTCTCCCGGCCGCCGCCCGAGCCGACCGGCTCGTAGGTCACGGTCGCGCCGGGCTGCACGTCGCTGAAGCCGGTGGTCCACGCGAGCTGGGCGGCCTCCTGGGAGGACGCACCACCGATCGTGTACTGGCCCTCGACGCTCACGTCGCTCGACGCGCTGTCGCCGTCGGAGCCGGTGGAGCCGGAGTCGGTCTCGTTGCCGGCGGCGCAGCCGGCCAGAGCGAGGGTCATCGCTGCGATGCCGGGCACGATCACGCGGCGGATGGAAGTGCGCTTCACTTCGTTGCTCCTGAAGTCTCAGATGTGGGGACGCCAGGAAGGTAGGCAGCGCAGGTGGACGGATCCGTGGCCGTCGGTGAACGCGGCGTGAACGCGTCCCGCCCGTTCCGTGACACCTGGCGGGCACTGCGGCGTACATCACGTGAACCCGGCCGTCCGCCCTTGATCCCGACCGTCGCGGTGAACTAGGGGGGTCTGTCAACTCAGCGGTCTAGCGCACCCGGTGGCGCTCGCCGGCCAGCACCCGGCCCTTGCGCAGGTGCACCACGACCAGCTCGCCGGGGTCGAGCGCCGGGTCGGGCAGACCCAGGGCCGCGAAGACCTTCGGCAGCACCGGCCGGTGGGTGCACAGCAGGGCCCCGCGCCGGGTCCGGCCCCCGTCAGCGACGAGCTGCTCCACGAGCGCGCGCACCCCGGCGCCGCGCGCGTCCTCCTCGGAGAGCCGGTCGTCGCGCTCGGGCCCGACCCCGACGGTCTCGGCGAAGGGCGCCACCGTCTCCAGGCAGCGCAGCGCCGGCGAGCTCACCACCCGGTCCACGTCGTACGCCGCCAGCGCCGGCACCAGCCGCAGGGCGTGGGCGCGACCGGCCTGGAGGAGCGGACGGTCGCGGTCGTCGCCGCGCCAGGCCTTGCGCGAGCGGGCCGAGGCGTGGCGCAGCACGACCAGCGCCTGCGTGCGGCGACGCACGCCGAGGGCCTCCCGCAGCGTCGCGCGGTCGCGGTCGTAGGTCAGCCGGATGACGGCCTCGTCGCGGTCGACCCACTCGACGGCGTCGATCTCGTCGTTGACGGCGTAGCCGCTGACGTCGTCGTCGCCCACGACGCGCCCGGCCCAGTAGTGGACGGTCTTGGTGCCGCGCGCGACGGTGTAGCGCTGGTCGCGCAGGGGCGGGCCCAGCCGCACGTGCAGCCCGGTCTCCTCGGCCACCTCGCGCACCGCGGCGGTCGTCTCGTGCTCGCCGCGGTCGAGCTTGCCCTTGGGGAAGGACCAGTCGTCGTAGCGCCCGCGGTGCACCAGCAGGACCTGCCGCCCCGGGCGGAAGACCACCGCCCCGGCGGCCCTGACGTCGCCGGCCGGCACCTCCGCGCGCCGCGCGAGCGAGCGCGCCAGGGAGCTCGCGGAGGAGCCGGACGGAGCCCGGACGCCCTGGGGCGGGGAGGAGGCCATGCCCGTAGTCTCACACCACCGCCCGCCCCCGAGGAGGACCACCGTGCCCCGTGCCACCCGTCGTGTGCCGGTGCGGCTCCTCGTGGCGGTGGCGGTCGTGCTCGTGCTGGTCGGCGGCGGCGTCGCGGTGGCGCTGCGCGTGTGGGGCGGCGGCGACAGCGACCTGCGGCGTGCCGTCGCGCTGGCGCCCGACGACGTGCAGCGCTACTCCTGGACCGACTGGGCCGGGGTGCGCGCCGAGGTCGGCTCCGACGTCGACGCCTCCTCCAGCCCCGAGCAGGTCGAGGACTTCCTCTCCGAGGCCTACGACCTCGACCTGGCCTCGACCACGGCACAGGCCGAGTCGGCCTCGCTGCTGCAGCAGGAGCTCGGCTGGTCGCCGGCCAGCGTGGAGTGGGAGCTCTTCACCCAGTCCACCACCGGGGGCGCCGACCTCGTCGGGCTGGCCGAGGGCACCGACGTCGAGGCGCTCGGCGAGCGGCTCGAGGGCCTCGGCTACACCCGCCCGGAGTCCGGCGACGGGGTGTGGGAGGGCGCCGACGCCCTCGCCCGGGCCTCGCTCGAGACCGGCTACAACGCCTCGCCCACCCTGCAGTACGTCGCCCTCGTCGCCGAGCGCGACCTCGTCGTGACCGGCGACGACGCCGCCTACCTCGCCTCGGTCGTCGACGGCCTCGACGACGACGGCACCGACGACGACGTGTCCCGCGCCGTCGACGCGCTCGTCGACGGCTCCTCCGGGGGCGACCCCCTGGCCGCCGCCGTCTACCCCGGGGAGTTCGCGTGCGCGTCGCTGGCGATGGGTCAGGCCGACCCCGCCGAGCAGGCCGAGGGTGAGCGTCTGGTCGGGGCCGCCGGGGAGGTCGACCCGCTGGAGGTCTTCGCGCTCGCCCTCGAGCCCGGCCTCGGCGCCCGCCTCGTGCTGGGCTTCTCCGACGACGACCGCGCCCGCCGCAACGCCGACGCGCGCGCCACCCTCCTGGAGGGGCCGGCGCCGGGCCAGGGCGGCGACTTCACCGACCGCTTCGCCGTCGACTCCGTCACCGCCGACGGCCCGCTGGTCGTCGCCGACCTCACGCCCGCCGAGGGCTCCTTCGTGCTGTCGGACCTCTCGACCGGCCCGGTCCTCTTCGCCACCTGCTGACCCGCCCGCCGGGTCCGCGCCCGCCAGGTCCGGGCCGGTCGGGTCCGGTCGCTCAGCGGAAGGCGCGCAGCCGCAGGCTGTTGGAGACCACCACGACCGACGACAGCGCCATCGCGGCCCCCGCGATCATCGGGGTCAGCAGGCCCAGGGCGGCCAGCGGGAGCGCCGCGACGTTGTAGGCGAAGGCCCAGAAGAGGTTGACCCGGATGGTGCCCAGGGTCCGCCGCGCCAGCCGTACGGCGGTCGCCGCGGTCCGCAGGTCGCCGCTGACCAGCGTCAGGTCGGCGGCCTGCATGGCCACGTCGGTGCCGGTGCCGAGAGCGATGCCGAGGTCGGCCCGGGCCAGCGCGGCGGCGTCGTTGACGCCGTCGCCGACCATGGCGACGGCCACCCCCTGCTCCTGCAGCCGCCGCACCTCCTCCACCTTGCCCGCAGGCAGCACCCCTGCCACCACGCGCTCGATGCCGACCTCGGCGGCCACGGCGCGCGCCGCCCGCTCGTGGTCGCCGGTGAGCAGCACGGGATCCAGGCCCAGCGCCCGCAGCTCGGCCACGGCCTGGGCCGCCCCCGGCTTGACGGTGTCGGAGACGACCAGGACGCCGCGCGCCTCGCCGTCCCACCCGACGACCACCGGGGTGCGCCCGGAGGCCTCCGCCGTCTCGACCGCGGCGCGGACGGCCCCGGGCACGCCGAGACCCTCCTGCTCCAGCAGCGTGAGGCGCCCGATGACCGCGCGGGCCGCGGGGGCGCCGGCCTCGACGACCGTGCCGACGACTCCGAGACCCTCGCGGTTGGCGAAGCCCTCGACCCGCGGGAGCGGCCCCTCCGCGGCGTGACCCTGCTGCGCACCGGCCACGACCGCGCGGGCGATCGGGTGCTCGGAGCCGGCCTCGAGGGCCGCAGCGGTCCGTCGTACGAGGTGCTCGGGGGTGCCGGGGGCGGCGACGACGTCGACGAGGATCATGCGGCCGGTCGTCACCGTGCCGGTCTTGTCGAGCAGCACCGTCTGCACCCGGCGCGTCGACTCGAGCATCTCGGGGCCGCGGATGACGATGCCCAGCTGGGCGCCGCGGCCGGTGCCGACCAGCAGCGCGGTCGGCGTGGCCAGGCCCAGCGCGCACGGGCAGGCGATGATCAGCACCGCGACCGCCGCCGTGAACGCCGACGCGGCCGGGAAGCCGAGCAGCAGCCAGGCGGCGAGCGTGGCGAGGCTGAGCGCGATCACCAGTGGCACGAAGACCGCCGAGACCCGGTCGGCCAGGCGCTGTACCTCGGCCTTGCCGCTCTGCGCCTCCTCCACCAGACGCGCCATCTGGGCCAGCTGGGTGTCGGCGCCGACCCGCGTGGCCCGCACGACCAGGCGGCCGCCGGCGTTGACCGTGGCCCCGGTGACCTCGTCGCCCGGACCGACCTCCACCGGCACCGGCTCGCCGGTGAGCAGCGAGGCGTCGACGGCGGAGGTGCCGCGCTCGACGACGCCGTCGGTGGCGACCTTCTCACCCGGGCGGACGACGAAGACGTCCCCAGCCGCGAGGCTCGCCGCCGGCACGGTGGTCTCGACGGCGCCGCGCAGCACGGTGACGTCCTTGGCCCCGAGCTCGAGCAGGGCCCGCAGGGCGTCGCCGGCGCGCCGCTTGGAGCGCTTCTCGAACCAGCGCCCGGCCAGCAGGAAGGTCGTGACCCCGGTGGCGGCCTCGAGGTAGATGTTGCCCAGACCGTCGCTGCGCCCGACCCCGAGCTCGAAGCCGTGGGTCATGCCCCTCTCCCCGGCACTGCCGAAGACCAGCGCCACCACCGACCAGGCGTAGGCCGCGGTGACCCCGACCGAGACCAGGGTGTCCATGGTCGTGGCGCCGTGGCGCAGGTTGACGAGCGCGGCACGGTGGAAGGGCCACGCACCCCACAGCACGACCGGCGTGGCCAGGACCAGCGAGACCCACTGCCAGCCGTCGACCTGCAGCGGCGGCACCATCGCCATCGCCACCACCGGCAGGCTCAGCACCACGGAGACCAGCAGCCGCAGGCGCAGCGCCCCGAGCTCGGCGTCGGCACGCTCCTCGTGGCTGCCGGGGCCGTCGGCACCCTCGCCCCCGTCGGTCCTGCGGTCAGCAGGTGACGGTGGAGGGGTGGCGGCGTAGCCCGCGGCGGCGACGGTGGCCAGCAGGTCCTCGACGCTGACCTCGGGGGGCGCGACGACGTGGGCCTTCTCGGTGGCGTAGTTGACGCTCGCACTCACGCCCTCGAGCTTGTTGAGCTTGCGCTCGATCCGGTTCGCGCACGACGCGCAGGTCATCCCGGAGATCTCCAGGTCGACCTCGTGGTCGGCCGGGCGGCTGGCCGGGTGCTCCAGGTCGGGCGTGCTCATCGCGGGCTCCTCCCTGCGTGGGGCGACGTGGTGGGTGGGGTGAGGTGGGTCGGAGGTGGGGCCGGGGTGGGTGCTGCAGTGGGTGGGGGTGCGGCTCAGGCCAGGGCGTAGCCCGCCTCGGCGACGGCGGCCTCGACCTCGTCACGGGTCAGCTCGCGCCCACTGGTGACCTCCACGCGGCCGCCCTCGAGGGTCACCTCGACCTGCTCGACCCCGTCGATCTCCTCGAGCTCCTCGGTGACCGAGGCGACGCAGTGGCCGCAGGTCATGCCGGTCACGGTCCAGGTGCTGGTGGTGCTCATCTCGTGCTCCTCGCTGTCGTGGTGCTGCTGCCGGTGGTGGGCGGTCACGAGCGGACCAGTCGGGCGATCGCCTCGACGGCCTCGGCGACCTTCTCGCGGGCCTCGTCGTCGCCGGCGCGCGCGGCGTCGACGACGCAGTGGTTCATGTGCTCCTCCAGCAGCCCGATCGAGACGGCGTGCAGCGCCTTGGTCATCGCGGAGACCTGCGTGAGGATATCGATGCAGTACTTCTCCTCCTCGACCATCCGCTGCAGGCCGCGGGCCTGGCCCTCGATGCGGCGCAGCCGCTTGAGGTAGTCGTCCTTGCGCTGGATGTAGCCGTGCTGGTGGCCGGTCGCCTCGTCCATACCCTCGACGATACCCCCCTAGGGTATCGACCTCAAGGCGTCGGCGTCTCGGGGCGCGCGGGCGCACCGGAGCACCCGCACGAGCGCGGGTGCGGGTGCGGGAGACGCAGGGGGACGGGTCAGCCGGCCTGGGTGCCGGGCTGGGCGTCGGCGGCGTCGATCCCGAGGATCTCGTCGATCGTCGTCTGCGACAGGTGCTCGTCGGACTCGCTCGCAGCGATGATGAGGTTGGTGGTTAGCTCGACCTCGCCGAGCAGGTCGGCGTCCTCGAGCGACACATCGAACTGATCGTGCACCGCTCCCCCGCTCACCTCGTACCTGTTCATCAGGACCAAGCGTGCCCGACGACCCCCAGGATCAAACCCGGCGGGGGCCGATCTGGTCATATCGGGTGGTGCGACATGGCCCACACGTGCGCCGCAGGGCCCCGCGGACGGGACCCGACGCACGCACGAGGCCCCACCCCCGGGAACGGGGGTGGGGCCTCGTGTGGTGCTTCACCGGTCAGCGGGCCGACCGGTGCACGTCTGGATCAGACGGGGCGAACGTTCTCCGCCTGGGGGCCCTTGGGGCCCTGGGTGACGTCGAACTCGACCTTCTGGTTCTCGTCGAGGGACTTGTAGCCCTGGGTCTGGATCGCCGAGTAGTGCACGAAGACGTCGTCGCCGCCGTCCTCCTGCGCAATGAAGCCGAAGCCCTTCTCAGCGTTGAACCACTTCACGGTGCCTTGAGCCATGTGCTCGTTACTCCTGTTATCGGAACGAGAGGCCGTCACTTCGACGACCCCACAACTGATGCGGTGACACGTCGCTCCGACCTAGTGGAACACCACAAAGCAGAAACGCCGTTGGATCACAAACTCCGCAGGCGTCAGACCAGCTGGAACTTGCATCTGTTGCTAGCACCGACCCTACCCCGCCGGAGCCGGAACCGAACGATCCGGACGAGACTTTGTGGATCGACCCCGTGAAGGTTCGGCGTCAGGAGCGTGACGGACGGGTGCACCGCACCGCACCAGCGGGGTCCGGGAGCGCATGGGTGATACTGGCCGCTCCGTCGCTCGGCGACGGCGGGCCCCTAGCTCAATGGGCAGAGCAGGAGACTTTTAATCTCTTGGTTGTGGGTTCGAGTCCCACGGGGCCTACCGCGACCGTGCCGCCTCAGTCGTCGGCGGACGGAGAAGGTGGGCGCGCGCGACGCGCGAGGCCCAGCGCGAGCGCCGCCCCCGCCGCGAGCAGCAGACCGGCCACGACGTAGGCGCTGCCGACCACCTGCTGGGCCGGGCCCCAGGCGTACTCCGCGTCGTCGCGGTGGGGCAGCAGCCAGAAGGGGGCGAGCACGAACACCGCCGCCCAGCCCGCGGCGGCCCACCGCGGCCCGCGCTCCAGCAGCACCAGCGCCACCGGCAGCGCCCACACCCAGTGGTGCGACCACGAGATCGGTGAGGCGAGCAGCATGGCCACGGCGGCCAGGCCGACCCCGAGCGCGGGGTCGCCACGACGCCACCAGACGCAGCCGAGCGCGAGCACGCCGAGGGAGACCGCGCCGGCGACGACCAGCCACAGCAGGGTCGGCGCCGGCCCGCCGAGCGCGCGGGCCAGCACACCGCTCACCGACTGGTTGGTGGCGAAGGCCGGGCTGCCCGGCCGCTCGGGATCGGCGAGCACCGAGGTCCAGTAGTCCCACGAGGACCGCGGGGCCACGAGCGCCCCGACCACCCCCGCTCCCACCACCGCCGCCACGGCGCGGGCGGCGTCTCCCCGCCTCCCGGTGCCGAGCAGCAGGACCACGAAGACGAGCGGGGTCAGCTTGACCGCGGCGGCCAGCCCGACGAGTGCGCCGCTCCACCGGTGGCGCGGACCGAGCAGGTCGACGACGACCAGCGCCATGAGGAGGAGGTTGACCTGCCCGAAGGTCAGCGTCTCGCGCACCGGCTCGAGGGCCAGCGCCGCGACGCACACGCCGAGGACGGCCCACGGCTCGAGAGCGGGTCGCACGACGTGCACCACCAGGGCCAGCGCGAGCACGCCGGTCGCCGCCCACAGCGCGGCCGAGACCGGCAGGGGCAGGAGCGCGAGCCCGGCCATCAGCAACGCCGCGAAGGGCGGGTAGGTGAACGGCAGACCGGTGGCCGGGTCGTCCCCGTCGTAGAGGTGGCCCCCGTCGAGCAGGGTCCGCGCACCGAAGGCGTAGACCTCGAGGTCGAGGAAGCCCCGGTGCACCTGCAGGAGCGCCGCCGACACGACCACCAGCACCAGGCCGCCGGTGGCGGCGAGCACGACACCGGGCGTGAGCAGGTGGTCCCGGGTGGCGGGGGTGGGCTCCAGGCGGGTCATCCCGCGACGCTAGGAGCGCCCGAGGACGCGACGCCGACCCCGCCACGACCCCGTCGTGAACGGGGCGCGACGAGACCGGGCGGGTCAGTCGGCGATCAGCGGGAGGAGAGACGGTCGACGTAGCCGAGGAGCCGGGCCACCAGGGTGCTGACCGAGGCCAGGTCGGTGGGGTCGGCCAGCGCCGTCGAGTCGAGCTCGCGGAGCACAGGGGCGGCCGACCCGACACCGGCCTCGCCGGCGGCGTCGAGGAAGCAGCGCGACGCCGCGCGCACCGCGGAGGGCTCGAAGGACAGCACGCACTCGAACATCCGCTGCCGGTCGGGCACACGGTCCTGGCCGGGCAGCTCCCAGGCGCTGAGCAGCGCGGGCAGCTCCTGGGAGTCGCACACCAGCGCCCACTCCCGCAGCAGCGGCGAGCGCTGGTCGAGCGTGACCCGCGTCGGCCCGTCGAGCAGGCGTACGTCGGGACCGTCCGGCTCCTCGCCGTGGTCGGGGAAGTCGGCGTAGACCCACGCCGAGCGCGAGAGCCGGGCCAGCTCGCCCCAGCGACGCTCGGCGGCGCGGTAGTGCTGGGCCTGCTGGAAGGCGGCGAAGAGGTGCGGGCGGTCGGCCACGGCGCAGAACTCGTCCTCGATGGCCCAGGACAGGGCGAGCAGCGTGGACTTGCCCAGCCGCTGCACCGGGATGTGGGGGTGTCCCGCACGCACGGTCGCGAAGACCGACTGCGGCCGCGCCGACGTGCCGCGCGGCTCCTCCTCGGCCTCCCGCTCGCGGCGGACCTCCTCGATCGCTGCCGACAGGGTCAGCCCCGACTCGCGCCGGGCCAGGACCCCCTCGACCGCGCGCACGTCGGCCTCGGCGTAGCGACGGTGGCCGCTGGGGCGCCGCTCGGGCACCGGGAAGCCGTACCGGCTCTCCCAGGCGCGCAGGGTGGCGGCGGCCACGCCCGTGCGCTCGGCCAGGTCACTGACGCTCAGTCCGGCGCCGTGAGCGCTCCCCGGGGGCAGCGACGACGCAGGGGCGCCACCGGCCTGGCCGCTCACGACGCGTCCCGCAGCCGCGCACCGGCGGTGGAGCCCGAGGCCAGGTCGGCCTCTACCCGCGCCGCGACCAGGTCGAAGAGCCAGCGCCAGGGGTCGGGACGCGCCGAGGTCACCGGCCGCTCGGCGCTGCGCAGTCCGCCGTGGCCGCCGTGGCCGCCGGCGGCGTACTGACCGGCGCGGGCCCACACGTCGAGGTAGACCGAGACGACGAGGTCCTCGGCCAGCGCGCGACCGGCGCAGTCGTCGATGGTGACGCCGCGGGCCGAGCAGCGTCGGACGGTCTCGCCGAGCACGAGTCGCACGCTGCGGTCGTAGAGCCGGCCGAAGGCGGCCTCGTCGCCACGGGCCGTGGCGCGCAGCAGGGAGTCGATGGAGGTGGAGCACGCACCGTGGTCGTGTCGCTGCTCGGTCATCTGGGGCCTCTCGTCGAGCGGGGGCTTCGACTCGCTGTCGAACTTTCGTGTCGAACTGTGGATGATCTTGACACAGTCTGTCTAAGTTTGGAATATAAGTCCCAACACCTTGTCTAAGTTTCAGCCCGGGTGTCGGCCCGAGAACCCAGGAGCGGCAGAACCATGAACCTCACCACCACCTCGCATACGCCCCGCACGAGCGGCATCCACGCCGTCCCGCAGAAGCGGCCGCTCGTCGTGGCGTTGGTCGACGACCACCCCTTCGTCGCCGCTGGCGTGGCCGCCCTGCTCGCCCCCCACACCGACCGGGTCCAGCTCGTCGACACCGAGACCGCCCTCGACGACCCGGCCGCGGTCGACGTGGTGCTCTACGAGCCCGTCAAGCTCTCGCAGACCGGGCAGAACCTCGTGCGTCGCCTCGCCACCTCCGGCCAGGCCCGCCCCGTGGTCTACACCTGGCGCGACCCGCAGGCGCCCGGCAGCAGCCGCGCCCAGGTGCGCCTGTCGAAGACGCTCGGTGCCGACGAGCTCGTCGACGCCATCGAGCGTGCGCTGCGCACGACCCCGACGGCGGCCCGCCCCAGCCGCCCGCTCGACCGCACCCCGCACGCCGTGGTCGGCGCCACCGCCAACGGCGCCCGCGCGGGGCTCACCCCCCGCGAGGCCGAGATCCTCTCGCTGGTGACCCAGGGTCACACCAACGTCGAGATCGGCAAGCAGCTCTACCTCTCGATCAACTCGGTGAAGACCTACATCCGTGGCGCCTACCGCAAGATCGGCGTCGAGCGCCGCACCCAGGCCGTGGCCTGGGGCCTGCGCCACGGCCTGGGCATGGAGCCGGCCCGCGGCGGTCTGGTGGACGTCTCCGCCTCCTGACCGGACCGCCGGGCCCGCCGGGCCCGGTCACCCGCTTGGGTCTCCTGCACCCCCCCGGCCCCGGGGCACCGTGGACGTCATGACACCTGACATCCACCCGCAGGAGGCCGCCGCATGACCACGATCGCCATCATCGGGGCCGGGCGCGGTCTCGGCGCCGCCGTCGCCCGGCGCTTCGGGCGCGAGGGCTTCAGCGTCGGTCTGATCTCGCGCAGCCAGGCCCGTCTCGACCTGCTGGCCGAGGACCTCGCCGGTGACGGCGTGCAGGCCCAGGGCTTCGCCGCCGACGTGCGCGACCCCGCCTCGATCGCCGCCGCCCTCGAGCAGGTGACCGAGACCCTCGGACCCATCGAGGTGCTCCAGTACAGCCCGCTGCCGCAGAAGGACTTCATGCGACCGGTGCTGGAGACCACTCCCGCCGACCTCGTCGGACCGGTCGAGTTCTCCATCTACGGCCCCGTCGCCGCCGTGCACCAGGTCGTGCCCGGCATGCGCTTCCTGCCCAAGGAGGACGGTGAGGGCCGCGGCACGATCCTCTTCGTCAACGGCGGCTCCGCCGTCAAGCCCGGACGCAACGTCACCGGCACCTCGATCGCCTTCGCCGGTCAGGCCGCCTACGCCGAGCTGCTGCACGAGGTGCTCGCCGAGGAGGGCATCCACGTGGCCCAGCTCATCATCGGCGGCGCGATCGTCGAGGGCGACCCCGAGAAGGATCCCGACGTACTGGCCGAGAAGCTGTGGACGATGCACGCCGAGCGCTCGGGCTTCCGCACCCAGGTCAGCGAGGACTGAGCAGCAGCGTCCGAAGCAAGCAGCAGCGGGCGTCCCGGCCACGACCGGGACGCCCGCTGTCCTGCGTGCAGGGAGGCCCGCCCGGGCCGGACGTGGGGGGGACGACCGGACCCGGGCGGGCCTCGCTGCGCAGCCTACCCGCACAGCACCGCCCCGACACCTGGAGATCCGGGTGTCGGGGCGGTGTCGTCGTCAGGGGGCCCGGGCGAGACCCCCGGGCGTCAGCCGATCCGGCCCACGAGCGCCTCGGCGTCGGTGGGGCGAGCGTGCTCGGCGAGGAGGGCGCGGGCCTGGTCGAGTCCGCCGTCGACCTCGACGTCCCACAGCAGGACGCCGCGCACCTCCTCGTCGTCGAGGTAGTAGACGACCGCTCCCCCGTCGCGCTCGTCGACGACGGTCTCCAGCGAGGCGTCGAGGGTGCCGACCGCCTCGTAGCCCACACCGAGCACGTCGGAGTAGAACATCGGCGTGTGGTCGTAGGTCTCGGTGGAGCCGGCCATGATCCGCCCCACCGCGGAGCCCATCTCACCGGCGTTGTCGACGTGCTCGACGCGACGGCGCCCCAGGATCCGGTCGGGGTACTCGGCGACGTCGCCGGCGGCGAGCACGCCCGGCACGGAGGTGGTGAGCCGCTCGTCGACGCGTACGCCGCCGTCGTCGGCACGGACCACGTCAGCGGGCAGGAAGTCGGTGTCGGGGCTGATGCCCAGGCCGACCACCACGACGTCGGCCTCCAGCGAGGACCCGTCGGAGAGCTCGACCACGACCGTGTCGCCGTCCTCGCGCCCGCCGACGGCCTTCAGACCGCCGTGGACGCGCACCCCGGCGTCGGTGAAGAGCGACTCGAAGCGCCGCGCCAGCGCGTCGGGGAAGACGTGGTCGCCCAGCACCTCGCCGGGGTGCACGACGGTGACCTCGCAGTCGTGCTGCGACAGCGCGGCCGCGATCTCGCTGCCGATGTAGCCGCCGCCGACGACCACGACCCGCGGGCGGCCCTGGGCCAGCTCGCGCAGGCGGTTGTAGTCGGCGAGGTCGCGGAAGTAGAGCACCCGGTCGCCGGGCTCCAGCCCCTCGATGCGGCGGGGGCGCCCGCCCGTGGCCACCAGCAGGGTGCCGTAGCCGAAGGTGTCGCCGGCCGCGGTGGTCGCCGTACGGGCCTCGGTGTCGACGCCGGTCACCGGGCTGCCCAGGTGGAAGGTCGCGCCGGTCTCCTCCGAGGTGTGCATGGCGGCGTCGTCGAAGGTGAAGTCGGGATCGGTCCAGAGCTTCTTCGACAGCGCCGGGCGCGGGAAGGGGGGTGTGGGCTCCTCGCCGAGGATGCCGATGGTGCCCTCGCTCCCCTGCTCGCGGATGCCCTTGGCCGCAGCGTCGGCGACCATGCCGCCGCCGACGATGAGGAAGTCGTAGTCGTGGTGCACGTCGGTGCCCTCCTGGGGTGGGTCGGTCGGTGGGTCGTCAGATGGTGGCGACCGAGCCGGAGTCGACCCGGTAGTTGGAGCCGTTGACGAAGCTGGCGCGGTCGGAGCACAGGAACGCCACCACGGAGGCGACCTCCTCGGGCAGGCCGCGCCGGCCCAGCTCCATGTAGGGCCGCTCCTCGTCGAGGAAGCTCTCGATGGCCTCGTCGACGCTGGAGCCGATCTCCTTCGAGCGCTTCTCCATCATGGCGTCGGTCATCGGCGTCTTGATGAAGGCGGGCGAGACGCAGTTGACCAGCAGCCCCTCCTCGGCGTAGCTGCGCGAGAGACCCTTGGCGAAGGCCAGCACGCCGGCCTTGGCGGCGCAGTAGGGCAGCTCGTCGTCGTAGGGCTGCACGGCGTCCTCGGAGGCGAGGTAGACGATGCGGCCCCAGCCGCCGCGGCGCAGGCCGGGCAGGAAGGCGCGGGTGAGACGGATCGGCGCGAGCAGGTCGACGGTGAGCGTGGTGGTCCAGCCCTCGTCGTCGATCTCGTGGAAGAGGCCCTGGGCCCCGGTGATGCCGGCCGACTGCACGAGGATGTCGAGGTCGCCGACCAGGTCGGTGACCGACGCGGCGAGCTCCTTGACGGCCTCGTCGGTGGACAGGTCGGCGGCCACGTGGTGCAGGCGCCCCTCGGGGGCGTCGAGCCGGGCCGCGGCCTCGGCGAGGGAGTCGGCGTCCTGGTCGGTGAGCACGACCGTGGCGCCCTCGTCGAGCAGGATGCGCGCGGTCTCCCAGCCGATGCCGGAGTCGCCCCCGGTGACGAGGGCGGTGCGTCCGGTGATTCCGAGATCCATGATCCTCCGATGCGAGCAGGCGGGTCGGCGCGGTCGCGCGGGCCCGTCCTTCGACCGTACGGCGGCGGCCGGGCCCCCCGATCACCCTCAGAGGTGGGCGGCAGGCGGGCGGGCGGGCTGGCGGGCGGGCGGTGGACCCGAGGGGGCCGGCCGCCGCGGTCACCCCCGCGGGTGGACGTCACCGGTGGCGCGCCGACCTAGCGTGGCAGGGCCCGACCACGACGACGCCCTCGGCAGAGCCGACGGGCCAGGAGGACACGTGTCCCGCATCGGCTACACCCTCATGACCGAGCAGAGCGGCCCGCGCCAGCTGGTCGAGTACGCCGCCGCCGCGGAGCGGGCCGGCTTCGACTTCGAGGTCTCCAGCGACCACTTCTCCCCGTGGCTGACCGAGCAGGGCCACGCCCCCTATGCGTGGAGCGTGCTCGGCGCGATCAGCCAGGTCACCTCGCGCGTGGAGCTGATGACCTACGTGACGTGCCCGACCATGCGCTACCACCCCGCCGTCGTGGCCCAGAAGGCCGCGACCATGGCGCTGCTGTCGCAGGGCCGCTTCACCCTCGGCCTGGGCAGCGGGGAGAACCTCAACGAGCACACCGTCGGACGCGGCTGGCCGCCCGTGGCGCGACGCCAGGAGATGCTGGTGGAGGCGGTGGAGATCATCCGCCGCCTGCTGGCCGGGGAGTTGCTCACCTTCCACGGCGAGCACTTCTCCGTCGACGGCTCGCGCCTGTGGGACCTGCCCGGCGACGACGAGCGGGTGCGCCTGGCGCTGGCGGTGGCCGGCGACAAGGGCATCGAGCACTTCGCTCCGATCGCCGACGACCTGGTCGCCACCGAGCCGCTCGGCGACCTCGTCCAGACCTGGAACGGTGTCGAGGGCGCCACCCGGATCGGTGACGGCGCCCGCGCCATCGGCCAGATCCCGATCTGCTGGGACCCCGACGAGAAGCGGGCGGTGGCCCGGGCCCACGAGCAGTTCCGCTGGTTCGCCGGCGGCTGGAAGGTCAACAGCGACCTGCCGACCACGGCCGGCTTCGCCGGGGCCACGCAGTTCGTCACGCCCGACGACGTCGCCGACTCGATCCCCTGCGGGCCCGACCTCGACAAGATCGTCGAGGCCGTGGGCGCCTTCTGGGAGGCCGGCTTCACCGACGTCGCCCTCGTGCAGGTCGGCGACGAGCACCAGGACCGCTTCCTGGCCGAGGCGGCCGAGCCCCTGCTGGAGAAGCTGCGCGCCGCGGCCCCCTGAGCCGCCCGGGACGACCCCGGCGCCCCGCCGAGCCGGGCCGGGCGTCCCGGTCGGTCAGTTGCCGCCCAGACCCCGCTGGAGCCGCAGCTCGGCGTGGAGGCGGTAGGGCATCGGCAGGTGGGCGGCCGCCAGCGCCGCGGCGTACGCCTCGAGCGCCGAGACGAGGGCGTGGCGGGCCTGCTCGGCCTCGCGGGACCCGGCCGCGCGCTGCTCCAGCTCGACCTGGAGCCGCTCGCGAGCCGTGTCGATCGCGGTGAGCAGGGCGGGGATGCGCCGGCGCGGGTCGCCGCCGGGGCCGGAGGCCGGACCGTGGCCCGTGGATCTGGTCGTGCTCATGGGCGCGGGAGCCCTCCCGGCCCTCCGCCGAGCGCGACCTGGCGTCACGCCGTCGAGGGGGCCTGGACCCAGGTTAGACCTGCCCGGCGACGGCGCCGTCCCGCGCGGGCCCGCACGACGCGGCCGTGGGGGCCCTCCGCCGGCCGGTCAGTGCTCGCGCAGCGCCTCGACCAGCTCGTCCTTCCTCATCGACGAGCGGCCCTCGACGTCGAGCTCGGCCGCGCGCTCGCGCAGCTCCTCGACCGTCCACTCCTCGTAGGCCGGCGAGGAGCCACCCTCGCGCCCGACGGCGGAGCGGCCCTCCGCGGCGGCGGCGTTGGCGATGCGCGCCGACTTCTCCTTGCTGTTGCCCTCCTCGCGCAGCTTCTCGTAGAGCTCGTCGTCCTTGACGCTGGGGCCGGGCTTCTTCTCGGCGGGCATGGTCGTCTCCTCCTGGTCGGCCACCGGGTCCTCCCGGCTCCCCTCCGACGGTAGGAGCGGCACCGACCACGACCCACGCCCCTCGGGGTGAACGGCGACCCCGCGCACCCGTGCCACGGTGGGTGGGATGACCCCCACGACACCCGCCCGGCCCGACGCCCCCGCCACCACCGTCGACACGGTGGTGCTCGACCTCGACGGCACCCTCGTCGACTCCGTCTACGTGCATGTGCTCGCCTGGCGTGCCGCCTTCGCCGCCGTCGGGCTCGACGTCGCCTCACACCGCCTCCACCGCGCGATCGGACTGGGCGGCGACCGGCTGGTCGCCCACGTCGCCGGCGACGCCGCCGAGCGGGCCGTCGGCGACCGGGTGCGCGCGCTGCACGACGAGGACGTCGAGCGCCGCACGGGCGAGATCGGCGCCACCGACGGCGCCGCCGCCCTGCTCGAGGCGCTGCGCGGGCGCGGCCTGCAGGTCGTGCTCGCCAGCTCGGGGGCCAAGGAGCAGACCGAGCAGCTGCTCGACCTGGTCGAGGGCTCACACCACCTGCTGCACGAGAAGGTCGCCGGCGCCGACGCCGAGGCCAGCAAGCCCGCCCCCGACCTGCTCGAGATCGCCCTGGAGAGCGTCGGGGCCACCCGCGCGGTCACCGTCGGCGACGCCGTCTGGGACGTCGAGGCCTCTCGCGCAGCCGGGGTGCCCTGCCTGGGGCTGCGCTGCGGCGGGATCGGCACCGCCGAGCTGCTCGAGGCGGGGGCCGTCGCGGTCTACGACGACCCGCGCGACCTGGTCGACCACCTCGACGAGGCGCTCGCCCTGGCCGCGGAGGGCCACCGGGGCTGACCCGGCCGCGGGCCGGGCTCAGGCCCCGAAGGTGGGGGTGCGCTTGGCCACGAAGGCCGCGACGCCCTCGCGGCCGTCGGCGCCGCCGGCCAGCTCCCGGATGGCCAGCGCCTCCGCGCGCAGCCGGGCCTCGGGGTGCTCCTCGACCGCGCCGCGCAGGAGCCGCTTGCTCGCGGCGTACGCCGGGGCCGAGCCCGCCACCAGCGTGGCCACGACCCCCTCGGCGCACGCGTCGAGCTCCGCCGCCGGCACGACGCGGGCCACGAGACCGGCGTCGAGCAGCTCGGCCGCGGTGAGCCGGTCGTTGAGCAGCGCCAGGCGCAGCACCCGGTGCAGGCCGAGGGTGTGGGTGAGCATGCTCGTGCCGCCGTCGACCGACAGTCCGAGGCGGGTGTAGCCGAGGCTGAAGGTCGCGGTGTCGGCCGCCAGCACGAGGTCGGCGGCGGCCGCGAGCGGGAAGCCGGCCCCGGCCGCCGCGCCCTGCACCACCGAGACCACGACGGCCTCGCTGCGCACCAGCTCGGAGACCACGCGGTGCAGGCGGTCGGCGAGCTCGTCGACGTAGCCCGGCAGGTCCTCGGCCCCCGCGAAGGCCGCGACGTCGCCGCCGACGCAGAAGAAGCGCCCCGTGCTGGCGAGCACGACCACCCGGGCGTCGTCGGCCGCGGCGCGGCGTACGGCGGTGAAGAGCTGGTCGACGGAGTCGAGGTGCACCGGGTTGCCGCGGTCGGCGTCGACCAGGGTGATCCGGGCGACGCCGTCGGCGAACGCGTAGCGGACGTGCGACGAGCCGGGGTCTGTGTGGTGGGAGGGGTCGACGGCGGCTGAGGTTTCGTGGGGCGCCATGGCCGTCACTCTGCCACCGGCCCCGGTCCCGGCCGCCCTCGCCCGGCGTCCGGGTGTCGAGGTCCGGGTGCCGGTGTCGGGGGCCGGGGTCGCGGGCCGGGGTCGGGGGCCGGTGTCGGTGTCGGGGCCCGACGTCCACGGCCGACGTCGGATGGCCGCGTGGATCACGCCATCGCGTGATCCACGCACGCCCCGGGCCGGGCATTGCGCGATCCAGGCGGCTCTTGACGCTGACCGGCTGCCGCAGCCGCGCACAGTCCGGCCACGACGTCACTGCCGGCCTCCGCGGAGCGTCGGCCGGGCTCCTCGGCAGAGCATCGGCCGGGCTCCTCCGCCGGTTCGGCGCCGCGCAACGTAATCATCACGCACCGGGGCCCGGGGCCCGGGGCCCGGGGCCTGGGGCCTCGCGGATCGCGCAATTGCGTGATCCACGCACGCCCCGGGCCGGGCATTGCGCGATCCAGGCGGCTCCGGATGCTGACCGGCTGCCGCAGCCGCGCAAAGGTCCATACACGACGTCACCGCCCGACCTCCGCAGAGCATCGGCCGGGCTCCGGGGCCGGGTCGGGCCGGTCGGCCGGGTCAGGCCGGGTCGGGGTCGAGGGCCAGTCCGGCGTCCAGCAGGGGGCCGACGGACTCGCCGGCCGAGGAGAGCCCCTCGCCCCCGGCGGCACGGTGGCGGTGGTCGATGCCGGCGGCGATGACGGCGAGCTTGTAGTAGCCGAGGGCGAGGTGGCGCTCGAGGTCGACCAGCGGCACGCCCCCGGCGCGCTCGTAGGCCGCGGCCAGCCCGGCCACGTCGGGCACGCGCGGCTCGGTCCAAGCCGACGGGAAGCCGAGCACCTGGTCGAAGGCCGGGTGGCGGTAGACGCACATCATCGCCACGTCGGCGACCGGGTCGCCGATCGTCGACAGCTCCCAGTCGACGATCGCCGCGACCTCGACCGGGCCGGTGGCGGGCACGCGCAGCAGCGTGTTGTCGATGCGGTAGTCGCCGTGCACGATGCCGGTGGAGCGCTGCTCGGGCAGGCGCTCCCTTAGGCGGGCGGCGAGCGCCGCGGCCGCGCGGCGCACGGGCTCGGGCTGGGCCTCGCCCACGATCTCCCACTGGCCCGACCACCGCTTAAGCTGGCGGGCGGCGTAGCCGTCGGGGCGTCCGAAGCGCTCGAGGCCGACGGCGACGTGGTCGACCTCGTGCAGCCGGGCGAGGGCGTCGGCCAGGGCCGCCACAGCCGCCTCGACCCGGTCGTCGGGCAGACCGGCGAGGTCGTCGGCCGACTGCAGTGAGCGGCCCTCGACGAAGCGGGCCACGGCGAAGGGACCGCCGATGAGCGACTCGTCCTCGCTCAGCGCCACCGCCGGCGGCACGGGGACCCCCGCGCGGCCCAGGGCCCTGGTCACCCGGAACTCGCGGGCCACGTCGTGCGCCGACGGCGTCCGGCCCGCCCGCGGCGGCGTGCGGAGCACCCACGCGGCCTCGCCGTCGTCGAGGCGGACGGTGAGGTTGGAGCGGCCGCCGGAGACGAGGCGCGCCCGCAGGGGCGCCGCCGGCGGCTCGCCGGCCTCGGTCATGACCGCGGCCACGGCCACGAGCTCGTCGGCGCTGAGCCCGGCGTCGCCGGGGGTGTCCTGGTCGGTCGCGGTCACCGGGGCCTCTCCTGCCGGGCGGCCCCGGCGTCGGCTCGCACTCTACGGAGGTGCGCCGCACCGTGGCGGCACGTGCCCGTCGGCGGGTGCGCCGTGGCGGCGCGGTCTGCTGCGTTCAGCCTCGCCGCGGCCCGGATCCGCGTATTTTGCCGTCCATGGCAGACGCGACACCCGACGAGGCCGGCGCCGACCTCGTCGACCGGTGGCTCACGCACCGCGACGGCGGCGCCGACGCGCGCGCTGCCGAGCTGCGCCGCCAAGGTGCGGCGCTGCGGGAGCGCACGGGTCGGCCGGCACCGCCCGAGAGCGCCGACGCCCCGCCCTCCGAGCGGCGCGACAGCACCACCTTGCCCCCGGCCACGGTCCCGGCCGCCAGCCGCGAGCTCGACGCGTACGACGTCGCCCCCGCCCGCCCGCTGCCCCCCTCGGGTGGCATCCGCCCCGGTCTCGGACTCGCCGACTTCGAGCCGGTCATCATCCCCTCGGCGCGCCGACCGAAGCCCGAGCCCCGCCGCGGCCTCCTCGCCCGCCGCCGCGCCACCGAGGCCAGCGACGCCGTCGCGGGCGACACGGGCAACACGGGCAACACGGGCGACACGGCCCCCGACACGGTCCCCGACACCGTGGCCGACTCGACGACGGGCGCCCCCGCTGACGCTCTCCCCGAGCCCGCCCCCGTCGTCGACGCTGCACCGGAGCCGGAGCCGAGCCCCTCCCCCGCGGAGCCCGGTGACGCCGTGGCCGCGGGTCGCGCCATCGTCGACCTCCTCGACCGCCCCGCCCCGCTCCCGGCGGCCGAGGAGCGAGCACCGGCCCCCACCCCGAGGCCCGAGGAACGGGCACCAGCCCCCACCCCGAGGCCCGAGGAACGAGCACCAGCCCCCACCGCGGTGGTTGAGGAGCGAGCGCAGCGAGCGTCTCGAAACCACCCCACTCCCGCCGCCGTCACCACCGCCGTCCCGACCGCCGTCCCGACCGACCCCCCGCCCACGACGACGCGCGCCGACGCGGTGAGCGCCGGCCGCGCCGTCTTCGACCTCCTCGCCGCGACGGCCGCTCCGCCCACCACCCCGCCACGCGCCGCCACGCCGACCCCGCCCGTCTCGCCGGTCTCGCCGGTCTCGCCGGTCTCGCCGGTCTCGCCGGTCTCGCCGGTCTCGCCGGTCTCGCCGGTCTCGCCGAGTTCGCCGAGTTCGCCGACCGAGCGCGAGACCGACCCGGCCTCCGACCGCCGTCGGACGGCGCCTGCCACCAGTGCCTCGGCGGCCCCCCGCCCCGCCAAGCCGGCCAAGCCCGACAAGCCCGCCAAACCCGCCAGACCCGCCAAGCAGGAGAAGCCTCCGAGGCTCGCCCGGCTCCGGCAGCCGGCCGCGCCGGCACCGGCGGCGGCGCCCACCGGGCCCGCACCCGTCCCCTCGGGTCCCGCCCCCACGCACGCACCCGCCGCCACCCCGGAGGCAGGCGCGGCACCCCGGCGTACGCCTGCGGCGGCCCGGTCGGTGTTCAGCGACTTCGCCCACCAGACCCGCGGCGAGACGCCGCCGCGGCCGGCCCCGAGCGGCCCCCCACCCCAGGTCGACTTCGCGCCGCGCGCAGCGCTGCGGCGACTGGTGGGCCTGCTGGTGCTGGCCGGGGTCGTGACGAGCGGCTACCTCGCCTGGCAGGCCTGGCAGGTCCGCACCGAGGAGCGCCTGGGCCTCGCCGGGATCGCCCTGCTGTCCACCGCGGTGGTGTGGGCGGTGTGGGCCGGCTCCAGCCCGCCCCGGCTCTCGGTGCGCGGCGGCCAGCTCGAGATCCGGCGCAGCGGCGGTCGTCAGGTCTTCGACCTGGCCAACCGCTACACCGACATCGAGCTGCTCGGCACCCCCGGACGCCGCGGCTGGCGGGTGCTGATCCACCGGCGCGGGATGTCCCCCGTGGAGATCGACTCCTCCATGGTCGACCCCCGTGGCTTCACCGAGGTGCTGCGCTACTACCGACCCGACCTCTGACCCGGCCCCCGGTCCGACGTCCGACGTCCGACGTCCGACCCGACCGTCGGGCGCTCGCCCGCCGAGCGCTCAGGGCACGGCGACCCAGTAGCGGCGCTTGTCGCCCCGCACGTCCTCGCACACCCCACCGCAGCGCTCGATCGTGCGCGCCGAGGCCACGTTGTCGACGTCGCAGGTCACCAGCACGCGGTCGAGCCCCAGCTCCCCCGCCTCACCCACCGCGAGCGCGAGCGCACGCGAGGCGTGACCCTCACGACGCCGGGCGGGCCGCACCGAGTAGCCGACGTGCCCCCCGGTCTCGAGCAGGTACGGCGTCAGCTCGTGGCGCAGGTCGAGGAAGCCCACGACCTCCTCGCCCCCGCCCGCCGTGTCGACGATCCACCAGAAGGTGGAGTGCACCAGCGGCCCGTGCGGGCCCTCGCCCAGCGCCACCGACCGGTCGGCGTACGGCGTGAGCGCCTCGACCCACGCGTGGCAGCCGGGCGGGGTCAGGTCGCGCCGCAGGGCCGGCGGCAGGAGCCAGACACCGCTGCCGGCGGGGTGCTCGTCGCCGAAGTCGGCGAGGGCCCGCGCCCAGCTCGTCGCGAGGCGGGCGTCGGGGCGGCGCAGCTCGGTCACGGGGCCAGTGGACCGCAGACGCCGACGGGGGCGCCACCGGATTGCTCCGGTGACGCCCCCGTGGTGGCGGTCTGTCTCAGACCCGCTCGCCGGTCTTGACGCCGCGCTGACCGGCGTCGGTGAGGCGGGCCTCCTCGACGGCCTGGGCCTCGAGCTCGGCGCGCCGCGTGGTCTCGAGCAGCTCGCGCGAGGCCTCGTAGGAGCCCGGCGCGGACACCAGGTCGGTCGCGCCCCCTCGCAGTCGCGAGAGCGCGTTGCGCCCGAAGATCTGCTGCTCGGTGGAGGTGCGCTCGGAGCGACCGCGGCCGAGGAACGACACGAACCAGTGCAGCACCGCGGTGACGCGGTTCTTGAAGCCGGTGATGTAGACGAGGTGGACGGCCAGCCACATCAGCCAGGCGATGAAGCCGGTGAGGCGGATCTTGCCGATCATCGCCACGGCGCGGAAGCGGCTGATGGTGGCCATCGAGCCCTTGTCGAAGTACTTGAACGGCTCCTGGGCGGGCTTGCCCTTGACCCGGCCGTCGATCTCCTTGGCGGCGTACTTGGCGCCCTGGATCGCGACCTGGGCGACGCCCGGGAGGTTGTCGAGGGCGATCATGTCGCCGACCACGAACACCTCGGGGTGGCCGGGCAGGGTGAGGTCGGGGTTGACCCCGATGCGCCCGGCGCGGTCGAGCGGGGCGCCGGTCTGCTCCGAGAGCGTCTTGCCCAGCGGGCTGGCCTGCACGCCGGCGGCCCAGATCTTGGTGACGGACTGGATCCGCTCGGTGCGACCGTCCTTGTACTTCACCTCGAGGCCGCGCTCGTCGACGTCGGTGACCATCGCGCCGAGCATGACCTCGACGCCGAGCTTCTCCAGCTCGGTCTTGGTCTTCTCGCCCAGCTTGGCGCCGAAGGGCGGCAGCACCTGGGGCGCGGCGTCGGCGAGGATCACGCGGGCCGAGCGGGTCTCGATGGCCCGGAAGTCGCGGCGCAGGGTGCGGTGGGCCAGCTCGGCGATCTGGCCGGCCATCTCGACACCGGTCGGTCCGGCGCCGACGACCACGAAGGTGAGCAGGTGGTCGACGTTCTCGCCGCGCTGGGCGCCCAGCTCGGCCATCTCGAAGGCGCCGAAGATGCGACCGCGCAGCTCGAGGGCGTCGTCGATGCTCTTCATGCCGGGGGCGAACTCGCTGAAGTGGTCGTTGCCGAAGTACGACTGCCCCGCGCCCGCCGCGATCAGCAGCGAGTCGTAGGCGGTCACCGTCGGGCGGCCCAGGACGTGGGAGGTGACCGTGCGGGCCTCGAGGTCGATGTCAGTGACCTCCCCGAGGAGCACCTGCGCGTTGGACTGGCTGCGCAGGATCTCGCGGGTCGGCGGGGCGATCTCGCCCTCGGAGAGGATGCCGGTCGCCACCTGGTAGAGCAGCGGCTGGAAGAGGTGGTGGGTCGTCTTGGCGATCATCGTCACCTCGACGTCCGAGCGGCGGAGCGCCTTGGTGCCGAAGAGTCCGCCGAAGCCGGAGCCGATCACGACCACGCGGTGCTTGCCCGTCGAGGGGTTGGTCGCGGTCGGTGCGGGGACTGGGCTGGCTGCCATGTCGGGACCTCTCTGGTGGCTGCCGGGACGGAGGCGACGTCTCTCGGTCGGGGCGTCTGCCCCATTCTCCCGCGCAGGGCGTCGCATCTCTAATCTGGGCCACCGTCTGGTCGCTCACAGCACCCTCCCGGGTGGTCGTCGCGGCCGCTCCCGTGGCCCTCGCCACACGCCCCCGACGACGCGGCACTCGGGTGGGAAAACTTTCAACGACGCAGGTTTGCCCGCGCAGGCCCGCGGGTAGTCGGCACGGGACTGGCACCCACCTGCCGCTGTCCTCGTGCGGCACCCGCCGCCGCGGGGCCCCGGCCGCCGGTCGTCCGCCGGACCTCGTGGTCCGGACCCGCCACCCGATCTCTTCGCACCGTTGGAGCCGTCCGTGCCGCTGAACCGGCCCGCCCTCTCCCTGGGCTCCGGTCCCCGGGGCGTGCAGGATGCACGCCGCTGGGTGGTCGAGACGTGCCGCGACATCGGCCGCGACGAGCTCGTCGAGTGCACCGAGCTGGCGGTCTCCGAGCTGGTCACCAACGCCCTGCTGCACGGCTCGCCCCCCATCGAGGTGCGGGTGCGCGGCACCGTGGAGCACCCCCGCGTCGAGGTCCGCGACGGCTCCCCCGAGCGCCCCGTGCTCCCGACCGAGACCGGCGAGACCGACGACGACGACGTCGAGTCGCTGCTGCTCACCTTCGGCCGGGGGCTGAGCATCGTGGCGCGGTGCTCCCGGGCGTGGGGCGCCGAGATCGAGGCCGACGGCAAGACGGTGTGGTTCGAGCCGGCCGCGGAGTTCGCCGAGGACAACGGCGCCGAGGGCGTCGTCACCGGGCTCGACCAGCCACCCGCCGTGCCGTCCGACCCGGTCGCGGTGTCGGTGCACGGTGTGCCGCTGGACCGCTACGTCGCCTTCCAGCGCCACTTCCGCGAGCTGCGCCGCGAGGTCCGGCTGCTCGCGCTGGCCCACGAGTCGGAGTACCCCCTGGCCAAGGACCTCTCCGACCTCTTCGGCGACCTCGAGCGCCAGCTGCGCGGTGGCTCGGTCGGCCCCGACGTCGACCGCGCGGTCGCGGAGGGCCGCACCCACCTCGACCTCGACCTGCTCGTCTCCCGCGCGGCCTCGGGCAGCATGCAGCAGTTCATCGACCTGCTCGACATGGCCGACGTCTTCTGCCGCGAGCAGCGGCTGCTGTCGCTGGCCCGCACCCCGGAGCAGCGCCGCTTCCAGCAGTGGTACCTCGGCGAGTTCGTGCGCCAGGTCGCCGGCGAGGAGCCGCTCCCGTGGCGCGACCCGGCCTCCGGGCCCGACGACGGCGAGCAGACGCCCGAGGTGCGGCGTACCGTCGTCTCGTGACCGACGCCCCCACGCCGCGGTGAGCCCCGCTCCCCGGCTGCTCGCGCTGGTGGCGCTCGGCGGAGCCCTCGGCGCCGTCGTGCGCTGGGCCCTGCTCGAGGTCTTCCCCGACCCGGCCGGCGCCTTCCCCTGGACCACCCTGGCCATCAACGTGGTCGGCTCGGCGCTGCTCGCGACCGCGGGTCTCCTCGCCGCCGTACGCCGCAGCCGCGGCCGCGCGGCGTTCCTCGGGCCGGGGGTCATGGGCGGCTTCACGACGCTGTCGGCGGCCTCCGAGCAGACCCGGGCCCTGCTCGACGCCGGCCGCCCCGGGCCGGCCGCCGCCTACGTCGTGGGCAGCCTGGCCGCCGCGCTGCTCGCCGTCACCGCGGTGCACGCCTGGGCGGCGCGGCGCGAAGACGACCGCACGCCTCGCGGGGAGGGGCCGTGACGACCACCGACACCGTCGACACCGTGGTCCGCGGCCTGCTGGTGGCGCTCGGGGCGGGCGTCGGCGCGCCGCTGCGCTACGCCGTCGCCCAGCGGCTGGACGCCCGCTGGCCGACCGGGACGCTCGCGGTCAACCTGCTGGGCTCCCTCGTGCTCGGCGTGGTCAGCGCGCTGGCGCTCTCGGGCCACCTCTCGCAGGAGTGGGTCGCGCTCCTCGGCACGGGCTTCTGCGGCGGCTTCACGACGTACTCCTCCTTCGTCGTGCAGACCCGGGGCCTGGGCCCGCGCACCGGGGCCCTCTACGCCGCCGTGTCGCTGCTCGGCGGCCTCGGCCTGTGCGCCGTGGGCTTCCTGCTGGCCGCCTGAGGCCCTCAGGCGTAGCCCAGCTCGTGGAGGCGGTCGTCGTCGATGCCGAAGTGGTGGGCCACCTCGTGGACCACGGTGATCCGGACCTCCTCGACCAGCTCCTCCTCGCTCGCGCACATCCGCAGCAGCGGGCCGCGGAAGACGAAGATCCGGTCGGGCAGCTCGAGGATCGTGGAGAAGTCCCGCTCGGTCAGCGCGACGCCGTCGTAGAGCCCGAGCAGGTCGCGCGGCTCGCCCTCCGGCGGCTCCTCCTCGACCAGCACGACCACGTTGGTCACCAGCTGCGCCAGCTCGTCGGGGATCTCGTCCAGCGCGGCGTCGACGAGGGCGTCGAAGCGGTCGGGATCCATCGCGACGGGCACACCCGCATCGTGCCACCGCGCGACAACCGACCCACGCGGGTGGACCGCGCCCCAGGGTGCGGCGCCTAGGTTCGCCGGTGTGACCCACTACGACGTCGTCGTCCTCGGAGCCGGCTCCGGCAACACCGTCATCGACAAGTCCTTCGCGGGGCTCTCGGTGGCCATCGTCGAGCGGGGCCCCTTCGGGGGCACCTGCCTCAACCGCGGCTGCATCCCCTCCAAGATGCTCATCCGCCCCGCCGACGTCGTCGACGCCGCCGCCGACGGCCCCCGCCTGGGCGCGCGCACCAGCGCCGACGGCGCCGACTGGGACGCGGTCCGCGACCGGGTCTTCGGGCGCCTCGACGAGGTCTCCGCCGACGGCCGGGCCTACCGTGAGGGCCTGCCGGGCGTCGACCTCCTCTCCGGCACCGCCCGGTTCACCGGCCCGCGCGCCCTCCGCGTCGAGCTCGACGACGGCGGCACCGCCGAGCTCACCGCCGACCAGGTGGTGCTCGCCACCGGCAGTCGGCCGGTCGTGCCCGACATCGAGGGCCTCGACGAGGTCGAGCACCACACCAGCGACGACGTCATGCGCCTGGCGACCTTCCCGCGGCGCATCGGCGTCGTCGGCGGCGGCTACATCGGCGCCGAGCTCGCCCACGTCTTCGCGGCCTACGGCGCCACCGTGACCCAGGTCGAGTCGGGCGAGGCCCTGATCTCCAACCAGGACCACGACATCTCTCAGACCTTCACCCGGATCGTGTCGCAGCGCTGGGACGTGCGGCTCGGCACGTCGCTGGAGCGGGTCTCGCGCGCCGCCGGGGGCACGGTGATGCACCTCGACGACGGCAGCGAGGTGGAGGTCGACGCCCTCCTGCTGGCCATCGGCCGCCGCCCCAACGGCGACCTGCTCGACCTCGACCGCGCGGGCGTCGAGACCGACGACACGGGCCGGATCCTGGTCGACGAGCACCAGCGCACCAGCGCCGAGGGCGTGTGGGCGCTCGGCGACGCCTCCAGCCCCGAGCCGCTCAAGCACGTCGCCAACCAGGACGCCCGGGTGGTGAAGCACAACCTCCTGCACCCCGACGACCTGCGGGTCTCCGACCACCGCTTCGTGCCCAACGCCGTCTTCGCCTCCCCCCAGGTCGCCGCGGTCGGCCTCACCGAGGCCCAGGCCCGCGAGCAGGGTCTCGACCTCGCCGTCGCCCGCCACGAGTACGGCGACACGGCGTTCGGCTGGGCCCTGGAGGCCGACGACCGCCACGGCGAGGCGGCCGGCTACGTCGTCAAGCTGCTCGCCGACCGCGCGACCGGTCGTCTCGTGGGCGCCCACCTGCTGGGTCCGCAGGCCTCGGTGCTGGTGCAGCCGCTCATCCAGGCCATGAGCTTCGGCCAGCCCGTGGCCGACCTCGCCCGGGGCCAGTACTGGATCCACCCCGCTCTGACCGAGGTCGTCGAGAACGCGCTCCTCGCGCTGGCCGGGGAGCTCGCGGGCTGACCTGCGCACGGCCGGCGGTGACGTCGGCCCAGGCCTACCGCCACGGGCCGAGAACGACGACAGCCCCGGACCGTGGTGGTCCGGGGCTGTTCGCGATGGCGACCCCGACGGGACTCGAACCCGCGGCCTCCGCCGTGACAGGGCGGCGCGCTAACCAACTGCGCTACGGGGCCAGGTGCTCCGTCACCGGAGCGATGGAACCATAACCCACTCCTCGCGGGAGCACCGAATCGGAGTGGATCGGGCCCCGCCGGAGCGGGACCGCAGCACCCCCAACGGGATTCGAACCCGTGCTACCGCCGTGAAAGGGCGACGTCCTAGGCCGCTAGACGATGGGGGCCAGGCGCGGAGCAGTCTAGGGGAACCCGCACGCGCCCGACCCATCGGCGCCCGGCGCTCGTCCGGTGTCGGGCAGGGTCGATTCGTGGGGCCGCCCCCTCCCGTGTAACCTTCGTGTCGCTCGGGCAGGTAGCTCAGTTGGTACGAGCGTCCGCCTGAAAAGTGGAAGGTCGGCGGTTCGACCCCGCCCCTGCCCACGAGCACCGCAGGGCTCAGACCTGCGAGAAGGCCCCCGTCGGGATCCGACGGGGGCCTTCGCCGTTCCCCGCCCCTCACGGGCGTCCTCCCCGAACGCCTGCGGCCGTGGCGCCGCTCGCGGTAGAACCACCCCCATGAGCCTCCCCCACGCCCAGACCTCCCGGCCCACGACCGCTCGCACCGATGCGAGCGCGGGCCAGCGCGTCGGCGCCCTCCTGCTCGACACCCTGCTCGTCATGGCGCCGCTCTTCGTGGTCGCGGGGATCCTCTTCGGCGACAGCCAGGCCGGCGACGGCGGCGCGAGCGTCTCGCTGACCGGTGTGCCGTTCCTGCTCACGCTGCTCGTGGCGGCCGGGTACTTCCTCGTCCTCGAGCTGACGACGGGACAGACCCTCGGCAAGAAGATCGTCGGCATCCGCGTCGTCTCCGACAAGGGCGGCGACGTGACGGCCGTGCAGGCGCTCGTGCGCACCGCGCTCCGCGTGGTCGACGGCTTCGCCTTCTACCTCGTTGCCTTCGTGGCCGTGCTGGCCAGCCCGAGGAACCAGCGCCTCGGCGACATGGCCGCCTCCACCCGGGTCGTCCGCGCGAGGTGACGAGCGCCCGCCGGCACGCGGTGCGGGTCGGGCCCTCCGGGCACCGGGCAGACTCGCAGGCGTGACCCGCGCCCCGTGGAAGTGGCTGGCCGACCGGATCGAGTCCCTCGACCCGGAGACCGACAGCGACGAGATCATGCGACTGGTCGCCGATCACCAGCTCAACGACCCGATCGTCAACCTCACGCTCCTGGTCACCACCGCGCAGACCGCCCTGCCCCCGACGGCGTCGGCCACGCTGGTGGGCACGGGCAAGATGCTGCACCGCGGGGAGGAGCGCTTCCACGACGGCAGCGGCTACCTGATGACGTGGTTCACCCAGGGCGCCCGCAGCGAGGCCACCCGGGCCTCGGTGGAGCGGCTCAACCGCTACCACCTGGGGTTGGCCCGACGCTTCCCCGGCGCCTTCGGCGACAACGACGAGTACGTCTACACCCTCTGCGCCGTCGGTGACTTCCTGCCGCGCATGCGCGAGACCCTCGGCCTGCCGCCACAGAGCCCGACGCTCGACGTCGCCTGGTACCACTTCCTGCGCGACCTGGCCGGGCTCTTCCGCGGCGAGCAGGGTGACGTGACCGGCTTCCCCGACGACATGGCTGGGGTGCGGGCCTTCGCGGCGCGCTTCGAGGCGCGCGACTGGCCCTCGACCCCCGAGGGCCACGAGCTGGCCGAGGGCATGGTGCGTCAGTACGCCGAGCGCTTCTTCCCGCCGCCGATGCGGTGGTTCGCCCGCACCCAGGCACTGCTACTGATGCCGCCGCGCGTGCGCGAGGTGCACCGCACCGGTGAGCCCGGTCGGGTCGCGGGCGCCGTGGTGCGCCTGACCATGCGGTGGGTGATCCGGGCCCAGGAGTCGTGGTGGCCCGACCGGCGGCGCCGCTACTCCGAGACCCGCGCCGGGCGCCGCGGCCAGGCCCGCGCCCGTCGTCGTACGGCTCGGATGCAGCGGCGCTACGACCGCCGGGTCGCCCGCGGCGAGATCGCGCCGCCGCGACCCGAGGACGCCTAGGCCGTCGGGGCCAGGAGCCCCCGGGCAGACCACGACGCGAGCCCACCCCGGCGGGTGCGGTGGCCGTGCGAGCGCCTTCCTATCGTCGACCCATGGCTATCAGCAAGGGTGACGCGGTCACCTGGAACACCCCCCAGGGAAAGACGAAGGGCACGGCGAAGGAGAAGAGGACCTCGCCCTTCCAGCACGACAAGCAGACGTTCGACGCCAGCGACGACGAGCCCTACTGGATCGTGGAGTCGGAGAAGTCCGGCTCCACGGCGGCCCACAAGGAGTCGTCGCTGTCGAAGGCCTGACGGCAGGCCTCGACCGCGTCGTCGCGGTCCCCCACGCACAGGAGGAGCAGACCATGGCAGAGGGCAGGCACCAGCCGCCGAAGGGTGTGCAGGAGAACGGCGAGCGCGCGGTGCGCTGGATCGAGGAGGGCAAGGCCGGGCGCAACTTCACCGACGTGGGCGACCACCGCGCCCACCAGCTGGCCGCCGGTGAGAAGCTCACCGACGCGCAGGTCAAGAAGATGCAGGCCTACTTCAAGCGCCACAGCGTCGACAAGGACGCCGACGGCTTCACGCACGGCACCGACGGCTTCCCCTCCCCCGGTCGCGTGGCCTGGGACGCCTGGGGCGGCGACGAGGGCGAGCGCTGGGTGGGCGGCATCGAGCTCTAGCCCGGCCCGGTGCTGGGGCTGCCCGACTCAGTCCTCAGCCACCGCCTCCGGACCATCCACGTCCGGCGTGCTGACCGTCAACGGCCACCACGGCGGCAGCAGCCCCCGGTACACCTCGAGGAAGCGGCGTACGTCGAGCGACGGCTCGCGCAGCCACCCCTCGATCGCGCCGACCGTGCCGTCGGCGATGAAACGGGTGGCGACGTCAGCCACCACCGGGTCGGCGACTCCGGGCACGCTCACGTCGACCCCGGCGCCCACCAGCCGCTGGAGCAGCCGGCTCGACTCCTGGAAGTGGGCGCTGAGCAGGCCGTGCAGGCTGGCGGCGCCGCTGTCGGGCCCGAGTCCGCGGCGGTAGAGCGCCGCGTGGCGGGCGACGTGCTCGAGCACCCCCTCGGTCACCTCCCCCACGACCCGGGCGACCACGTCGGTCGCGACGGGTGCCGGGCCGGCGTCGGCCAGGTCGTCGCGCAGCCGGGCGCGCAGCAGGTCGAGTTCGGCCAGCAGCGCCGCCTGCAGCAGGTCGACCGGTGAGGAGGCGTGCTCGTAGAAGGTCGAGCGGTGCACCCCGGCCTCCGCGGCCACCGCGGTCGCGGTGAGGTCGCCGACGGGCCGGTCGGCGGCGAGCGCGAGCACCGCGGCGTGGAGCCGGGCGCGGCTGCGCTGCTGGCGGGGGTCCACGGGGTCCTCCTGGGGCGGTGGTGGGAACGATTTCCGACGATCGTAGGTTAGTCAGATAACCGACACATGTCGGATAGATTCGGCGCCGCCAGGGGCGACGCCCCGCACCCTGGAGGGACCCACCCATGGCCACCTACGACGTCTCCGACCGCTCCGCCATCGTCACCGGAGCCGGCTCCGGCATCGGCCGCGCCGTCGCCACGCTGCTCGCCGCCAACGGCGCCGCCGTCGTCGTCTCCGACCTCGACGCCACCGCCGCCGACGCGGTCACCGCCGAGATCACCGCCGCCGGCGGGCGCGCCACCGCCCTCGTGGGCGACGTGTCCGACCCCGAGGTCGTCGACCGGCTCGTCGCCGCCGCGGAGGACCTCGCCCCACTGCGCATCGCGGTCAACAACGCCGGCATCGGCGGCCCCGCCGTGCCCGTCGGCGAGTACCCGCTCGACGCCTGGCGCAGGGTCATCGAGGTCGACCTCAACGCCGTCTTCTACGCCCTGCGCGCCCAGGTGCCCGCAATGGCGGCCCACGGCGGCGGGGCGATCGTCACCATGGCCTCGGTGCTCGGCTCGGTCGGCATCGCCCACTCCTCGGCCTACGTCACCGCCAAGCACGCGCTGGTCGGGCTGACCAAGACCGCCGCCCTGGAGTACGGCGCGCAGGGCGTGCGCGTGAGCGCCGTCGGCCCCGGCTTCATCTCCACCCCGCTGCTCGAGGCCAACCTCGACGCCGCGACCCAGCAGGCGCTCGCTGACAAGCACGCGACCGGTCGCCTCGGCACCTCCGAGGAGGTCGCCGCCCTCGTCGCCTTCCTGGTCTCCGACGCCGCGACCTTCGTCACCGGCAGCTTCCACCTCGTGGACGGCGGCTACGCCGCCCAGTGACGGCCGCCTGACCAGCGCCTGACGAGCGCCTGAGGACAGGGGCCGCCCGGCGGGAGGGGCGGGCCTCAGGCCCCACCGAGCGAGACGAGCGGCTCGGTGGGGTCCACCTCGAGGCCCATGTCGCGCAGCACACCGTCGAGCACCGCCCAGATCCACCGGGCCAGCAGGTCGACCATGTCCTCCAGCGACACCCCGAGGGGGTCGTCGACCCAGCGACCGGCCGCGGCGTCGACGAAGCCGACCAGACCGAAGGACAGCGGCTGGGTGAGCCCGGGGTCGAGCCCGAGCAGCTCGACGTACTCGTCGAGCAGGCGGATCAGCAGGTCGGAGATCAGGCGCTTGACGTCGTTGACGACGTTCTCGCCGTCGGCGGTCGTCACGGAGTGGCGCACGAGGTAGCGGTAGAGCTCGTGATGGTCGGTCAGCCACCGCAGGTGGGTGGTCACGGCGGTGCGGATGATGCGGTCGGGGCTGTGCGAGGCGTCCCAGGCCGGGGCGAGGCCCTCGAGGATCATCTGCTCGGCGCGGGCCGCGATCGAGCGGTTGAGGTCCTGGGCGCCGGCGAAGTGACGGTAGAGACGCGTGCGCGCGACTCCCGCCCGCGCGGCGATCTGCTCGGTGGACACGTCGGCGCCGTGCTCCTCGATGGCAGCCAGCGCGGCCTCCACGAACTCCTCGCGACGCCGCTCCTGCTGGCCGGTCCACCGGGTCGCGCGACCGTCGACCCGGTCCGCCCGCCCTTCCGCGTCGGCGGGCTCGTCGGCGGGGTCGGACACCGTCCCGAGGTTACCGGGCTCACACCCGAAGGGGGCTGGGCACGTGGGGGTACACGCTGTACCTTCTATCTAACCGTGACGCCGCGTATCACTTAACCCACCCGTTGCGGCGTCACCCCACCCTTCTACGGAGGCCCGGCATGGACACGACCCTCGGCGCGACCCTGGACCCGGCTCGGCGCACCACCCACGACGCCTCGCAGCGTCTGCTCGACTCCTCGGCGGCGCTGTCCTACGACCCGATGACCGAGGTCGACTGGGACGCCCCCCTCGACCCGTCGCACTACGGGCTGAACCCCGAGTGGAGCACCCTCTACGGCACCCGGCTGTGGTCGGAGATGACCGAGCAGCAGCGCGTCACGCTGACCCGCCACGAGGTCGCGTCGATCATGAGCACCGGCATCTGGTTCGAGATGATCCTCCAGCAGATGGTGCTGCGCGACCAGTACTGCGCCGACTACTCCCGGCCCGACTTCCAGTTCGCGCTGACCGAGATCGCCGACGAGTGCCGGCACTCGATCATGTTCGCCCGGGCCTGCCAGAAGATGGGCATCTCGGCCTACTTCCCCACCCAGAGCAGCATCCAGCTCGGCCGCGGCTTCAAGTCGCTGGCCACCGCCGAGGTCGCCTACGGCGGGATCCTCGTCGCCGAGGAGGTGCTCGACGTGATGCAGCGCGACTGGATGCGCGGCGAGCAGGTGCTCCCGATCGTGCGCACCACCAGCAAGATCCACGTGGTCGAGGAGTCGCGCCACATGAAGTTCGCCCGCCAGGAGATGCGCGAGCGCATCGAGGGCGCCGGCCCCCGCCGCCGCCAGACCTCCGCGCTGGTCATCGCGGTGGCCGCCCACGTGATCGTCTCCAACATGGTCAACGAGAAGGTCTACGCCGCCGCCGGGCTCGACCCCGTGCGCGCCCTGGCCGAGGCGAAGGCCAACGAGCACCACAAGACCCTGATGCGCTCCAGCTGCGCCCACCTCATGGAGTTCCTCGACGAGCTCGGTCTGCTGACCCGCCCGGCGCTGGCCTTCTACAAGCGCGTGAGCATGGTCTGACCCATGGCCTTCGCGATCACGCAGTCGTGCTGCAGCGACGCCTCGTGCGTCTCGGTCTGCCCGGTCAACTGCATCCACCCGACGCCGGACGAGCCCGACTTCGGCACCACCGAGATGCTCTACGTCGACCCGCGCAGCTGCATCGACTGCGGGGCGTGCGCCGACGCCTGCCCCGTCGACGCGATCTTCCCGGTCGAGTCGCTCACCGGGCCGCTCGCGGCGTACGCCGAGATCAACCGGGCCCACTTCACCGGCCCGGGCGCCGCCCCGGCCGAGCCCGGCGAGGAGCCTGACGAGGAGCCTGACGAGGAGCGGGGTGAGGAGCCGGCGCCGGCCGCGGCGCGGGTCGCCTCGGCCGCGGAGCGACCCGACCCGGGCTGGACCGAGCCCCACTTCCCGGCGAGCCTCACCGCCCACGCCGCCGGGCTGCGGGTGGCCGTGGTCGGCACCGGGCCGGCCGCCAGCTACACCGCCATGGCGCTGCTGACCACCAGCGCGGAGGTCACCATGCTCGACCGGCTCCCGACGCCCGGCGGCCTGATCCGCTACGGCGTGGCGCCCGACCACCAGAGCACCAAGGCCATCGCCGACCGGTTCGCGACCGTGCTGCGCAACCCCCGCCTCGACCTCGTGCTCAACGTGGAGGTCGGCACCCACCTCTCCCACGCCGACCTGATGGCCCACCACGACGCGGTCGTCTACGCCGTCGGCGCGACCTCCGACCGCACCCTCGGCGTGCCGGGCGAGGACCTGCCCGGCAGCCTCGCTGCCCGCACCTTCGTCGGCTGGTACAACGCCCAGCCCGAGGTGCCCGCCGACGTCGTCGACCTCGGACCCGCCAGCCGCGGCCGCGCCGTGGTGGTCGGCAACGGCAACGTCGCCCTCGACATGGCCCGCGTGCTGCTCGGCGACGCCCGCCGCGGCGGCGACCTGGCCCGCACCGACATCGCCGACCACGCGCTCGCCGCCCTGCGCGGGAGCCAGGTCACCGAGGTCGTGCTGGTGGCCCGTCGCGGCCCCGCGGAGGCGGCGTACTCCCTCTCGGAGCTGCGGCCCCTGCTGCTGCGCGAGGACCTCGACGTGGTCGTCGACGCCGGACCCGAGATCGCCACCGCCATCGCCGAGGCCGCCCCCGGCAGCCACGCCGCCGCCCTCCAGGGCGTGCCGGTCGGCCCGGTCGACTACTCCGTGGCTCCTGCGTCCGGCCCCGGCGCCCGCCGCCGGCTCGTGCTGCGCTTCGGCAGCGTCGTCGAGCGCGCCGAGGGCGCCGACCGCGTGGAGCAGGTGCGCCTCGTGCCGACCCCGCTCCCCGGCACCGACCCGGGCTCCGCGGCCGACGCGAAGGAGCCGGGCGTGGCCGCGAGCACGGTGCCCACCGGGCTGCTGCTGCGCTCGGTGGGCTACCGCAGCGAGCCCGTCGCGGGCCTGCCCTTCGACGAGGTGGCCCACACGGTGCCCCACGACCGGGGCCGGGTCGTCGACCCGGTGACCGGCGCCGTGGTGCCCGCGACCTACGTCGTCGGATGGATCAAGCGCGGCCCGCGTGGCGGCATCGGCACCAACCGCGCCGACGCCGCCGAGACGGTCGCCGCGCTGGTCGAGGACGCCAACGCAGGGCGGCTCGACCACCGCGGCCCCGCCGGGGGCCGGGTCGGACGCGGCTCGCGCCGCTCCTTCCGCCGCCTGGTGCGCTCACGGCGCCCGGAGGCGATCGGACGCCGCGAGCACCTGGCCATCGACCGCGGCGAGCGCGAGCGCGGCGAGGCCCAGGGCCGGCCCCGGGTCAAGCTGGCCACGCTCGAGGACCTGCTGGCCACCGCGCGCCGCTGAGGTACGTGGGCCCCATGGTCGGGGTGGTCCGCGCCGGGTCGCGTGGCCCGGGTCGGGTCGCACGCTCCCGCCAGCGCAATGGCGCCGCTCGTGCAGCCCAGCCACGACACGGGCCGCACCAATCACGCAAACCGCCCGAGCGCCCCACCTGAGCCCACGCAATTGCGCCGCTCGCGCAGACGGGCCACCCCAGGAGCCGCACGGACCACGCAAACCGCCCGAGCGCCCCACCCCAGCCAGCGCAATTGCGCCGCTTCCGCAAACCGGCCACCCCAGGACCCGCACGAACCACGCATACCACCCGGGCCACCGCCAAGGCGACGGTCCGGTGGCGCTCGGTGGCGCTCAGCCCACCGCCACCTCTCGCCAGGCTCCCGCGGCCGGGGTCGCACCGGGGGCGCTCCGCTCGACGCGCTCGAGCGTGCCGCGCACCCACATCCGCTTGCTGGACCCGTAGCGGGGCCAGCAGGTCGTCAGCGTCAGCTGCCGCCCGGGGGTGGGGTCGAGCACCCAGGTGGCGTCGACGGGCACGACCTCGGGGTCGCGGGTGAGCCGGTAGGTCCACCGCACGCTCCCCTGGGTGATCACGACCTCGTCACCCCTCCGCAGGGTGTCGAAGTCCAGGAACGGGTCGCCGTGGCCCGCGCGGTGGCCCGCGAAGGCGCTGTTGCCGCGCGCACCGGGCAGCGGGGTGCCGGTGTAGTGGCCCGGCCCGGTGGCCAGCTGCGCGTCGTCGGTGCCCTCCACCGCGACCCAGGACCAGTCGGCCCCGAGCCGGGGCACGCGGATCTCGGCCAGCGCCCGACCGGTGGCGACCGGGCGGGCCACCGGCACCGGGCCGTGGTCGCCGTCGCCCACCACCCGCGGCCCCGCGGGCAGCTGGCCCGCGAGCCGCTGCTGGGCCGCGGCCGTCTCCCGCCCCTCCCCGACGTACGTCGTGCCCGCGGCCACCAGCACGGCACAGCCCGCGACCAGCAGCAGCCAGGCGAGGAGACGCCGGGGGTGGGGGCGACGGGGCCGGCGCGGGGTCACCGCTCGGCCCGCGGGACGGTGCGCAGCACGGCCAGGCCGAGCGCGAGCAGCGCGAACGCCGCGAGGAACATCCACAGCATGCCGGCGCCGAGGCCGGTCGCGGCCAGCACGCCGCCGCCGCTGACGACTGCAGGGTTGTTGTACATCTCCTTCACCACCTCCTCTCGCGACGCAGGGCCGACTGGCCCATCGCCTGGGCCTGCACGAGCTGCAGGAAGACGTCGTAGACCATCTCGACCACCAGCGGCGCGGCGAGCAGCTGCTGCCGCCAGCCGCGGGCGCGCACGGTGACCACGCGCTCGAGGGCGAAGACCAGCGAGGCGGCCAGCCAGAACGGGTGGAGCGTGATGCCGGCGACCACCCCCCACACCAGGGTGGCGAGGTAGAGCACCGTGGCCAGGACGCCGAGGGCGCTCATCGCCTGCCGACCCCAGTAGGGCGCGGTGATGCGGGTCAGGCCGTAGTCGACGATGTTCTCCAGGGCGCCGCGCTTCCAGCGGGCCCGCTGCTGGGCCAGGGCGCGCCAGGTCGTCATCACCTCGGTCTCCAGCGTGCAGCCGGCCGGCGCGGCGATGCCGTAGCCCAGGTGCATCAGGGCCAGCGACAGCTCGTTGTCCTCGGTGAGCACGTGGGTGTCGTAGACGCCGCCCGCCCCCGAGCGGTCGGGCAGCACGCCGGCGAGCCGGGCCGCGCGGACCTCGCGCAGCACCCGCACCGGGAAGACCGAGGCCGTGCCGGTGAGCACGAGCGCCTTGCCCTGGAGGCGGCGCACGTCGCGGGCGTAGCGGGCGTACTCGTTGCGCTGGAAGAGGCCGACGAGCCCGCCGCCCGGCCCGCCCTGGAAGGTGCCGCCGACGCCGCCGAGCTCCTTGCGGTGCCGGCGCGACAGGGGGCGCGAGCCGTCGAGGGTGGCTCGCGCCACCTCGAGGAAGCGGCTCTCCAGCAGCGAGTCGGCGTCCATGACCAGCACCAGGTCGGTGTCGTCGAGGGTCGGCAGGAGCAGGTCGAGGGCCTGGTTGAGCCCGCCGGCCTTCTTGTGGCGGTTGCCGACCGTGGTGAGCACCTCGGCGCCCAGCTCGCGGGCCACGTCCTCGGTGCGGTCGGTGCAGTTGTCGGCGATCACCACGACCCGGTCGGGCGGGCGGGTCTGCCCGGCCAGCGACCGCAGCGCCGGCGGCAGGCCGACCTCCTCGTCGTGGGCCGGCAGCAGCGCCACGAGCCGCCCGGTCGCGTGCGGGCGCGCCGGGCGCGGCGGCTGGATCTCGACACGGCGGCGACGGTGCCGGCCCCGCCGACGACGCTCCGCCTGCTGGTCGGACCGCTGCTCGGACCGTCGCTCGGGCTGCTGCTCGGGCTGCTGGTGCAGCGGTGGAGCCTGTGGTGCGGGCGCAGCGTCAGGCCGCGCCACGACAGTGGTCGTCACGTGTGTTCCCCCCAGAACATCCGGCCGTCCCCCCGACGACCGGCACGCGCGGGCCCGAGCCCCGTGCGATCCCCAAAATAGCCGACGTCGACGATCGACCCCAGGCGATGGCCCGAAGTGACTAGACCGGCTGTGGTCACCCCCGGCCCCCGGGAGCAGCCGGTCGGGCATTTCCGGCCCCCACCGGGGTGGAAGTGGCCCGCGAGGGGTGTGGTCGGGCGCGGTCCGGCCGATGGTCGCGGTGTGAGCGACCGTGACAGGTCCCCCCGGCTGTCGCGCTCACTCGGTCTGGCCCTGGTGTCGCTGGCGCTCCCCCTGGCGCTGACCCCGGCGGTCGCATCGGGTGTCGAGCACCCCGCCGGGACGACCGCCCTCCCCCCGACCCGCGCCACCGCCCCCGCAGCAGACCCCGCAGCAGGCCCCGCAGCAGGCCCCGCAGCAAGCCCCGCAGCAAGCACGGCAGCGAGCCCTGCCCCCGGCACCGCGCGAGCGGCCCGGACCGCGCCGCTCGTCGAGCGGGTCGACTTCGGCGCCTTCGTGCCCGGCATGACCACCGACCCCGGGCGGCTCGCCGCCTGGGAGCGCAGCGCCGGCACCGACGCCGCGGTCGCCTCCTACTACTACGGCTACGGCGACGTCTTCCCCGCGGCCACCGAGGAGCGGCTCGCCGACGACGGCGCGCGCGACCTGCTGCTGTCGTGGGACATGGGCCCGACCCGCTTCGCGGAGTGGACCGCGGGCGAGCACGACGCCTACCTCGACCAGATCGCCGCGGCCGCCCGCGCCTACCCCCACGACGTCTACGTGAGGCCCTGGCCGGAGATGAACGGCGACTGGCAGGACTTCCAGCCCACCGCGGCCGGCGAGCGCCGCTTCGGCGGCACCTTCCGCGAGTTCCGGCTCGCCTGGCGCCACGTCGTGACCCACCTGCGCGAGGCCGGGGCCGACAACCTGCGCTGGGTCTTCAACCCGACCGCCGACACCTACGCCGAGACCACGCCCGTGCGGCGGATCTGGCCCGGGGCGGCGTACGTCGACGTGCTGGGGCTCGACGGCTTCAACTGGGGCCGCGACGCCGGCTGGGGCCGGTGGCGCTCCTTCGGGCGGATCTTCCGCGCGCAGTACGACCACCTCGTGGCCCTCGCCCCGCGCCTGCCGGTGTGGATCTGCGAGGTGGCCTCCAAGGAGCCGCGCGTCGACGACGGGGCGCCCGTGGACCCCGAGCACAGCAAGGCCGCCTGGGTGCGCAGCATGCTGGCGCACCGCGGGATGCCGGCGCTGACCACCGTGGTGTGGTTCGACGAGCGCAAGGAGCGCGACTGGCGGCTGACCTCCTCGGCGGGCACGACCCGCGCGTGGCGTACCGCCGCACGCATCGCCGCACGCTGAGGGGCCCGGGACGCAGTACGGTGACGGCGCTCACCCCCCTCGGTCTCGGAGGTCCCCCATGTCCACGTCCACCACGTCCCGCCCGTCGGGCCCGGCCCCCCAGCCGAGCCGCGACACGGGCCGGATGACGCCACGCTCGATCGCCGTCTGGGTGGCCGTCGCCCTCGTCGGCGCCGTCTGCTGGACCGTGCTCGCGCTCAGCCGCGGCGAGTCGGTCTCGGCCCTGTGGATCCTCTTCGCGGCGCTGTCGTCCTACCTCATCGCCTACCGCTTCTACTCCCGCTTCATCGCCCGCCGCGTGCTGCGCCTCGACGACACGAGGGCCACGCCCGCGGAGCGGCTGGAGAACGGCAGCGACTTCGAGGTCACCGACCGCCGGGTGCTGTTCGGGCACCACTTCGCGGCCATCGCCGGCGCCGGGCCGCTGGTCGGCCCCGTGCTCGCCGCGCAGATGGGCTACCTGCCCGGCACGGTCTGGATCATCGTCGGCGTCATCTTCGCCGGCGCCGTGCAGGACATGGTGGTGCTCTTCCTGTCCATGCGCCGCGACGGCAAGAGCCTGGGCCAGATGGTGCACGAGGAGATCGGCGTCGTCGGTGGCACCGCCGCGCTGATCGCGGTCTTCGCGATCATGATCATCATCCTCGCCGTGCTCGCGCTGGTCGTGGTCAACGCACTGGCCGAGTCGCCGTGGGGCGTGTTCTCGATCGGGCTGACCATCCCGATCGCCCTCTTCATGGGCGTCTACCTGCGCTTCCTGCGCCCGGGCCGCGTGCTCGAGACCACCGCCATCGGCGTCGTGCTCCTGCTGCTGGCCATCGTGGGCGGCGGCTACGTCGAGACCTGGGGCCTGGGCGAGTCGCTGACGCTGTCGAAGGAGACGCTGACCGTCGCGCTGGTCGGCTACGGCTTCGTCGCCTCGATCCTGCCGGTGTGGATGCTGCTCACCCCGCGCGACTACCTGTCGACCTTCATGAAGATCGGCGTCATCCTGCTGCTGGCGGTCGGTCTCGTGCTGGCCCGCCCGGTGCTGCAGAACGACGCCGTCACCTCCTTCGCCACCGAGGGCGACGGGCCGGTCTTCGCGGGCCAGCTCTTCCCGTTCCTCTTCATCACCATCGCCTGCGGCGCCCTCTCGGGCTTCCACGCGCTCATCGCCTCGGGCACGACGCCGAAGATGGTCGCCAAGGAGAGCCAGGTCAGGATGATCGGCTACGGCGGCATGCTGATGGAGTCCTTCGTCGCCATCTCCGCCCTCATCGCCGCCTCGGTCATCGACCAGGGGCTCTACTTCGCCATCAACGCCCCCGCGGGCGTCACCGGCGGCACGATCGACGGCGCCGTGCAGTTCGTCAACGGGCTGGGCATGACCCTCACCCCCGACCAGCTCCAGGCCGCGACCGACTCCGTCGAGGAGGAGCTGGTCTCGCGCACCGGCGGCGCGCCGACCCTGGCCTTCGGCATCTCGACGATCTTCAGCGACGCCTTCGGCGGCGGGCTGGCGGCCTTCTGGTACCACTTCGCGATCATGTTCGAGGCGCTCTTCATCCTCACCGCCGTCGACGCCGGCACCCGGGTGGGCCGCTTCATGCTCCAGGACACCGTGGGCAACGTGTGGCCGCGCTTCGGCGACACCTCGTGGAAGCCCGCGGCCTGGCTCTCCTCGGCCGCGGTCGTGGCCTGCTGGGGCTACATGCTCTACGTCGGCGTGACCGACCCCCTGGGCGGCATCAACCAGCTCTTCCCGCTCTTCGGCATCGCCAACCAGCTGCTGGCCGCGATCGCGCTCACGCTGTGCGTGACGCTCTTCCTCAAGCACGGCTGGACGAGGTGGGTGTGGGTGCCGGCCGTGCCGCTGGCCTGGGACCTGGTCACCACGATGACGGCGAGCTACCAGAAGGTGTTCTCCGACAACCCCGCCATCGGCTACTTCGCCCAGGCCGACCGCTACCGCACCGCGCGCGACGCCGGCGAGGTCCTGGCCCCGGCGGCCGATCCCTCGCAGATGGACACCGTGGTCGTCAACTCCACCGTCAACGGCGTGCTGCAGGCCAGCTTCGCGCTGCTGGTCATCGTCATCGTGGCCAACGCCGCCCTGATCTGGGTGCGGGCGCTGCGGGCCGGCTCGCTGCCGACCACCGAGGTGCCGGCCGTGCCCTCGCAGCTGGTCGCCCCCGCCGACTTCGTCGCCACCGCCGAGGAGAAGCGGGCCGTCGCGGAGTGGGAGGCCCGGCGCGCGGAGACGGTCGGGAGCGGGCGGTGAGCGCGACGGGCCGGCCCGCCGCCGACCAGCGCCCCGGTGCCGTACGTCGGGCGCTGGCGGGGGTGCGGTGGTACGCCCGCGAGCTCAGCGGCGAGGGCCGGTGGGACGCCTACCTCGCCCGCTGCGAGCGCGAGGGCACCGAGCCGATGAGCCGCCGTGCCTTCGAGCGGCACCGCGACGACCACCGCGAGAGCTCCACCCAGGGCCGCTGCTGCTGAGCGCTGCTGCTGAGCCGCCCGTGACGCCTCCCGAGGGGGCCCGACGCACCGCGTCGGGCCCCCTCGCCGCGTCCGGCGCGGGACCCCGCACGACCCCCATGAGAGGACGCTCATCGGCGTCACAAGAAAGCCTCATGCGGCGTTCCTAGCGTCCTCGTCATGACCACGAACCCCGTCCTCCCCGCCCCCGCCGACCTCACCCCCGCCGGCACTGCCGCCGGCACCGCCGCGACGACCAGCACCCTCGAGCCGCTGCCCGCCGAGCGCCTGGCCCGGGCCAAGAAGGCCTACACCACCCGCTTCCTCGCGGCCGCCCTCGCGGTCGACGGCTCGGGGCACCAGCTGCTCCACGGCCCCGAGGTCGCCCCGCGCAGCGGCGACGTCGTGCTCGCCCGGGTCGAGGAGATCGGCAAGCACACCAGGCTCGAGGGCCCGGGCAGCCGGCGCCAGACCCTCTTCGTCGGCGACGAGGTGCTGGTGGCCTACGGCAACCGCTACGCCCCCGACCAGTTCGAGGCCGTCGTGCCCGACGACCTTGGCCCCACCGACCTCGTCGCGGCCGGCGGCGTCGCCGGCCGGGTCGTGGCCCAGCACGCCGCGCTCGACGACGCCACGCGACTGCGCCCCCTCGGCCTGCTCGCCCGCGACGGCGAGCGGGTGACCCTGGCCGACCACGCGCTGGTCGCCGCCCGCCCCGTGCGCGAGCGCGGTGTGGGACCGCGGGTCGTGGCCGTGCTGGGCACGTCGATGAACTCCGGCAAGTCCACCGCCCTGGCCTGCCTCGTGCGCGGGCTCAGCGCCGACGGCCTCCACGTCAACGCGGGCAAGGTCACCGGCACCGGGGCCGGCGGCGACCCGCGGCTCTTCGCCGACGCGGGCGCCCGACGGGTCCTGGACTTCACCGACGTGGGCCACCCGTCGACGTACCTGCTCTCCCACGCCCGCGTGCGCACGCTGCTCTCCACCCTGGTCGAGGAGCTCGCCGCCGACTCCCCCGACGTCGTGGTGGTCGAGATCGCCGACGGCGTCTACCAGGAGGAGACCGCCCGCCTGCTCGCCGACCCGCTCTTCGCGACGCTGGTCGACGACGTCGTCTTCGCCGCGGGCGACGCGCTCGGAGCGGTGGCCGGGCGACAGGCCCTCGCCGCCACCAGCGCCCGGGTGCGCGCGGTCAGCGGCGTGCTGACCGCCTCGCCGCTGGCGCACCGCGAGGCCGCCCGCGCCCTCGACCTGCCCGTCGTCGCGACCTACGACCTCTGCGACCCCGCCGTCGCCCGGGAGCTGCTCGCGTGACGCCCGCCCCCCACGCACCCCGCGAGGCCCCGGTGGTCGAGGAGCGAGCGCCGGCGAGCGTCCCGGGACCACCCGCCGACGACCGGCTACCCCCGCTGCTCACGGGCTCCCGCCGCACCACGCTGCTGCGCCTGCTCGGCACCGGGGCAACCCAGGCGGCGCTCGCGGTGCAGACGGTGCTGGTCGTGCCGATGGTGCTCGACGCCCCCACCACGCTGGTGCGGGTGCTCGGGGTGCTGGCGCTGGTCGCCGGCGCGGCGGTGCTCGGCCTCGTGCGGGCCCGCGAGCGGGTGCTGGCCGAGCGGCTCGGCCAGGACTACGTGCAGGAGATCCGCACCGGCCTGGTGGCCTCGGCGCTGACCGGGTCGGGGCCGAGCCTGGGCGTCACCGTCGCCCGCACCACCAACGACCTCACCTCGGTGCGCACCTGGGTCGCCCTCGGCGTCGCGCCGCTCGCGGTCGCCGGTCCGGTCGTGCTCGGTGTGCTCACCGCCCTGGTCGTGGTGCACCCGCTCCTCGGCCTGGCCGTGGCCGTGCCCCTGGTCGGCTTCGCGCTCAGCGTCGTGGTGGTCGCTCCACGGGTGCTGGCGCGTGCCTCCGAGCTGCGCCGTCACCGCGGGGTGCTGGCCGCCCACGTCGCCGACACGGTCGCCGCGGCGCCGGGCATCGTCGCCGCCGGCGGCACCACCCGCGAGCTGCGCCACGTCGAGCGCCGCGGGGCGCGGGTGCGCGACGCCGCGATCGCCCGCGCCGAGGCCAGCGGCGTCCTGCGCGGCAGCGCCGCCGCCACCGGCGCACTGGCCACCGTGGCGGTGCTGGCCGTCGCCGGACCCGCCGGTCTCGGCGCCAGCGGGGTGGCGACCGCGCTGACGGTGGTCGGCATCCTCGTCGCGCCGGTCGCCGACCTCGGCCGCGTGGTGGAGTACCGCCAGTCCTTCCTGGCCGCCCGCCGCATCCTCGGTCCGGCCCTGGCCCCCGGTCGCGCCGCGCGGGCGGCCGAGCTCGCTCGGCGTACGACGGGCCGCGCCGACGGGCGGGCCTCCTCGCAGCCGCCGGAGGCGCCGGCCGGGCTGGCCGTGCGGGGACTGGTCCTCGACGGCCGGGCGGTGCCCGACCTCGTGGCCACGCCCGGGGAGCGGGTGGTGCTGAGCGGGTCGGACCCCGCGCTGCGACGTGCCGTGCTCGAGGTGCTCGCCGGGGTGCGGGCGCCCGAGCAGGGCACGGTCGTGGTGGGCGGTGAGGACCTCGCCGGACTCGACGCCCGCCGACGCCGTGAGCGCGTCGGCGCCGCGCTGGCCGGGTGGTCCCTCGAGCGGGGCACGGTGGCCCGCGCGGTGGGCTACCGGCTGCCGGACTCCGGGGTGCCCGTCGCCGACGCCCTCGCCGCGGCGGGTCTCGACCGCACCCTGGCGACGCTGCCCGACGGCGACCGCACCCGGCTGCGGCGGGGCGGCGCACCGCTCGACCGGGCCGACCGCGCGCGGGTGCTGCTCGCCCGCGCCGTGCACGGTCGGCCGGCGCTCGTCGTGCTCGACCACCTCGACGACGAGCTCGACGGCGCGGGCCGCACCTCGTTGGCCGGATGCGTGCGCGAGCAGCCCGGCGTGGTCGTGCTGGCCAGCGAGGCGGCCTGGACGCTGGTGCCGCGGCACCGGGTCTGGGACCTCGACGCCGGCTGAGGTCCGGGTCCGCGGCCCCGGCGGCCACGGGGCCCGGGGCCCGGGGCCCGGGACGCTCGCTGCCGCCTCGCTCCTCGACCACCGTGGTCACCACAGCCGGGTGGCCCTCCGACACCGGTCGCGGCGGGGCGGCTAGCGGGCCTCGCGCTCCCGCAGCACCGAGAGCCGGGGCACGCCGCCGAGGGCCCGACGGTGCCGCACGTGGGCGGCGTGGCGGGCCAGGGCGTCCCAGAGCGCGGCGTGGGCCGCCCAGGGCAGGGGCTCGTCGCCGGTGCGCCAGGTGTCGCCGAAGGAGACGAGCACCGGCACCCAGTCGGCCGCCAGGTCCCAGGCCCCGCGGCGCGCCTCGATCATGCGGCGCCGCAGCTGGAAGGCCGCGCGGGGGCCGTCGACGTAGACCGGGGCCGTGGCCACCGGCCACACCCACAGGTCGAGGGCGCCCAGGTCGAGCTCGAGCTCGCGCAGCACGGCCGGGTCGACCAGCACCGTGGCGACGTTCTCGTGGGGCTCGCGCAGCACGACGGCTCCCCTAGACGTGACCCGAGAGCTGGGCCATGCGCGCCTCGAGGGCCTGGAGGTAGCGGTCGCGCTGCTCGGTGGAGACCGCGCCGTCGAGGTCCTCGAGGTGGCTGCAGGCGGGCAGCACGTCGACCGACAGGTTGGCCGCGCCCGCCAAGGAGCGCAGGTCGTCGAGCCGGTCGCCGAAGGGGGTGCCGCTGCCCGGGGAGTAGGAGCGCACGACCTCCTCGACGTCGTCGGCGAAGAGGTCGACCTTGGTCACCACGACCACGAGCCAGGTCGGCCGCGAGCGCCGCACGGCCATGGCGGCGATGCGGTGGGCGGTGACCGTCCAGTCCTCCAGCTCCGCCGCGAGCTGCTGCTCGCGCGTCACCTGCGCGGCGCCGCTGGTGCCGGCCGGGCGGCGACCCGTGGCGTGGCCGTGGGCCACGACGTGCAGGACCCCGTCGACGGGGTCGTCGTGGAAGACCTCGTCGAGGGCTCCGAGGCGGGTGGCGGCGTTGTCGCCGGGCACGACGCGGAACCGGAAGCCGGTGAGCCGTCGCCCGCGGCGCACCCGCCGCTCGAGCACCGCGGAGCCGGCCTCCGGGGTGCCGTCGGCGGAGGGGCGTCCGCAGAGGTGGTCGACCAGCTCGGTCTTGCCGACGCCGGTCATGCCGGTGACCGCGACCGAGGGGAAGCGGTGGCCCAGCACGCCGGTGACGCGCTCGCGCCCACGGCCCAGCGCGCCGCCCAGGCCGCGCACTCCCCCCCGCACCTCACGCGTACGACGATCCGGCACGGGCCCTCCCGGGGGTCGGTGGTCGCGGCGGGCCGGGTGCCCGTCGTGACGTCCCGACCGTAACCGGCGCACGGGGGCGGCGGCGCGGGGAGGGCCCACGGGCGGGCCGGGGCGGTGGCGGCGCCGGGTGCGGGGGCCGGGTCCGGCCCGGCGGGTGGCTCAGACGCCGGCGAAGCGCTTGTTGACCCGGCGGGTCAGCCAGGCCGGGGAGAAGCGCGCACCGAGGGCCATGGCCTTGGTCTGGGTGCCGACCGGGAAGTGCACCTGGTGCACGAGGCGTCGCGCCCGCGTGGGGTGCACGGCGTCCCAGATGGCGGTGGCGACGTCGTCGGCGCCCAGGTTGACGCCCAGGGAGTCGGTGGTGCCGGTGTGCACGCCCTGGGTCATGGCGGTCTGCACGAAGAGCGGCCACATCGCGACCACCCGCACCCCGTGGCGGCCCCACTCCAGGTCGAGGGCCTCGGTGATGCCGCGCAGGAAGAACTTGGTGGCGCTGTAGTTGGCCAGCTCGGCCTGGCCGTAGATGGCCGAGGCGGAGGCGAGGTTGACCACGTGGGCCGAGCCGTGGGCCGCGGCCGTCGCGCGCAGCGGCTCGAAGCCGGCGTGCAGGCCGTTGACGACGCCCTTGACGTTGACGTCGATCTCGCGGTGGTGCGCGGCGACGTCGATCTCGGCGAACTGCCCGGCCAGCAGGATGCCGGCGTTGTTGACGAGCACGTCGAGGCGGCCGGTCTCGTCCACGAGCTCGGCCGCGCGCGCGGCGTAGGCCTCGGCGTCGCGGACGTCGAGGGTGCCGCTGACGACACGGGCGCCGGTGCGCAGGGCCTCGACCTCGGTGGTCAGGGTGGCCAGCCCGGCCTCGTCGATGTCGTAGGCACCGACGGTCCATCCCTCCCGTGCGAAGCGGAGGGCGGTGGCGCGGCCGATGCCCGCAGCGGCGCCGGTGACGAGGACGGTCGGTGAGGTCATGACCCATGCCTACCAGTCGGTAACACGCCAGCGCGAGGGGCGATCTCGTCACACGGCACGCGAGGAGGCCGGGTCGGTCCCGGTGGTCCAGGTGGGTGATGGCCGCGGCCACCGGGCGGTGGGACGATCTCCCCGCCGCGCACGGCGGCCACGACCTGGGGGGCCCATGGGCACGACGCTGGTGTTCCTCGCCGTGATCGGCGGGCGGTTCCTGCTGCCGCTGGCGATCCCGCGCTGGCCGCTGCCCGCCATCGTGGCCTGCCTCGTGCTCGACGGCGTCGACCAGACCATCTTCCAGCTCTTCGGCCACGACCCGCCGGGCTACCAGTCCTACGACAAGGCGATGGACGTCTACTACCTCGCCATCGCCTACCTCGCGACCCTGCGCAACTGGACCAGCCTGCCGGCCTTCCGGGTCGCGCGCTTCCTCTACTTCTACCGCCTCGTCGGCGTGGTGGCCTTCGAGCTCAGCCACGCCCGCGCGCTGCTGCTGGTCTTCCCGAACACCTTCGAGTACTTCTTCATCGCCTACGAGGCGGTCCGCGCGCGCTGGCGCCCCACCCGCTTCGGCCTGCGCTGGTGGATCACGGCTGCGGCGCTGATCTGGGTGCTGGTCAAGCTGCCCCAGGAGTGGTGGATCCACGTCGCCCGGCTCGATGTGACCGACATGGTCGGCGACCACCCCGTCGGCGGTCTGGTGGTCGCCGCGGGCGCCGTCAGCGCCGCCTCGATCGGGTGGCGCCGCTACCACGCGCGGCTGCGCCCGCCCGACCACCCGACGCGCTTCGCGGCCGACCCGCTGCCCGCCGAGGTCGACACCGCCGAGGAGCGGCTGCAGTGGCACTGGGTGCACGGCGCCCTGCTGTCGTGGACGACGGTGGAGAAGGTCGTGCTCGTGGGTCTGCTGGCCGTCGTCTACGCCCAGACCCTCCCCGGGGTGCGGTCCACCCCGCTCCAGCTCTTCCTCGGCGTCGGCGTCGTCGTGGTGGTCAACGCCCTGCTGACCCTCGCCGCCGCCAGCCGGCGCCGCAGCATCGAGTCCTCGCTCATGGCCTTCCTGGCCCGCATGCTCGTCAACGTGGTGCTCGTGCTCGCCGCCGAGCTGCTGCTCGGCGTGACCGGCGGCGACCTCGACATCAGCGCCACGCTCTTCTACCTCGCCCTCATCAGCCTGGTCACCACCCTCCACGACGCCTGGCGACCGGTGCTGGCGCTGCGCCAGCGCGACGAGGCCGCCGCACCGGCCTAGGCCCTCCTACCCAGAGGCGGGAGTACGTCGGCCCTGCCGCGCGCCCCGCGGGCGCGCGAGGCTGCCCGCATGCTGCGCTACGCCGACCCCACCGTGTGCCCCGACTGCCGTGCCCCGCTGCCTCCCGCGCCGGCCGTCTGCCCGCGCTGCGACCTCCCCCTGCGCGGCCCCGTCGCCGCCGACCTGCTGAGCACGCTGACCCGCGCCGACCTGCTGCTCGAGCGCCTGCGCGCCGAGGCGCCCGTGCTCGTCGGCGCCACGGGAGCCAGCGCCGCGGGGGGCGCCGTCGACGGTGGGCGCGCCGGCAGCCCGGCCGGTCGTGCGGCCGGTGCAGCCGGTCGTGCTGGGCTGCTCGACGGCGTCGGACCGCTCCCGCGGGCCGACCGGGCCGACACGGTGCCCGGCGGACCCGACGGGCGGAGCACCGGGCGGGCCACCGGGCGGGCCACCGGGCGGGGGCTGTCCGCGTGGTCGGTGCCGCGGCTGCTGCTCGGCCTCGGTGCGCTGTGCCTGCTGGTGGCGGCCGTGGTGTTCCTCGCCGTGACCTGGTCGGCCCTCGGGGTGGGCGGCCGCACGCTCACCCTGCTCGGCCTCACCGTCGCCGCGGGCGTCACCGCCGACCGGCTGGCGCGACGCGGCCTGCGCGTGGGCGCGGAGTCGCTGACGGTCGTGGCCCTGGGGCTCGTGGTGCTCGACACCGTCGGCGCGCTCTCGGCCGGCTGGCTCGGCGACGTGGGGCCTGCAGGCGCTCTGCTCGCCTGCGGGGCCGCCCTGCTCGCCGGGGGCGCCGTCGTGCTGCTCGCCCGCACCGACCTGGTCGCGGCCCAGCTCGCCGTGCCGGTCGGCCTCGGCCTGGTCGGGGGCGCCCTGGTGGCCGACGGCGGCGACGCACGGCTCGTCGGGGCGCTGCTGGTGCTCGCCCACGCGGCCGTCCGCACCGCCCTCCGGCTGCTCCCGGGCGAGCCCGTGCCCGCCCGGGCGCTGCCCGGCGCGGCGCTGGTCGGCGCCACCGCGTGGTGGGGCCTGCTCCTGCTCGCCTCGCTCGGCGCGGCCGCCGACCACGCCTCCCTCACCGGGCTGTGGACCACGACCCACGGCCCGGCGCTGCTGGTCACCGCCGCGCTCGCGCTGCTCCCCGTCGTCTGGTCCCCGGCCCGCACCACCGCGGCCTCCACCGCGGCCTCCACCGGGACGCCTCCCGGGTCCGTCGCCGCTCCCGACGTCCCCGCCGGTGGAGTCGCCCCTGACGCGGGCGACACCTCCCGCCGTGGCCACGCAGGCCGCGCCGCCCACCCGGACCACCCGGACCACCCGGGCCGCGCGGACCGCGCGGGCCACCCGGGCCGCCGGCCGACGCGGCTGCACGCCTGCGTCGTGCTGGCGGGCGCCCTGGCCTCCCTGGCCCTCGTCCTGCCGGCCCTCGACGAGGGGCCCACCGGAGTCACCCTGGCCGCCGGCGCGGTCTGCGTCGCGTGGGCCCTGGCAGCGCGGGGCGTGCCGGCCCCGTGGCGGGTCGCGGTCACCGTGCCCGCCGTCGTCGCGGCCGCACCGGTCGCCGTCACCACCGCCACCCTGGCCGCGGCCGCCGTGGTCAGGCTGCTGGCGGTCGGCGAGCCGCTGAGCCGATCCGCCGGTGTGCGGCTCTCGGGCGAGCTGCCCGCCCCGGCCTGGCTGGTGCTGCCCTCCGCGCTCGCCCTCGGTGTGCTCGCCGCGACGCTGACGCGCCCGGGCACTCGGCCGGACGTCGCCGCCACCCCGACCCGCGCCCTCCGCGACCCGGCCCTCCGGCGCGGTGCGGCAGCGGTCACGCTGATCGCCGCGGTGCTGGTCGCGCTCACGAACGCCCCGCTGGCGGCCGTGGTGCTCCTCGTCTGCGTCGCCGGCGGCCTGCTCGCCCTCCCCGCCCCCGGAGCCGGCACAGGCACCGGAGCCGGCACCCACGAGACCCGTGGCACCCGCGACACCGACGTGGGTCTGGCGCTGCTCGTCGTGGCCGTTGTGGCGGCCCTCCCCAGCGCCGCCCTCGGCGCCGTGGCCGCCGTCGCGGCCCTCGGCGTCTCCCTGGCCGCGGCCCACCGGCGACCCGCCCCGCCGTCGCTCGTGGTGCTCACGGCCACCTGCGGGTGGGCGGTGTGGTCGGGCGGTGACGCCGCAGGACTGGGCGCCACCACGCTGGGCCCCGCCGTCGTGGTGGTCGTCGGGGCGCTCGCCCTGTGGCGGGCCCGGCCCGTGGTCGAGCTGACCGCGCTGGCGACCGCCACCCTCGCCTCCGCCGCGGCCGTCGACGCCGCGGCCGCCGCGGCCGGTGGCGACGGCGCGGGGTCGACGTACGACGCAGCGGCGGCGCTGGCCCTCCACCTCACGCTGGTCGGCGCCCTCGTCGTGGCCGCGGCGCTGCTGCGGGTCGAGCGACGACCGGCGGGGTGGCTCGGCGGCGCGCTGCTCACGGCCGCCAGCTGGGTGCGGTTGGCCGACACCGGCGTGACCCAGCCGGAGGCCTACGCGCTGCCGGCCGCGCTGGCCCTCCTCGTGCTGGGTGCGCTCCGGCTACGGCGCGACCCCGCCGCCTCGACCCGGTCGGCGCTCGGCAGCGGCCTGCTGCTCGCCACCGTGCCCAGCCTGCTGCGGGTGCTGGTCGACGACCCGGTCAGCCCCCGCGCCCTGCTGCTCGGGCTCGCCTGCCTGGGCCTCGTACTGCTCGGGGCCCGGCTGCGCCTCGCCGCTCCCCTGGTGGTCGGTGCCGTCGTCGGCGGCGCGCTCGTGCTGGCCGAGGCGGCGCCGTGGGCGGCGCAGACCCCGCAGTGGGTGCTGCTCGGCCTCACCGGGACGCTGCTGACCGTGGTCGGCGTGACCTGGGAGCGCCGGCTCGCCCAGGTGCGTGCCGGGTCGGCCTACCTGGCCCGGCTGCGCTGACCCGCCCGCCGGTGGGCCCGGCCCTCCCAGCGTCCCCTCTCAGCCCCCGAGGAGCGCGGCCACCTCGGCGGGCCGCTCCAGCACGGTGAGGTGGCCGGTCGCGGGCAGCACGTGGAGCGACGTCGGCAGGTGGTCGGGCCGCAGCCGCGCCATCTGCGTCGCGCGCTCGGGCGGGGTCTCCCCGTCCTCCTCGCCGAAGAGCAGCACGACCTCGCGGGGGTGGCCGGCCACCACCGCGGACGTGTCGGGCCGCCCGGCGACCGCCCTGGCGACCCAGGCGACGCCGTCGGGGTCGGCGCCCAGGATCAGCCCCCGCACCAGGTCGGCGAGCCCGGGCTGCTCGCGGCGGGCGGTCGGGCCGAGCCCTCCCTCGACCGAGTCGAGCAGCGAGGTGGTCGACCGGCTGGTCTCGACCTCCTCGGCCGTCGCCCGCCGCTCGGCGGGCACGTCGGGCTCGATGGGCCACGGGGTCGTGCTGGCGAGCACGAGGCGACCGACCCGCTCGGGTGCGAGGCCGGCCAGGCGCAGGGCGGCGTAGCCCCCGGTCGAGATGCCCAGCACGTCGGCCCGCTCGACCCCGGCGGCGTCGAGCACGGCCAGCAGGGCGGCGGCGACGTGGTCCATCGACGCCTCCTCCGTCGGCACGGCGCTGCGTCCCAGCCCCGGCAGGTCGACCACCAGCACCCGCGCGTCCTTCGCCAGCAGGGGGGCCAGCCGCTCGAAGATCCGACCCGACAGCGGGAAGGCGTGCAGCAGCAGCCAGGTGCGCTCGCCCCCGCCCAGGTCGTCGTACGCCGGGAGCGCCCCGGTCGAGGTCGGGGCCGGGGGCGGCGTCGTCGTGTCCACCGCTCGATCATGGCGGGCGCCCGAAACCGGACGGCGCTCGCCAGCCCCGGGTGGGCGACGCCGCAGGCGTCTCGACGTGAAGGTTCTGTGTAGGAGCCTCACGTCGGACTCGGCGGGGCCGACGATGGTCGGGTGACCACGTCCGCTGCTCTCGGACGCCGCGGGCCGTCGGCGCGCGGCGGCAGCCCCGACACCCTGCTGACCCTGCTGGCCCTGGCCGCGACCTTCGCCCTCAGTGTCGCGTCGGTGACCCTGCGTCCCGAGGGCGCGCCGGTGGCGGCGTGGTGGCCCGCCGCCGGGGTCTCGGCCCTCGTGGTGGCCCTCTCGCCGGTACGCCGGTGGGCGCTGCTGGCCGCGGCCCTCGTGGGCCTGTCCTTCGCGGCCAACCTGGTCGGCGACCGGCCACCGGGGCTGGCGTTGATGTTCGGCGTCACCAACACCGCCGAGTCCCTGGCCGTCGCGCTCCTGCTCGGGGCCCACCGCCGTCGCCCCGTCCTGGCGAGCTTCGAGGACCTGGGTCGACTGTTCCTCGCCGCGGCCGGGGGCGCGGCCGTGGCGGGCCTGCTGGCCGGTCTCGCGGTGGAGCTCTTCGGCACCGGCTCGCTGCTCGTGGTCGCGCGCACCGTGATGGCCACGCACGGCGCGTCGGTGCTGATCGTCGTGCCCCTCGGCCTCCTGATGGCCGGGAGGCTCACCGAGGGTGGGCCGGCGCGCGTCGCATCGTTCGAGGTGCTGGTGCAGTCGCTGGCCGCGGCCGCCACCTTCGGCGTCGTGTTCGGCGCCACCAACGAGTACCCGATCGCGTTCCTCCCGCTCCCGCTGCTGGCCTGGGCCGCCGCACGGTTCCCGGCGCGCGTCGCCTGCGGCCAGATGCTCGCGGCCGGTGTCGCGGTGACCGTGCTGAGCGACCTGGGCCGCGGTCCGTTCGGGGACCTCAGCGGCCCGGCCACCACGCTGGCGGCGCTCCAGCAGAGCTACCTCGTCATCCTCGTCCTGGTCACCCTCCCCCTGGCCATCGCCACCAGCCAGCGCGCCGCCGCCCTCCGGGTGGTCGTCGGCGAGCGCGAGCGCTACCGCCGCGGGATCCGGGAGTCGCTCATCGGCATGGTGCTGCTGCGCCACACCGACGGGGACCTCGTGGTCGTCGAGCTCAACGACGCGGCCGCCGACCTCCTCGGCGTCCCCGAGGCCGAGCTGGTGGAGCGGCCCTGGACCCGGGGCCTGGCCGCCTCCCAGCGCGCGCTCCTCCGCTCGGCGGTGGGGTCGCTGGAGGCCGGGCACTCCCCGACCTGGGAGAGCGAGCTGTGGCTGGACACCTCTCCGCCACGCTGCGTGCGGCTCGGCCTGTCGGTGGTGCCCGACGCCGCCGAGGGCCGGCTCGTGGTCGCGCAGCTGGTCGACCTCACCGCGGCCCGCACCTCCCAGGCCGAGCTCACCCACGAGCGCGACGTCACCCGCGCCGTGCTCGACAGCGTCGGCTCCCTCGTCGTCGTGCTCGACGCCGGCGGAGGTGTGCTCCAGGTCAACGCCGCCACCGAGTCCAGCACGGGGGCGCGCGCGACGAGCCTCGTCGGGGCGCCGGCGACGGCGGCGCTGGTGTGCCCCGACAGCGCGGCCGCCTTCGAGGCGGCACTCGCGGCGTGCCTGGCCGGGGAGACCGGCGCGGTGCACGAGCTGCTGTGGCGCGGGCGGTCGGCTCGCCGCGAGGTGCTGACCACGCTGGCGCTGCTCCGGCACGACACCGGCGCTCCGCTCGTGGTGATGACCGGGCTCGACGTGACCGACCAGCGCCACACCGCGCACCAGCTGCAGACCGTGCTCGACGCCACCTCGGGCGCGATCATCGTCGGCACCGACGCCGCCGGCCTCATCACCTTCTTCAACCGGGGCGCCCAGGAGAGCCTGGGGTGGAGCGCGGAGGAGGTCGTCGGGCGCATGACCAAGCTGGCGCTCCACGACCCCGAGGAGGTGGCCGGTCACGCCCGCCGTCTCGGCGTCGCTCCCACGTTCGAGGTCTTCACCGCGCTCGCCCAGCAGCCCGACCCGCCCGAGCTGGACTGGACGCTCATCCGCAAGGACGGCGGTCGCCTCACCGTCAGCCTCACCGTCAACCTCCTGCGCGACGCCTCCGGCGCGGTGACCGGCGTGGTCGGCGTGGCCCAGGACGTCACCGAGCGCCGTCGCAGCGAGCAGGCGCTCGAGATCGCCCTCGAGCACGAGCGGCAGGCGGTGAGCCGGCTCTCGGAGCTCGACCGCATCAAGACCGACTTCGTGGCCTCCATCAGCCACGAGCTGCGCACGCCGATGACCAGCGTGCTCGGCTTCACCCAGGTCCTCGACTCCGAGGCGGCCGGGCCCCTCTCCGAGGAGCAGCACGCCCTGCTGGGGCGCGTCGACCGCAACGGTCGCCGCCTGCTGCGCCTGATCGAGAACCTCCTCGACCTCTCCCGCATCGAGTCGGGCGCCATCTCCATGGCCCGCGAGCGCCTCGACGTGCACCGCGTCGTGATCTCGGCGATGGAGGCCTGCTCCGAGCTCGTCCGGGCCCGGTCGATCGAGCTGGTGCACGACCTGGACACCCCGCCCGCCGAGGTCGTCGGCGACTTCGACCAGCTGGAGCGCGCCGTGATGAACCTCGTCGGCAACGCCGTGAAGTTCACCCCCGACGGCGGCCACGTCACGCTCACCGTGACCACCGTCGGGTCAGAGGCCGTCATCGAGGTCAGCGACGACGGCATCGGCATCGACCAGGCCGACCTGCCTCGGGTGTGGGACCGGTTCTACCGCTCGGCCAGCGCCTCCGACGCCGCCATCGAGGGCACCGGGCTGGGCCTGAGCATCGTCCGCTCCATCGTGGAGGCCCACGGCGGGCGCGTCGACCTCGACTCCGCGCCCCACGCGGGCACGACCGTGCGCCTCGTCCTGCCGCTCGCCTGCTCCCCGAGCGAGCACGGTGCGACGCCTCAGGCCGGTCGACCGTCGGCGACGAGCCGGCCGACCCTCTCCACGAAGTAGCCCACGTCGAAGGGCTTGGCGATGTAGTCGTCGGCGCCGCTGTCGATGCCGGCCCTGACGTCGTCGGCGCGCGCCCGGGCCGTCAGCAGCAGCACCGGCAGGTCGGCGGTGGCCGGGTCGGCGCGCAGCGCCCGGGTCACCGCCAGGCCGTCGAGGTCCCCGGGCATCGCGATGTCGAGCACGGCGACCGCCGGGCGCCGCTCGCGGCAGGCCACGAGGGCGGCGTCGCCCTGGCCCACGCCGACCACCTCGTGCCCGGCCTGGCCGAGGATGAGCGTGACCAGCTCCCGCAGGTCGGGGTCGTCCTCGGCCACCACGATCACCGCCACGACGACCCACCTGCCTCCCCGACCGGCAGGGCGGGCGCGAGCACCCCGGGGTCGCGGACGCAGCGCCCCTCCAGCTCCACCGCATGGGTCGCGACACGGGCCAACAGCTGCTCGAGCCGGTCGAGCAGGTCACCGGGCGCCTGGGCGGCGCCGACCGGGGCGACCACCGCGCCGCGCAGCAGGTAGACCGTCACCCGCACCGAGCTCAGCAGCGTGCTGAGCTCGTGGACGAGCTCGCGTGCCCCCAGCCGACCGGGTCCGGCCTGCTCGAAGGCCCGGGTGTCGGCGGTGGCGCTCGGCACGGCGATCCAGCGGTAGCCCGTGCCGCTCTCGGTCCGGATGAAGGTCGGCGCGGACGCGTCGTCGCCGAGCTTGGCCCGCAGCGAGCGGATGTGGGCGCGCAGGGCGTCGCGCGTCTCGTCGCCGTGGCTCTCGTCCCAGGCCGAGCGCAGCAGCCCGCGATGGGTGAGCAGGACCCCCGGGCGGGTGGCCAGCGGCTCGAGCAGCCGCCACTCGGTCGGGGTCAGCCGCACCTCGCGACCGTCGCGGCGCACGCTGCGCTCGTGCAGGTCCACGACCAGCGGACCGAAGCGCAGCAGCGGTCCGGTCAGTGCCGCGTCGGGGTCGGGCTCGGCCCCGCACCGCCGCTCCAGGGCCCGCAGCGCCGCCGCGAGCAGCGCGTCGCCGCACCCGAGGTCGCGGACGTCGTCGGCGCCCGCGTCGAGCAGCCGCGCCGCGAGGAGCTCACCGGGCGCCGCGCCGTCGTCGTCACCGTCGTCGTCACCGTCGAGGTCACGGCCGAGGTCGGAGTCGCGGTCGAGGTCGGCCAGCACCAGCACGGGCAGCGAGGACCACGCCCGCAGCTCGGCGAGCAGCGGTGCGACCCACCCGCCGTCGGTGCGCTCGGCGGCCACCACGACGCACCGCGGACCCGTCGTGGCCACCGCCTCCAGCGCCGAGTCGCGGTCGGCCGTCGCGGTCCGTCGGTCGGCGGACTCGATGCGGGCCGCCACGGCGTCGGCGCGGTCCTGCCCACCGGCGACGACGAGGATGTGGGGCATCGAGCCAGGCTAGTGCCCCGCCGGGCCCGGCGGGGCGCTTCGGGCCTGCTCCACACGCCCAACCGGGGGAGCGCAGCCGCCGCCCGCCGACCCTAGGCTGTCCGCGCCGGCACACCGCCGACCCACCGAGCAGATGGAGCGTTGACGATGGAAGTCCCCACCTGGGTCTGGACCCTCACCGTGGTCGGCATCGTCGGCATGCTGCTCTTCGACTTCGTCTTCCACGTGCGCAAGGCCCACGTGCCGACGCTGAAGGAGGCCTCGGTCTGGTCGGCGCTCTACGTCGGCATCGCCGTGCTGTTCGGCCTCGGGGTGCTGTGGTTCGGCGGCGGCACGATGGGCGGGGAGTACTTCGCGGGCTACATCACCGAGAAGGCGCTCAGCGTCGACAACCTGTTCGTCTTCCTCATCATCATGACCAGCTTCCGGGTGCCGCGCGAGGACCAGCAGAAGGTGCTGCTCTTCGGCATCGTCTTCGCCCTGATCGCCCGCACAGGCTTCATCTTCCTGGGCGCGGCCCTCATCAACCAGTTCGCCTGGGTCTTCTACTTCTTCGGCCTCATCCTCATCCTGACCGCCGGCAACATGCTCAAGGGCGAGGCCCAGGGCGGCCACGACGAGGACGAGCAGAACTTCGTGGTGAAGCTGGCGCGCCGCTTCATCCGGACCTCCGAGGAGTTCGACGGCGACAAGCTGACCACCGTGGTCGACGGCAAGAAGATGCTCACCCCGATGCTGCTGGTCATGGTGGCCATCGGCGGCACCGACATCCTCTTCGCCCTCGACTCCATCCCGGCGATCTTCGGCCTCACCCAGAACACCTTCATCGTCTTCACCGCCACGGCCTTCTCGCTGCTGGGGCTGCGCCAGCTGTTCTTCCTCATCGAGGGCCTGCTCGAGCGCCTGATCTACCTGTCCTACGGCCTCGCGGCGATCCTGGCCTTCATCGGCGTGAAGCTCATCCTCCACGCGCTGCACGAGAACAACCTCGGCTTCATCAACGGCGGCGAGCACGTCGACGTCACCGAGATCAGCACCGGGGTCTCCCTCAGCGTGATCCTCGGCATCCTCGTCGTCACCGTGGTCGCCTCCCTGGTCAGCAAGAAGGGTCGGGCCAAGACCGCGATCGGCAACGCCCAGCGCCACGTCGACGCCTACCTCGACCTCGACTACACCGCCGACACCGCCGAGCGCGAGCGCATCTTCGGCAAGCTGATCCAGGAGGGCGAGCAGATCAAGGCCCTCGGCCCGAAGTACCGCCGCATGGTGCGCGACGAGCCGGGTCTCATGGCCAAGATCGAGAAGGCCCGCCAGCAGCACGAGGAGACCGTCACCGACGGTCGCCAGCGCAACCCCCTCACCGAGGTCTGAGCGCGGGCCCGCCGGTCCGGAGCGGACCGGCGGGCGGCGCGGAGGGGCGGCGCAGCGCGGGCACAGCGGCGTCTCATCGGGTCCTCATCGAGGCGACCTACCCTCGTGCCATGGCACCCGAGCCCACCCCCGGTCCCCCGGCCCCGCGTCGCCGTACGACGGTCGTGCTCAACGCCGGCTCCCGCAGCGGCGCCGCGGCGCGCGACCGGCTGCCCGCCCTGCTGGCGCGGCACGACCTCGCCGACGCGCGGGTGCTGAGCGTCACCACCGGCTCCGAGCTCGCCGCCACCTTCGAGCGGGCCCTCGCCGAGGGTCCCGACCTGCTCGTGGTGGGCGGCGGCGACGGCAGCGTCTCGTGCGCCGCCGACCGCGTGGCCGGGTCCGACGTCGTGCTCGGCGTGCTGCCGCTCGGCACCGCCAACGACTTCGCCCGCACCCTGGAGATCCCGTCGGCGCTGGAGCAGGCCGTGGAGCACCTCGCGACGGGCAAGGTCGTCGACGTCGACCTCGGCCGCTGCGACGGGCGCGGCTTCCTCAACGTCGCCTCCCTCGGGCTCTCGGTCGGGGTCACCCAGCGCCTGCGCCCCGGCCTGAAGAAGCGGCTCGGCCCGCTGGCCTACCCCGTGGCGACGCTCGGGGCCTACCGCGGCCACGAGCCCTTCACCGCCCGGCTGGAGTTCCCCGACGGCGACCACGACACCCTCGCGCTGCACGACCTGATGCAGGTCGCGGTCGGCAACGGCCGCCACTACGGCGGCGGCAACGCCGTGGCGCCCAACGCCTCGGTCGACGACCACCTGCTCGACGTCTACGCCATCGAGCGCGGCGGGCTGCGCGACCACGTCTCGATCGCCCGCTTCCTCAAGGACGGGTCGTTCGTGGAGCACGAGAAGGTCCACCACCTCACCACCCGTCGGGTCCGCGTGGTCACCGACGAGCCGCTCCCGGTCAACCTCGACGGCGAGATCGCCGCGACCACGCCCGCGACCTTCGAGGTCCAGCGCAACGCCCTGCACGTCGTCGTGCCGCAGACCAGCCGCGCCGCCGAGCTCGACGGGCCCCGCGCCGCCGCCGCCGACCAGGGCTGAGCGCTGCGACCACGGCTGAGGGCTGCGACCACGGCTGAGCGCTGCGACCCGGGCCGGGAGCGGGGCCCGTAGGCTGGAGGGGCCATGAGCACACCGACCCCGCCGGCCCCGCGCCGCGCCCGCCACCTCATCGACCCGGCCAACCCGCCGGCACCGCCGTCGAGCCGGTCGCTGACCAACGTGCAGCAGTGGGTCATGTCGGTGCTGGCCGTCACCACGATCATGCACCTGTCGGTGGGGCTGGTGATCTCGGCGTTCTTCCTCGACGACTCCGAGGTCTCCGCCCGGGTCGGCCTCAACGTCATCGGCGCCGCCTTCGGCGTGGTCGCGGTGGCCGCCGGGCTGGCCATCCACCGTCGCTCCCCGCTCAGCCCGTGGCTGCTGCTCGGCACCCTGCCCGGCGTCGTCGGGCTCGTGCTCGTGCTCGCCTGACCCCGTGGGCGGCGCGACGGGCCTGCCCCGCTTCGAGGTGGCGGCCCGGCTGCGACCGGTCGACCTCGTCTCTCCCGGGTCGGTGCTGGTCGACGACGCCGCACCGGGCCCCGCCTCGGCCCACCCCACTCCCCACCCGGCGCCCTACGCCGCCGTGGAGGTCGAGCTGCCCGCGGCGGGGACGGCGCCCGGCCGGGACGCCCCGGTGCGCCTCGCCCTCGCCTCCGGCGACGACGAGCTGGGAGCGCTGTGGGACCCCGCCACCGGGGAGGTCTCCCTCGAGCTGCGCGTCGGCGCCACCACGTCACGTCACCTCAGCCGGCGGCACGGCCGGCCCGAGCAGCGCCCCGTGCGGCTCGGCCTGACCCTCACCGGGGTCCACCTCGCCGTCCACACCCACGACGGGCGGGCCTGGACCACCCGCGCCCGGGTCGCGCTCGGCGCCGAGCGCGCCGCCGACCGCGGCGGGGCGGGCCGGGTCGACACGCGCGACGAGCGGTGGCTCGCGGCTCTCGTCACCACCCACTCCGGCCCCGTCGCGCGGGTGCGCGCCGGCGGCTTCGGCCAGCTCGGCCTGCGCGACCTGCGGCTGGTCGGCCACGCCGACGGCTCGGCGTACCGGCCCGGGGGCGACCTGCTGCTCACCGCCACCAGCGCCGGGCCCGGCTTCTTCGACACCGCCCACACCGCGGTGTGGTCCCTCGACCCCGTCACCCTGGCACTCACGCACCGCTCCGACCTGTTCTTCCGACGGCCCGACCGGCCCGGGGCCTTCGGCGACCACGCCACCCACCTCGTGCGCGACGGCGAGCGCTGGCTGGTGGCCACGAGCACGTGGGGCGACTTCGACCGGCGCCGCGACGACGCGAGCGTCGCCGTCACCCTCGCCCGCCCGGACGGCGACGTCGACCTGCTCTCGGGCCGCCACCTGCTCGACACCGAGCCGCTGGCCCTCCCGGTCGACGGCCTGCGCGCGGCCGGGGTCCGCTCGGTCGGGGTGTGGGACCCCCACCTCGTGCGCGACGGCGACGACTGGCTGGTGGGCTTCGTCTCGGCCCGGCGCTTCTTCGACTTCCACCCCGCCCTCGCCACCGGACCCGCCCTCGACGCCCTCACCCTGCGCGCGGTCTCCGCGCGGCGCCGCGCCACCGAGGGCACCACGCTGCTGCGCGTCGACGGCGCGTGGCGGGTGCTGGTCAGCGACGGGCGCGACGGGCGCCGGGGCCAGCGCCAGCAGCACGCCGTGCTCGACCTCGACCTCGCCGAGGTCGGCGTGCTCGACGCGCCCTACCCCACCAACATCCCCTGGCCCACGCTCGTCGACCTGGGCGAGGAGGGCTGGCTGATGGTCGCCTTCGACGGCACGCCGTACGCCGGGCCGCTGCCGGGCTACGGCACCCACGGGCGGGTCGTGGTGGCCCGGTCGGTCGCCGGGACCTGAGCCGCGGGGGCCGCTAGCCTGGACGTGACCCGCGCCACCCCTGCGGGTCGTCCGTCAGCGCCACACCACCTCGTGGCCCGAGCAGAGAGCGGCCCCACCATGCCGACCAGTCCCACCATGACGACCAGCCCCACCACGACCGGCAGCCCCACCACGACCGGCAGCCACACCACGACGACGCGGCCCGGCCCGGCGCAGCCGGCGTCGGTGCCCCTCGACGTCTTCGAGGCCGGCGCCGAGCACGAGCAGGTCGTCTTCGCCCAGGACCCCGCCACCGGCCTGCGCGCCGTCGTCGCGATCCACTCCACCGCCCTGGGTCCCGCCCTCGGCGGCACCCGGTTCCACCCCTACGCCTCGACCGCCGACGCCGTCCGCGACGTGCTCGCCCTCTCCCGCGGGATGTCCTACAAGGCGGCGCTGGCCGGGCTCGACCTGGGCGGCGGCAAGGCCGTCATCATCGGCGACCCCGCCACCCTGAAGTCCGAGGCCCTGCTGCGGGCCTACGGCCGCTTCGTGCAGACCCTCGGCGGTCGCTACAACACCGCCTGCGACGTCGGCACCTTCTCCGAGGACATGGACCACGTGGCCCGCGAGTGCGACTTCGTCACCGGCCGCACCCAGGCCCACGGCGGGGCCGGCGACAGCTCGGTGCTGACCGCCTACGGCGTCTTCCGGGGCATGCTCGCCTGTGCCGAGCACGTGTGGGGGTCGGCCACCCTGGCCGGACGCACCGTGGGCGTCGCCGGCGTCGGCAAGGTCGGACGCCACCTCGTGGGGCTGCTCGTGGAGGACGGCGCCGACGTCGTGGTCACCGACGTGCACGGCCCGGCCGTCGACGCGGTGCTGGCCGCGCACCCCGGGGTCCGCGCCGCCGCCTCGACCGCCGAGCTCGTCGCGCTGCCGCTCGACGTCTACGCACCCTGCGCGCTCGGTGGCGCGATCGACGACGACGTGCTCGCCGTGCTGCGCGCGAGCGTGGTGTGCGGCGCCGCCAACAACCAGCTCGCGCACCCCGGGGTCGACAAGGCGATGCTCGACCGAGGAATCGTCTACGCGCCCGACTACTGCGTCAACGCCGGCGGCCTCGTGCAGGTCGCCGACGAGCTCGACCCGCGTGGCTTCTCCTTCGAGCGCGCCCGCGCGCGGGCCCACCTGATCGGCGACACCACCCGCCGGGTGCTGGGACTCGCCGACACCGACGGGGTCTCCCCCGCCGTCGCCGCCGACCGGCTCGCCGAGGCCCGCATGCGCGACGTGGGTCGCCTGCGAGGCATCTGGGTCGGCTGAGGCCGAGAGCGACACCGGGCACACGCAGACGGCCGCCGGGCAGGGCCCGGCGGTCGTCTGGTGCGTGCGTCAGACGGAGTCAGTCACGACGCGGGTCGGCGTAGTCCGACCACTTCTCGAGCTCTTCGGGCTCGAGCTCGTCGGTGCTGTCCTGGTGGTTCTCGCCATGCAGCTCGTTGGCCAGCGCCCCGAAGTCCGTCTCGTGAGTGCGGTACTTCAGGTCGCGGGCGACCTTCGTCTGCTTGGCCTTAGCTCGGCCGCGCCCCATAGGGTCAGCCCCCTCGCACGCTCGGCCGGGGCCCATGGCTCCCGGGCTGTCTCTCGAATACTCGTGGCGCCAACGCTACCTGCTGCCCGGTCGTTCCCGCACACCAGTCCGGTGTTTCGGACCACCGATCTCGTCGGTCCGCCCCGCCGCGGGGCCGCCGACGGTGGATCGTGTCGTCGAAATCACCGTGGCCGGGCGAGCCGGGCCGTGCCGGGCCGGGCCGGTCCGAGCCCCGGTCCGACCCCGCCCGGAGGCCTCACCAGCCCGGGTGCTGGCCCGTCAGCAGGACGCGTCCGCCGTCGGTGTCGCTGCTGCTCACGTGGCCCGCGACCCAGGCCCGCACGCCGTGGCCGGCGAGCACGCCCACGGCCCGGTCGACCTCGGCGGCCGGCAGCATCGCCACCATGCCGACGCCGCAGTTGAGGGTGGCCTCGAGGTCGGGCTGCGAGACGTCGCCGACGCGCCGCACCAGGTCGAAGATCGGCTGCGGGGTCCAGGTCGCACGGTCGAGCACGGCCACGAGCTCCTCGGGCATGACCCGCTCGAGGTTGGCCGCCAGGCCACCGCCGGTGACGTGCGACATCGCGTGCACCTCGACGCTGTCGGCGAGGTCGAGGCAGGCCTTGGCGTAGATCCGGGTGGGGGTGAGCAGCTCCTCGCCCAGGGTGCGGCCGAGCTCGGGCACGTCGCGGTCCAGCGCCCAGCCGGCGCCGCCGTCGGCGGGGGCGCCGAGCAGCACGTGGCGCACCAGGGAGTAGCCGTTGGAGTGCAGGCCGCTGGCCTCCATGGCCAGCACCACGTCGCCGGGGCGCACCCGGCCCGGGCCGAGGAGGCGGTCGGCCTCGACCACGCCGGTGGTCGCGCCGGCCACGTCGTACTCGTCGGGGGCCAGCAGGCCGGGGTGCTCCGCGGTCTCGCCGCCGATGAGGGCGCAGCCGGCCTCCAGGCAGGCCTCGGCGATGCCCTTGACGATCGCGGCGATGCGCTCGGGCACGACCCGGCCGGTGGCGATGTAGTCGGTCATGAAGAGCGGCTCGGCGCCGCAGACCACGAGGTCGTCGACGACCATGCCGACCAGGTCGAAGCCGATGGTGTCGTGGACGTCCATCGCCTGGGCGATCGCCACCTTGGTGCCGACGCCGTCGGTGGAGGTGGCCAGCAGGGGCCGCTCGTAGCGGGTGAGGGCGGAGGCGTCGAAGAGGCCGGCGAAGCCGCCCAGCCCGCCGATCATCTCCGGGCGCCGGGCCTTGTCGACCCACACCTTCATCAGCTCGATGGCCTTGTCGGCCGCCTCGATGTTGACGCCCGCCTCGGCGTACGCGTTGGACTCGCTCACGGGTGACCTTTCGGGGTGGTGTCAGGGGTTGTTGAGCACGGGCAGCGCCTTGCCCAGGGTCGGCGAGGAGAGGGTGGTCTCCAGCAGGTGCTTGCCCAGCAGGTTCTCGTCGGGCAGCGGCACGGGGTACTCCCCGGTGAAGCAGGCCTGGCAGATCCGCTCGGCGGGCTGCTTGGTGGACTGGATCATCCCGTCGAGGGAGATGTAGCCCAGGGTGTCGGCGCCGACGCTGGCGGCGATCTCCTCGGGGCTGAGGCCGTTGGCGATCAGCTCGGCGCGGGTGGCGAAGTCGATGCCGTAGAAGCAGGGCCACTTCACCGGCGGTGAGGAGATCCGCACGTGCACCTCGCGGGCGCCGGCCTCGCGCAGCATCCTGACCTGGGCCCGCTGGGTGTTGCCGCGCACGATCGAGTCGTCGACCACGACGATCCGCTTGCCGCGGATCATGTGCTCCAGCGCGTTGAGCTTGAGCCGGATGCCGAGCTGGCGCAGCGTCTGGCTGGGCTGGATGAAGGTGCGCCCGACGTAGGCGTTCTTGACGAAGCCCTGACCGAAGGGGATGCCGCTCTCCTCGGCGTAGCCGGCAGCGGCCGGGGTGCCCGACTCGGGCACCGGGATGACCAGGTCGGCCTCGACGGGGTACTCGCGCGCCAGCTGGCGGCCCATCTCCACGCGCGACTCGTGCACGCTGCGCCCGGAGATGGTGGCGTCGGGGCGGGCGAGGTAGACGTACTCGAAGACGCAGCCCTTGCGGTCGGGCTCGGCGAAGCGGTGCGAGCGCAGGCCGTTCTCGTCGATGACGATCATCTCGCCCGGCTCGACCTCGCGCACGACGGAGGCGCCGATCGTGGCCAGGGCGGCGTCCTCGGAGGCCACGACCCAGCCGCGGTCGAGGCGGCCCAGCACGAGCGGGCGGATGCCCTGGGGGTCACGGGCGGCGTAGAGGGTGTTCTCGTTCATCCACACGAAGCAGAAGGCGCCGCGCAGCAGCGGGAGCACCTCGAGGGCACGCTGCTCCAGGGTGGAGTCGGGGTGGTGGGCCAGCAGCGCCGTCACCAGGCCGGTGTCGTTGGTGGAGTGCTCCACCGGGCGCTGGTGCAGGTCGAGCTCGTCGTCGGGGCCGGGCAGCGCCTCGACCATCTCGCGCAGCTCGTGGGAGTTGATGAGGTTGCCGTTGTGGCCCAGGGCGATGGACCCGTCGACGGTGGGCCGGAAGGTGGGCTGAGCGTTCTGCCACGTGCTGGCCCCGGTGGTGGAGTAGCGGGAGTGGCCGATCGCGAGGTGGCCCTTGAGCGAGTCGAGGGTGGTCTCGTCGAAGACCTGGGAGACCAGGCCCATGTCCTTGTAGACCAGGATCTGGCGGCCGTTGGAGACCGCGATGCCGGCCGACTCCTGCCCGCGGTGCTGGAGGGCGTAGAGACCGAAGTAGGTCAGCTTGGCGACGTCCTCCCCCGGGGCCCAGACGCCGAAGACGCCACACGCGTCCTGCGGTCCTTGGTCCTGCGGGTCGAGGGCCGTCGTGAGCCGGCCGTCCCCACCCCTGCGCGCGCTGCTGATGAAGGGCACGGCCCCCAGTCTAGGGCCCTCCCGGGGCGGCCGCCGACCATCGCCCAGCCCGCGGCGGCCGTGGCGCACGACACCCGGCGCGGCTCGCGCCGAGCCCCCTCCCCAGGTCGGGTGCCGCCCGGACTAGGCCGATCGACCCACCCGGCCCCGGACCGAACGGACAGGAACCGGGCCTGGCCTGGGCCGATCCCGGGTCAGCGCAGCCCCCTCACCCCTACTCTCGGGAGGAGCGCCCCACCGCCGGCGGGCGCTCGGAAGGGGTGCAGGGTGACGACGTGGCGCGCAGCGCTCGACGAGCCGACGCACGCTGCCCGCACGCTCGCGACCCGCCCCGCCGACGCACCCCGCCCCACGCCCAGCCCGGCCGGCGACGGGCTCCAGGTCGTCGCCGAGGGCGTCACCCGCATCGCCGGCTTCGGCGTGGCCGCCCTGTCGCTGGTGCGCGACGTCGACCAGCTCGAGGTGGTGGCGGTGGCCGGCGACGAGGACGCCGCGGGCGCGCTCCTCGGCACCCGCACCACGGTCGCCTCCCTCGAGGCGGAGATGGAGATCGCCGACGCGTGGGGGGCGCTGCGCTTCGTGCCCCAGGAGCGCCTCGACCACCTCGACCCCGACCTGACCGTCGACGGCTGGGTGCCCGAGCTCGTGCCGCTCGAGGGCCCCGACGCCTGGCACCCCCTCGACCTGCTGTGCGCCCCGCTGCTCGCCCCCGACGGCCGGCTCATCGGCCTGCTCTCGATGGACCTCCCCCGCGACGGTCGCCGCCCCGGGCCCGCGGCGCGCCGGGTGCTGGAGGAGTACGCCCGTCAGGCCGCCCACGCGGCGCTGCTCACGCTCCAGCGCGAGGAGCTGGCCGAGCAGGTGCGCCTCGCCGGCACCGCCCGCGAGATCGTCCGCAACGCCAGCAGCCACCACGGGCTCGCCCAGATCCTCGAGGAGACCGGCTCGGCGCTGGTGGAGGGCTTCGGCGCCGCCGGCATGTGGATCCAGGTCTTCGACGCCGACGACCGCGGCGCCAGCGTGCTGCTCGCCGTCGACGGCAGCGAGGTGGTGCTGCCCGCGCGCCTGGTGCGCGTCGCCGAGGTCGCCGCCCGCGAGTGCTGGTCGCGCCAGCGGGTCGAGGTCATCGACACCGGTCGGGAGCGCCACGCCGAGCTGCCGGCGGGTGACCACGCCGCCGTCGTGGCCTTCCTCGACTCGATCGGGGTCGGCTCCATCATGTTCGTGCCTATCGGCGCCGGCCCGGAGTGCCTGGGCAACCTCGTGCTCACCCGCGCCGCCACCTGCCCGGAGTGGACCGACGTGCAGGTCGAGGCCGTGCTCGACATCGGCCACGACCTGGGCCGGGTCGTGCTCAACGCCCGCGGCTTCGAGCGCGAGCACCGGCTGGTCAAGGAGCTCCAGGCCCTCGACGTCTACAAGACCCGCCTCATCGCCACCGTCTCCCACGAGCTGAAGAACCCCCTCACCTCCGTGGTCGGCCACCTCGAGCTGCTCACGGTGCTCGACGAGCTGCCTGCCCGGGCCACCGCCTCGCTCGCCGCGATCGGTCGCGGCACGACCAAGCTGGCCCGCGTGGTCGACGACCTGCTGCTGCTCTCGCGCGTCGGCGACCCCGAGCGCCTCGTCGAGGCCGAGCGCGTGGACCTGCTCGGCGTGGTCGCCGAGGCCCACGACCTGGTGCGGGTGGAGGCCCAGCGCCGCGAGGTCGCCCTCGCGCCGCCCCGGGCCGACGGCGCACCCGCGCGGCTGGTGGTCGAGGGCGACGCCGACGAGCTCGAGCGCGCGGTCACCAACCTGCTGGGCAACGCGGTCAAGTACAGCCCCCCGGGCAGCGAGGTGCAGGTGGTCGTGCGCTCGCGGCGTACGGCGGGGGCGGCGGAGGTCGTGGTCGACGTCGTCGACCAGGGCATCGGCATCTCGGCCGAGGACCGCGGTCGGCTGTTCGAGGAGTTCTTCCGCTCGACCAACCCCGAGGCGCTCAGCCGCCCGGGCACGGGCCTGGGGCTGGCCATCGTGGCCCGCATCGCCGCCGGGCACGGCGGACGCGTCGAGGTCGCCTCCGAGCTGGGCCGCGGGAGCACGTTCTCGCTGTGCCTGCCCGCGGCCGCGCCCTGAGGCGACCCCGACTGCTGCTCACATGTCGCGGGCGCCCTGCAGGATCGCCTCGCGGATGCGGGTGTAGGTGCCGCACCGGCAGATGTTGCGGATGGTGTCGAGGTCGCGCTCGGTGATGCTGCGACCCTCGCGACGCACCTTGCGCACCAGCGCCACCGCGGCCATGATCTGGCCGGGCTGGCAGTAGCCGCACTGCGCGACGTCGCGGTCGATCCAGGCCTGCTGCATCGGGTGGAGCTTGCCGCCGTCGGCCAGCCCCTCGATGGTGGTGACGCGGTCCTTGGGCTTGAGGTCGCCCACCCGCACCGAGCAGGGGTTGAAGGCGCGGCCGTTGATGTGCGACGTGCACGCCTTGCACACGTTGATGCCGCAGCCGTACTTGGGGCCGGTGACCCCGAGCAGGTCGCGGAGCACCCAGAGCACGCGCACGTCGTCGTTCACGTTCACCGTGACCGGCTTGCCGTTGAGGATGAAGGTCTGCTTCGCCATGTCGGGCTCCTGGTCAGTAGGTGAGCTTGAGCCCGTTGGTGGGCGAGGGGGGCACGGGCGGCACGAACGACTTCGGCTTGAAGGCGATCGGGTCGTCGTGGTTGATCGGGAACCGCTTGGGCAGCGTGCCGGTGGCGCGTGCGTAGGCACAGGCCACCGCGGCCGCCGTCGAGCCCACCGCGGCCTCGCCGACCCCGCCCGGGGTGTCGGAGTCGGTCTCGATGATGTGCACCTCGACCTCGGGCGGCACGTTCCACTGGCGGGTGTAGAAGTAGTTGTCCCAGCTGGCCTCCAGGAAGCGCCCGTTCTTGAAGTGGCAGGAGCTGGTGAGGGTCAGCGCGATGCCGTCCATCACCCCGCCCTGCATCTGGGCCTCGACGCCGCGGGGGTTGATCACCAGGCCGCAGTCGACGGCCACGACGACCTTGGTCACGCGCGGGCCGGTCACGGTCTCGGGACCGAGGTCGCGGTTGACCGTGGAGGGACGGGTGTCGATCTCGACCAGGATGGCCGTGGCGCCCTTGTACTCCTTGTGGATGGCCACGCCCTGGGCCACGCCGGCGGGCAGCGAGCGACCCCAGTTGCCCTCCTTCCCGACCTTGTCGAGGACGGCCTTGACCCGGTCGTTCTTGAGGAACTTCATGCGGAACGCCAGCGGGTCCATCCCCACCTTCTTCGCCAGCTGGTCGATGGTCAGCTCGGCGGCCACGGCGACGTCGGGAGAGTAGATGTTGCGCATGGAGCCGGTCCGGAAGCGCTGGTCGGTCTCGTTGAGCAGCTGCGTCACGACACCGAAGTCGTAGGGCAGCTCCTGGGTCAGGGTGAAGATCGACTGCGAGAAGGTCAGGCCGCCGAGGTAGCGGCCGACCTCGGTGGGCAGCTCGTCGGCGGTGGCGGTGAGGATCTCGCCGAGCCCGTGGCTGAAGTCGGTGACGACGCTGGTGTGGCGCTGCTCGAAGCTCAGCACCTGGTCCTCGCCGGTCAGCCCGCCCTTGAGCACCGTGGCGCGCACCCGGGAGGTGGCCATCGGGTGCAGGCGACCCTGGCGCGGCTCGTCGGCGCGGTGCCACATCAGCTTCACGGGCACGCCCATCGCCTTGCTGATCTCGGCCGCCTCCAGGGCGTGGTCGCCGAAGAGCTTGTGACCGAAGGAGCCGCCGCCGGTGATGACGTTGACCTTGACCGCGTCGACCGGCAGGCCGAGCATGATCGCGATGTTCTCCTGGGCCAGGATCGGCACCTTGAGACCGGCCCAGATCTCGGCGCCGTCCTCACGCACGTCGGCGATGGCGGCGTAGGGCTCGAGGGCCGCGCTGCTGCGGAACATGAACTCGAACTCGGTCTCCACCGACTCCGCCAGCACCGGCACGTCGGGCACCACGAGGGGCAGCTCGGCGCGCTTGATGCCGGCCAGGACGGTCTCGTCGGACTCGCCGCTGGCGGTGCCGGGGTTCCAGTCCACCTGCATCTCGCGGATGGCGTCGATGCAGTGGCCGAAGGTCTTGGCCCGCACGGCGATGCCGCTGCTGATCTGCGCGACGTGGGTCACCCCGGGCATCCTCTTGATGGCGGCGAGGTTCTTGAGGCCGTTCTCCTTCGGGGTGCCCTGGTGCTCGGGGGCGCGGCACACCATGGTCGGCAGCGCGCCGGGCACGTCGAGGTCGGTGGTGAAGTCCTTCTTGCCCGTGACCGCCGCGCGGGCGTCGAGCCGGTTCTTCGGGGTGCCGATGACCCGGAAGTCGGACGGGGGCCGCAGCACGACCTCTACGGCCTCCACGACCTGGCTCGCGGCGTCACCGGCGATGTCGCCGTAGGTGACGTTGTTGCCGGCCAGGTCGCTGATCACGCCGCCGGTGGTCGTGAGGCGGTCGGCGGTGGTGCCGAACAGGATGGCCGCCGCCTCGAGCAGCTTCTGCCGGGCCAGCGCTCCCGCGACGCGCACGGGCGTGTAGGTCGAGAAGGTGGTGTTGGAGCCGCCGGTGAGCTGGTTGAAGACCAGCTCGGGACGAGCCGGGGCCAGAGTGACCTTGACCTTGCTCATCGGCAGGTCGAGCTCCTCGGCGAGGATCATCGTGGTCGAGGTGAGGATGCCCTGGCCGACCTCGGTGCGGGGCAGCTCGAACGACGCGGTGCCGTCCTCGTTGATGGTGACGGTGATCAGCTGCGAGGTCGGCAGCGCCGAGTCGGTCTGCAGGTCCTCGAGGTCGTAGAGCTCGGGCAGCTGCGGGCCCGACGGGATCGCGGCCGAGGCACGGTTGCTGCCCGTGGCGAGGTCGGCGCCGACGACGAGGGTCGTGCCGGCGAGGACGTAGCCGATGAAGCTGCGGCGGCCCAGGGCGGCCGGCGGGGCGGCTGACTGGTGGTCGTGGAGCTCGGTCATGCGTGGCCTCCAGGTGGGTGCCGGGCGCTCCCCCATGAAGCGTCCCGAGGATGACAAGACTGACAGGGAGTGCTGTCAGTCACCATGCCCACCGCGCCCACGATGTGACCACTGCCACTGTGCATCCTGCACAGCGGCGCCAGGTCGGGGCCGCGCCGGCTCAGCCGCCCGTGCGCAGCGCCCGCAGCGCGAGGTCGAGCTCGACCGGGGGTGCGCCGCCGAGCACGTCGCGCCCGGTGAGCTCGCCGACGCGGCGCAGCCGGTTGAGCACGGTGTTGCGGTGGCAGTGCACGCGCTCCGCGGTGGAGGTGGCCGAGCCGCCGGTCGCCACCCAGGCCTCGAGGGTGTCCACCAGCGGCACGAGCTCGACCCGGGGCAGTGCGAGGAGGGGGCCCAGCCACACCGACACCAGCCGGGCCGCGACGTCGGGGGCGCTCATGAGCAGCGCCTCGGGGAGGCGGCTGTCGAAGGTGGCGAGCCCCCCGTCGCGGCCCAGGGTGCGCAGGGCGAGCGAGGCCTGCCGGAAGCCGGTGTCGACCCCGGCGAGGCCGTGGACGACGGCGGAGACGCCGAGCCCGCCCGCCGCGGCCGCGACGCGCTCGAGGCGCTGCAGCGCCTCGCGCGGTGAGTCCTCGCGCAGCGCGACCAGGCCCACGACGCCGCCCGTGCGGCGCACCCAGGCCGAGGCGTGGGGCGCCACCACCGACCCGGCCTGGAGCGGGTCGACGCCGCCACCGATCGCGACGATGACGTCACCGGACACCGGCAGGTCGAGGATGCGCGCCGCCTCGAAGGCGAAGGACGCCTCCTGGGCCCGCCCGCTCAGCAGGCCCTCCCACAGCTCCGCGCGCTGCTGCTCGTCGGCGCGCACGACCGCGCGCTCGTGGGCGTGGTAGGCCGCCGCGACCTGGGCGGAGGTCTCGTCGACGACCTCCCACAGCCGGCCGCCGACCGCGCGCAGCTCCACGGAGGTGAGCGCCGCCTCGGCGTGGTCGACCAGGTCGTCCCAGATCAGGCGCCCGCCCATCCGGAAGGAGCGCAGCACGTCGTCGAGGGGCAGCCCCTGCTCGGCGCGACGGCGGCCGGTCTCGCGCGCCGCGTCGTACGCCGGGTCGTGGGCGGGGCTGCCGGTCGGCTCCTGGCCGAGCAGCTCGAGCACGCGGTCGATGTTGTCGTGGCAGGAGCGGCGCAGGTCCTCGCTCGGCACGACCCGCCGCAGCTGGTAGCCCGGGTTGCTGGCCTCGATCGTCGCGACGAGCCGGTCGGTCAGGGGGGCCAGTCGCTGCGCGCGGTGGTCGCCGAGGAAGGCGAGGGTCTCCGCGTCCATCCGCCCACCGTAGCCCGGCCCTCCCCAGGGGGCCGGCCGTCGGCACGTGCCCCCGCGTCGGCCCGGGTCGGCCCCGTCCCGGCCCGGCGTCGGACCCCGTGTCAGGCCCTGCGTCAGGCCCGGCTCACCGCTGGGCGAGACGCGCCAGCAGCAGCGCCTCGGCCAGCACGACGCGCTCGAACTCCGCGAGGTGGAGGCCCTCGTTGGCGCCGTGGGCGCGGGTGTCGGGGTCCTCCACGCCGGTCACCAGCACGCTGGCCTCGGGGAAGGCCTCCAGGAACTCGGCGATGAAGGGGATCGACCCGCCCACGCCCATGTCGATCGGCTCGGTGCCGTCCCAGGCCTCGGCGAAGGCGGCGCGGGCGGCGTCGTAGGCCGGGCCCGTCGCGTCGATGCGGGTGGGCTCGCCGGTGTCGACGACGGTGAGGGTCAGCTCGGCACCCCAGGGGGTGTGGGCCTCGAGGTGGGCGCGCAGGCAGGCCAGGGCGTTGTCGGCGGTGTCGCCGGGGGCCACCCGCAGGCTGATCTTGGTGCGGGCCGCGGGCACCAGGGTGTTGCTCGCGCCGTCGACCCTGGGCGCGTCGAGGCCGGTGATGCTCAGCGACGGCTTGGTCCACAGCCGCTCGACGGCGGAGCCGGTGCCCATCCAGGTGATGCCGGGCACGGCGCCGGACTCCGCGCGCAGGCGCTCCTCGGGGTAGGTGACGTCGGCGGCGGGCGACGACACCAGCCCGGCGATCGCGACGTCGCCGGCGTCGTCGTGGAGGCTGGCGATGACGCGGCTCAGGGCGATGAGCGCGTCGGGCACGAGCCCGCCCCACATGCCCGAGTGCACGGCGTGGGTCAGGGTGCGCACCTCCACGTCGGCGCGCACGAGGCCGCGCAGGCTGGTGGTGAGCGCGGGCTCGCCGATGTCCCAGTTGCCGGAGTCGGCGATGACGATGACGTCGGCGCGCAGCGCCTCGGCGTGCTCGGCCAGCAGTGCGGGGAGGGTGTCGGAGCCGACCTCCTCCTCGCCCTCGATGAACATCGTGACGCTCACCGGGAGGTCGTCGCCGAAGACGCGCAGCGCGCCGAGGTGGGCGGCGATGCCGGCCTTGTCGTCGGCCGCGCCGCGGGCGTAGAGCCGGCCGTCGCGCTCGGTGGGCTCGAAGGGCGGGGAGTCCCAGTCGGCGTGGTCGTTCTCCGGCTGGACGTCGTGGTGGGCGTAGAGCAGCACCGTGGGCGCACCCTCGGGACCCGCCTTGTGGGCGATCACCGCGGGCGCCCCGCCCTCGGCGCTCACCACGTCGACGGAGTCGAAGCGCTCGGCGCGGAAGAGTTCCGCGACGGCCTCGGCGCTGCGGCGCACCTCGCCGGCGCGCGCCGGGTCGGCGCTGACCGACTCGATGCGCACGAGGTCCTCGAGGTCGCGACGGATGCCCGGCAGGAGCTCGTCGACGCGGGCACGGATGGCGGCGGAGTCGGTCAGGAGGTCGGGCTGGCTCATGCCGGCCAACCTATCGCCGTCGCCCGGCGCCGGGTCGCGCGCGGGTGGCTGCGGTCGCGCGGGGGGCAGGTCAGGATCAGGTCAGGGGCAGGTGGGGCGCGAGGTCGGCGCGCTGCCCGCTGGCGCTCACCCGGCCCGCGGCGTCGGCCTCGCCCCAGGTGAGCGAGCCGGAGGCCAGGGCGATCCACGTCAGGGCGTCGGTCTCCACGACGGCGGGCGGGGTGCCGCGGGTGTGGCGCACCCCCGGGATGACCTGCACGGCGGCGTACGGCGGGACCCGCACCTCGACCGAGTGGCCCGGCGCGCGCTGCTCGAGCACGGCGAGGAAGTGCTTGACCAGCAGCCGGAGGTCGGCGCGGTCGGGCGCCGACCCGGCGGCCCCGGCGACCTCGACCCGGGCGAGGGCGGCGGCCACGTCGGCGGCGGGGGCGACCCGGAGCCGGGCGGGCATCAGCGGCGCCCGCGAGGACGGCCGGGGCACGGTCGGTGGATCACCGGGTCAGCCTAGGCGGCCCCGGAACCGGCGCGGTCCGGGCGCTGACCACCGGCGAGCACCACCGGGGAGTCCCAGGGAGCCCATGCGAGCCCCGGGGAGCACCAGGGACCCCGGGGAGCCCAGCGGCTCGCCCCTCCGCCGTGTAGACAGACCCCATGGACCCGAAGACCTCCGGGCGCGTCGCCCGCTCCCTCGAGACCCTGCACGCCCTCTGCTACTTCGCCCCGGAGGTGTCCGACGAGATCACCGCGCTCGGCGTGCGCCCGGGCCGCGCCGCCTACTTCGCCGGGCGCTCGGCGCCGATGGGGCGCGTGGGGGCGGGGCCGGTGGCGGCGACGTTCTACGTCTTCAACCCCGACCTCGTGGCCCACTTCGTGCCGGCCTGCTGGGAGGCGGCCGCCCCCGAGGACGTCACCGCCGCGCGCTACCGCGGTGTCGACGCGGCCTACCGCCGCCTGCTGGGCGAGGAGGTCCTGGCCTCCGCCGAGGTGGCCGAGGCCGCCGAGCTGGCCCGCACCGCGGCCGCCGGCTGCTCGGTGGCCGGGCGCCCCCTGCACGCCGCCCACGCCGACCTGGCCTGGCCCTCCGAGCCCCACCTCGTGCTCTTCCACGCCCTCACGCTGCTGCGCGAGCACCGCGGCGACGGCCACGTGGCCGCCCTGCTCGCCGCGGGCCTGACCGGTGTCGAGGCGCTGGTCAGCCACACCGCGACCGGCCGCGGCTTCACCGTGCCGGCCGCCCAGGCCACCCGCGGCTGGACCCCGGAGCAGTGGCAGGAGACCGTCGAGGCGCTGGCGGCCCGCGGGCTGACGGGCCCCGATGGCGGTCTCACCGAGGAGGGCGCGGCGCTGCGCTCGCGCGTCGAGGCCGCCACCGCCGAGATGGCCGCCGCGCCCTGGGACCACCTCGGCGAGACCGGCGCCCTCCGCCTGGCCGAGCTGGGCCAGCCGCTGGTGCGCCGCGCCCTCGACCACGGCGCCTTCCCCGACGGGGTCTTCGCCTGAGCGGCCCGGGGCCCGGGGCGTCGCGGGTCCCCGCCGGACGGGTGTGGTCGCACGCGCGCGCAGCGCGTTGACTCTGACCCGTGCCGGAGGGTGACAGCGTCCACAAGCTCGCACGTCGGCTGGAGCCGACGCTGCTGGGCCGCACGATCGCGCGCAGCGACCTGCGGGTGCCGCGGCTGGCGACCCGTGACCTCGCCGGGCGCGAGGTGCGGGAGCTGGCCACCCACGGCAAGCACCTGCTGACGCGGCTCGGGCCGGGCCGCGACGGCTCCGACGACGGCGTCACGCTCCACTCCCACCTGCTGATGGACGGCGAGTGGGCCACCACCGGGCCCGGCAAGCAGCTGCCGCGGCGGATGATGCCCGAGGTCAGGGTGGTGCTCGAGACCGACCGCGGCACCACGGCCTGGGGCCTGCGCCTGCACCAGCTCGACCTCGTCGCCACCCGCGACGAGCACCGCCTCGTCGGTCACCTCGGCCCCGACCCGCTGCGCGCCGACTTCGACCACGACGAGGCCGTGCGCCGGCTGCGCGCGGAGCCGGCGGTGCCGCTGGTGAGCGCGCTGCTCGACCAGACCAAGCTCGCGGGCCTGGGCAACCTGTGGGCCAACGAGCTGGCCTTCATCACCGGCACCAGCCCCTGGACGCCGGTGGGCGACCTCGACGTCGACCGGCTGGTCACCAACGCCCGGCGCGCGCTGCGCCACTCCGCCCTCGTGCCCGGGGCCTACCAGGTCACCACCGGCAGCAGCCGCCGCGGCGAGGACCACTGGGTCTCGGGCCGCGCCCGCAAGCCCTGCCTGCGCTGCGGCACGACCGTCCTCGTGGTCGCCGACCTGCCCGACGACCCGGCCAACCGCCGCACCTGGTGGTGCCCCCACTGCCAGCCCGGCCCCGGACCCGAGGCGCGGGTGCCGACCCCGCGCTCGGTCCGGTACGGCGGGGGCGCCAGCGCCTGACGCGGCACGGGACCCCGACCGGGCCGGCGTCAGGCGCTGGCGTCGCGCAGGGCGCGGCGGGTCACCACGATGGCCAGCGCCATCAGCACGACGCCGCCGGCGGCGGTGAGGCTGCTGCCGTCGACGAAGGCGGCCTGGGCCGAGGCCGTCAGCGCGGCGCCGGTGTCGGCCGGCAGGGTGGGGGCGAGGGCGAGCGCGCCGGCGAGGGTCTCGCGGGCGGCGTCGGCCTGGGCGCCGTCGAGACCCGCCGGCACCTCGAGGTGGGAGCGGTAGGTCGCGGCGAGCAGCCCGCCGAGCACGCTCGTGCCGAGCACGGCACCGACCTCGTAGGCGGTCTCGGAGACCGCCGAGGCCGCGCCGGCCTCGGCGGGCGGCACCGCGGCGATGATCAGGTCGTTGGACAGCGTCTCCGCGATGCCCACGCCGGCGGCCAGGGCGGCGAAGGCCACGACGAGCAGGGCGACCCCGCCGGAGCCGCCGGCCACCGCGACGCCCGCGTAGGCCGCGGCGGCCAGGCCCAGCCCCGCCGTCATGAGGGTGGCCGGGCGCCAGCGGCGTACGAGGCGCACCACGAGGAGGCTGGCCAGCACCATCGCGACCGTGCCGGGCACGAGCACGAGGGCGGCGTCGAGCGGGCTGAGACCCACGACGAGCTGGAGGTGCTGGGAGAGGAAGTAGAGCAGCCCGACCAGCGCCATCACGCTGAGCAGGTTGACCAGCACCGACCCGGCGAAGGCGGGCACGGTGAAGAGCCGCACGTCGAGCATCGGCCGGGGCCGCGCCAGCATCCGGTGCACGAGGGCGACCCCGGCGGCGACGCCGAGCGCCGCGCAGCCCAGGGCGAGCAGGTCGGGCCCGGCGACGGCGACGTGCTTGATCGCGAAGACGACCGGCGCGAGCGTGGCCATCGAGAGCACCATGCCGACGGGGTCGAGCGGCCCGGGCGCGGGGTCGCGCGACTCGGTGACCAGCACGGGAGCCAGCACGAGCAGCGGCAGCAGCATCGGCACCGCGATCAGGAACACCGCGCCCCAGTCGGCCACCTCGAGCAGGACGCCGCCGACGACCGGCCCGATCGCCGCGCCGGCCGCGAAGCCGGTGGCCCACACCGCGATGGCCAGGCGGCGCTGGGCGCGGTCCTCGAACATGCCGCGCAGCAGCGAGAGGGTGCACGGCATGAGCGCGGCGCCGAAGACGCCGAGCAGGAGCCGGGCCAGCAGCAAGGCCTCGGCCGAGGCCGCGAAGGCCGCGAGCACCGAGGTGGCCGCGAAGCCGGTGGCGCCGACGAGCAGCAGCCGCCGGCGGCCCACCCGGTCGCCGAGGCTGCCCATGGTGACCAGCAGCCCGGCCAGGACGAGGGGGTAGACGTCGACGATCCACAGCTGCACGGCGGCGCTGGGGCGCAGGTCGAGCGCGATCGCGGGCAGGGCGAAGCTCAGCACCGTGTTGTCGATGGAGACCAGGAGCACGGGCAGCATCAGCACGGCGAGGCCGGCCCACTCCCGGCGCCCGGCCCGCCGGGGCGCCGCGGTCACGGGGTGGAGGGTCGACATGACGGCCACTGTACCGACTGGTCGGTACAGTGGCCAGTCGTAGGCTCCTCCCCATGACCTCTCCCCGGTCCTCCGCCCGCGAGCGGATCCTCGACGCCTACCAGGCCTGCCTCAACGACCTGGGCGAGCGCGCGGCCACCCTCGACGCCGTCGCCGCCGCCGCCGGGGTCTCCAAGGGCGGGCTGATCTACCACTTCGCCTCCAAGGAGGCCCTGGCCGCCGGGCTGGTCGAGCGCCTCGAGCGGCTGGGCCGCGACGACGTCGAGGCCATGGGCTCCACCGCCGAGAGCGCCGTGGGCCACTTCATCCGCAGCGCCGCCCACGCCCAGTCGCCCTTCGGCCTGACCGCCCAGGCCGTGCAGACGCTGGCCCGCAGCGGCCACGTCGGCGCCGTGCGCACGATGCACGCCCTCGAGCAGGAGTGGTACGACGTGCTCCTGCGCGCCACCGGCGACCGGGTCGTGGCCCGCATGGCCCAGCTCGTGGGCGACGGCATCTACTACAACGCCGCCCTCGCCGTCACCGAGCCGGTCGCGGTCGACCCCGACGAAGCCGGGGAGGCCGGGGAGGCCGAGGCGCACCCCGCCCTGCCCTCGCCCGCCGAGCAGGAGGACCTCGTCCGCGCCCTGCTGCGGATGATCGGCGACTGAGGGCGCCAGCGGGCGCGGCACCCGGGTCGAGCGGCCGGGTCAGGCGGCCGGGTCAGGCGGCCGGACGGGTCAGGCGATCGCGTCGAGCACGGCGAGCGTGGCGGTCCAGGCCTCGGAGCCGGGGTCGATGACGACGAAGTGGTCGCCCTCGACGCGCACCAGCTCGGCGCGGGCGCCGGCGGCGACGGCGGCGTCGACGTAGGTCTCGGACTGGCTGACCGGCACGATGGTGTCCTCGGAGCCGTGCACGCACCAGACCGGCACGTCGAGCGGCACCTGCGCGAGCGGGTCGACGGGGGCGTCGTCGGGGCCGTAGTCGTGACCGAGGAAGGCCTGCACCGCTCCCCCGCCGAGGTCCTGCCGCGCGGCGCCGCCGAGGTCGACGACGCCCGCCTGCGAGACCACGTGGGTCACCTCGACGCCGCCGGCCCACGACGCGAAGCGCCCGCGGGAGGCCGCCCAGGTCGCGAGGTGGCCGCCGGCGGAGTGGCCCAGCGCGACCACCGTGGTGAGGTCGAGGCCGAGGTCGCGCAGCGCGTCGATGCCGGCGGCGACGTCGTCGAGGGTCTCCGGCACGCCCCCGCCCCCGGCCGCCCCGGTGCCGACGCGGCGGTACTCCAGGTTCCAGGCCGCCCAGCCCTGCTCGGCCAGGCTCTCCGCGAGCGGCTGGCCGAGGTCGAGGCCGTACTCCGCGCGCCAGAAGCCGCCGTGGAGCACCACGACGACCCCGCGGGGCGCACCCTCGGGCAGGTAGAGGTCGCCGAACTGGCTCGGCCCCTCGCCGTACGCCGTCCGGCCCTGGGCCGGCCTGCTCGCCTGCGGGTCCACGGGGTCCAAGCCCTCCTCCTGGTCGGCGCACGCGGTCGCGGCCAGCCCGAGCGCGCCGAGCGCGGGCAGCGACAGGAGCGTACGCCGCCGCAGCGGGCCGCCCCGGCCGGCCGGGGTGGGGGCGGAGGGGTGGCGCGGGGAGCGGGAGGGCACGGGGGGTGTTCGGAGCCGCGCCGCGGGCGGCTCGGGCGGAGGGCTGGTCAGTCCCAGCCGCCGCCGCGCCCCCGCTTGACGTCGCCGCGGCGCTTCTTGGCCGAGAGCCGGCGCTCCTTCGACCCGCGGGTGGGGCGCGTGGCCCGGCGCGGCGGCGGGGGTGGCGCGGCGGCCCGGCGCACGAGGTCGGCGAGCCGCTCGCGCGCCGCGCGCCGGTTGGCCAGCTGGGTGCGGTGCTCGCTGGCGGCCACGGTGAGCACGCCGTCGACGAGCCGGCCGGCCAGCGCCGCCAGCACCCGGGCCCGGGTGGCGGCGGGCAGCGAGGAGGCGGCGACGTCGTAGCTGAGCTCGACGCGGCTGTCGGCGGTGTTGACGCCCTGGCCGCCGGGTCCCGAGGAGCGCGAGAAGCGCTCGGCCAGCTCGGAGCCCGGGATCACCAGGGTCCTCGTCAGCGGCAGGTCGTCGGGCACGACCCCATCATCGCCGACCCGGGCGCGGGCTCAGCTCCCGGCAGGGGCGGGGGCGGGGGCGTAGCGCAGGTGGAGCACGCCGGAGTCGAGCACGGTGGAGCCGATCAGCTCCAGCGGCACCTGGCCGGTGTCCTCGAAGAGCCGCTGCCCGGTGCCGACGGCGAGGGGGTGCACGAGGAGCTCGAGCTCGTCGAGCAGGCCGTGGGCCAGCAGCCAGCGCACGGTGGTGGCGCAGCCCGACATGCCGATGTCGCCCTCGGTCTCCTCCTTGATCCGGGCGACCTGGGCCGCGACCTCGGCGTCGTCGCCGGTGACGAGGTGGCTGTTCTCCCAGTCGGTGTCGAGCGGGCGGGAGGAGAGGACGTACTTGCGGAGGGGGGTGATGAAGGGCCCGAACTCGTCGTCGTCGGGGTGGGCGGTCCAGTGCGCGGCCCACTCGTCGTAGAGCCGCCGGCCCATGAGGTAGGCCCCGCGCGTCTGCATCCCGGCGCCGATCACCTCGCCCATCTGCTCGGTGAAGTAGGGGAAGTGCCACTGGTCGGGGCGCTCGACGACGCCGTCGAGGGAGATGAAGAAGGTGGCGACGATGCGGGCCACGGGGGCCTCCTGGGTCTGGTTCGGGGGTGCGTACGGACGGGCTGACCCGCCCGGCGGCCCGGACTCATCGGCCGCGGGCGGGTCCGCTCGACGTCGATGCCGGACGTGCTGGGGTGCTGGGGTGCTGACGTGCTGGGGCCTAGGCGAGCGAGGCCTCGGTGACCGGGCCGGCCATGGCGGCGGGCAGGGTGGCCATCCAGGCGCTGCGCAGCTCGAGCAGCGGCGCCTCGAGGTGGCCCTCGACGACGAGGGTGTCGCCGCCGGTCGTGCCGAGGTCGGTCAGCGGCACGCCGTGGCGCTCGGCCAGGGCGCCCAGCCGCTCCAGGTCGCCCTCGGCGACCGTGACCAGCGCGCGGCCGGCGGACTCGGCGAAGAGGGCGACGAAGGCGTCGCCGCCCGCCACACCGGCGAGGTCGACGCGGGCGCCGACCATGTGGCGCAGCCCGGCCTCGACGAGGGCCTGGGCGAGACCGCCATCGGAGAGGTCGTGGGCGGAGGTGAGCAGCCCGGCGCGCTGGCCGGAGGCCTCGTGGAGCAGCTCGGCCAGCGCCTTCTCCGCGCCGAGGTCAACCCGCGGCGGCAGCCCGCCGAGGTGTCCGTGCACGACGTGGGCCCACTCCGAGCCCGAGAGCTCCTCGCGGGTCTCGCCGAGGAGCACGATCCGCTCACCCGCGCCGGCGAAGCCGCTGGGGGTGCGGGCGGTGACGTCCTCGACCACGCCGAGCACGGCGACGACGGGCGTGGGGAGGATCGCGGTCTCGCCGGTCTGGTTGTAGAGGCTGACGTTGCCGCCGGTGACGGGGATGCCCAGCTCGAGGCAGCCGTCCTTGAGCCCGCGACAGGCCTCCGCGAACTGCCACATCACGTCGGGGTCCTCGGGCGAGCCGAAGTTGAGGCAGTCGGAGATGGCCAGCGGCACGGCGCCACCCGTGGCGACGTTGCGGTAGGACTCCGCCAGCGCGAGGCGGGCGCCGGTGTAGGGGTCGAGCTTGGCGAAGCGGCCGTTGCAGTCGGTGGAGACCGCGACACCGAGGTTGGTCGACTCGTCGACGCGGATCATCCCGGAGTCCGACGGCTGGGCGAGCACGGTGTTGCCGCGCACGTACCGGTCGTACTGGTCGGTGACCCAGGACTTGTCGCAGAGGTTGGGGCTGGCCACGAGCCGCAGCAGCGTGTCGTGCAGCTCCGCACCGCCCGAGGGGCGCGGGAGGGACTCGGCGCCGTCGGCCTGGAGGGCGTCCTGCCACGCCGGGCGGGCGTAGGGACGCTGGTAGGTCGGACCGTCGTGGGCCACCGAGCGCGGCGGCACGTCGACGACGCGCTGGCCGTGCCAGTCGATCTGGAGCCGGCCGGTGTCGGTGACCTCGCCCACGACGACGGCCTCGACGTCCCACTTGGCGCACACGGCCAGGAAGGCGGCGACGTCGTCAGGCTCGACGACGGCCATCATGCGCTCCTGGCTCTCGCTCATGAGGATCTCCTCGGGAGCCAGGGTCGAGTCGCGCAGCGGCACCCGGTCGAGCTCGACGTGCATGCCGCCGTCGCCGGCCGAGGCCAGCTCGGAGGTCGCGCAGGAGAGCCCGGCGCCGCCGAGGTCCTGGATGCCGGCGACCAGGCCCGCGGCGAAGATCTCCAGGGTGCACTCGATGAGCAGCTTCTCCATGAAGGGGTCGCCGACCTGCACGCTGGGCCGCTTGGCGGGCCCGTCGGCGTCGAAGGTCTCGCTGGCGAGCACCGAGACGCCGCCGATCCCGTCGCCGCCGGTGCGCGCGCCGTAGAGGATCACCTGGTTGCCGACGCCGCTGGCCTTGGCCAGGTGGAGGTCCTCGTGGCGCAGCACGCCGACGGAGAGGGCGTTGACGAGCGGGTTGCCGAGGTAGCTCTCGTCGAAGACGACCTCGCCGCCGATGTTGGGCAGCCCCAGGCAGTTGCCGTAGCCGCCGACGCCGGCCACGATCCCGGGCAGCACGCGCTGGGTGTCGGGGGCGTCGAGGGGGCCGAAGCGCAGCGGGTCCATCACCGCGACCGGGCGGGCGCCCATGGCGAGGATGTCGCGCACGATGCCGCCGACGCCGGTGGCCGCGCCCTGGTAGGGCTCGACGTAGGACGGGTGGTTGTGCGACTCGACCTTGAAGGTCACGGCGTAGCCCTGGCCGATGTCGATGACGCCGGCGTTCTCGCCGATCCCGGCGAGCATCGCGCCGACCGGGGTCTCCTGCGGGATCTCGGAGAACTGCTTGAGGTGCACCTTGGAGGACTTGTAGGAGCAGTGCTCGCTCCACATCACGCTGTACATCGCCAGCTCGCTGGAGGTCGGCCGGCGCCCGAGGATCTCGCGGATCCGGGCGTACTCGTCGGCCTTGAGGCCGAGGTCGGACCACGGTTGCTCGCGGGAGGGGTCCCCGCTGGCGACGGCGACGGTGTCGAGGCTGCTGTGGGTCTCTGGCACGGGCGTCAATCTACCGGCGCCCGGACGGGCCCGGGTCGCCGAGGGCGGGGCCGAGACCCGGAGTCCCGCGCGGGGCCGCGGCGGGGCCGGGACCGGCGGGCGGAGCGCACCCCGCGGAGGGTGCGCGCGGGGCGGCGTACAGGCCTGTGACCTGCGGAAACGTCGACCCGAACTACAGCGCTGTAGTTCACGCGAACCGCTGTTACGGGTGTGACTCGTGTGGTTAAGGTGACCCGGATCCAGCCCGCTGGGTCGTACGACGAGCTGTCCTTCCCCCAGCCCTGGAGCACCGCCATGACCCGCCCCGCCCCGCTGTCACCCGCCTCGACCACCGCTGCCGGCCGACCCGCGCGCCGGCGCCGCACCCTGGTCTCGAGCGCCCTCACCGGCGTGCTCGCCCTGGGTGCCCTGGCCGCCGTCACCGGGGTCGCCGGGAGCACCGGCCCGGGCGCCGAGCGCGCTGACGCGGCGGGCCTGACCTCCTCGACCACGGCCGCCGCGGCCCGCCGCGAGGGCGAGGTCGTCGTGCCCGGCGACTTCACCGGCTACGGCTTCGACCAGTGCCTGGCGCCGACGCAGGAGACCATGAACACCTGGTGGCGCACCTCGCCGTTCTCGGCGGTCGGCATCTACATCTCCGGTGACTCCCGCGCCTGCCGCAGCCAGCCGAACCTGACGCCGGCCTGGATCTCCACCCAGGTGCGCAAGGGCTGGCGGCTGCTGCCCATCACGCTCGGGCCGCAGGCCTCGTGCCAGCCGCGCTTCCCGCGCTACTCCGACGACCGGACGATCAACCCCTCCCCCGGCACCCAGGGCACCTACGTGCCCGCGCTCAAGATGGGCCGGCAGGAGGCCACCTCCAGCGTCGCCGACGCCGCCGCGCTCGGCATCGGCGCCGGCTCCACGCTCTGGTACGACCTCGAGGGCTACAACTCCGCCGACACCCACTGCCGCGAGTCGGCGCTGTCCTTCCTCTCGGGGTGGACCCAGCGCCTGCACGCCCTGGGCTACGTCTCGGGCGTCTACTCCTCGGCCGGCTCCGGCATCGCCGACCTCGACAAGGCCCGGATCAACCGCCCCGACCGCTTCACGCTGCCCGACCGGATCTGGATCGCCCGCTGGGACGGGGTGGCCGACACCTCCACCAGCTACATCCGCGAGGACGGCTGGCGCCCCGGCGGGCGGGTCAAGCAGTACCGCGGCGGTCACGACGAGGTCTGGGGCGGCGCCCGGATCAACATCGACAGCAACTGGCTCGACCTCGGCAAGGGCTCGACCGCCGCGCCCGAGGAGCACTGCGACGGCGTGCGGGTGAACTGGCCCGACTACGTGCCGCTCCAGGCGCCGGTCACCAAGAACGGTCGGACCACCACCTCCCCCGCCACCCAGGTCACCGCCCTGCAGTGCCTGCTCAAGGAGGCCGGCGTCTACCCCGGCAGGCTCAACGGCGTCTACAACGACAAGCTCACCGCCGCGGTGCGCACCTGGCAGGGCCGCACCGGCGCCAAGGTCACCGGCAACTGGTACCGCGACAGCTGGATGACGCTCCACGCCGCCGGCTCGCGCCCGGTGCTCAAGACCGGCTCCGCCGGCCCCGCCGTACGCCGGGTGCAGCGCGCCCTCAACGCCGCCAGCCCCGACACCCGCGTCGTCGTCACCGGCGTCTTCGCCGCCCCCACCGAGCGGGCCGTCAAGGCCTGGCAGCAGCGCACCGGCCAGCAGGCCTCCGGCGTCGTCAACGTCGCCACCTGGCGCAAGCTGGCCGCGGGGGCGCGCGGCTGAGGCTGCGGGTTTCACCAGCCGGCTGGTGACACCCGCACCTGTCGGCCCACGCGTCGGCCGACAGGTGCGGGTCCGGGCCGACCGGTGTGACTGCTGGGGCGGGTGGGGCCGACAGGTCCCGGGCTCCGGGCGGGGTACGCCGCTGGCGGGTTTCGCCAGCCGACCGGCGAAACCCGCGCGGTCAGCCGACCGGCGGGCCGGCGACGAGGGCGACGCCGGTGAGGACGACGACGGCCGCGAGGCCGGCGACGAGCCCGCGCAGCGGGTTGCGCAGCAGCCACGCGACGGGGCGCTCGTGGCCGGCCGGGGTCGCGGAGACCAGGCGCCAGGAGGCGCCGAGCTCGCCGCGGCGCTCGGCGGAGCGGTCGAACCACACCGTGAAGAACGGCGGGATCGAGGCCAGCAGGCCCAGCAGCAGCCGCTTGGTCGTCCAGCGTTGGTCGACACCGACGACCACCGCGGTCAGGCAGTAGGCGATGAACACGATGCCGTGGAGCATGCCACCGATGCGCACGCCGAGCTCAGTGGTCTCGGTGACGTACTTGAGGAACATGCCGCTGAGCAGCAGCGCCCAGGTGATCGCCTCGGCGACGGCGACGGTGCGGAAGAGGCGCAGCGGGCTCACGCGAAGGTCGCCCCCGCGAGCGCGGCCAGCGAGGTGAAGAAGCCCAGGCCGTCGGTGCCGGTGCCGGTGAGGGCCTCCACCGAGTGCTCGGGGTGGGGCATGAGGCCGACGACGTTGCCGCGCTCGTTGGTGACCCCGGCGATGTCGCGCATCGAGCCGTTGGGGTTGTGCTCGAGGTAGCGCGCGACCACGAGGCCCTCGCCCTCGAGGCGGTCGAGCGTGGCGGCGTCGGCGACGTAGCCGCCCTCGCCGTTCTTCAGCGCGATGGTGATCTCGGCGCCCTCGTCGTAGGCCGACGTCCAGGCGGTGGAGGCGTTCTCGACGCGCAGCCGCTGGTCGCGGCACACGAACGTGCGGTGGTCGTTGCGGATGAGCGCGCCGGGCAGCAGGTGCGACTCGCAGAGGATCTGGAAGCCGTTGCAGATGCCGAGCACCGGCATGCCGCGCTCGGCGGCCGCGATCACCTCGGTCATCACCGGCGAGAAGCGCGAGATCGCACCGCAGCGCAGGTAGTCGCCGTAGGAGAAGCCGCCGGGGAGCACGACGGCGTCCACGCCGCGCAGGTCGTGGTCGCCGTGCCACAGCGCGACGGCCTCGTGGCCGCCGATGCGCACCGCGCGCTGCGCGTCGACGTCGTCGAGGGAGCCCGGGAAGGTGACGACGCCGACCCTCATGCGGGCTGGCCGTCCTCGACACGCACGGTGAAGCTCTCGATCACCGGGTTGGACAGCAGCGTCTCGGCCATGCGGTGCACGTCGGCGAGCACGGCGTCGCTCACCTCGGCCACCTCCAGCTCGAAGCGCTTGCCCTGGCGGACGTCGAGGACGCCGCTGAAGCCGAGCCGGGGCAGCGCGCCCTGGACGGCCTTGCCCTGCGGGTCGAGGATCTCGGGCTTGGGCATGACGTCGACGACGACTCGAGGCATGGGTCGATCCTACGGGCGCGGGTCGGCGTCCGGCTCGTCGGTGGGCGTGACGTCCACGACCCGGGCATCGCCCCAGGGGCTGCCGACCACCTGCGCCCCGTCGGCGGAGGCCGGGCCCGCGAGCGCCAGGTTGACCGCGATGACGGTGGCCGAGGCGGTCAGCGACGCCGTCGCGAGCACCGTACGCCGCCGCCGCGGCCGCACCGGGGGCCGCGGCCCGGTGGCCCCGGAGTCGAGGGGCCGGTCGTGGGTCGGGTCGTCGGCGGGGTGAGGTGGCTCCATGACCTCCGAGGATCCCGGCCGGTCCCGGCCGGGGCCTGACACCGGGCTGTGGATCGGCTGAGAACTGGACCCAGGAGGCAGCTCTCACCCCTCCGGCCCTGTGCTCGGCGGCCCCGGGGGCACATGATCGACCCATGAGCATGAACTCCCCCGCCGGCCGCCGCGTCGACCCCACGTCCCCGCTCCGCCTGGAGTTCCCGCAGTCGCTGGCCGTCTACGACGACTACGCCGCCGCGCAGCGCACCGTCGACTACCTGTCGGACCAGAAGTTCCCGGTCGAGCAGGTGCTGATCGTCGGCACCGACCTCAAGCGCATCGAGCGCGTCACCGGGCGTCTCACCACCGGCCGGGTCGCGGCGGGCGGCGTGCTGTCGGGGCTGTGGCTCGGCGTCTTCGTCGGGCTGCTCTTCAGCATCTTCTCCGAGGAGCCGCTGCTGACCACCCTGCTCTCCACCGCGCTGGTCGGGGCGCTCTTCGGCGTGATCTGGGCCCTGGTCGGCTACGCCGCCACCCGGGGTCGCCGCGACTTCTCCTCGGTCACCCAGGTGGTCGCCACCCGCTACGAGGTGCTGGTGGAGCACCGGGTGGCCGCCCAGGCCCGCGAGCTGCTGGCCGGGCTGCCCGGGAGCCTGCCCGACCCGTTCGCCTGAGGCCCGCCCCTCCCGGGGTCGGTCGCCCGGGGTCAGTGGCGCTTCTGGAGCACCACGATGGCCAGGGCGACCCCGAAGCCGGCGAGGATCGGGCCCACGATCGCCCAGGTGTCCTCCCCCGACATGGCGCTGCCGCCGAGGTGGCCCAGACCCTGGAGGGTCCAGACCGCCCCGGCGGCGACCATGAGCACCGCGAGCGCGAGCCCGAGGGCCTGGCGAGCGGTCAGGACAGCTCCCGCTTGAGGATCTTGCCGGTCGCGGTCATCGGCAGGTCGCCGACGATCTCGACTTGGCGGGGATACTTGTAGCCCGCCATCTGCTCCTTGCCCCAGGCCACCAGCTCCTCGGAGGTGGTGGTGGCGCCGTCGTTGAGGATGACGTAGGCCTTGATCTCCTCGCCGTGGCTCTCGTGGGGCACACCGATGACCGCGGCCAGCGAGACGTCCTCGTGGGTCATCAGCACCTCCTCGATCTCGCGGGGGTACACGTTGAAGCCACCGCGGATGATCATGTCCTTGGAGCGGTCGACGATGTAGTACCAGCCGTCCTCGTCGCGCCGGCCCAGGTCGCCGGAGCGGAACCAGTCGTCCTGGAGCACCTCGTCGGTGGCGTCGGGGCGGTTGTAGTAGCCCTTCATGATGTTGTGGCCCTTGATGGCGATCTCGCCGACGGCCTCGGGGTCGTCGTCGATCTCCTCCCAGCTCTCGGGCTTGAGCAGCTTCATCTCCACACCGGGGATGGGCAGTCCGATGGAGCCGACGCGCACCGGCTCGCCGTACTTGCTGAAGGACGCGACCGGCGAGGTCTCGGAGAGGCCGTAGCCCTCGAGGATCGTGACGCCGAACTTCTTCTCGAACTTCTTGTGCACCTCCACCGGCAGCGCGGAGCCGCCGGCCGCGGCGACGCGGAGGTTCTGGGCGATCGAGGAGATGTCGACGCCCTCCTCGACGGCGCCCAGCAGGCCCCAGTACATCGTCGGCACGCCGGCGAAGAAGGTGACCTCCTCCTTGAGCATCAGGTCGAGCGCGGCCTTGGCCTCGAAGCGCGGGAGCATCACGACCGTGCCACCGAAGGCGAAGGCGCCGTTCTGGATCACGGTCTGGCCGAAGGAGTGGAAGAGCGGCAGCACGCACAGGTAGGTGTCGGGCTTGTCGGCGTCGGCACCGAAGAGGTCGACGCCGGCGAGGGCGTTGTCGCGCATGTTGCGGTGGCGCAGCTCCGCACCCTTGGGCTGACCGGTGGTGCCCGAGGTGTAGAGGATGACCGCGGTGTCGTCCTCGTCGGTGGCCACCGACTCGAAGGTCGGCGGCTGCTGCGACATCGCGCGGCCCATGGTCTCGGTGCCCTCGATCGGCGACTCGGCCGCCGGGTCGGCGGTGATCATGAAGAACTGCTCACAGCCCTCGGCCTGCTCGAAGCCCGCGTGGCCCTCCTTGCCGATGGCCAGCTCGGGGGTGCCCTGGAAGCAGAAGTAGGCCTTGGCCTCGGAGTCGCCGAGGTGATAGGCCACCTCGCGCGCCTTGAGCAGCACGTTGAGCGGCACGACGGTGCCGCCGGCCTTGAGGATGCCGTAGTAGACGATCGTGAAGTAGGGCAGGTTCGGGCAGCTCAGGGCGACCTTGTCGCCGGGCTGGATGCCGCGGGAGACCAGCAGGTTCGCCACCTGGTTGGCCGCGCCGTCGACCTGGGCGTAGGTGAGCCGGGTGTCGCCGAAGATGATCGCGTCGCGATCGCCGTACTTCTCGGCGCTGGTCTCGAGCAGGCTGGACAGGTTGAACACGTATGGCCTCCGTCACGTCGTGTGGTGGGGGCCAACCTACTGGTGGGTCACGAACGCCGCGACAGGATGTCCGCGGCTCGGCGCAGGTCGGCCCCGACGGCGGGCACGGAGGCCAGCGTGGCGGCCAGCCCGAGGGGGCCGAGGGCGTGGATGCGGAAGCGGTACGCCACCACGCAGGTCTGCGGCGTCGGGGCGGTGAGCTCGAGGGTGAGGTCGGCGCGCACGAAGCGCCAGGTGCCCGACTCGCTCCACCGCTCGGGCCGCGCCAGCTCGGTGGTGCGCATCGCGGGCCGCAGGCCCGGCACCGTGACGTCGGTCCAGGTCTGGCCCACGCGGGGCTCGCCGTCGACGTCGTCGACGCGGCGCAGGCTCGACTGCCACTCCGCGCGGTGGTGGGGGTCGACGAGGTAGTCGAAGACGACCTCGCGGGGGGCGGCGACGTCGACGGTGCCGCCGAAGGTCCTCGCGGTCATCTCAGAACCTCTCGCCCGTGAGCAGCTCGTAGGCCTCGACGTAGCGCGCCCGCGTGCGCTCGACGACTTCGGCGGGCAGCGGGGGCGGCGCCTCGCCGGAGGCGCGGTCCCAGCCCGACTCCGGCGACAGGGCCCAGTTGCGCACGATCTGCTTGTCGTACGACGGCTGGGTGCGGCCGGGCCGCCAGGCGTCGGCGGGCCAGAAGCGGGAGGAGTCGGGGGTGAGCACCTCGTCGCCCAGCACGGTCGTGCCGTCGGCGCGGGCGCCGAACTCCAGCTTGGTGTCGGCCAGCACGATGCCCCGCTCGCGGGCCAGCGCCTCGGCGCGGGCGTAGACGGCCAGGGTGAGGTCGCGCAGCTCCTCCGCGGCCGTGTCGCCGATGGTGGCCGCGACGGCGGCATAGGAGACGTTCTCGTCGTGCTCGCCCAGCTCGGCCTTGGTGGCCGGGGTGAAGATCGGCTCCGGGAGCCGGCTGCCGTCGACCAGGCCGGCCGGGAGCGCGACCCCGCAGACCTCGCCGCTGGCGGCGTAGTCGACCAGGCCGGAGCCGGTGAGGTAGCCCCGCGCGACGCACTCGACCGGCCACATCGCCAGCCGTTCGCAGACCACAGCGCGCCCCGCGACGGCCGCCGGCACGTCGGTGGACAGCACGTGGTGGGGCACGAGGTCGGCGAGCTGGTCGAACCACCACAGCGACATCCGGGTGAGGATCTCGCCCTTGTCGGGGATGGTCGAGTCGAGCACGAAGTCGAAGATCGAGATCCGGTCGCTGGCCACCATGAGCAGCTGACCGGCGTGCTCGCCCTCCTCGATCTCGTAGAGGTCGCGCACCTTGCCCGAGTGCAGCGGGCGCGCACCCGCGATCGGGGGTGCGGTGGGGATGTTGAGGTCGGCGGCGCTCACGGGCTCAGCCTAGAGGGCGGCGCCCCGCCCGGCGGTGGGCGCTCAGCAGCCGCAGGTGTAGTAGGTGACGTCCCAGTGGTTGCCCTCGTCGGCGTACTCGTTGCCCGAGGCGGCGCGGTAGAGCGCGGCGCCGTCGCTGCGCTGGCCGACGTAGGTGTAGGTGCGCTGCACCCACGAGGTGAGGCAGGAGGTGCGGGAGAAGTCGAGCTTGTAGCCCGCGCTGTGGCTGTAGGTGCCGCCGGCGTGACCGGTCTCGGTGCCACCGGTGATGGTCAGCGCGCAGCCGCTGGCCCGCTTCAGGGTGATCGCACCGTCGACGCTGGTCTGGCGCAGGCCGTCGAAGGAGGTGCAGGTCGACACGGTGCGGTCGGTGCAGCCGCCCGAGGAGGTCCAGGTGATGCCGGCGGCGCGGAACTGCGTCTCCGCGCTCGCCTGGGTCACCGCCGAGGCGGGCGCGGCCAGGGCGAGCGACCCGACGAGGCCGGCCAGCGCGGCCGCCGCGGCGGTCGCGGCGCGGCGCGGCGTACGACGGGGGCGTGCGGGGAGGGCGGTGGTCGAGGAGGTCATGCCCCGAGCCTGCGCGAGGTCGTGCCGCGGGGACAACGCCCCAGGCGCAGGTCAAGGGTTATCCCCGACCGGCTCCCCCGTCGGCCGCACGCTCGGCCACCCGGCCGGCCACCCGCTGGGCGAGGTGGTCGGCGGGGCCGGCCACGAGGTCCTCGACGGCCAGGGGCAGCGGGAGGCACCAGTTGGGTCGCTCGGTGGTGCCCGGCACGTTGGGCCGGCGCTCCTCGCCCAGGGCGTCCTCCAGCGAGAGCGACAGCATGTGGCAGGGCGCCTGGGCGAGCCTCTCGTAGGCCGCGGCGACGGCCCGGTCGGGCCCGTCGTCGGGCGCGAGCGCGTCGTGGCGCAGCAGCCGCTCGCGCAGCTCCTCGCGGCCCGCGCGCACGGCGGCGGGGTCCATGTCGCTGCTGGCCAGCTGGTCCTCGACGTCGCTGCCGGTCCACAGCCCGGCCACGGTGGGCAGGTCGTGGGTGGTGACGGTGGCGAGGGCGCTGGCGGGCCAGGTCGCCGGCTCCTCGTCCTCGAACCACAGCACGCGGTAGGTGAGCACGTCGCGCTCGGCCAGCGCCTCGCGGACCCCCGGCTCGACGGTGCCGAGGTCCTCGCCGACCACGACGGCGCGGGCGCGGTGGGACTCCAGCGCCACGATGTCGAGCAGGTCGTCGCTGGGGTAGCGCACGTAGGCGCCCTGCGTGGGCTCGGCGCCCTCGGGGATCCACCACAGCCGGAAGAGGCCCATCACGTGGTCGACGCGCAGCCCGCCGGCGCCGGCGAGCGTGGCGCGCACGGCCTGGACGAAGGGCTCGTAGTCGGCCTCCTGCAGGCGCCAGGGCACCAGCGGCGGGGAGCCCCAGTCCTGGCCGCTGGAGTTGAGCGCGTCGGGCGGAGCGCCGACGGTGACGCCGTCGGCGAGCACGCCCTGCCACGACCAGGCGTCGGACCCCCCGCCGGAGACGCCGATCGGCAGGTCCTGCACGACGGTGAGGTCGCCGGAGGCGGCGCGCAGCTGGGCGTCGAGCAGCCACTGCAGCCAGGCGTGGAAGGTGACGTCGTCGGCGCGCTCGCGGGCCAGGTCGGCGACGGCCGGGCCGTCGGGGTCGCGCAGGGCCTCGGGCCAGGCGTGCCAGTCGGCGCCGTGGTCACCGGCGACCACGCTCCACAGCGCGAAGCGCTCGAGCCCCTCGCCCTCCGCCCGGCGCCACGCGGCGAAGTCGTCCCCGGCCCCCTCGGGTCGCTCGCCCGGGCCGCTGCGGTCGAGCACGGCGCGCAGGGCGCGGGCCTTGAGCGGCCACACGCGGTCCCGGTCGACCAGGTCGGTGGCGCGGGCCGCGGCGAGGTCCTCGGCCAGGTCGAGCTCGGCCAGCAGCGCGTCGTCCCAGCCCGGCACGTCCTCGACGCGCAGGTAGAGCGGGTTGCGGAAGCGGCGGGTGGCCGGCAGGTAGGGGCTGGCCTCCTGCGGCAGCGACGGGCCCACGGCGTGCAGCGGGTTGACCACGAGCAGCCCGCCGCCCAGGCGCTCGGTCCAGCGGCGCAGTGCGGCGAGGTCACCCAGGTCGCCGATGCCCCAGCCGGCGCGCGAGCGCGTGGCGTAGAGCTGCACCGCCCAGCCCCAGGTGGGCTGCTCGGGGGTCCAGCAGCGACCGGGCGAGACCACCAGCCGGCGCTCGACGCCCTCGGCGGTGGTGAGGCGGTGGTAGCCGAGCGGGAAGTCGGCGGGCAGCGGGCCGTCGACGTCGTGCCGGCTCCCGTCCTCGCAGACGACCCGCACGGCCCCCAGGCCGAGGTCGCGCCCGGGCCGGGAGACCAGCGGCCCGCGGGCGGCCAGGTCGTCGGGCGGGGTGCCGATGACCTCGCGCAGCGCGGCGACCGTGGCCTCCGGTGCCTCCCGGGGCTCGTCGTCGGCGTCGAGCCAGGTCAGCTGGAGGCCGCGGTCGTCGACGCGCGGCTCGAAGGGGGTCGCGTCGGGCACGCCCCCGACCCTAGGAGCCGCGCGGTCGCCGCGGACCACCCCTCGTGGGGTGCCGTCCTGGCCCGCGGTCAGCACCTGCCGGGCGTGACGGCGGGCGCGCTGCCGCTCACCGGCGCTGGAGCGTCGTGCTGCGCCAGGGCGCGGGGCGGCCGTGGAGCCACCACTCCATCCGCCGGGTCATCCAGGGCAGGGCGAGGTAGGTCATGATCGGCGTCATCACCAGCACGGTGGCCAGCACGCGCAGCGGGAGCACGAGGTCGGCCACCACGTGGCCCGCGACCCAGTTGGCCAGCACGCTGAGCGGGTAGAACACCATGAAGATCACCGAGGCCTGCTTCCACCGCGGCGGCGCCGGCGGGGTCACCCGCAGGTCGCGCACGTCGCGGCTGGTGGGGTCGTCGAACCACCCCTCGATGCCCGTACGCCGCTCGACGCGGGACTCGGTCACCCCGAGCCCGGCCGAGGAGTCGCGCCACCACTGCCGCTCGTGGGAGGTCTCCCAGTGGGCCAGCGCCTCGGCGTCGGCGAAGCGGTAGAGCATGTGCCAGGTCTCCGAGTCGCGCTCGGGGCGCACCCACCCGGCGCCCAGGAAGCCGGGGAAGCGCTGGGCCAGCGCCGTGCCGGCCTGGAGCCAGCTGGCCATCTCGGCCTCGCGCCCGGGGTCGACGTGACGGGTGATGGAGACGGTCACCGGTGAGCCCATGCGACAAGCGTCGAGCCGCCCGGGCCCCACCGCAAATCTGCTGGCGCCGCCGCCCGCCGCCGCACGCCGCCGCACACTGCCGGGGCGGCCCACCCCTCCGGGTCTTGGGCGGTCGGGGAGGCTGGCCGGTGTGAGCGAGCGCGTGGTCCCGAGGTCGTCGACCGGCGAGGACCACCCCTCCCACCACGACGACGAGGAGCAGTGGGAGCCCGACCCGCGCCGCTGGCGCATCCTCGGGGTGTCGCTGGTGGTCGGCTTCATGTCGCTGCTCGACGTCTCCATCGTCAACGTCGCCGTGCCCTCGATGCAGGCCGGCCTCGACACCTCGGCCGGCACCATCCAGTGGGTCGTGTCCGGCTACGCGCTCACCTTCGGCCTCGTGCTCGTGGCCGGCGGCCGCCTCGGCGACGCCTACGGCCGTCGCCGGCTGATGCTGATCGGGCTCACCGGCTTCGTGCTCTCCAGCGCCGCGGTGGGGCTCGCGCCGACGGCGGAGACCGTGGTCGCGGCGCGGCTCCTCCAGGGCGCCACCGCCGGCCTGCTCACCCCGCAGAACTCCGGGCTGATCCAGCAGCTCTTCCGCGGTCCCGAGCGCGGCCGTGCCTTCGGGCTGTTCGGGTTCACCGTCTCCTCGGCCTCCGCGGCCGGCCCGGTCATCGGCGGGGCGATCATCGCGCTCGCCGGTGAGGAGGACGGCTGGCGCTGGCTCTTCCTCATCAACGTGCCGATCGGCGTCGTCGCGGCGATCGCGGTGGTGCGGATGGTGCCCAAGCGCGTCCGCCGCGAGGACGACGACGACCCACGCATCGACGTGCCCGGCGCGCTGCTGCTCGGCGCCACGGTGCTGTGCCTGCTCTACCCCGTCGTGAGCGTCGAGAGCGGCGCGCGCCTGCCGCTGCTGCTCCTGCTCGGCGTGCCCCTCTTCGCGTGGGGCTTCGTGCGCTGGGAGCGCCGCACCGTGGGCCGCGGGCACCCGCCGCTGCTCGACGTCGCGCTGCTGCGCCGCCTGCCGGGCTACGCCAGCGGCCTCAGCGTCGGCACGCTGTACTTCACCGGCTTCACCGGGCTCCTGCTCGTGCTCTCGGTCCACCTCCAGGAGGGCCTGGGCTGGACCCCCCTGATGGCCGGTCTGCTGCTGGTGCCCTTCGCGCTCGGCTCGGCCACCAGCGCCCCGCTGGTGGGCCGCTGGATCTCGACGGTCGGCCGACGGATCACCGTGGCCGCCCTGGTCACCACCATGGTCGGCGTCGTCGCCGTGGCCCTCGTGGCGCCGGGCCGCGAGGGCACCACGCTGGTCCTGCTCGCGGCGCCCGCCCTGCTGCTGGCCGGCCTCGGCGGCGGCGCGGTCGTCTCCCCCAACATCACCCTCACCCTCGCCGACGTGCCGCCCCGCATGGGTGGCGCGGCCGGTGGGGCACTGCAGACCGGCCAGCGCATCGGCGCCTCGATCGGCGCGGCGCTGCTGATGACCGTCTACCAGGTGGTCGCGGGGTCCTTCTCCCCCGGCGCGGGCCTGCGCGCGGCGCTGCTCACCGGCGTGCTGCTGCTGGGCGTCGCGCTGCTGCTCGCCGTACGCGCGCTGCGCCTGGAGCGGGCCCGCGCCTGAGGCTGGCACCGGCACGGCAGGGGCCCTGCCGTGCCCTGCCCACGGTCGGGCCCGGGGCGAGGCGGGCCTCGGTCAGAGGATGGCGCCGGGCGCGTACGCCGCCGCCGCCGGGTGCCGCTCGACCAGCGCGGCCACCTGCCGGCAGACCTGCTCGACCTGCTCGACCGCGGCGCCGGTGAAGGTGATCGGGTCGGCCACGAGCGCGTCGAGCTGCTCGGTGGTCAGGCCGAGCCGCTCGTCGGCGGCGAGGCGGGCGAAGACGTCGTTGTCGGCCTGGCCGCGGCGCATGTCGAGGGCCACCCCGACCGCGGCCTCCTTGATCGCCTCGTGGGCGCTCTCGCGGCCCACGCCGTTGCGCACGGCGCTCATCAGGACCTTCGTGGTGGCCAGGAAGGGCAGGTAGCGGTCGAGCTCGCGCTGGATCACCGCGGGGAACGCACCGAACTCGTCGAGCACGGTGAGGAAGGTCTGGAAGAGCCCGTCGGCAGCGAAGAAGGCATCGGGCAGGGCCACCCGGCGCACCACCGAGCAGGAGACGTCGCCCTCGTTCCACTGGTCGCCGGCGAGCTCGCCGACCATCGAGAGGTAGCCGCGGGTGACCACCGCGAGGCCGTTGACCCGCTCGCAGGAGCGGGTGTTCATCTTGTGGGGCATGGCCGAGGAGCCGACCTGGCCCTCCTTGAAGCCCTCGGTGACGATCTCGTTGCCGGCCATCAGCCGGATCGTCGTGGCGAGGTTGGACGGTCCGGCGACCAGCTGCACCACGGCGGAGAGCACGTCGAAGTCGAGCGAGCGGGGGTAGACCTGGCCGACGCTGGTCAGCACCCGGTCGAAGCCGAGGTGGGCGGCCACGCGCTGCTCCAGGGCGGCCAGCTTGGTGGCGTCGCCGTCGAGCAGGTCGAGCATGTCCTGCGCGGTGCCCATCGGGCCCTTGATGCCGCGCAGGGGGTAGCGCGCGAGCAGCTCCTCGACGCGCTCGACGCCGATGAGCATCTCGTCGGCGACGGTCGCGAAGCGCTTGCCCAGCGTGGTGGCCTGGGCGGCGACGTTGTGCGAGCGGCCGGCCATCACGGTGCTCTGGTGCTCGGCGGCCAGGCGGGCCAGACGGGCGACGGTGGCCACGGCCCGGTCGCGCAGCAGCTCCAGCGACTGCTTGAGCTGCAGCTGCTCGACGTTCTCGGTCAGGTCGCGCGAGGTCATGCCCTTGTGCACCTGCTCGTGGCCGGCCAGCGCGCAGAACTCCTCGATGCGCGCCTTCACGTCGTGGCGGGTGACCCGCTCGCGGGCGGCGATCGAGGCCAGGTCGACCTGCTCCACGACCGCCTCGTAGTCCTCGACCACGCCGTCGGGCACCGCGATCCCGAGGTCGCGCTGGGCGCGGAGGACAGCGATCCACAGCCGCCGCTCGAGGACGATCTTGTGCTCGGGCGACCAGATCTCGGCGAGGTCGGCGGCGGCGTAGCGGGTGGCGAGGACGTTGGGCACGGTCACGTACCTCATCCTCCCACGGTCGCGCCGCCCGTCCGCTCCCCGACGGCGGGGCCGGACCTCCTCGCGGCCCCTCACCCGGCGCGGGGCGGCCGGACCAGCCGGTTGGCCGACCACCCGGTGCCGAGGAAGACCCAGGAGGGGCCGGGGCCCGCGGGGAGGCGGGTCTCGAGCAGGTCGTTCGCCCACCGCCCGGGCGGCTCGAGCCGGAAGTCGCTGGTGCGGCTCCCGATCCGCACGACGGCGCGGATCTCGGCCGCGACGGCCACGAAGCCGCCGGTGGTGCCGACCAGGGGGAGGAAGCCCTGGCGCCCCACGCGCTCCTTGAGCATCACCGCGCTGAAGGGCGACATGGCCCACTCCCGGCTCAGCCCCGCGACCTGGTCGTCCCAGGACGCGTCGGCCGGCACGACGCGGCGGGCCAGGAAGAGCCCGAGCGGGTACGCCGCTGCCAGCTCCTCGTCGGTGGGCACGCGCCGCCGCGCGAGGGCGAGCACTCGGTGGGCGTCGAAGAGGTGCGCCGAGCCGGCGCGGTCGGGGCGCCCCGCGAGCCCCGAGGCGAGCACCACCCGGGCCTGGCGCTCGGGCAGCCCGGCCCGGCGCAGGGCCGCCGTGGCCTCCCGCCCGGTCATGAGCGGGCAGGCCCGCCGCTGGGACGCACCCGGTGAGTCGCCCTCGGTGCCTCCCGCGGGGCCGCCGGGGGCGTCCCCGGGGGAGCCGCCGTCGGAGTGGGACACGGCAGGACGCTACGACGGCGGCGACCCCCGCCGCACGCCGCGCTGCGCGGCCTGTGGACGACGGGGCGAGGGCGCGGTAGGTCACAGGGTCACGGGGACGACCGGAGGGACCCGAGCAGGAAGAAGTCCCTGAGAGGTGGTGCCGGCGTGCTAGGGGGAGGGGCACGGTCGTGCCCCTCCCCCTAGCACGCGGACGAGGCCTCTCGGGGCGCTTGCGACCCGGCGCCCTCCGCCCGCCTGCCGCAGACCCGCGCACCCCGGGACCTGCAGGTGGCTCGGGGACCCGGGGGCAGCCGGACCCGAGGCAGCCGGGACCCGCGTCAGGGGCCAGACGCCCGGCACGCAGCAGGCGTGCGGCGCCGCGGCGGCCTCGGCGGTCTCGGCGGCGAGGCGGCGAGGGCTCTCACGCCCCGATCGCCGCGAGCCGCCTCGGTCGCGGGCCGGGCGCCACCCCAGGCGCTACCTCAGGCGCTACCTCAGGCGCCGCCTCCCGCCGCGGCACCCGCGGCGATGTCGGTGCGGTGCTGCGCGCCGGGGAAGTCGACGGAGGCGACCCCGTCGTAGGCCGCCCGGCGGGCGGCGGCCAGGTCGGCCCCGGTGGCGACGACCGCGAGCACCCGACCGCCGGCGGTCACCAGGTCGCCGTCGCGCAGGGCCGTGCCGGCCTGGACGACGTGCACGTCGGGCAGGGCCTCGGCCGCGTCGATCCCGACGATCACGTCGCCCGACGACGAGGTCTCCGGGTAGCCGCGACTGGCCATCACGACCCCGACGGCCGCGCCCGGGCGCCACGCCGGCGGGGCGACGTCGGCCAAGGTGCCGGTGGCCGCGCCGACCAGCAGCGGCGAGAGCGGCGAGTCGAGCAGCGCCATCAGCGGCTGGGTCTCCGGGTCGCCGAAGCGGGCGTTGAACTCGACCACGCGGGTGCCGCGCGAGGTGAGGGCGAGCCCGGCGTAGAGCAGCCCGGCGAAGGGGGTGCCGCGGCGGGCCATCTCGTCGACGGTGGGCTGGAGCACCGTGGCCAGCACCTCCTCGACGAGGTCGTCGGGGGCCCACGGCAGCGGGGTGTAGGCCCCCATGCCGCCGGTGTTGGGCCCGACGTCGCCGTCGCCGATGCGCTTGAAGTCCTGGGCCGGCTGGAGCGGGTAGACCGTCGCGCCGTCGGTGAGCGCGAAGAGCGAGACCTCCGGGCCGTCGAGGAACTCCTCGATCACCACGCGTCCGCAGCGTGCGGCGTGCTCGACGGCCTCGTCGCGGTCGAGGGTCACCACGACCCCCTTGCCGGCGGCCAGGCCGTCGTCCTTGACGACGTAGGGCGGGCCGTAGGCGTCGAGGGCGGCCTGCACCTCGACCGCGGAGGTGCACACCCGGGCGGCCGCGGTGGGCACCCCGGCCGCGGCCATGACGTCCTTGGCGAAGGCCTTCGACCCCTCGAGCTCGGCGGCGGCCCGGGTCGGGCCGAAGACCGCGATGCCACGGGCGCGGACGGCGTCGGCGACCCCGGCCACCAGCGGCGCCTCGGGCCCGACGACGACCAGGTCGGCGCCCAGCGACACCGCGAGGTCGGCGACGGCCTCGCCGTCGAGCGCGTCCACGTCGTGCAGCGTGGCGACGGCGGCGATGCCGGGGTTGCCCGGGGCGGCGTGCACCGCGGCGACGCCCGCGTCGTGGGCCAGGGCCCGGGCCAGCGCGTGCTCGCGACCACCGGGGCCCACGACCAGGCAGGTCAGCGGACCGGTCGGCACGGTGCCGGTCACGTGGGGTGCGGGACCGGTCCCGCCGTCGGCGCCGTCGCGAGACGCGGCCTGGGGCGGGGCGTGGGTCGGGTCCTGGGGCGAGGGGTCGGTCACGGTGCACCAGGGTAGTGGCCGCCGCCGGCGCCCCGCGCCGCAGCGACCCCGGTGAGCCGGGTGCTCCCGGCGGGGTTCAGGTCGCCTGCGAGGGGGAAGGACGCCCACCATGGCCTCACTCCCCCGCGTCGGTGATCAGTTCGACCGCTACCGCATCGACCACGAGATCGGCCGGGGCGGCATGGGCGTCGTCCTCGGCGCCACCGACCTGTCGCTGCACCGCCAGGTGGCCCTCAAGGTCGTCTCGGCCGAGCTGGGCGACTCCGAGGAGTTCCTGCGCCGCTTCGACCGCGAGGCCACCCTCCTGGCCCGGCTCGACTCCCCCCACGTCATCGAGATCTACGACCACGGCGAGCACGAGGGCTGCCCCTACATCGCGACGCAGTACATCGCCGGCGGCGACCTCGGCGGCCAGCTGCGCGCCCGCGGCCCCATGCCCCCGCAGCTGGCCGCGACCCTGTGCGCCCAGGTCGCCGACGCCCTCGCCGACGCCCACCGGGCCGGCGTGGTCCACCGCGACATCAAGCCCAGCAACGTGCTGCTGCGCGACGCCACCGCCGCCGACCTCCACGTCTACCTGTGCGACTTCGGCATCGCCCGCGCCGGCGACGAGGCCGACCACCTGACGGCCCCCGGCGCGGTGGCCGGCACCTGGAGCTACCTCTCGCCCGAGTGCGGCGAGGGCCGCGAGGCCACCCCGGCCTCCGACCTCTACTCCCTGGGCTGCCTCTTCTGGGCGGCACTCACCGGCACGGCCCCCTACGTCGGCTCCGACGTCGAGATCGCCATCGCCCACCAGACCTCCCCGGTGCGCCAGCTCACCGGCAGCGACGACTTCACCCGGTGGGCCAACGCCATCCTGGCGCGCAGCATGGCCAAGGACCCCGCCGACCGCTACCCCGACGCCGAGGCCATGCGCCAGGACCTCCTGGCCGCCGCGGCGACCCCGCTCGCTCCCGGCAGCGGCATCACCCCCGTGCCCGTGCCCGCTCCCGCCACGCCCACGGGGGCGTCGGGCCCCTCCGGCTCCGCCGGCTCGGGCTCCAGCGCCGCCGCTGCCGCCGCGGCCGCCGCCGCCGCCACCCCGGGCCGGCGCCGCGCGACGGGGCGGGGCGCCTCGTCGGGCGGGGCCGGCCGGGGCCGGCGTCCGGTCGTGCTGGCCGGCGTCGCCGCCCTCGCCGTGCTCGTCGCCGGCGGCACCGCCCTCGTGGTCACCACGCCGTGGTCCGACGACGGGTCGACCTCCTCCGCCACCGGCGCCGACGGGGACAGCGGCGACAGCGGCGACGGGGCGAGCGGGGCCGAGGCGACCGACCAGGCCAGCGCCGCCCCGGAGCCCCCGGAGGGTCCGATCGCCGGCGACATCGACGCCGACGGCCTGGGCGACGCCGTGTCGATCTACCCCGTCCAGCAGGGCGACATCTACAGCTTCTTCTCCACCAGCCTGCTCTCCGACGGTGAGCAGCTCGAGGCCCAGCCGGAGCGCGACTACGCCGTGGGCGCCCGCACCCTGCGCACCATCACGCTGGCCGACGTCGACGGCAACGGCCTCAGCGAGGTCGTCTCGGTCTACGTGCCGGCCGGGCGGGACCGGCGCATCTACGTCGCCGCCGGGCTCACCGACGGCGGCGAGTTCGGCTTCAACATCGACCGCCCCAGCGACGCCCGCAACGTCACCCCCTGGGCCGGCGACGTGGACGGCGACGGCCTCGACGACCTGCTCCTGCTGGCCTGGGAGCCCGACCGGCCCTACGAGTTCTTCGTCGCCCACGGCCAGGGCGAGGACGGCTTCGGCGAGGCCGAGCCGCTCATGGAGGTCGACGGACCGGGCGAGGACCTCACCCCCACCGTGGAGGCCGGCGACTACGACGGCGACGGCCTGCTCGACGTGGTGGTCTCGACCAGCCCCGACCCGCTGGCCGACGACCCCGAGCAGGTCACCACCCTCTACCTCGGCACCGGCGACGGCTTCGACGAGGGCACGAGCAGCACCGGCGAGGACGGCTTCGACATCGCCACGCTCGCGGGTGACGTCGACGCCGACGGCGACGACGAGCTGGTGAGCGTGTCCGGCACCGGCGAGGACTACTTCGAGGTCTCCGTGCGCGGCCTCGGCGAGGAGGGTCTCGGCGAGCCGGTCGGCGCCGGGGTCATCGACTCCGTCACCGGCGACGGCGGCGACCTCCAGGCCCGCTTCACCCTCAGCGACGTCGACGGCGACGGCCGCGTCGACCTGCTCGCCGTGGGCCCGCAGGACGACCGCACCGCCAAGGTGCTGGTCGTGCGCTCCGACGGCGAGCGCTTCGGCGACACCGAGGAGTGGGCCAGCTGGAGCGCCGACCTCACCTACCGCCTCGAGCAGAGCGTGATGGGACAGACCGTCCCGTGACCGGGCCCGCGGGCGGCGCCGGACCCCTGCGCGTCGGCAGCACCCTGGGCAGCTACCACATCGACGCCGTCGTCGGCGTGGGCGGCATGGGCCAGGTCTTCGCCGCCACCGACACCTCCCTGGGGCGACGCGTCGCGATCAAGGTCGTGCGCGGCGCCCTCGCCGACTCCCCCGCCTTCGCCGCCCGCTTCCAGCGCGAGGCGGCGGTGCTGGCGCGGCTCGACTCCCCGCACGTCATCGCCATCTACGAGCACGGCGAGCACGCCGGGTCGCCGTACCTCGTGACGCGGCTGGCCACCGGCGGCGACCTGGGCCGGCTGCTGGCCGTGCACGGCCCGCTGCGCCCCGAGCTGGCCGCCACCGTCGTCGCGCAGGTCTGCGACGCCCTCGTCGCGGCCCACGCGGTGGGCGTGGTGCACCGCGACGTGAAACCCGCCAACGTGCTCCTGCGCGACGACCGGCTCGACCGGCCCCACGTCTACCTGTGCGACTTCGGTGTCGCGCTCACCGAGTCGAGCGGCCTCACCTCCCCCGGGGCGGTCGCCGGCACCTGGAGCTACCTCGCCCCCGAGCTGACCCGGGGCGCCCCCGCCACCCCCGCCAGCGACGTCTACGCCGTGGGCTGCCTGCTCGTGGAGGCGCTGACCGGACGTCCGCCCTACGCCGGCAGCGACGTGCAGGTCGCGATGGCGCACGTCTCGGCCCCCGTGCCCCAGCTGCCGGAGGGCCACCCGGCCAAGGCCGCCTTCGACCCCGTGCTCGCCCGGGCCCTGGCCAAGGACCCCGCCGACCGCCACCCCGGGGCCGCCGCGCTGCGCGAGGACCTGCGCCGCCTCGGCGGGCACGAGCGCTCGACCGGGTCGGGCGCCGCCCTGCGGCCCCCGCCGCCCGCGGGGCGGTCGCGGCGGGGTCGCCTGGCCGCCGCCGGGCTCGGCCTCGCCGTCGCGGCGGGTGCGGTCGCCGCCGGCCTGCTGCTGTGGCCCGACGACGCGCCGCGCGACACGGCGTCCGGCCCGGCGACCGGTCCCGCCGCAGCCGCGGGCCTGCCGCTCCCCGCGGACCCCGCCCCGGCCCGCGAGGACCCCGCCGCGCGCGGTGACGTCGACGGCGACGGCCTCGGCGACCTGCTGCTGCTCGACCTCGACGGCGGGCAGCTGCAGCGCTCCGACGGCGCGGCCGTCGACGACGCGGAGCGGGTCGCGGAGGTCAACCCCCGCACGGTGCTGGGCGACGTCGACGGCGACGGCGTCCTCGACCGGGTCACCGTCGACGGCGACGGCTCGAGCCTGCGCGTCGCGGTGGCGCCCGGCCCGCTCGACGCGGGTGATCCCGCGCCGCGCCGCAGCTCACTGATGGTCGTGCCTCCCGCCGAGGAGGTCGGCACGTTCGACTACGGCACCGGCACCGCCGCGCTCGGGGACTTCGACGGCGACGGGCGCGACGATCTCGCCGTCGGCACCGCCCTCGACGACACCGCCACCGTCACGGTGATGCTCAGCACCGCCGAGGAGGACTGGCAGCGCGAGGCGACCTGGGCCGAGGTCGAGCGGTCACCGGGCGCGAGCACGACCTGGACCGTCGGCGACCTCGACGGCGACGGTCGCGACGACCTCGTGGAGGTCGACACCCTCGGCCGCACCACCGTGCTGCGCGGCCTCGTGTCGCGCGGCGACTCCTTCGAGCAGGTCGGCGAGACGCTGGTGCTCGACGAGCCCGGCTACGGCACCGGCGTCTTCCGGCAGGCCGACCTCGACGGCGACGGCACCGCCACCCTCGTGCACGTCGGCACCGACCTCGCGGTGAGCGCCTGGTCGTGGGAGGACGGGCTCGGCGGGGCGAGCGCGCTCGCACCGACCGACGACGACGCCGGCTACTCCCCGCACGCCGTGGTCTCCGACGTCGACGGCGACGGCGACGACGAGCTGGTGGCCCTCGTCGGCGTCGAGCGCCCGCGCGCCGTCGTGCTCGACGGCTCCCCCAGCGAGTCCTCCAGCGAGTCCTCCGACGAGTCGTCCCTCACCGCCACGCGGTGGCCCCTGGTCGATCCCGGCGTCGTCCTGGCCGTGGCCGACCGCGTCACCGAGACCGAGCGGCAGTACTAGGCCGCACCGGGCACCGGCACGGGACGGTCGCACCGGGCTCGTCCGGGACCGGTCAGACCAGCGGGTGCACCACGACGGTCGCCTCGCGCGAGGGGCCGACGCCGACGACCGAGATGCGCGCGCCCGACATCTTCTCCACCGCGCGCACGTAGGCCTGGGCGTTGGCGGGCAGGTCCTCGAAGGTGCGGCAGGCGCTGAGGTCCTCCCACCAGCCGGGGAGGTACTCGTAGATCGGCACGGCGTGGTGGAAGTCGGTCTGGTTGACCGGCATCTCGTCGTGGCGGACCCCGCCGACGTCGTAGGCCACGCAGACCGGCACCTGCTCCAGACCGGTCAGCACGTCGAGCTTGGTGAGCACGAAGTCGGTGACGCCGTTGACGCGGGCGGCGTAGCGGGCGATGACGGCGTCGTACCAGCCGCAGCGCCGCGGGCGACCGGTCGTGGTGCCGTACTCGGCGCCGACCTTGCGCAGGTGCTCGCCGGCGTCGTCGAAGAGCTCGGTCGGGAAGGGGCCCTCGCCGACGCGCGTGGTGTAGGCCTTCACGATGCCGATCACCTGGTCCATCCGCATCGGCGGGATGCCCGAGCCGGTGCAGGCGCCCCCGGCGGTCGCCGACGACGACGTAACGAAGGGGTAGGTGCCGTGGTCGACGTCGAGCAGGGTGGCCTGGCCGGCCTCGAGCAGCACGGTCTCGCCGCGGTCGAGGGCCTGGTTGAGCAACAGGCCGGTGTCGCGGACCATCGGGCGCAGCCGGTCGGCGTACTGCAGCAGCTCCTCGAGGGTCTCGTCGACCGAGGGGGCGCGACGGTTGTAGATCTTCGTCAGCACCTGGCCCTTGAGCTCCAGGGCGCCCTCGATCTTCTGGCGCAGGATCTTCTCGTCGAAGATGTCCTGCACCCGGATGCCGATGCGGTTCATCTTGTCGGCGTAGGTCGGGCCGATGCCGCGCCCCGTCGTGCCGAGGCGACGCGAGCCGAGGAAGCGCTCGGTGACCTTGTCGACGGTGCGGTTGTAGTCGGCGATGACGTGCGCGCTGGCGCTGACCACCAGGCCGCTGGTGTCGACGCCGCGGGCCTCGAGGCCCTCGATCTCCTCGAAGAGCACCTTGAGGTCGACGACGACGCCGTTGCCGATCACCGGCGTGCAGCCGGGGGTCAGGATGCCGCTGGGCAGCAGGTGGAGGGCGTACTTCTCCTCGCTGCCGTCGGGCTGGCCGATGACGACGGTGTGGCCGGCGTTGTTGCCGCCGTTGAACTTCACGACGTAGTCGACGCTGGAGCCGAGCAGGTCGGTGGCCTTGCCCTTCCCCTCGTCACCCCACTGGGCACCGATGATGGCGATCGCGGGCATCTGCTCGCTCACTTCCGCTTCTAGGCGTGCTGGACTCCTCCGACCCGGCGCACCTGACGCGCTCGGAGCGGAAACGCGAGAGCCCCGGGCACAAGTGCACCGGAGCTCTTGCGGCCACACGCTACCGCAGGTCGGCGCCCGACCGCCCGCTCCACTACTGTCGCGGTGTGGAGCCCCTTCTCGTCATCACCAACAGCGGCGCCGGCACGTCGGACGAGGAGACCCTCGAGCGGGCCCTCGACATCCTGCGCGCCGAGACCTCCGTCGAGGTGGCCGCCACCGCCGACCCCGGTGAGCTCAACGGTGTCCTGCACCGCGCCGGGTCGCGTCGCATCGTCGTGGCCGGCGGCGACGGCAGCATGCACGCCGTCGTGGCCGCGCTCCACCGCCGCCACGAGCTGGCCGACGCCGTGCTCGGCCTGCTGCCGCTGGGCACCGGCAACGACTTCGCCCGCGGCAACGACATCCCCCTCGACATCGAGGAGGCCGCCCGCGTCCTGCTCACCGGCGAGGTGCGCCGCGTCGACCTCATCGTCGACGAGGTCGGCGAGATCGTCGTCAACAACGTCCACGCCGGCGCCGGCGCGCAGGCCAGCCGCCGCGCCACGCGGTGGAAGGACCGGCTCGGCTCGATCGGCGTCGGCAAGGTCAACCTGGGCAAGCTCGGCTACCCGATCGGTGCGGCGCTCGCGGCGTACAAGCCGCCCTTCGTGCGGCTGCGCGTCGAGGTCGACGGCGAGTGCGTGGTCGACCTCGACCAGCCCGTGCTCATGGTGGCCATCGGCAACGGCTCCGACGTCGGCGGCGGCACCTCGCTCAACCCCGAGGCCGAGACCACCGACGGGCGCCTCGACGTGATGGTCTCGCGCTCGATCGGCCCCCTGGCGCGCTTCGGGTACGCCGCGGGCCTGCTGCTCGGGCGCCACGAGGAGCGCGACGACGTGATCTCCCTGACCGGTCGCACCGTCTCCATCGCCGGGGAGCCCTTCTACTGCTCCGCCGACGGCGAGATCTACGGTCCCGAGCGCCAGCGCACCTGGCACCTCGAGCCCGGCGCCTACTCGATGGTGCTGCCGCACCGCTGAGGCACCGTCAGAGCCACCCGCGCCGGGCCGCCTCGACCCCGGCCTGGAAGCGCGACTCGGCGCCGAGCTCGATCATGAGGTCGGCGACCCGGCGACGCACGGTGCGCAGGCTGACCCCGAGCCGGCGGGCGATCTGCTCGTCCTGGGAGCCGCTGGCCAGCTGCTGCACCAGGAAGCGCTGCATGTCGCTGCGCGGCTCGGCCTCCCCGGTCAGCGCGCTCACCGGCGCCGCGCGGTCCCACAGCGCCTCGAACCAGTAGGTCAGCGCCTTCACCAGGCCCGGCTGGCGGATCAGGGAGCGCGGCTCGTCGACCTGGCCCAGCGGCTCGGGGAGCACGGCGTGGGTCGTGCCGATGATGAACATGCGGGTCGGGACCGTCGGCAGCACCCGGATCACCTCGCCCTTCTCGACGCGGTGATTGAGCGTGGCGCGGGCCTCGGTCAGCGCGCGCACGGGATAGATCGCCCGCGAGCTGCGACCCCCGCTCACCAGGCCTCCGATGAAGTCGCCCATCGCGTCCTCCGAGGGGTGGCGCCACTGGTCGGGGCGCAGCCAGAGCAGGTCGCCGCGGCTCTGCACCATGAGCGCGGTGAGCAGCGGGATCGGGTTGCCGCCGCTGCTGATCTCGCCGTCGAGCGGCTGCACGTCGTGCACCTCGCCCTCGGCGGGCCGGGCCCCGCTGCCGGTGAGGAACGGCAGGGCCGCCGCGACGCTCTCCAGCTCGGCCTGCACGACCGCCGCGCTCGCCGCCTGCGCGGCGAGGATGCGGGCGACCACCTCGGGGGCGCTGGCCACGAAGACCCGCGACTCCTCCACCCGCACCACGCCGGCGTCGCACAGCGGCTCGAGGGCGCTCATCAGCTCCTCGGGCGTCTGGAGCAGCGCGGCCGCGACCGAGACGAGCTCGCGCCCGGAGTGGCCCAGCAGCTGCTGGTGGAGGCGGTCCACGTGCTTGGGGAAGCCGAGGGCGGCCATCAGCGTGGCGGGGGTCCGGGTGGGCATCCGTGGCATGTTAGTGCCGCTCGTCCCCCACCGCCATGGTTCCTCGTGGCCGGGGCGGGCCAGTGGCGCGGCTCCGGTAGCGTTGGGGCGTCCCACCGCGGGCCCGCGAGACGTCCCGACCGGTCCCACCACGCCGTCCGATGCGCCCCTGCGGGCCGTCACGGACGAGAGCAGGAGCAGCACCCCGATGGCACGAGGCACAGCACGAGACGGGGCCCCCCAGGCTCCCGTCGACTGGGTCACCCGCGCGGCCGACGACGCCGTGCGCCACGCCGAGCAGGGCGGCTGGACCCCGGAGTCGGGGCGGCCGATCACCTGCGCCTCGGGGGCGAGCCCGTCGGGGCCGGTGCACCTGGGCAACCTGCGCGAGTTCCTCACCGTGCACTTCGTTGCCGACGAGCTCGCACGCCGCGGGCTGCCCGTGCGCCACCTGCACAGCTGGGACGACTACGACCGCTTCCGCAAGGTCCCCGCCGGGGTGGACCCGTCGTGGGCCGACCACATCGGGCGCCCGCTCTCGGGCGTGCCCGACCCGTGGGAGTGCCACGACTCGTGGGCCGACCACTTCAAGGAGCCGCTCGTGGCCTCGCTGCGCGCCCTCGGCGTGGAGATGGAGGAGGTCTCCCAGACCGAGCGCTACCGCGCGGGGGCCTACCGCGAGCAGATCCTGCACGCCGTGGCCCAGCGCGACCGCATCGAGACCGTGATGGCGCGCTACCGCACCAAGGCCGCCCCGCTCAGCGAGGCCGCCGAGTCGGCCGAGGAGGCCGCGGCGCTGGCCGACTCGGTCGCCAACGACGGCGACGACGGCAACCCGTCGGGCCTCGGCGCCACCAACGACCTCGCGCGCTTCCCCTACAAGCCCTACTGCCGCGACTGCGGGCGCGACACCACGATCATCACGTCCTACGACGACGACTCCGCCGACCTGGCCTACACCTGCACCTCGTGTCCCTTCGAGGGCGTCACCAACCTGCGTACCCAGGACGAGGGCAAGCTGGTCTGGAAGGTCGACTGGCCGATGCGCTGGGCCGTCGAGGGCGTCGACTTCGAGCCCGGCGGCGTCGACCACGCCAGCCCGGGGTCGTCCTACACCGTGGGCAAGGAGCTGGTGAAGCTCTACGACGGCCGCGCCCCGTCGTTCGTCGGCTACTCCTTCGTCGGCGCCGGCGGGCAGGTCAAGATGTCCTCCTCGCGCGGTGGCGTGCCGACCGCGGCCGACGCCCTGCAGATCCTCGAGGCGCCGGTGCTGCGCTGGCTCTACGTGCGCCGCCAGCCCAAGCAGGCCTTCAACGTCGACTTCGGCCCGGAGGTCGTGCGCCTCTACGACGAGTGGGACGCGCTGGGCCGCAAGGCCGCCGACCCCGCCAAGCGCGACGCGCAGGTGCTGGCCTTCGAGCGCGCCAGCGTGACCGCGACGGCCGGCCGCCTGCCGGTGCCCGCGGTCGTGGTGCCCTTCCGCCTGCTCTCGTCGGTGGCCGACGTGACCGCGGGCAGCGCCGACCTCATCAGCCGCATCGTGCGCGAGGTCGGCCACGACCACGACTCCGTCGAGGACCTCGAGCCGCGGCTGGGCCGCGCCATGACCTGGACCGGCGAGTACGTCCCCGAGTCGGAGCGCACCACCGTGCGCACCGAGCCCGACGCCGCCCGGCTGGCCCGGCTCGGCGACGACGAGGAGCTGTGGCTGCGCCACCTCCTCGACCGGCTGCCCGACCGTCTCGACCTCGACGAGACCACCACGCTGGTCTACGGCGTGCCGAAGCTGGGTCGGGGCCTGGGTCTCGACGACGCCCCGACCGACCAGGTCAAGGCCGACCAGAAGGCGTTCTTCAAGCTGCTCTACAACCTGCTCGTCGACGCCGACCGCGGCCCGCGCCTGCCCACGCTCTTCCTGGCCCTGGGCTCCGACACCGTCCGGCGGCTGCTCACCCCGCCGACGTAGGGCGGCCGGCGCCGCGTCTTACTGACCGTTGCGACCACTGGCTGACAGTCATGACTGTCAGCCAGTGGTAGCAACGGTCAGTAAGACCGGGACGCCCCGTCGGCGCGGCCGCCCCGTCGAGGCGGCGTCTCAGGCGGAACGCGTCTGACGCAGGGCGGCCGCGTTTGCTGCGAGACGCGGCGACAGGGTGCGGCCGAACCGGTCGCAGGTGACCGCGAACTCCTGACGCAGACGGGCGTGCGCCTCGGCGCGCGCCGAGCCCCAGAAGTCGGACCAGAAGATGCGGGAGACGCCCAGGCCCTCGGCGGCGATCAGCCGCTCCCGCTGCTTCTCCTCCCAGACGACGTCATGGGCACTTCGGTCGGCGAGGCCGCCGAGGTCGGTGGGCACGTACTTGACCCGTCCGTCGACCTCGAACACGTGGTTGCCGATCCTCAGGTCGCACCAGAAGGTCGCCCGCGGCGTTCGGACGGGGAACTGCGTCTCCACCGTGCCCAGGCCGAGCTCGGCGAGGAGCTCCCGTGCCAGCGTCTCGGCGGGGCTCTGGGCACCGGGGTCACTGCGGTCCACCGCCTCCCGAGCGGCACGCACCCCGGGCCAGTGGTCCATCGGCGACAGTGCCGAGTACAGCTCGTCGAGCGATGTCCCGAGGCGGCGTGCGGAGTCGCAGGCGACGAGCCCGTGCCGGAAGCCGTGCTCCCTGCCGATGTCGACCGCCACCCGAGCCCGGTCGAGCACCCGCACGTCCTCCACCTGGCAGACCTGCCGCGGGGCGAAGCGTGCGTAGTGGTGCTTGACCCCGTACCGCGTCCACGCGCTCGAGTAGCCCGGTCGGGTGACGTGCACGAGCGGCTCGTCCCACCGGAGGAGGGCCATGCCCCACTCGTGAGCCGCGGAGTCGTGGCTGAGCACCCACCCACGGCGCATGGTGCTGACGGCCGCGCGGGTGCGCAGACGCGGACGGCCACGGTCCTCGTCGGCGGCCTCCCACACCGTGGCGTCGACGTACACCCCGCGACGCACGGGCAGCCAGACCCCGGAGCGCAGGAGACCTGTGATCGCGGAGGGGGTCAGGCCGCCGTCGAGCGCGTCCTGACGCGTCACGAGACCGCCCTCGGCACTGAGGAGTGCTCGCAGCTCGGGAGTCATGCGCCCAGCATGGTCGAGCCTGCCGCTGCGCAGCGGTCGCTCTCCACAGCGACCGCCGACGGCCGGTACTTACCGACCGTTGCTCGCACTACATGACCGTCACAACAGTCAGGCAGTGGTCTCAACGGTCAGTAAGTGGCGCCCGCGTCAGTCGCCGAGGAGCGCGGCGTAGCCGGTGGGGCTGGAGTCGCGCAGGAAGTCGCGGCAGCGCTCCCACTCGTCGGTCTCGCCGATGGCGCGGGCCGACTTGGCCAGCAGCGACAGGCAGACCAGGAAGCCGCGGTTGGGCTCGTGCTCCCACGGCACGGGCCCGTGGCCCTTCCAGCCGTTGCGACGCAGCAGGTCGAGGCTGCGGTGGTAGCCGACCCGGGAGTAGGCGTAGACGACCACGGCGTCGGCGTCGGCCGCGGCGGCCTCGGTGGCGAGCGCCGCCCACGCCGACGGCGACGCCGGGTGGTGGCGTACGACGTCGGTCGGCGACTCGCCCGCGGCGAGCGCGGTCGTGGCGGGGTCGGCGGGCAGGTGGGTGGGCGGCGGACCGGCCATCAGGTCCATGCCGGGGGTCACGGGGCTCATGGCTGCATTGTGTCCCCCGGGCGCGACGTGCGTCCCCGGCGGGGGTCCCGACGCGACGACGCCCCGGCCGGTCGGCCGGGGCGTCGTCGGGCGCTGAGTGCGCCAGCGGAGGTCAGCGCGCGGTCAGGAGACGGCCTTGCCGGAGGAACGCAGGTGCTCGCAGGCCTCGACGATGCGGGCGGCCATGCCGGCCTCGGCGGCCTTGCCCCAGGCACGGGGGTCGTAGGCCTTCTTGTTGCCGACCTCGCCGTCGACCTTGAGCACGCCGTCGTAGTTGCTGAACATGTGGGCGGCGACGGGGCGGGTGAAGGCGTACTGGGTGTCGGTGTCGACGTTCATCTTCACCACGCCGTAGTCGACGGCCGCGCCGATCTCCTCGGCCGAGGAGCCGGAGCCGCCGTGGAAGACCAGGTCGAAGGGCTTGGCGTCGGCGGCGAGGCCCAGCTTCTGCGCGACGGCCTCCTGCGCGGCCTTGAGGATCTCGGGGCGCAGCTTGACGTTGCCCGGCTTGTAGACGCCGTGGACGTTGCCGAAGGTCAGGGCGGTCATGTAGCGACCCTTCTCGCCGGCGCCGAGGGCCTCGATCGTGGCGAGGGCGTCCTCGGGCGTGGTGTAGAGCTGCTCGTTGATCTCGTTGGCGACGCCGTCCTCCTCGCCGCCGACGACACCGATCTCGACCTCGAGGATGATGTGGGCCGCGGCGGCCTTGGCGAGCAGCTCCTCGGCGATGACGAGGTTCTCCTCCAGCGGCACGGCGCTGCCGTCCCACATGTGCGACTGGAACAGCGGCAGCTGGCCGCCCTTGACCCGCTCGGCGGAGAGGTCGAGCAGCGGGCGCACGAAGCCGTCGAGCTTGTCCTTCGGGCAGTGGTCGGTGTGCAGCGCGATGTTGACGGGGTAGGCCTTGGCGACCTCGGCGGCGTAGGCCGCGAAGGCGACCGAGCCGGTCACCATGTTCTTCACCGAGGGGCCCGAGAGGTACTCCGCACCGCCGGTCGAGACCTGGATGATGCCGTCGGACCCGGCGTCGGCGAAGCCCTTGAGCGCGGCGTTGAGCGTCTGCGACGACGACACGTTGATCGCCGGGAAGGCGAAGCCCCGCTCCTTGGCGGTGTCGAGCATCTGGGCGTAGATCTCGGGGGTGGCGATGGGCACGGCGGGTCTCCTCGGGCGGGGTCTGGCTGCGACGCCGCCCACCCTAGACCGTGCGGGTCACCCGTAGCCTCGGTCCCATGCACCGACGGAGCACCCTGCGCACCACCACCCGGGCCAGCGACCTGCCGGTCAGCGCCGAGCACGCCTGGCGCGCGGTCACCGCGGCCGGCGCCGCCGAGCGGTGGTACGTCGACGCCGCCCCCTTCGCCGTCCGCGGGGCGATCGACCGGCTCACCCTGGGCCGGGGCCGCCGCTGGCCGGTGCCGGAGCACCCGCAGCTGCGCGCGGGCGACACGGCCGGCTTCTGGCGCGTGGTCGCCGCCGGCCCGCACGGCTCGGGCGGGACCACCGGCCACCGGCTGGTGCTCGACGCCGCGGTGCGCGCACCGGGCCTGGTCACCTGGCGCACCACCGTCACCCCGCTGACGGGCCCCGACGGGTCGGTGTGCCGGGTGGAGAACTCCGTGACCTTCACCCCCGGCTCGTTCCTCGGCGGGCTGCCCGGCCGCGCCTACCTGCTGACCGACCTCCCGGCCCGCGAGCTGCTCACCGAGCTGGTGCACCACCGCGTGGTCCGCGAGGTCACCGCCTGAGCGCTCCTCCTCGACCACGGGCCGCCTAGGCTGGAGCGGTGACCACCACCACCCGCGCGCCCGAAGACGACCCGGTGCGCGAGCTCTTCGCCAGCGGCTCGGTGGCCGAGCACGTCGTGCGCGGTGTGGTGGGGCTGGTGCTGGCCGTCGCCGGGCTGGGCCTTGCGGGCCAGAGCGCGTGGTGGCTGCTGCTCCTGCCGCTGGCCGTGGTGTCGTGGCGCGGGTGCCCGACCTGCTGGACGCTGGGCCTGGCCCAGACGCTGTCGCGCGGACGCGCCGAGCGCGTGTGCGACGACGCGGGCTGTCGGCCCGTGCGGTCCTCGACGCGCTAGCCGCGCCAGGCGTCCTCGGCGGCGAGGTCGGCGTGGGTGCGCACCCACGCGTGCATGGCGATCGCGGCGGCGGCCGAGGCGTTGATGGAGCGGGTGGAGCCGAACTGCGCGATCGAGAACGTGCCGTCGCAGGCCGCCCGCGCACCCTCGGAGAGGCCCGGCCCCTCCTGGCCGAACAGGAAGCAGACCCGACGCGGCACGGCCGTCGTCTCGAGGTGCTGCGAGCCGGGCAGGTTGTCGATGCCCAGCAGTGGCACCGGACCGCCGGGCAGGCCGGCCAGGTGGGCCGCGAGGTCCTTGGCGGTCGGGTGGTGGCGCAGGTGCTGGTAGCGGTCGGTCACCATCGCGCCGCGGCGGTTCCACCGCCGCTGGCCCACGATGTGCACCTCGGCGGCCAGGAACGCGTTGGCGGTGCGCACGACCGCGCCGATGTTGACGTCGTGCTGCCAGTTCTCGATGGCGACGTGGAAGTCGTGGCGGCGGGTGTCGAGGTCGGCGACGATCGCGGCCACCGACCAGTACCGGTAGCGGTCGACGACGTTGCGCCGGTCGCCGGCGGCCAGCAGCTCGGCGTCGTAGACCTCCGACCCGGGGCCCTCGGGCCAGGGCCCCTCCCAGGGGCCGACCCCGACCTCGGCCGGTCCGTGGGGCATGGGGTCGTACGGCGCCCGCCGGTCGGCCTCGTCGGCCCGGTCGGCCCGCTCCCCCGGCTGCTGCTCCACGCGGCGCAGCCTAGGCCCCGCCGTCACCGACCCCGACGCCGCGCCTGAGAGCCCTCCTCACCCGCCGGTCCCACCGGCAGTCCGGCGAGTACGCTCGTCGGGTGACCACCGCCGTGTCGCCGCTGCTCTCGTCGATGCTCTCGTCGGCGCCGTCACCGCTGCTGTCGGCGCAGTTCCTGGGCATCGACCTCATGGACCCCCAGTGGCTGCTCGCGGAGTTCGGGAGCGCGCTGTTCTGGCTGAGCCTGCTGATCGTCTTCGTCGAGTGCGGGCTGTTCTTCCCGTTCCTGCCCGGCGACAGCCTGCTCTTCGCCACCGGCATCTTCATCGCCACCGGGCAGCTCGACCTCTTCCCCTTCTCCCCGCCCGTGGAGCTGGCGATCGCGCTGGCCCTGCTCACCGCGGCGGCCTGGCTGGGCAACGTCGTGGGCTACGAGATCGGGCGCCGCCTCGGGCCGCCCCTGCGCGAGCACGACGGACGGATCCTCAAGAAGAAGCACCTCGACCACACCGAGATGTTCTTCCACCGTCACGGCAAGAAGGCGCTGGTCGCGGGGCGCTTCGTCGCCTTCGTGCGCACCTACGTCACGGTCGTCGCCGGCATCACGCTGATGTCTCGGGCGACGTTCTACCTGTGGAGCCTCGTCGGCGGTGTCGCGTGGGTGCTCTCGATCACCGTGCTCGGCTACGTCCTCGGCGAGCGGGTGCCGTGGCTGGAGGACAACATCGACCTGGCGATCTTCGCCATCCTGCTCTTCACCGCCGTGCCGATCGCCCTGGAGTGGTGGCGCTCGCGCCGCCACTCGCGCGCCGCGGCCGCCCACGACGCCGGGACGGGGGCCGGGCGCGGGCTCAGCCCGCGCTGACCCGGCGCCCGCGCACCTTGCGGATGACGAACCACGCCACGAGGAGCGCGACCGCCGCGATCACGGCGTACTGCAGGTAGGCCACGACCGGCTCGACCTCCTGCCACTGCTCGCCGAGCTGGAAGCCGGCGACCACGAAGACGGAGTTCCAGATCAGCGACCCGAGCGTGGTCAGCGCCAGGAACTGCCACAGCGGCATCCGCTCGACGCCGGCGGGGATGGAGATGAGGCTGCGGAAGATCGGCACCATGCGCCCGAAGAAGACGGCCTTGCGGCCGTGGCGGCCGAACCACGCCTCGGTGCGCAGGAAGTCGTTCTCGTCGACCAGCGGCAGCATCTTCCACAGCCGGAAGACGCGGTCGCGGCCGAAGACGGCACCCAGGCCGTAGAGCACCAGCGCCCCGAGTACCGAGCCGACGGTGGTCCACACGATCGCCTCGACCAGCCCGAAGTCGCCCCGGCTGGCGGTGAAGCCGGCCAGCGGCAGCACGATCTCGCTCGGCAGCGGCGGGAAGAGGTTCTCCAGCGCGATCAGCGCGCCCGCGCCGACCACCCCCAGCCTCTCCATCACGTCGACGGCCCAGCCGGCGAACCCGGTCAGGTCGGCGCCGGTGGCGTCGGAGGCCGAGAGCACGGCGGTCAGCGGGGTGAGCGGCATGCTCGCAGGGTAGAGGGCGCCCCTGAGGGTCGCCTGTGGGAGGGCCGCGGTCAGCCCGGTGTCAGCCCGGGTCAGCCCCGGGCGGCGTCGAGCTGCGCCTTGGTGAGCACGGGGCGCACCTCGAGGCCGACGTCGGCGAGCGGGTTCTCCCCCGCCGGGCTGCGGTCGATGGCGCACACGACGACCTCGACGACCGCGCCGGCCTCGCGCAGCGCCCGTGTGGCGTCGCGCACGGCGCCCCCGGTGGTGATGACGTCCTCGACCAGCGTCACCCGGCGCCCGGCGACGTCGGGGCCCTCGGCGAGCTTGCAGGTGCCGTACTCCTTGGCCTGCTTGCGCACGAAGAGCGCGCGGTGGCCGGTGAGGCCGGAGAGGGTCGTCGCGATCGGCACGCCGCCGAGCTCGAGTCCGCCGAGCAGCTCGGTGTCGTCGGGCAGCAGGCCGACCATCTGCCGGGCCACGCGGGCCAGCAGCGCGGGGTCGGACTCGAAGAGGTACTTGTCGAAGTACTCCGAGGCCGTCTGGCCCGAGCGCAGCGTGAAGGTGCCGCTGAGGCGGCAGCAGGCGTCGATGTCGGCGGCGAGGGTCGCGTCGGTCTCGTGCGGGGTCTGGCTCACGGGGCCCATTCAACCGTGCCGGGGCCGCGGCTAGCGTGGCGGCCATGGCCCGCACCCGTCTCGCCCGCCGCCTCCACGGGATCGCCCCGACGATCTTCTCCGAGATGTCGGCCCTCGCCGCCCGCACGGGATCGGTCAACCTCGGCCAGGGCTTCCCCGACGTCGACGGCCCGCCCGAGGTGATCGCGCGGGCGGTGGAGGCGCTGGGCGCGGGCGCCAACCAGTACGCCCCGGGCCCCGGCGTGCCCGCGCTGCGGCAGGCGGTGGCCCGCCACCAGGCGCGCCACTACGGCATCGAGCTCGACCCCGACACCGAGGTCGTCGTCACCACGGGCGCCACCGAGGGCGTCGCGGCCGCGCTGCTGGGCCTGCTCGACCCGGGCGACGAGGTGGTGCTCCTCGAGCCGTCCTACGACTCCTACGACGCCATGGTGCAGATGGCCGGCGGGGTGCGCCGGGGCGTCACCCTGCGCGCCCCCGACTACCGCCTCGACGCCGACGCGCTGCGGGCCGCGGTCACGCCGCGCACGCGCCTGCTGCTGCTGAACTCCCCGCACAACCCCACCGGCACCGTGCTGACCCGCGCCGAGCTCCAGGTCGTCGCCGACGTGGCGCTCGCGCACGACCTCGTCGTGGTCACCGACGAGGTCTACGAGCACCTCGTCTTCGACGACCACGAGCACGTGCCGCTCGCGACGCTGCCCGGCATGGCCGAACGGACCCTCACGCTCTCCAGCGCGGGCAAGTCGTGGTCGTTCACCGGGTGGAAGGTCGGCTGGGCCACCGGGCCGGCCGACCTGGTCGGCGCCGTGCTGGCCGCCAAGCAGTGGCTGACCTTCACCTCGGGAGCGCCGCTGCAGCCCGCCGTGGCCCACGCCCTCGACCACGAGCCCGACTTCCCGCGTCGCCTGGCCGCCGATCTCCAGCAGCGCCGCGACCTGCTGTGCGCGGGTCTGCGCGGCCTCGGGCTCGACCCGCGGGTGCCGGAGGGCACCTACTTCGCCCTCACCGACACCGCCCACCTCGGCTGGCGCGACGGCCTCGAGCTCTGCCTGGCCCTGCCCGAGCGGGCCGGGGTCGTCGCGGTGCCCCTCCAGGGCTTCTACGACGACCCCGAGGCCGGGCGGCACCTCGTGCGGTGGGCCTTCTGCAAGACCACCGACGTGGTCACCGAGGGCCTCGCCCGGCTCGGCACCGCCGACCTGACCCGCTGACCCGGGCCGCCGCCGGCGCGGGACTCAGTACTGCGCGGGAGTGGCGCCGCGGCGGGCGAACCAGTCGTTGGCTCCGCCGGTGAAGACCATGACCACGACCGCGATCGAGGCCGCCAGCGTCACCACCGAGACCAGGGAGCCGATCGCGAGCAGGCTGACGACCGCGGTGAGGACCGAGGAGATCACCAGCAGGATCCGGCCGGCCTTGGAGCGGCGCAGCGTCATCACCGCGAACACGATGCCGAGCACCGCCCACACGGCCACGACCAGCGACACGACGAGCACCGCCGTGGCCAGCGCGTCGGGCGAGAGGTCGGCCGCGCCGGGCTGGTTGCGCAGCTCGCGCTCGAGCTCGTCGACGATCTGGTCGCGGGCGGCGGCCACGGCGACGGTCACGAAGCCGAAGACCAGCGCGACGAGCGCCGAGAGCACGAGGGCGATCACCGCGGCGATGGTGACACGGCCGGGCCGCTTGTCGGGGTCGGTGGCCGAGCCGTAGGGGCCGGCGCCGTAGGCCTGGGTGCCGTAGGGCGTGCTGCCGTAGGCGTCGGGCTGCTGGCCGTAGCCGGGCTGGCCGTAGGGGTTCTGACCCTGCTGGGGCTGTCCGTAAGGGCTCTGGCCCTGCTGGGGCTGCCCGTACGGGTTCTCCGGCGGCTGCGGCTGGCCGTAGGGGCTCTGACCCTGCTGCGGCTGGCCGTAGGGGTTCGGCTGCTGCTGGCCGTAGGGGTCCTGACCGGAGGGGGTGGGTCCGGAGGGCGGGTACTGGTCGCTCATGGCGGCATGCTCCCACGCCGCGCGCCCCGCCGGGCTCACCCGCGAGCGCACCCCGCCGGACCCGCCCGCAGGCTCAGGGCCGGGCGCGGCCGGCGGTGCGCCGCTCGGCGTACCACCGGCGCACCTCGGGGCGCGACAGCAGCACCACGGTGGCCACGCAGGCCGCCAGCGGCAGCGCCATCACCAGGCTGGTGACCGCGGTGACCAGGAAGAGGCCGGCGGCCAGGGCCGAGGAGACGACCAGCCCGAGGCGTCCGCCGTTGCTGCCGCGGAAGGCGAGCACGGCCACGACGGTCGCGACCACCGCCCACACCACGACGACCCCGGCCATGGCGTAGACCGCCGTGGTGAGGTCGGAGCGGCTGAGGTCGGCGTCGGCGAGGGCGGGGTTCTGCCGGTAGACCTCGTCGAAGAGCATGTCGGGCGCGGCCGCGATGACCGCGGCGGTCAGCACCATGCCGAGCGCGACCAGGCCGCTGAAGGCCCAGGTCAGCGAGCACGCCCACACCACCGCCGAGGGCCGCCGCAACGGGCGTGCCGACGCGGGGTGGCCGACGAAGGGCGCGACCCGCTGGTCGGGCCGGGCCTGCTGGTCGGGGCGCGAGGCCGCCGCCGACCCGAAGCCGGTCCACGGCGCCGGCTGGCCTTGCTCCCCGTCGACCCGCGGTCCGCTCCGTGGGGCGGGCGCCTCCGCCCCCGGACCCGGCGTCTGGCCCGAGGACCGGTCCTGCGGCGAGCCGACGGGCGGGTACGCCGGCGGCCACCCACCGGGCGCGGGCCCGTCGGATCCACCCGGCGGCGTGGTGCGACCCGCGGCCCGGTCGGCCGCCGCGCGCTCGTCGTCGCGCTGGCGCGGGGTGACCCCGTCGAACCAGTCGCGCGCCGGCTGGAGCCACAGCAGCAGCGCGGCCACCGCGACCAGGGAGGAGGTGAAGCCCCCGCTGACCAGCCCGCCGAGGAAGAGCGGCACCGCGAGCACGGCCAGCGCGAGGCGCGCCGGCTTGGAGCGCTGGAGCACCGACCAGCCGAGCACCGCGGCGGCCGCCGCGCAGGCTCCGGTGACCATGCCGGTGACGCGCAGCAGCGTGACGACGTCGGTGGTCTCCAGACCCAGCCCGTCGGCGGGAGGCTCGCCGAGGAAGGTCTCGATCGTCTCCCGGGTCTCCAGCGACGTCAGGCGGGTGATCTGGTCGTAGACCGCCAGCACGACGACGACGGAGCCGACGATGATGAGCCAGCCGGCGATCGTCACCTGCCGGGGGCGGGTGGGGGTGGCCTCGCTCATGGCTCCATCCTCCCAGACCGCGCCCAGCGGCCCCGGGCCGGACGGGCCCGGGGCCGGGGACGACCGGGCCGACCGGCCTAGCCGGTGACCAGCGCCAGCCCGTCGCCGCCGACCTCGACCCTCACCCGGCCGCCGTCGGAGACCTCGCCGCCGATGAGCAGCCGGGCCAGCGGGTCGCCGATCGCGGTCTGGATCAGCCGCCGCAGCGGCCGGGCGCCGTAGGCCGGGTCGTAGCCGGTCTCGGCCAGCCACGTGCGGGCCTCGTCGCTGACCTCGATCGCGATCCGGCGCACGGCCAGCCGCTTCTCCAGCAGCGCCAGCTGCAGGTCGACGATGTGGGTCAGCTCGTCCTTGGTGAGGGCGTCGAAGAGCACGATCTCGTCGAGCCGGTTGAGGAACTCGGGCTTGAAGGAGGCCCGCACCACCGCGAGCACCGACTCGCGTCGCTTCTCGGGGTCGAGCAGCGGGTCGACCAGGTGCTGCGAGCCCAGGTTGCTGGTGAGGATCAGCAGCGTGTTGCGGAAGTCGACGGTGCGGCCCTGGCCGTCGGTGAGCCGGCCGTCGTCGAGCACCTGGAGCAGGATGTCGAAGACCTCGGGATGGGCCTTCTCGACCTCGTCGAGCAGCACGACGGAGTAGGGCCGGCGGCGCACCGCCTCGGTGAGCTGGCCGCCCTCGTCGTAGCCGACGTAGCCCGGAGGCGCACCGACCAGCCGCGAGACGGCGTGCTTCTCGGAGTACTCGCTCATGTCGATGCGCACGATCGCGCGCTCGTCGTCGAAGAGGAAGTCGGCCAGCGCCTTGGCGAGCTCGGTCTTGCCGGTGCCGGTGGGGCCGAGGAAGAGGAAGCTGCCGGTGGGCCGGTGGGGGTCGGCGATGCCGGCGCGGGAGCGGCGTACGGCGTCGCTGACCGCGCCGACCGCCTCGCGCTGGCCGATGAGGCGCTCGCCGATGACCGCCTCCATCTCCAGCAGCTTGGCCGTCTCGCCCTGGAGCATGCGGCCGGTGGGGATGCCGGTCCAGGCCTCCACGACGTCGGCGATCTGCTCGGCGCCCACCTCCTCGCCGACCAGGGGCTCCAGCTGCGGGCCCTCGCTGCCGTCGGCGCTGCGCTGGGCGGTGGCGGCCGCCTGGGCCAGCGACTTCTCCAGCGCGGGGATCTGGCCGTAGAGGATCTCGCTGGCCTCGTCGAGACGGCCCTCGCGCATCAGCTTGTCGGCGTGCACCCGCACCGCGTCGAGGCGCCGGCGCAGCTCGCCCTCGTCCTCCAGCGTCGCCTTCTCCTGCTCCCAGCGCGCCTCGAGCCCGCGCAGCTCCTCCTCGTGGTCGGCGAGGTCGGCGCGCAGCCGGGCCAGCCGCTCGACCGAGGCCTCGTCGCTCTCCTTGGCCAGCGCGAACTCCTCCATCTTCAGCCGCTCCACGCGCCGGCGCAGCCGGTCGATCTCCTCCGGGCTGGACTCGATCTCCATGCGCAGCCGCGAGGCGGCCTCGTCGATGAGGTCGATGGCCTTGTCGGGCAGCTGGCGCCCGGTGATGTAGCGGTCGGACAGGGTGGCCGCGGCGACCAGCGCGGCGTCGGTGATGCGCACGCCGTGGTGGGCCTCGTACTTCTCCTGGATGCCGCGCAGGATCTGGATGGTGTCCTCGACGCTGGGCTCGCCCACCAGCACCTGCTGGAAGCGGCGCTCGAGGGCGGGGTCCTTCTCGATCCGCTCGCGGTACTCGTCGAGGGTGGTGGCGCCGATCATGTGCAGCTCGCCGCGCGCCAGCATCGGCTTGAGCATGTTGCCGGCGTCCATGGCCGAGTCGCCGCCGGCGCCCGCGCCGACCACCGTGTGCAGCTCGTCGATGAACGTGATGACCTGCCCGCCGGCGTCCTTGATCTCCTCGAGCACGGCCTTGAGCCGCTCCTCGAACTCGCCGCGGTACTTCGCACCGGCCACCATCGCGGCCAGGTCGAGGCTGAGCACCCGGCGGCCCTTGAGCGAGTCGGGCACGTCGCCCGCGACCACGCGCTGGGCCAGGCCCTCGACCACGGCGGTCTTGCCCACGCCGGGCTCGCCGATGAGCACGGGGTTGTTCTTGGTGCGCCGGCTCAGCACCTGCACGACGCGGCGGATCTCCGCGTCGCGCCCGATGACGGGGTCGAGCCCGCCCTCCTCGGCCAGCGCGGTGAGGTCGACGGAGTACTTCTCCAGCGCCTCGTACGTCGACTCCGCGTCCTGGCTGGTGACCCGGCGGCTGCCGCGCACCGCGCCGAGGCCCTCGCGCAGCCCGGCCTCGCTGAGGCCGGCGTCGAGGAGCACCTTCTGCGCCGGGCTCTCGGTGCCGGCCAGCGCCACGAGCAGGTGCTCGGTGGCGACGTAGTCGTCCTTCATGCCCGCGGCCAGGTCGAGCGCACCGGCCAGCACCCGGGTCAGCGCGGCGGAGGCGGCCGGCTGCTGGACCGTGGCCCCGCTCGCCTTCGGCAGCGCTGCCATCACGGCCTCGGCGGTCGAGGTCAGCGCCGCGGCGTCGACCCCGGCCTTGGTGACCAGGCTGCGGGTCACGCCGTCGCCCTGGCGCAGCAGCGCCACGAGGAGGTGGACCGGCTCGGTGACGCTGTTGCCGGCCGTGGTGGCGGAGAGCTGCGCGGCCTCGATAGCCTCGCGGCTGCGAGTGGTGAACTTGTCGGCGCCGAACTGGCTCATGTCTGTCTCCTGCGGGTCCCGGTGTCCAGGTGCGGTGTCCACCACCGGTGGACGTCACCTGCTCAACGTACAAGAAGTTGAGTCTGTTCCACTCAACTTCGGAGTCGTCGTGCCCCGGCCCGCCGGGGCGGGGTGACCGGACGGCCTACGCGGCGTCGGGGCGCCGCTCCTAGTCTCGCCGGGAGGGGCCGATGCCCGGAGGACCCAGGCCAGGAGGACACCGTGGCGCCGGTGAGGACCGTGATCGACGAGGACACCGACGACGTGCGCGACATGCTGCGGCTGCACCGACGACTCGCCCGGGGGCGGCTCCTGGCAAGACTCGAACCAACCGCAACACGAGCCCCGACGCCGCCGAAACCAAGGACACCCCGCGCGACACCCCGGCCCGCCGCGCGGGCGAGGGTGCTGCCGGAGTGGGGGAGTCGGACCTACCGCGCTACCTCAGCCTCACCCGCAAGGAGGCCCGGATCCGTGATGACCAGGCCGAGGCGCTTGCCACCCTCAGTCGCCGCCTCATGCGCTCCCGGCGCGGCGCCGGCGCAGAACGCATCACCGACAACACCTTGATCCGGATCGGCATCGACCTCCTCCTCCAGCACGCCGACCAAATCGAGGGAGCTACCGAGGACGAACTCCGAAAGTCTGTGAGTCTGTAACTCCCAGACCACCGAAGCCCGCCGGCCCGACTCTGGTGTCACGCCGGCGAACCGAAGGGCCCGGCACTCACCATCTGGGAAAAGGTGGGGCGCCGGGCCCTTCGCGCTGCCACCCACGCCACGAGCAACGAGGCCCAAGACCACGGCGCCGGCCCCGCCGCGCGATCGCCGCGACCTGACGGCCGCGACCCCACCCTTTAGTGGTTCTCCTCCCCGGGGCCTCGATTCTGGGCCGCCGCCACCGCCGCGCAAGGGAAGCGGTGCCCTCCGCAAGCTCCGGCCCTTGCCCGGCGCCGGCTCCACGGCGGCCCGTCATCTCTCTTGCCCGGGGAGGGCGAACAACGGTCGGCACCCAGAGCCACCACCCGCCACGGTCTCGCAGGAGGCCACCAGTCATGACCACCACCACCACCACCACCAACAAGAGCACGAGCACGACGAGCACCGCGAGGACCGGCGCGCGGGCGCCGAAGCGGGCGCGGGCGAAGAAGGGGAGGACCCCCGAGCAGCGCGCCGCCGAGGCCCAAACCCTGCACGACACCCTCACCGCCCAGGTCGGGCGCCGTGCATGGGGTCACCAATCCACCCGAGCGATGATCCTCAGTCGCGGGCACTCAATCGGAGCGCCACTTGTGGGTTCGCAGCGGTAGGACCGAAGGTTCTGACTCGGATCTAATCAGTGGTCCCTTAACCTCTCGGAGAACAAGTGAAGAGTCAACGATTCACCGCGCTATTGGCCGCAGGCGCAGTATGTGCCGCGGCTTCTCCGGCGGTTGCCGACGGGGATACGGAACCCTCCGGGTCGGCTCTCAATCTGACGGTGAACGAATCCGATGCGGCGGGAGACGACGGCATCGCGCCGGATGCGACACTGACGGTTGAGATGCCCACCGATGGACTGACCCTCCCCGCCGCCGGGTCTCTTGTGTGCAACGTTACGGCCAACAACCCGCACTATTCGGCGGGTGCCCCAGGGGTCATCGCCAAGATCCGCTACACATGCACCGGCAACATCTCTGGAACCCTCGGCGTCAACGCGAACTTGTACCGCTTTGCGCCCGGCACCACGGGACCCTACGTGCCGCGAGCTTCCAATAACCAGAGCCGACCGGTCGGCCCCCTCGCAGCTGGCATTGTTTATGTTCCCGCCGATTCACTGCCCGGCATCGTATGCAAGTTGTCGGATCGCTACTACGCAGCGGCGTTTCTCACGCTCAATGCGGGGCCCTCGAGCAGTACAGGCAGCGTTCGATCCAACACGGTGTCCCCCCAAAAATGCAGTTGAGCTGCACGTAACCTGAACCCCGGCCCGCGGCCTCGCGCGGGCCGGGGTTCTGTTATCGAGAGTTGCGATCGTGGCCCTGTAGCCAGACGAGACCGCGACCCGTTCTCGGTTGGACGCTTTCCAGCGTGTCATCATCCACAACTAGAGCGATTGCAAACACCTCATCGATAGCCGCGCGCCCGCGCGCCCAATCGAGCACCTCCACGAAGTCATACCCCGTGAGATCGTAGGTTGTTGTGCTGGCTGACTCCTGTCCATCGACAGCCGTCTGGACGTAGACGCGAAAGCGTGGACTGTCGTCCTCCCAAGCGCTATCCCGCTCGTCCACGGGGATTATGGATCTCGGCCTTTGCTCCATTGCTCCAGCGTGCCACAGGCGGTGACAATCGTCGGGCCGACTCTGCCCGGATGAAGCCGCACGCAGCGCCCGTCATGATCGGCGCCTTTCCGCCCGAGCGTCGCGTCGTGACCCTGGGACCGGGACCGCGGCCGCCGAGATGTTGCACGGGTTCCGACAGGCGCGAGTCCGCAGCAACCAGAACATCAAGAGGGCCGCCTGGCCTGAGCCGGTCGACAGTTTGGAACTGCTGCGCCAGGTTCTCGAGGAGTGCGACCGGGAGTACGGGCCGACCGCGACGACGACTGACCGCGCGTCGGTGCCCGGGCGTACCGTCCCGCCCATGCAGCTGCACGCCGCCCACCGACCAGCCGACGACGACACCGTCGAGGCCCACCACTGGACCCTCGTTCAGCGGCCGGCACCACGAGCGCCGTAGGCCACGTGGCCCTCCCAGCCGCGTCCGGGTTGGTTGCGCCACTCCCCCAGCAGCCCGAGCATCCACTCCCCATCGCTCATCACCATGACGTGCTTGGAGGGGTTGTCGCTGGGTTGGGGGAAGTCCCCGCCGCGTGGTCGACGAGCCAGGTCCGGCTCGGTGCGGTGCCCCAGGTCGCGGGCCACCCTCAGCGCTCCACGCGCACGTGCAGCAGCACATGACCCTCCGGCACGCCGGCCTGGGCCTGCTCGAGCAGCTGGGCGTAGTCGTCGCCCTCCAGGGTCCCACCGGTGCGGCTCGGCTCCGGTGTCACCGGCAGGACGCGAGGCGAGGTGAAGAACCATGGCCCAGACCGTAGGACCTGTGCCTGAGCGGCCACGGCCACGACGTGGTGGGCGAGGCCGGCGACGGCCGAGCCGGCATCGAGGTCGTCGGGCGGCACCAGCCCGACCTCGTGGTCCTCGACCTGTCCATGCCCGTCATGGACGGCCTCGAGGCCCTCCCCCACCTGCGCCGTACCAGCCCGGACAGCACCATCGTGGTGCTGTCGGCCCACGGTGCCGACCAGATGGCGCAGCGCGCGCTCGACCTCGGCGCCGACGGCTACATCGAGAAGGGCACGTCGCTGCGCGTGGTGCTCGCGCGCATCGACGTCCTGCTCAGCCCTCCGGGGTGACTGCGCGGGGCGTGTCGCCGGCCTCCGACTCCGGCGGCGTGGCGTGGGCGGGGAACTCCACCGCCGCCGACTCCTCGTCGACCAGGCAGGTGCGGCAGAAGTCCTCGCCGAAGGGCGTGAGGTGGATGCTGCGCCGCACGACCTTGGCGAAGCGCACCGAGTGCACCGCCTCGAGCACGTCGGGCTGGGCCTCCAGCACCTGGTAGTCCATCGGGTCGCGCAGGGCCTCCCGGCTGAACCACACCAGCCCGAGGCGGAAGAGGTTGTTGAGGTAGGCCGGCACCTGGTCGAGGTAGCGGCACCCCGCCCGCCCGCCGATCATGGTCAGCCCCGGCGCGATGAGCTGGCTGTTGACCATGCCGATCGGCCCGCCGGTGCGCACGTCGACGCTGGGCTGCGGCCCCCCGCGCAGGAGCAGCAGCAGGATGCGCGCCTCGTCGGGGGCCACCTCGCCGAGGATCCGCCCGTAGGCCGGGTGCGAGGACTCGGTCTCCCACACGTCGCGGGAGCGCTCGAGCAGCCGGGCGCCCTGCTCGCGCAGGCTCAGGGGCGCCGGCGCCTCGTCGCGGCGCGTGGCGTGGCCGCCGTAGGAGACGACCTGGCCGGTGACCACCGGCTCGCTCTCGACGATCTCGCCGAAGGCCTCGGCCGCGTGCGCCAGCGCCTTGCCGATCGGGGTGCCCGACGACACCGAGCGGGTCAGGTCGCTGACCACGGTGGCGGCCTGCGTGGCGTCCTTGGCCAGCGCCGCGGCCTCGTCGGGGTCGCGCACCGCGCGCAGGAAGCGTCGACTCGTGCGCGCCGAGGTGCGCACCCCCCAGCCGGTCGTGTGCCAGGCGGCCGAGGCGGCCACCCGGCCCAGCCCGGGCAGCGCCTCGACGGCCGGCGCCAGGCGACCGGTGAGGCCCTGACCGTCGCGGGCGGCCGGGCCCGGGGCGACGTACGGCGGCAGCGCGGGCGGCTCGCCCGCTGCCCCGCGCCTGTCGCCTGCTCGCCTGTCGGCGGTGTCGCTCACGCCCTCACCCCACTCCGAAGATCCACAGGTGCAGGAAGCCGCCTGCCAGCCCCATGATGGCGCCGTGGGCGTACAGCATCCACTCGTCCTCCTTGATGGCCGCCCGCATCATCTCGACGAAGTCGCGCGGCGGCAGCTCCTTGGTGCGGCGCGCCACCAGCACCCGGATCTTCTCGGCCTGGCGCGCGCTGAAGTCCTTGTCGCGGAAGGGCGTGAGCGTGCGGCCCACGAGGTCCTGGGCCACCGAGTCGCGGATCGTGTCGAAGCGGTCGCTTCCCACCGCGACCCGCACCGCGCCGCGGGCCGGCCCGACCGCGAGGTCGATGGCCGGGCGCAGGGCGGTGGCCAGCATCGCCCGCGTGCGGTCGCCGCGGGGGCCGTCGAGCAGGAAGTCGCCGATGCGCTCGAGGGTGATCACGTCGTCGGCGATGATGCGGGCGTAGACCTCCGCGGCCTCCGGCTGGCGGCGCGGGAAGAGGCCGTGCACCTTGACGCCCAGGATACGACGCGGCTCCGGGGGCTCGAAGATCAGCCACATGCCCAGCGCGTTGGTGATCCATCCGACCACGACGCCCAGCACCGGCAGCAGCCACCACAGGCCGAAGATCGAGTCGACCACCGCCACGGGGATGCCGAGCAGGAAGCCGAAGACGAAGCCGAAGGTGACCATGAGGTTGAGCTCGCGCTGGCCGAAGTCGCGGAAGATGCGCACCACCAGCGAGGGGTTCTCCCGGAAGTGGTCGATCACCATGATCTTGGGGTCGAGCAGCTGGTCGATGTGGGTGCCGATCTCGGTGGTCACCCGCCCCACCACGGTCGGCAGCTGGGCGTCGACCCGCTCCACCACCGCGCGCCGCACCGGCCCGGGCAGGTCGCGCCACAGGCGCGGGTGCTCGCGGCGCATCACGCCGTCGACGAGCTCGGGCAGCTCGGGGCGGAAGACGCTCACGATGTGCTCGGCGATCTGGTCGGGCTCCAGCTGCTGGTAGAACTCCGCCGGGGTGCCGAGCTTGGCGATGGCCTTGTCGACGGCGATGCTGCCCATCTTGGCCGCGCGCGCCGGGATGATCCCCTGCCAGCCCAGGCCGCCCTGGAGCAGCCCCGGCACCTCCTGCACCTTGCGCGGCAGCACCGAGACCAGCTCGCGCATGCCCGGCACGCGCACGCCGTGGAAGCGCACGGGGCTGAAGAGCATCCACAGCCCCGACCAGTTGATGAGCCAGCCGATGACGCCGGTGAACACCGGGATCGTCAGGAAGTGGACCCACTTGACGTCGTCGGCCCACGCGGCCAGCACGTCGAGCAACCACTGCACCCTGAGCACCCCTTCGTGCCCGGCCGTCCGGCCGGGTGGTGGCCGAAGACTAGCGCCCCGCCCACGTCGGTGGACGGGTGTTCCGCGTCACGCTCCCCGCCCGCGAGCGGCTCAGCCGCGGCCGCGGCGCCACACCACGAGCGACTGGCCCGGGTCGGGTCGTCGCAGCACCGGCAGCTTGTTGGGCAGCGCGGGGGCCGAGGCGTCGGCCCGCCGCGCGGTGAGCGCCTGCTGGAGCGCGGCCCGGGTGCGGTCGAGCTCATCGGCCAGCTCGGCGTTGCGCGCGGTCAGCGCGGCCACGTGGTTCTCCAGGTCGAGGATCCGGCGCACGCCCTCGATCCCGATGCCGGCCGAGGTGAGCTCGGAGATCACCCGCAGCAGCTCGATGTCGCGGTGGGAGTAACGACGTCCCCCGCCGCCGGTGCGACCCGGCGTGATCAGGCCCAGGCGCTCGTAGGTGCGCAGGGTCTGCGGGTGCAGGCCCGTCAGCTCCGCGGCGACGGAGATGACGTAGACGGCCGCGTCGTAGGACGGCTCGAAGGGGTCGCGCTGGGCCATGGGGTCACCCGGCCTGCTCGAAGAGGTTGGCGCGCAGCGGCCTGCCGGCCGTGGCGGCGCGGTAGGCCTCCACCGCCTCGCGCGCGGTGGCGTCGAGCACGGCCGGCACCTGCACCTCGACGGTGGCCAGCAGGTCGCCCGACGTGCCGTCGCTCTTGCGCGCGCCCTTGCCGCGCACGCGGAAGGTGCGCCCGTTGGGGGTGCCGGCCGGCACCTTGAGGGTGACCGGCGTGCCCGCCAGCGTCGGGATCCGCACGTCGGCGCCGAGGGCGAGCTCGTCGAAGGAGACCGGCACGTCGAGGGTGAGGTTGTCGCCCTTGCGGCCGAAGAGGCGGTGCCCGGAGACCTTGACGGTGACGTAGAGGTCCCCGGCCGGGCCGCCGTGCTCCCCCGCGCCGCCCTTGCCGCGCAGGCGGATGCGCTGGCCGTCCTTGACCCCCGCGGGGATCCGGGCCTGGATGGTGCGCGAGGACTGGCCGCGACCACTGCCGTGGCAGGTCGGGCACGGGTCGTCGTAGAGCAGCTGGCGGCCGTGGCAGGCCGGGCAGGTCTCGTTCATCGAGAAGGCCCCGCCCACCGAGGCCACCACGAAGCCGGCGCCCTCGCACTCGGGGCACACGTGGGGCTTGGTGCCGGGCTTGCCGCCCGTGCCGGAGCAGGTCGCGCAGGGCGCGTCGGAGCTGAGCCGCAGCGAGATCGTCACGCCGTCGAGGGCGTCGGTGAAGCTGATGGTGGCGGTGGTCTCGACGTCGCCGCCCTTGGTGGCGCGCACCCGCTGCCGGGTGCGGCCGCCACCGGCGCCGCCGCCGCGGAAGAGGTCGCCGAACATGTCGCCGAGCCCGCCCTGGCCCGGGGCGCCGGCGCGGTCGCGCAGCAGGTCGTCGAGGTTGAAGCCGCCGGCACCGCCGGAGGTGCCTCCCCCACCGAAGCCGCCGCCGAAGCCGCCGCTGCCGTAGAGGGAGCGCATCTCGTCGTACTTCGCCCGCTTCTCGGGGTCGCCGACGACGTCGTAGGCTTCGGCCACCTGCTTGAAGCGGTCGTGCTTGGCGGTGTCACCGGGGTTGGAGTCGGGGTGGTTCTCCCGCGCCAGGCGCCGGTAGGCCTTCTTGATCTGGTCGGCCCCGGCGTCCTTGGTCACGCCGAGCGTGGCGTAGAAGTCCTTCTGCGCCCAGTCGGTGCGGAAGCCGTTGTCACTCACGGGAGAACCTCCCCTCTCTGGTCTCGGTGGTGCTGGTCGTGCCGGTGCTGGTCGTGCTGGTCGGGTCTCAGCCGGCCGGGTCGGCCACGAGCACCTGGGCAGCCCGCACGACCCGGTCGCCGATGCGGTAGCCGGCCTTGGCGATCACCTTGCAGGTGGTCACCTCGACCTCGGGGTCCTCGCCGATGTGGGAGAGGGCCTCGTGCAGGCTCGGGTCGAAGGCGTCGCCGGGCTGGCCGAAGCGGATCAGGCCGAGGTTGGCCACGGTCCGCTCGAGCTGCTCGGCCACCGACTTGAAGCCGCCCTCGAGCGGCTCGTGCTCGCGGGCCCGGTCGATGGTGTCGAGCACCTCGGTGATCGGGGCGAGCGCGGCGTAGGTCGCGTTCTCCTTGATCAGCTCGCGGTCGCGCTCGACACGGCGCTTGTAGTTGAGGAACTCCGCCTGCAGCCGCTGCAGGTCGGAGAGCCGCTCGGCCGACTCCATGCGGGCCAGGGCCAGCTCGTCGTCGGCCGGGTCACCGCCCACCGCGCCGGTCGGCTCGGTGGGGTCCTGCGAGCTGTCGCCGCTCACGGGCTCCTCCTCGACCTCGGTCTCGTTGGCCATCTCGGCCGCCTCCGCCGGGAACGCCCCCTCGGGGGAGGGAGCCGCAGCCTGCTGCGGCTCCCCCGCCCCGGAGGTGCCCTCGGGGTGCTCGCCGGACGGCTGCTCACCGGGGGCTGAGGTCACTTGGACTCACCCTCGGTGGAGCCGGTGGTGTCCTCGTCCACGACCTCGGCGTCGACGATGTCGTCGTCGGCCTCGCCCGTGGCGCCGGTCGCCCCGCCGGCGGCGGCGGAGTCGGCCTCGGCCGCGGCGTACATGGCCGCACCCATCTTCTGGCTCGACTCGTTGAGCTTCGTGACGCCGGCGGTGATCTCCTCGCCCGAGGCCTCGGAGTTCTCCAGCGTGGCCTTCAGCGCGTCGACGTCGGCCTGCACCTCGGTCTTGACGTCGTCGGGGATCTTGTCGCCGTTGTCGCCGAGGAACTTCTCGGTGGTGTAGACGAGCTGGTCGGCCTGGTTGCGGACCTCGATGGCCTCGCGACGCTTGGCGTCCTCCTCGGCGTACTGCTCGGCCTCGCGGACCATGCGGTCGATGTCGTCCTTGCCGAGCGCGGAGCCGCCGGAGATCGTCATCGACTGCTCGCGGCCCGAGGCCTGGTCCTTGGCCGAGACGTGCACGATGCCGTTGGCGTCGATGTCGAAGGTGACCTCGATCTTCGGGATGCCGCGCGGCGCCGGCGGGAGACCGGTCAGCTCGAAGTTGCCGAGGGGCTGGTTCTGCGCCCACATCTGGCGCTCGCCCTGGGCGACCTTGATCTCCACCGACGGCTGGTTGTCGTCGGCGGTGGTGAAGATCTCCGAGCGCTTGGTCGGGATGGTGGTGTTGCGCTCGATGAGGTTGGTCATCACGCCGCCCTTGGTCTCGATGCCCAGCGACAGCGGGGTCACGTCGAGGAGCAGGACGTCCTTGACCTCGCCCTTGAGCACGCCGGCCTGCAGCGCGGCGCCGATGGCGACGACCTCGTCGGGGTTGACGCCCTTGTTGGGCTCCTTGCCGCCGAGCAGCTCCTTGACGACGTCGGAAACCGCCGGCATGCGGGTCGAGCCGCCGACGAGCACCACGTGGTCGATCTTGTCGACGGCGACGCCACCGTCCTTGAGCACGTTCTGGAACGGCGTCTTGGTGCGCTCGAGCAGGTCGGCGGTGAGCTTCTGGAACTCCGAGCGCGTCAGGCGCTCCTCGAAGTGCAGCGGGCCCGACTCGCCGTGGGTGATGTAGGGCAGGTGGATCGTGGTCTCGCTGGAGGAGGAGAGCTCGATCTTCGCCTTCTCCGCGGCCTCCTGCAGGCGCTGCTTGGCGATCTTGTCGGCGGCGAGGTCGACGCCGTTGCCGTCCTTGAACTTCTTGACCATCCAGTCGACGACGCGGGCGTCCCAGTCGTCACCACCGAGGTGGTTGTCACCGGAGGTCGCCTTGACCTCGACCACGCCCTCGCCGATCTCGAGCAGCGACACGTCGAAGGTGCCGCCACCGAGGTCGAAGACGAGGATCGTCTGGTCGTCGCCCTTGTCGAGGCCGTAGGCCAGCGCGGCCGCGGTGGGCTCGTTGACGATGCGGCTGACGTTGAGGCCCGCGATCTCGCCGGCCTCCTTGGTGGCCTGGCGCTGGGCGTCGGAGAAGTACGCCGGGACCGTGATCACCGCGTCGGTGACGGTCTCACCGAGGTAGGCCTCGGCGTCGCGCTTGAGCTTCTGCAGCACGAAGGCGCTGATCTGCTGCGGCGTGAAGTCCTTGTCGTCGATCTTCTGCTTCCAGTCGGTGCCCATGTGGCGCTTGACCGAGCGGATGGTGCGGTCGACGTTCGTGACGGCCTGGCGCTTGGCGACCTCGCCGACGAGCACCTCGCCGCTCTTGGCGAACGCGACGACCGACGGGGTCGTGCGGGCGCCCTCGGCGTTCGCGATGACGGTGGGCTCGCCGCCCTCCAGGACCGACACGACGCTGTTGGTCGTGCCGAGGTCGATGCCAACGGCTCGTGCCATGGGTGGTACCTCCATCTAGGGATGCTGCGGGTGAGTGGGGCCGTCCGCGCCCCGAGGGGCTGCGTCCGGCGATGACTCCATGATGCGTCGCCCGCGCCGCCCAGACAAGTTAGTTGAGTCTCATCGACTCAACTTGGCTCAGCCGTCTCAGCGCAGACCAGCCATCCGCAGCCCGATGTCCACGACCGAGACCCGGTCGAGTCCGCCCACCTCGTGCACCGAGATCCAGCGCGCCTCGTCGGTGCTGCCGTCGCGCTCGTGGGTCAGCTCGCCGCCCACGACGCGGGCGGCGAAGAGAGCGCGCACGGCCTTCATCGGGCGTCCCGAGCCGTTGAGGCGGCGCTCGGGGCCGATGACGTAGGTGTCGACGCCCAGCAGGTCGCCGAGCTCGACGTCGTAGCCGCTCTCCTCCTTGACCTCGCGCACCACGCCCTGCTCGACGCTCTCGTGCAGCTCGACCCCGCCGCCGGGCAGCGTCCACTGGCGACGGCTGCCCTCGTTCCAGAGCGCGAGCAGCACGTGCCCGGCGTCGTCGGTGATCACGGCGTAGGCGGCCAGACGGGTGTCGTAGTCGGTGTAGTGCACGGCTCCCATCCTTCCGGCCGGGTCAACCGCGCACGGTCGGGACGCCCGATCGGGTGAGACCAGGAATGATCCGCGGCGCTCGCTCGCTAGGACCCCCATGACCGTTTCCACGATCACCCTGAACAACCAGACGACGATCCCGCAGCTCGGCTTCGGCACCTACCAGGTGCCGCCGGAGCAGACGGCCGACACCGTCTCCACCGCGCTCGAGGTGGGCTACCGCCACATCGACACCGCGCAGATGTACCAGAACGAGCAGGAGGTCGGCGAGGCGCTCAAGGCCTCCAGCATCCCGCGCAGCGAGCTCTACATCACCTCCAAGCTCAACAACGGCTACCACCGGCCCGCCGACGCCGAGCGCGCCTTCGAGGAGACCCTCGACAAGCTCGGCCTGGAGCAGATCGACCTCTTCCTCATCCACTGGCCGCTGCCGACGCTCTACGACGGCGACTACGTCTCGACCTGGAAGACCCTCGCCTCCTTCGTGGCCGACGGCCGGGCCCGCTCCGTCGGCGTCTCGAACTTCCAGCCGGCCCACCTCGACCGCATCGTGGCCGAGACCGGCGTGGTGCCCGCGGTGAACCAGATCGAGGTCCACCCCTACTTCACCAACGAGGACGCCCGCGCCGCCTCGATCCGTCACGGCATCGAGGTCGAGGCGTGGTCGCCGATCGCGCAGGGCGCGGTGCTCGACGACCCGACCATCGGCGAGATCGCGGCGAAGTACGGCAAGACCGCCTCGCAGGTCACCCTGCGCTGGCACGTCGAGCGCGGCGACATCGTCTTCCCCAAGTCGATGAAGCGCGAGCGCATGGAGGAGAACTTCGCGATCTTCGACTTCGCCCTCACCCCCGACGAGGTCAGCACCATCGCCGGGCTCGACAAGGGCGAGGACGGGCGCACCGGCCCGAACCCGGACACGTTCGACTACGTGCCCGCCTGAGGCACCACCCGCACACACCAGCACCCCGGACGCCGAGCGTCCGGGGTGCTGCTGCGTCCGGGGGTGCTGCGCGTCGGGAAGCGTCGGGAAGACGTCAGCCGACGGTGACGCGGACCTCGTTGGAGGCCTTGCCGCTGTCGGGGTCGAGCACCCGGAAGCGGTTGACCCCGGGCGTGCTCGTCTGCACGTAGGTGGCGAAGGTCTGGTTGCTGACCACCGCGGTGACGGGGAAGTCCTCCCACCCGCCGCCGGCGAAGCGCTGCACCTGCAGCACCGCCCCCTCCCCGGTGGGGAAGACGCCGGTGAGGTCGATCTGGCCCATCGGGGCGACGGAGGTCTGCCCGGCGTTGAGGGTGAGGTCGCCGTCGGGCTTCTCGCTCCTCGTCGGCGACGGGCTCTGCGAGGGGGTGGCCGACGCGGTGGCCGAGCCGCCGAGGGTGATCTCGGGGCCGCCGGGGGCGCCGGTGTCCTCGAAGCGCGGGATGTAGAGGGAGCCGGTGTCGCTGGCGCTGCTGGTGGCGCCGGAGTCGCCGACGCCGGCGACGCGGGTCACGGCGAGCGCGACGCCGCCCAGCACGAGGCCGACCGCCAGCCCGACGCCCAGCAGCGCGGCCAGGCCGGTGGCCACCGCGCGACGCACCTCGTGCGACTCCTCCTGGGCCGGCGTCCGGGCGCTGCTGCCGTCGGTGCCGTCGTGGTCGTCGTGCTCGGCCACCGAATCACTCCCCGTCGTCGGCGGGGCCCGTGCCGGCGCCCGCGGGGCCATTCTCGCCGCCGCCGGTCGGCGAGCCAAGCCGGGCGGCGTAGGAGACCACCCCGGCGGGGTCGGGGGTGGCGTCGACCTGCTCGCGCGCGACGAGGAGGTCGAGGTGGGCCTTGGTCTCCATCGCGGCCATGCCCTGGTTGAAGACGTCGAGGCTCGCCCAGGCGTGGTCGTGCCGGGTCCAGGGCAGCACGGCGGCGACGTCGGCGGCGCTGACGGACCCGCCGCGCAGCGCCTCGAGGCACAGCGCGAGCCGGTGCTCGTGGTGGGCCAGCAGGGCGTCGACCCGGGCGTGGGAGGAGGGGGCGACGGGGCCGTGGGCGGGCAGGACCCGCAGGTCGGGCAGCTCGCGCACCCGTGCCAGGGAGGCCATGAAGTCGCCCAGCGGCGAGGCCACGACCGGCACGGTGAAGCCGATCGACGGGGTGATCGTGGGCAGCACGTGGTCGCCCGAGAGCAGCAGGCCGGCGGCCCGGTCGGCGAAGACGTAGTGGCCCGGCGTGTGGCCGGGGGTGTGCACGGCCTCGAGCGTGCGGGGGCCGACCTCGAGACGGTGGTCGCCCTCGAGCCAGGCGTCGGGGTAGGACCAGTGGCCCAGGTCGAACTCCTCCTGGCTGCGGGCGTGCTCCTCCCACCGCTCGGCGACCCCGTGGGCGCCGGCCGTGCGCAGCACGTCGGGGAACGGGCTGCGCCCGGGCCAGGCGTCGCTGTGGAAGAGGTCGAGCGCCGGCTTGTCGCCGATCCCGAGGGACACGTGGGCGCCGGTCTCGCCGGCCAGCTGCGAGGCGAGCGTGTAGTGGTCGCGGTGCACGTGGGTCACCAGGAAGCGGCGCACGTCGCCGACGCCCGCGCCGATCCGGGCCAGCGAGCGCTCGAGCACCGCACGGGCCGCCGGGAGGGCCCAGCCGCCGTCGACGAGGGTCAACCCGTCGTCGGTCTCGAGGGCGTAGACGTTGACCGCCCGCAGCCCGTCGTTCGGCAGCGGGAGCGGGATCCGGTGGAGCCCGTCGGCCACCGGCCAGGCGCCCTCGGCCGACCAGTGCTCGCCGGAGTCGGGTGAGACCGCGTGGGCCGTCGACGTGCCCGGCCCCGCCGTCTGGCCTGCGGTCCGGCCTGTGGTCCGGCCTGGGGTCTCACCTGGGGTCGGGGCGGGTGTGGGGGGCACGAGGCGGACCCTACGCCGGGACCGCTCGGGCAGGATGGGAGTGTGGACGACCCGCTGGTGCCGCGGCTGCGTGCCGCCGGCTGCGTCTACGCCGAGGAGGAGGCGAGCCTCCTGCGCGCCGCGGCCGAGGGATCCCCCGACCCGGGAACGCTGGAGCGGATGGTCGCCGAGCGGGTGGCGGGCCGGCCGCTGGAGGTCGTGGTCGGCTGGGCCGAGCTCGCCGGCACCCGTGTGGTGGTGACCCCCGGGGTCTTCGTGCCGCGGCGGCGCTCGGCCGCGCTGGTGCGCGCCGCGGAGGCCCGCCTGCGACCGGGGGCCACGGTGGTCGACCTGTGCTGCGGCACCGGCGCCGTCGGCGCCGCGCTCCTCGCGCGCCGCCCCGACCTGGTGGTGCACGCCGCCGACCTCGACCCGGTCGCCGTCGCCTGCGCCCGGCTCAACCTGCCCGCCGGCCCCGAGGGCCCGCGGGTCCACCAGGGCGACCTCTGGGCCGCGGTGCCCGAGCGGCTGCGCGGCGCGGTGGACGTGGCGGTCGCCAACGCGCCCTACGTGCCCACCGCCGCCCTGGCCACCCTCCCGCCCGAGGCCCGGCTCCACGAGCCGCGCGCCGCCCTCGACGGTGGCGACGACGGCCTGGTGCTGCACCGGCGCCTGCTCGCCGAGGCCCACCGGTGGCTGCGCCCGGGCGGCGCCCTCGTGGTCGAGGTGGGCGCGGGCCAGGTCGGGACGGCGCTGGCCCTCGCACGGGGGGCCGGGCTGCGGGCCACTGTGGAGCGCGACGACGACGTCGACGGGATCGCCGTGGTGGCGACCCTCCCGCGCCCCGCCACCGGTCTGGACCAGTCCGGGCCGCAGGTGTAGGTGACGCGTCACCGGGCATGGCCCTGACATCGGCGGCCCTCGATCCGGGGGGCGCGCGCAGGCCCGGTGGGAGGCGCCTGCGAGCGGAGGGCCGTCGATGCCGCACCCCGCGGCACCCCCGTGCCGGACGAGCCCGGTGCCCGACGGGCCCCGGGTCCGGCGCCGCGTGACCGGACGCTCGCCGGGCTGGCTACGGTGACGCGGTGACGACCTCCCCGCCGGCGCCGGCCCTCCGGTCGCGCCAGTGGCTGCTGGTGCGACGCCAGCTGGCGGCGTTCCGCCCCTCGTGGCGCTGGCTGCGCGGGTCGCTGCGATCCTTCGCCACCTCCTTCCTGGCCCTCACCGCGAGCCTGTGGCTGCTGCCCGGCACCCAGGTGACCCGCGGCGCGGAGTCGGTGGCGGCGCTGGCCGTCGGCGTGCTCGCCGTCGGGGCGCTCGTGCGTCCGCTGATCACCCGCCTCACCGTGCTGACCGGCGTGGTGGGCCTGCTGCTCGCCGGCTTCCTGGCCCAGGCCGTGGTGCTCGGCATCGCCCTGGCCCTGGTGCCGACCGTGGAGCCCTTCAGCGCCGGCCAGGTCGTGCTCGCCGCCTGGGCGGCGGCGGTCGCGGCCGCGGCGGTCAACTGGCTCTTCGACGCCAGCTCCGACGAGGCGTTCCTGGGCCAGCTCCTGGGCCGCGCCGTGCGTCGTACGCGCCGCGCCGGGAGCGAGGGACCGGGCCTGCTCGTGGTGCAGCTCGACGGGGTCAGCGAGCCGCTGCTGCGCCAGGCGATCACCGCGGGGGCGCTGCCCACGGTGTCGCGCTGGCTGCGCTCGGGCAGCCACCGCATGCGCGGCTGGCACACCGGCGTGCCGGCGACCACCCCCGCCGGCCAGGCCGTGCTGCTGCACGGCGACGTGACCGCGGTGCCGGGCTTCCGCTGGTGGGACAAGGGCCGCGGGCGGCTGCTCACGGCCAGCCGCCCCGTCGACGCCGCCGAGGTGGAGGCGGCGATGTCCGACGGCCGCGGCCTGCTCGCCGACGACGGCGCGAGCGTGTCCAACCTCTTCTCCGGCGACGCGCCCACCTCGGTGCTGACCATCAGCGACGGCCGCCTGCCCGGCTCCGACCGCGGCGCCGCCTCCTACATGGCGCTGCGCAGCGGCTTCCTGCGCTCGCTGACCCTGCTCGGCGGGCAGGTGGTGACCGAGTGGCACCAGGCCCGCCGCCAGCGCACGCGCGACGTGCGGCCCCGGGTCGGGCGCGGCGGCGCCTTCCTGCTGCTGCGCGGGCTGACCACCGTGGTGCTGCGCGACCTCAACCTCGCCGTCGTCACCGAGCAGCTCACCCGCGGGACCCCGGTGGTGTTCGTCGACTTCGTCGACTACGACGAGGTCGCCCACCACGCCGGGCCCACCCGGCCGGAGTCGATGCGCACCCTGGAGAACCTCGACCGCGTGCTGCAGTTCCTCGACCAGGTCTGCGGCGAGGTCGGCCGGCGCTACGAGCTGGCCGTCGTCTCCGACCACGGGCAGGCCCAGGGCACGACCTTCCTCCAGCTCACCGGCCGGACCCTGGAGGACGTCGTGCTCGAGCTCGCCGACGCGCACGCCGGACAGGGCGCGGCCGCCCCCGACCCCCGCAGCCCCGCCGACCGGGCCAGGTGGTCGGAGGAGACGTGGGTGCCGGCGAGCATGCTGCTGGCCGGCGCGACGGGCTCCGGGCGCGCCCTGACCCGGGCGACCCGGTCGGTGGCCGAGCGGCCCCGACGCCGCGCCGGCGGCACCCCCGACGGTGGCGCGGGCGGTGGCGCGGGCGGTGACGCACCTGCCGCCCGCCTGCTGGTCGCCGTCTCCGGTGGCCTCGCCCACGTCTACCGCACCGACCGCCCCGGGCGGCTGACCCACGACGACCTCGCCGCCCTCCACCCGCACCTGGTGACGGGCCTGGCCGCCCACCCGGGCGTCGGTGGCGTCGTGACCCGGCTCTCCGCCCCCGGGCGCCGCGACGGCGACCTGCGCGTCGACGGGCCCGGCGGCTGGTGCGTCCTGCGGCCGGGCCACGGAGTGGTCGACGGCGGAGGCACCGACCCGCTCGCCACCTACGGGCCGCGGGCCGCGGCCGACCTGCTCGGCCTCGAGCGCCGCGACCACGTCGGCGACCTCGTCGTGCTCGGCGCCCACGACCCCGCCCTCGGCGAGGTCGTGGCCTTCGAGGAGCTCGTCGGCTCCCACGGCGGGCTCGGCGGCTGGCAGACCGAGGCGCTGCTCCTGCACCCCGCCGACTGGGAGGTGCCCACCACCCCGCTCACCGGTCTCGACGTGCACCGCACGCTGGTCGCGCGCCTCGAGCGGCTCGGGCTGCGTGCCGACTCCCCCACCCGCTCGGCGGGGTCGGCCGGGCCCGTCGGGGGGACCGCATGAGCGCCCCCGCCCCGGGTCCGGTGCGCCTGGGCGTCACCTGGTGGGGCCACGCGTCGACCACGGTCGAGCTGGGCGGGGTCCGCATGGCGCTCGACCCGCTGCTGGCCGGGCGGCTGGTGCACCTGCGCCGTCGTACGCCGCTCCCGCCCGCCGACGCCGCGCTCGCCGACGTCGTGTTCGTCTCCCACCTGCACCTCGACCACTGCCACCTGCCCTCGCTGCGACGCTTCGCCGCCGACGTGCCGGTCGTCGTGCCGCGCGGCGGGGAGCGGCTGCTGGCCGACCTCGGCGACCGGCTGCTGGGCGTCGCCCCCGGCGAGACCCACCGGGTGGGCGGGGTCGACGTCGAGGTGCTGGCGGCCAGCCACGACGGCCGGCGCCACCCGTGGGCGCGGGAGCGGCCGCCGGCGCTGGGCTTCCGCGTGACCGGGCCCGCCACCGGGGCCACCTCCGGGTCCACCTCCGGGGCCACCGCCCCCGCACCGGCGTCGTTCTGGTTCCCCGGCGACACCGGGCTGCGCGAGGACATGCGCGAGGTGGCGCCGGTCGACCTGGCGCTGCCGCCGGTCGGCGGGTGGGGGCCGAGCCTCGGCGAGGAGCACATGGACCCCGACGAGGCCGCCGAGGCCGTGCGCCGCGTCGGCGCCCGCTGGGCGGTGCCGGTGCACTGGGGCACCTTCTGGCCGGTCGGGCTCGAGCGCGTCGACCGCGCCACCCACCACCGCCTCTTCGTCACCCCGGGCCGGCGCTTCGCCGACGCCCTGGCCCGCGCCGGCAGCGCCCGGCCCGTCCTCGCCTCCCCCGCCGAGCGGATCGTCCTGTGAGGGCGGTCCGGTGAGCGCCGACCACTTCGGCCTGGTGGCGCTGCTGGTGCTCTTCGGCGTGGTCGCCGTCGGCGCGGTCGTGCCCGTGCTCCCCACCGGGGCCGCCGTCAGCGCCACCGCGGTGCTGGCGGCCGACTCGCACCTGTGGGAGGTGCCGCTGGTCGTCGCCGTGGGCGGCGCGGCCGCCTGGGTGGGCGACGTGACGACCTACGCCGTGCTGCGCCGTGCCGGTGAGCCCCTCGCGCGGCGGGTCGGGTGGCTGCGCCCCGACGACCCCGAGACCCGGCTCCACCGGCTGCGCGAGTCGATCGAGGAGCACGAGCTGCGCACGCTGCTGGTCTCGCGGCTGGTGCCCGGCGGGCGGGTGCCCGTGCTGCTGGTGGCCTCGCTGACCGGCTACCCCGCGCGGCGCTTCGCCAGCGCCGCGGTCGGTGCGGCCACCCTGTGGGCGGTCGTCTACGCCGCCATCGGCCTGGCCGGCGGCTCGCTGCTCGCCGACACCACCACGGCCGTCGTCGTCGCCGTGCTCGCCGCGCTGCTGCTCTCGCTCGGCTCGTCGCTGGCCCCGGCGCTGAGGAGGCGGCTGGGATCGTCCGGGGTGCCGTCGCCGGGCTCCGGGCCGGGATCAGCGATGGGATCGGCGCGGCGGCGCCGGCCGCGTGCGGGAGACTGAGCCGCGTGACGACCGACCCGATCCGCGAGGCGCACCGCCAGTGGGTCGCCCACGGGTGGGACGACGCCGCCGACGGCATGGCCCTGGTGACCTCGCTGGTGCGGGTGCAGCAGCTGCTCATGGAGCGCATCGACGCCGTGCTGCGTCCGCTCGACCTCACCTTCGCGCGCTACGAGGTGCTCCAGCTGCTGTCGTTCACCTCCGCGGGACGGCTGCCGATGACCAAGCTGGGCTCGCTGCTCCAGGTGCACCCCACGTCGGTCACCAGCGCGGTCGACCGCCTCGAGCGGCAGGGCTACGTCGAGCGCTCGCGCGGCGAGGGCGACCGCCGCATCGTGCTCGCCACCCTCACCGACGCCGGCCGCGTGATCGCCGCCACCGCCACCGCGGGGCTCAACCGCGACGTCTTCGAGTCCCTCGGGCTGCCGCCCTCCCAGGTCGGTGCGCTCTCGCGCCTGCTGGCCGCCCTGCGCGCCCGCAGCGGCGACCGCGTCGACTGAGCGCACGACCCGGCGCACGACCCGGCGCACGCCCTGGTCCGACCGGGGCCGACGCACCCTCGACCGACGGGGTCCGGGCGGCTATCGTGGGCAATTAGTAGGACGTCCAACTATCTTCGGGCGCCGGCCCCGGCCCACGCCGCCCGGTCGCCCCGTGACACCCCGAGGTGACCTCCGTGCCCGAGCTCCACGTCCCGTCCCACCCGGTCCGGCTGGTCACGGCGTCCAGCCTCTTCGACGGCCACGACGCCTCGATCAACATCATGCGGCGCATCTTCCAGAGCCAGGGCTGCGAGGTGATCCACCTCGGCCACAACCGCTCGGTGCAGGAGGTGGTCGACGCCGCGCTGGAGGAGGACGTGCAGGGCGTCGCGGTGTCTTCCTACCAGGGCGGCCACGTGGAGTACTTCGAGTACCTCGTGGAGTCGCTGCGCGCCCAGGGCGCCGGTCACGTCAAGGTCGTGGGCGGCGGCGGGGGCGTCATCGTCCACGACGAGATCCAGCGCCTGCGCGACAGCGGCGTCACGATCTTCTCCCCCGAGGACGGCCAGCGCATGGGCCTGGTCGGCATGATCAACTCCGTCGTCGCCGACTGCGACACCGACCTGTGGGCCGCAGGGCAGGTCACCGCCGACCAGGTCGTCGGCGGCGAGCGCGCCGCGATCGCCCGCGCGATCACCGCCGCCGAGAGCGGCCGGCTGCCCGCCGAGACCCTGGCGGCGCTCCAGCAGGCCGCGAGCGCCCACCGCTCCCCCGTGCTCGGCATCACCGGCACCGGCGGCTCGGGCAAGTCCTCGCTCACCGACGAGCTCGTGCGCCGCTTCCGCGTGGACCAGCAGGACAAGCTGCGCGTGGCCGTCATCGCCGTCGACCCGACCCGCCGCAAGGGCGGCGGCGCCCTGCTGGGCGACCGGATCCGGATGAACTCCCTCGACGGTGACCGCGTCTTCTTCCGCTCCGTCGCGACGCGCGGCGCCCACGAGCTGCCCGACCACCTCGGCGACGTCATCGACGTGGTCAAGGCCGCCGGCTTCGACCTGGTGATCGTGGAGACCCCGGGCATCGGCCAGGGCGACGCCGCGATCGTGCCCTTCGTCGACACCTCGCTCTACGTGATGACGCCGGAGTTCGGCGCCGCCTCGCAGTTGGAGAAGATCGACATGCTCGACTTCGCCGACGTGGTGGCGATCAACAAGTTCGAGCGACGCGGCGCCAAGGACGCGCTGCGCGACGTGGGCCGCCAGCTGGTCCGCAACCGCGAGGCCTTCGGCTCCCAGCCCGACGACATGCCGGTCTTCGGCACCTCGGCGGCCACGTTCAACGACGACGGCGTCACCGCGCTCTACCAGCACCTGCGCGACCTGCTCGGCGGGGCGGGGCTCCCGGTCGGCGAGGGCGTGCTGCCCGCCGTCGACGTGCGCCACTCCTCGGGCATCCGCCAGGTCGTGCCCGGCGAGCGGGTCCGCTACCTCGCCGAGATCACCGAGACCGTGCGCGGCTACCACGCCCGCACCGAGGAGCTGGTGGCCGCGGCCCGCCGGGTGCAGCGGCTCGAGGCGGTCTCCGCCGAGCTCGACTCCCTCGACGGTGGCGACCACGGCGACGTGCCCGGTCTGCTCGAGCGCGCCCGCAAGGCGCTGCCGGCCGAGGTCGCCGACCAGGTGGAGGCCTGGCCCGGTGTGGTCGCGGCGTACGCCGGCGACGAGCAGGTCACCCGCGTGCGCGACAAGGAGATCACCACCCGGCTCACGCGCGAGTCGCTCAGCGGCACGAAGGTGCGACGGGTCTCGCTGCCGACCTTCGAGGACCACGGCGAGCTGGTCCGCTTCTGGCGCCGCGAGAACCTCCCGGGCCACTTCCCCTTCACCGCGGGCGTCTTCCCCTTCAAGCGCGACGGGGAGGACCCGGCGCGGATGTTCGCCGGCGAGGGCGACCCCGCGCGCACCAACCGCCGCTTCAAGATCCTCTCCGCCGAGGGCGAGGCCAAGCGGCTGTCCACGGCCTTCGACTCCGTCACCCTCTACGGTCGCGACCCCGACGAGCGCCCCGACATCTACGGCAAGGTCGGCACGTCGGGGGTCAGCGTGGCGACGCTGGACGACATGAAGGTGCTCTACGACGGCTTCGACCTGGTCTCGCCCACGACCAGCGTCTCGATGACGATCAACGGCCCCGCGCCCACCGTGCTCGCCTTCTTCCTCAACACCGTCATCGACCAGCAGGTCGACGCCTTCCGCGAGCGCGAGGGTCGCGAGCCCGGCGAGGAGGAGCGCGCGGCCCTCGCCGCCCACGCGGTGGCCAGCGTGCGCGGCACCGTGCAGGCCGACATCCTCAAGGAGGACCAGGGGCAGAACACCTGCCTGTTCTCCACCGAGTTCAGCCTCCGGATGATGGCCGACATCCAGGAGTGGTTCATCGAGCACCAGGTGCGCAACTTCTACTCGGTCTCGATCTCGGGCTACCACATCGCCGAGGCGGGGGCCAACCCCATCAGCCAGCTCGCCTTCACCCTGGCCAACGGCTTCACCTACGTCGAGGCCTACCTGGCGCGCGGCATGGACATCGACGACTTCGCGCCCAACCTGTCGTTCTTCTTCTCCAACGGCATGGACCCCGAGTACACCGTGATCGGCCGCGTCGCGCGCCGGATCTGGGCGGTGGCGATGAAGGAGAGGTACGGCGCCGGCGAGCGCTCGCAGAAGCTGAAGTACCACGTGCAGACCTCGGGTCGCTCCCTGCACGCGCAGGAGATGGACTTCAACGACATCCGCACGACGCTCCAGGCGCTGATCGCCATCTACGACAACGCCAACAGCCTCCACACCAACGCCTACGACGAGGCCGTCACCACCCCGGGCGAGGAGTCGGTGCGGCGGGCGCTGGCGATCCAGATGATCATCAACCGCGAGTGGGGCCTGGCGATGAACGAGAACCCGCTCCAGGGGGCCTTCGTCGTCGACGAGCTGACCGACCTGGTGGAGGCGGCGGTGCTCGAGGAGTTCGACCGGATCAACGAGCGCGGTGGTGTGCTGGGCGCGATGGAGACCGGCTACCAGCGCGGCCGGATCCAGGACGAGTCGATGCTCTACGAGCACCGCAAGCACGACGGCTCGCTGCCGATCATCGGCGTCAACACCTTCCGCAAGCCCGAGCGCGGCGACGGCACCGACGGCACGCCGGTCCACGTGGAGCTCGCCCGCGCCACCGAGGCCGAGAAGGAGTCGCAGCTCAGCGGCGTGCGTCGCTTCTCCCAGGAGCACTCCCAGGAGGCCGCGGAGGCCATCGCGCGTCTCAAGGCGGCGGCCGTCACCGACGACAACGTCTTCGCCGTGCTGATGGACGCCGCGCGGGTCTGCACGCTCGGACAGGTGACGGAGGCCTTCTTCGAGGTCGGCGGGCAGTATCGTCGCAACGTGTGAGCACCTCTCTGCCTACCTACGACCAGCTCGTCGCCCTCCCGGCCTACACCGAGCAGCCCGTGCCGATCGCGTTCGAGGACGTCAACGGACACCTCAACGTGCGGCACTACCTCGGCATCGCCAGCGAGGGGCTCGACGAGTCCCTGGTGAGCCTCGGCATCCCGCAGAACTGGCCGGCCCACGGCCACGCCTGCTTCTCCGCCGAGCACCACCTCACCTACCTCACCGAGCTGCGCACCGGTGACCGGCTCTCCGCGCGGGTCCGGCTGGTGGGTCGCTCCGAGCGCGCCGCCCACGTCGTGGTCTACCTGCTCGACGACACCGAGCAGCGCGTCAGCTACGTGATGGAGGAGATCTTCCTCCACATCGACATGAGCACCCGCAAGACCAGCCCGTGGCCCGAGGACGTCGCCAAGGCGATGGACGAGCGCATCGCCGAGGACCAGGCCCTCGACTTCGAGCCGGGCCTCTCCGGCTCCCTCGCCCTGCGCTGAGCGCACCCCTCCCCGGGCGCCGCGCCGTCGCGGCCAGCGCCCGGGGCTAGGGTCGGTCGCATGCCCTCCGACCGGCCCGACGACCGGCCCGACGGGCCGACCCGCCCCGCCCCGGGCGTCCAGGGCTCGCGCACCCTCGGCTACGTCGTGCCCGGCGCGCTCGCCGTGCCGGTGCTGCTCGTGGCGGCCGTGCTCGTGCTGCCACTGCTGGCCGACGTCGGCGCCGTCGGCCTCGTCGTCTGCGTGGCCCTCTCGGCGTTCCTCGCCCGCCGGTCCTGACCCGTCACCTCCGGCCGCCCTCACCCCTCGGCGCCTGGGGCGGGCGGCGGCTCCGTGCCAGGGTGGAGGGCATGACCCCGACCCCTGATGCCCCGCAGTCCTCCGGTTCGACGCAGGCCCCCGACTCCCCCGTGGTCGTCGTGACCGGCGCCAACGGCCTCGTCGGCGCCCGCGTGTGCGAGGCGCTGGTCGAGCGGGGCGCGCAGGTGCGTGCCGTCGTACGCCGCGCGGGCACGGCCCCCGACCTGGCCGGCGTCGAGGAGCGGGTCGGCGACTTCCCCGCCCCCGCCTTCGCCGCGTCGGCGGTCGAGGGCGCCTTCGCCGTGGTGACCACCGTGCACCCGATGGGCAGCGACCGCGCGACCCAGCACGAGATCGGCGTGGAGGGCACCCCCGTGGTGGCCCGCGCGGCCGCCTCGGCCGGGGTCGACCGTCTCGTGCACGTCTCGACCGCCGCCGTCTACGACCGCTCGCCGGGGCGCGGAGACGTCGACGAGGCCTCCGAGCTGGTCGACGACGACGCCGGCGACTACCCCGTCACCAAGCGCGACACCGACGCCGCGCTGGCCGCCACCGACGGGCTGACCCGCGTGCTGGTGCGCCCGCCGGCCATCCTTGGCGAGGGCGACTCCTCGGTATGGAACGCGCTGCGCCCCGCCGCCGTCCGCGACGACGAGCAAGCGCGCCACGCCGTGGCCGACCAGAGCTTCGCGTGGGTGCACGTCGACGACCTCGCCGCGTTCATCGCCGACGTCGCGACCGGCCGGTTCGCTGCCTCCGACGACCCCGCCACCGGCCCGGTGGCCGGTGGCTGCACCCCGGTCAACGTCGCCGCCGGGCCGGCCACGGTGCGTGACTACCACCAGGCCGTCACCGGGGCCCTCGGCGTCGAGCCGGTCTGGGACGACGAGCCCGCCTGGACCGGCCGGATCCTCGCCGACCGCGCCCACGCCTGGGGCTGGACCCCCGAGGTCGACCTCCACGCCGCCCTCGCCGAGATCGAGGTCGGCCTGCGCGGCTGAGGCTGCACGACTGAGGCCGCACGGCCGAGGCCGCGCAGCCGCGGGTCAGGGCACCCACACCGCCGCGTCGTGGGCGAAGACCACCCGTCGGGGGTCGAAGGCGAGCAGCCGAGCCAGCCACGGACTCGCGGCGGGCAGGGGGTCGGTGTGCCCGCGCGACCGGGCCCGCTCGGCGAGCACGTCGGCCGACCAGGCCGACGCGGTGTCGTGGGCCTGCCCCGCGAGCACGACCGAGCCGTCCTCGCACTCCAGCACGACCGACTGGTGGCCGGCGACGTGGCCGGGCGTCGGCACGACGTGCACCCCGGGCGCGATCTCGGCCTCGCCGTCGAGCAGCTCGTAGCGGGCGCCGGTGAAGTCGACCAGGTCGGCCGCGGTGTAGCCGACCGCGCGGGCCGCGTCGAGCTCGACGCGCTGGCAGTGGATCGGGCGGCCGGCGAAGGCCGGGTTCGCGCCGATGTGGTCGAAGTGCAGGTGGCAGTTGACGACCAGGTCGATCTCGCCGACCGCCAGCCCGACGCGGGCCAGCGCCTCCTCGACCGGCACCCGCCGCGGGCGGTACCACCCCTCGGCCTCGGCCCCGGCGTCGCCGATGCCGGTGTCGAGCAGCAGCACGCCGGCGGGGGTCCGCGCGACGTAGCCGAGCACGTGCTCGACGCGAGGGGCGCCCGTGCCGGTCTCCTCGACCGGGCGCACGAACGAGCCGAGGTCGAGCCGCACCACGTCGTCCACGCGCATCCCGGCTCCTCCGTGCTCCGTCACCGTCCGTGGTGGCCACTGTCGCACGCGACGGTGCGACCTCCCCGTCGGCGCGGTGTCGTCGTGCTCAGGGGAGGGGCACGGTCGTGCCCCTCCCCTGAGCACGCGGGCGCACGCCCCGAGCGTCCGGCCCCTCGGCGGCCGGGCGCGGGATACTGCCGCCCATGTTCCACGTGATGTTCCTCGAGCCCCGGATCCCGCCCAACACGGGCAACGCGATCCGGATGGTCGCCGGCACGGGGGCGACGCTGCACCTGGTGGAGCCGCTGGGCTTCGAGCTCGACGAGCCGAGGCTCAAGCGGGCCGGTCTCGACTACCACGACCTGGCCTCCGTGGTGGTCCACCCCGACCTCGACACCGCGCTCGGCACCGAGGCCCTGGCCTCCTCGCGGGTCTTCGCCCTCACCGCCCACGCGACCCGCTGGCACACCGACGTCGCCTACCAGCCCGGCGACGTGCTGCTCTTCGGCCCGGAGCCGACCGGGCTGCCCGACGCGGTGCTGGCGCACCCCCGCACGACCGACAGGCTGCGGATCCCGATGGTGCCCGGTCGCCGCTCCCTCAACCTGTCGAACTCCGCCGCCGTGGTCGCCTACGAGGCGTGGCGCCAGCACGGCTTCCCGGGCGCCTCCTGAGCGCGGCGCGGTCGTCGTGGGACCGGCCGACGGTGTCGTGAGACCGGGTGGGGGTGCCGAGGCGTCTCCTCTCACGTAGGCCGATCCACCACCCGAGAGGAGGCACCGTGCGCGGTGCGAGACGAGACGACGCGGAGTTCACGGAGTTCGTGACGCTGCACTCCGACCGGCTCTACCGCTCCGCCTACCTGCTCACCGCCTCCCCGCACGCCGCCGAGGACCTGCTGCAGACCACCCTGGCCAAGGCCTTCGCCGGCTGGCGCCGCCTGCGCACGACCGACGACCCGGTGGCCTACACCCACCGCATCCTGCTCAACGCGTTCCTCTCCGAGCGGCGGCTGCGCCGCAGCGGCGAGCTCCCGGTGGAGGACGTGGCCGGCCGGGCCGCCGACACCGGCGCCGCCGCCCTGGCGTCGCCCGACCCCTCCGGCCCGGCCGGCGTCGCCGACCGGGTCACCCTGACGGCGGCCCTGGCCCGGCTGCCCGCCCTCGACCGCGCGGTCGTGGTGCTGCGCTTCTGGCACGACCTCAGCGTCGCCACCACCGCGGCCGACCTCCACCTCACCGAGTCGGCGGTCAAGAACCGCACCGGACGCGCCCTGCGCGCCCTGCGCGAGCTGCTCGCCGACGACCCCGACGACCCCGACGCGCCCGCGGCACAGCCCGCCGGCCTCACCCACGACCTCCCCAGGAGCACCCCGTGACCGACCCCAGCCACCAGACCCCGCACCGGCCCGACCACGACGCCCGCCTGCGCGAGCGCCTGGCGCAGGAGGTCGGCGGGCTGCGCGCCCCCGACGTCCTGCCCGCGGCCCTGGCCCGCGGCCGGCGCCAGCGCACCCACCGCCGCCTCGTCCACGGCGCCGGCGGCCTCGCCGTCGCCGCCGCCCTCGCGCTCGCCGCCCCGGCCCTCGCCGACGGCTGGCCGGGAGGGCCCGACCCGTCCGGTCCCCCGGTGGCCGTCGACCCCGCCACCGGCCCGGGCACCGGCACGGGCACCGGCACGGGCGAGGGCCGCGGCTCCGCCCCGCGGACCCCGCCCGTCGAGACCGACCCTGCCGCGTGCGACCCCGACGCAGCGGCCACCGGCTGGTGGAGCAGGTCGTCGGAGCAGGTGCGCGACGACCTCGCCGGCCTCCTGCCCGCGGGCACCCGCATCGGCGGCACCGACGACGCCTCGCCCGGCGCCTGGGGCGGCGACCTGGTCAGCAGCGAGGGCTCCGGCAAGAGGTCCGGCGAGGGGTCGGGCGAGGGGTCGGGCGAGGACGCCGACTTCGCCAGCGTGACCCTGCTGCCGCCGCCGGGGGTGCCGGGCGGACGCACGAGCCTGGCCGAGCTGAGTGCCGGCGGTCCGTGCTCGGGGGGCGACAACGCGCCGCTGCAGGCCGTGGTGCCGTGCGCGGAACTCACCGGCCACGAGACCTGCGAGGAGATCCGCACCGCGGACGACGTGCTCGTCGGCGTGGTCACCGAGAAGGTCGAGCGGAGCGTCGTCGACGGCCGGGAACAGCCGACCGACCGCTCCTACGTCCTGGCCACCCTGGCCGACCCCTCCGGCGGCCACGTCGAGCTCTACGTCGCCGAGGGCACCCGCGCCGACCGCCCCGACACCGTGCACGACCCCGCCGACGTGCCCGCGCTCAGCGTCGAGCAGGCCCGCGAGATCCTCACCGACCCCGTCTGGACCCGCTGACCCTCGGCGGCATCGAGAGCCGCACCACCTTGTGCCAGGCGCTCGCGACCTGACGGTGCAGCGGCGCGGCGTGGTAGGTCAGGCCGTGGCGCTCCATGACCTCCCGCAGCCGGGGCGCGATCTCGGCGTAGCGGTTGCTGGGCAGGTCGGGGAAGACGTGGTGCTCGATCTGGTGCGACAGGTTGCCCGCGAGCACGTGCAGCAGCGGCGGGCCGGTGATGTCGGCGGAGCCGAGCATCTGGCGCAGGTACCACTCCCCCCGCGTCTCGCGCGTCGGCGTCTCGTCGAGCTCGAAGGTCTCCACGCCCTCGGGGAAGTGGCCGCACATGATCACCGAGTGGCTCCACAGGTTGCGGACCAGGTTGGCGGCGAGGGTGGCGCTCAGCGTCGAGCGCCACCCCGGGCCCGAGAGCGCCGGGTGGATGACGAGGTCCTTGAGCAGCTGGCGGCGCGCGCGGCGCAGCACGTCGCCGATGCGCCCCCGCATCTCGGCGTCGGGGCGCCGCCCGGCGCGCAGCGTCTCCCCGACCTCGAGGTCGTAGAGCGCGATGCCGTACTCGAAGAAGACGGCGTTGACGAGGTTCCACAGCGGCTGCACCGCGTGGCGGGGACGCCACGGCTGGGCCTCGTCGACGCGCAGGATGCCGTAGCCGAGGTCGTTGTCGCGGCCGAGCACGTTGGTGTGCACGTGGTGCAGCTCGTTGTGCGAGCGCTTCCACTGCTCCGGCGGGGTGACGTGGTCCCAGTCCCAGGTCGCGGAGTGGATCTTCGGGTCGCGCATCCAGTCCCACTGGCCGTGGAGCACGTTGTGGCCGATCTCCATGTTGTCGAGCACCTTGGCGGTGGCCAGGCAGGCCGCGCCCAGCACCCACACCGGCCGGCGGCGCGAGCCCACGACGAGCAGCGCGCGACCGCCGAGCTCGAGGCCCCGCTGCACCGCGATCACCCGACGGATGTACGCCGCGTCGCGCGCCCCGCGCCCGGCCAGCACCTCGTCGCGCAGGGCGTCGAGCTCGGCCGCGAGCGCCGCGACGTCGGCGGCGCCCAGGTGCGCCGTCACCGGGGAGACGGGCCGCTCGGCCGGGTCTGCCGCGGCCGTGACGGCGCCGGTCGCGGAAGGGCTGGTCACGGTGGAGGTGGTCACCCTTACTGGTACCCCATCGAGGGGTGCGCAGACACCACCGGGGGCCCGTGAGCCGTCGCGGGACAACCTTTGCTTGGCGCCGCCCGTCACAGTGGAGGCACTCGCACACCGGCGAGGCCGGGCGGACGGGGACCAGATGCGACACCACGGGCGGCGTGGCGAGCGGTGCGGGCGCCGACGCGGCGCGGGTGCGCTCGCCGGTGCCCTGGTCGGCTCGCTCGTGCTCGGGGGGTGCAGCCCCGGCTCCGAGGCGGAGTCAGCGCGCACGTCCGAGGCCCCCGCCTCCGAGGCCGGTCGCGCGGCGTCCGCCGCCCCCGCCGGCCCGACCGCCACCCTCGCCTTCGCCGGCGACGTCCACCTCGAGGGCGCCCTGCGCGGGCTCTCGGAGCGCCCCCGCTCCACCCTCGGGCCGATGTCGCGGGTGCTGCGCGGCGCCGACCTCGCGATGGTCAACCTCGAGAGCGCGCTGACCCGCGCCGGCACCGGCGCCCCGGCCGCCAAGGAGCTGGAGGACCCGTCACTGCGCTACTGGTTCCGCAGCCCGCCCTCCGCCCTCGACCTGCTCGACCGCTCCGGCGTCGACGTCGTCTCGGTCGCCAACAACCACGGCGCCGACTACGGCGCGGCCGGCCTGCGCGACACCCTGGCGATCGCCGCCGACAGCCCCGTGGGCGTGGTCGGCGTCGGCGCCGACCCCACCGCGGCCTTCACCCCCCACCGCGTCGAGGTCGAGGGGCTCAGCGTGGGCGTGCTGGCCGCGGACTCCTCACCCCTCGAGAGCGCCGACCCGACCTGGAGCGTGCGGCAGGGCGCCGGTCCCGGCCTCGCCGCCGCCCGCACCCCCGACGCCCCCCGGCTGGTCGCGGCCGTGCGCGACTCCGCCGCCACCGACGACGTCACGGTCGTCTACCTGCACTGGGGCGAGGAGGGCGCCGCCTGCCCCACCCCGCTCCAGCAGGACCTCGCCGCCTCGCTCGCCGAGGCCGGCGCCGACGTCGTCGTCGGCTCCCACTCCCACCAGCTCCAGGGCGGGGGGCTGCTCGACGACGCCTACGTGGGCTACGGCCTGGGCAACTTCCTCTGGTACCACGGCCGGCAGGCCGAGACCGGCGTGCTCGAGGTCGAGGTCTCCGCCGACGCCGTCGAGGGCGTCGCCTGGCGGCCGGCGCTCATCCCCGAGCTCGGCGGCCAGCCCCAGCCGGTCACCGGCGCGGCCCGTGGCGAGGCCGTCGCCGACTGGCGCCGCCTGCGCGGCTGCACCGGCCTCGAGCCCGGCCCCGGCCCCGCCGCAGCACCCGTCACCGCACCAGAGGTCAACCCCGAGGCCACGCCCGAGCCCACCCAGCAGCCCGGGACGCCGGCGACCGAGGCGCTGCCGGCGTACCGCTCCGAGGTGCGCCGGATCGGGCCGGCCGTGCGCCGCAGCATGCTCGGCTCCAGCCACCGCCCCACCTGTCCGGTGCCGCTGACCGACCTGCGCCAGCTGCGGATGTCCTACGTCGGCTTCGACGGAGCGGCCCGCACCGGGGCGATGGTCGTGCACGAGGACGTCGCCGAGGAGGTCACGCAGATCTTCCGCACCCTCTACCGCGAGCGCTTCCCGATCCGCCGGATGCGGCTCGTCGACGCCTACGGCGGCGACGACGACCGCTCGATGGCGGCCAACAACACCTCGGGCTACAACTGCCGCACCGTGGCCGGCACCGACCGCTTCTCCGACCACGCCTTCGGCCGCGCCCTCGACATCAACCCCGTGCAGAACCCCTACGTCCTGGGGGGCGACGTGCTGCCGCCGGCCGGTCGCGCGTTCGCCGACGTCGACCGCTCCCCCGGCGCCCGCGCCGTGCCGGGCGTCATCGCTCGCGGCGACGTCGTCTTCCGCGCCTTCGCCTCCCGCGGCTGGGAGTGGGGCGGCGATTACTCCGAGCCCGACTGGCAGCACTGGAGCGCCCCCTGACCCGGCGCGGGCCTGCTCACTCGTCGGGCACCCACCGCAGCAGGTCCCCCGGCTGACAGTCCAGCGCCTCGCAGAGGGCCTCCAGCGTCGCGAAACGCACCGCCTTGGCGCGGCCGTTCTTGAGGACCGCCAGGTTGGCGGGGGTGATGCCGACCCGCTCGGCCAGCACGCCCACCGCCATCTTGCGCCGCGCCAGCATGACGTCGACGTCCACGACGATGGCCACCTCAGAGCACCATCAGATGACCGCGTCGAGCTCGGTCTGCAGGGCCGTCGCCTCCGCGTCGCGGTCGACCGCCCGGACCAGCAGCGCGCGCATCACGAGCACGACGAGCGCCACCCCCGCCGCGAGGACCCCGAGGCCGCCCACGAGCAGCACCACCCCGGGAGCTACCGCCTCCCCCGGGGCGAGCAGCGCCCCGAGCACGAAGCAGAGCAGCGAGGCCGTGGCGATCGCGCCCACGACGACGTCGATCCAGCGGAAGGCCGCCCGGGAGAAGACCGTGCCCCGGCGGGCCATCGTCGCCAGGCGCCAGGTGCAGACCATCGTGACCTGCACGGTCAGCACGCCCAGCACGGCGAGCACGAGCAGCGCCGGGCGCAGCCGCAGCACCTCCGCGCCGGCCCCCGACAGGTCGCGCGCCGCCAGCGGCACCAGCACGACCTGGACGACGAGCGACCCGGCGATCCCCACGGCCAGCACCGCCCGCAGCGCGAGCGTCACCACACGACCCATCTCATCGCTCCTCTCGACCAACGATCACAATCTATCGTGATTCGATAGGTCACGCCAGGCGGCCACTGCCCGACCGGGCCTCGCGCACCGCGAGGGCGGCCAGCGCCGTGGTGATCGGCACCGCGGCCATCAGCCCGAAGGTCGCCACGACGCTGCGCACGACCTCCTGGGCGATCACCTGGTCGGTGACGACGTCGCCCAGCGGGTCGTCGGTGGCGACGACGAGGATGAGCAGCGGCAGCGCGGAGCCGGCGTAGGCCAGCACGATGGTGTTGATGACCGAGGCGATGTGGGAGCGCCCGACGCGGGTGGCGGCGCGGTAGAGCTCGCGCGCGCCGTAGCCCGGGTTGGCCCGCGCGATCTCCTCCACCGTGGCGGCCTGGGTGACGGTGACGTCGTCGAGCACGCCGAGCGAGCCGATGACGATCCCCGCGAGCAGCACGCCCTGCACGTTGACGCCGTAGGTCGTGCCGAGCGAGGACGACAGGTCGTCGGAGACCCCGGTCAGCCCCAGCACCGCCACCGAGAGCGCGGAGAGCAGCCCGGTGAGGGTCAGGGCCGCGATCGTGCCGACCACCGCCACGGTGGTCGACAGGCTCGGCCCGTGGGTCAGGTAGAGCACCGTCAGCACGATCGCCGCCGACCCCACGATGGCCACGAGCAGCGGCGACTCCCCCGCCAGGATCGCCGGCACCACGAACCACACCAGCAGCCCGAAGGTCACCCCGAGCCCCAGCAGCGCCGTGAGCCCTCGCAGCCGACCGAAGGCCACGACCGCCAGCGCGAAGGCCCCCACCAGCACCGCCAGCCCCGTGCCGCGCTGCCGGTCCACGATCGAGTACGACGGGGGCGCCGACTCGTCGACGGAGCCGTCGGGGTCGCGCGCGGCCCCGAGCTCGACCAGCAGCACGTCGTCGCCCTCCCCGACCTCGACGGCACCCGCGCCGGTCGGCAGCGGCGTCTCCACCTCGAGCCCGTCGTCGGCGCCGCTGGTCAGCCGCACCGTCGCGGTGCCGCAGGTGCTCGCCGCCGCGGCACCGCCGGCGCCGGATGCCGGGTCGGCAGAGGGGTCGGCAGCGGGGTCGGCGGCGGGGTCGGGCGTGGTGCCGCCCGTGGCCGCGCTCTCGGGACACTGCTCCACGCTGACCGCGGTGACCACGCCCTCGACCTGCTCCAGCGAGCCGGGCGTGTCGGGCCCGGGCAGCGAGCCCGGCCACAGCCAGACCAGGCAGCCCAGCGTCACGAGCGCCAGCGGCACGACCACCGCGAGGGCCAGTCGTCGCACGCGGGGCGAGGAGGCCTCAGCCGTCCCCGGTGCTGCGTGTCGCGGGTGGTGCGCACCCATCGCGGGGCCCCCTCTTACTGATCGTTGGACCCACTACCTGACCGTCACAACGGTGTGGAGGTGGTACCAACGGTCAGTAAGTGGCGCCGGCGCCCGGCCCGCCCGAGCCTAGCGGCGGGCCGGCGTCGCCTCAGGGCACCTGGGTGAAGCCGCTGATCGTGCTGGCGTTGTCGCCGTAGTCGTGGACGGTGAGGTCGAGCTGCAGGCGGGTGCCCGACGCCAGCGGCACGAGGTCGTAGGTGAGGGCCTCGAGGTCGGCGTAGAGGCCGACGTCGGAGGTGGGGGTCCAGCGCTCCGAGCCGTCGTTGAGCAGCGTGTAGACCTCCGGCACGATGAGACCGTCGGGCTCGGCGTTGAGCTCGCCGTAGCCCTCGGTCGCGGGGTCGTAGGCGTAGTAGGTCTCGGCCACGATGTCGCCGGAGTCGACGTCGATCTCGATCGAGAGCAGCACGTCCTGGTAGGTCTCGCCGTCGACGTCGCCGGGGGCGTAGTAGGCCATCGGCACGTCGAGGGAGACCACGTCGGCGTCCTCCTCCACCAGCAGCGAGACGTAGGCCCGGGCGGTGTCGATGCCGTCGCTGATCTCCAGCGCCGTGAGGTCGTAGAAGCCGCTGGCCACCGGCGCCCCGTCGGGGTCGATGGCCGCGCTCTCCTCGCCGAGGTAGGTCAGCGAGCCGTCGGGCTCGACGACGGCGTAGGAGATGGTGGCGTCGGTGAGGTTGGCCTGGCCCAGCTCGTCGTACTCCGCGGTGACGTAGACGCCGCCGTCCTCCAGCTCCACCAGCGGGCCGTCGGCCAGGTCGGTGAACTGGGCGGTCTCCTCGGCGGGGATCTGTGCGCCGGCGTCGTAGTAGGCGGTGAGGAAGTCGGCCCAGGGCTCGGCGGAGGCGACGTCGAGATAGGCCCCGTCGGCCAGCTCGGCGGTGGGGGGGAAGTAGATCGACAGGCCGGTGGCGCCCCGGGTGGCGGCCCCGTCGACCTCGGAGACGACGGCGTCGCCGATCGCGCGCACCAGGGCGTCGGCCTCGTCGGAGACGTCGAGGGCCTCGACGCCGATGGTCGTGGCGAGCAGCCCGAGGTCCTTCATGTGGCTGTCCTCGGCCTCGTCGGGGCTGCGGGCGAAGCCCAGCGTCTCCGCCCCCGCGCGGCCCACGACGGGTGCCACCGCGACCGCCCGCTCCGCGAGCGCACCGCTGAAGGCGGCCATCGCGGCGTCGACCTCGTCCATGCGCGTCAGGTCGACCAGCCCGAGGGTGATGCCGTCGGCGGTGCCCTCGGCCTCGGCCTGCGCGACGAAGCCGTCGAGCAGCGCCGCGCCGAGCTGGTCGGCGGTGGCGTCGGGGTCCTCGGCGAGCAGCCGGAGCGCGCCGTAGTCCCAGCCGTGGCCGGGCTCGAGCTCCTGGGAGGCGACCAGCCGGTCGGCCAGCGGAGCGACCGCGCTGGCCACCTCGTAACTGGCCATCAGGCAGGCGTCGAAGCCGAGCAGGTCGAGCTTGTCGACGCCCGCGCGCTCCAGCCCCTCGGAGATGCCGCGCGTCAGGTCGGCCAGGTCGAGCACCTCGCCGGTGCCGTCGTCGGGCCCGACGCCGGGCCACGAGGCGCCGTGGTCGGAGATGATCAGCGCGTAGTGACCGGCCCGGTGGGCCTCGATGCCCTCGGCCACGAAGTCGGCGAGGGTCGCGGGGTCGGCGGAGTCGACGTCGCCGAGGTCCTCCACCAGCTCGCTCGTGCCCGCGGGGCCCAGGTCGAGCACGCGCGCACCGACCCAGTCGCCCTGGTCGAGCGCCGGGTCGGCGCCGTAGTCGGGCGAGCGGTCCATCAGCTCGCGCACCTGGAGGTTGTCGTTGGAGCCCACCGCACCGAGCTCGTTGAGGTCGCCGACCATGAAGGGCTCGAGGTCGGTGTCGGCCATCGAGTAGTGCAGCACCGTCCAGCCGTCGCCCTCGCGCCCGGTGTGGGCGGTCGGCACCGACCCACCCGTGTCCGCCTCCCCCGGCGACGGCGCGCCCCCGCAGCCGGCGGCGAGCACCAGCAGCGCTGCGGCCACGGCGGCTCGGACCGGTCGGCGGTGGGCGGCTCGGGGGCGGCTCGGCGTGCGCACGGCCCGACGCTAGGACGCCGCGGCCCGCGCCGGGGCCCGAACGACCCCGGGCTTTGCCCGGTGGCTAGACCAGCGGGCGGGTAGCGTCGGGCGGGTGGACGACCTCGGCACGGCGTACGACGGACCGCGACCGGCGCGCCGGGTGGTGTCGCTGGTGCCGTCGCTGACCGAGGCGCTGGCCTCGGTCGACCGCGACGCCGTGGTCGGCGCGACCGACTGGTGCACCCACCCCGCCGACCTCGGCGCCGCCCGGGTGCGCGGCACCAAGAACCCCGACCTCGCCGCGGTGCGCGCGCTGGAGCCCGACGTGGTCGTGGCCAACCAGGAGGAGAACCGCGAGCTCGACGTGAGGCGGCTGCGCGAGAGCGGCGTGCGGGTCTGGGTGACCCGCATCGAGACCGTGCCGGAGGCGGTCGGCTCGATGGAGCGGCTGCTCGACGGTCTCGGGTGGGAGCGCCCGACCTGGCTGGGCGAGGCCCGCAGGCTGTGGTGCGGCCCGGTGCCACCGGTGTCGCGACGGGTGGCCATCCCGGTGTGGCGCGACCCGTGGATGGTCGTCGGCGCGCGCACCTTCACCGGCGACCTGGCCCGTCGCCTCGGTCTCGACAACGTCTTCGCCGACCACCCCGACCGCTATCCGGCCGCCTCCCCGGAGCAGGTCGTCGCGGCCGCCCCCGACGTGGTGCTGCTGCCCGACGAGCCCTACCTCTTCACCGCCGCCGACGGCCCGGAGGTGTTCGCGGGCGGCCCGGGCGGCCCGGGCGGCCCGGACGGCGCGGGCGGCGTGGCGACCGAGCTGGTCAGCGGTCGGCTGCTGACCTGGTACGGGCCCTCGCTCCTCGAGGCCCACCGCTCCCTGGCCCGCTGAGCCCCGCCGGGGCGCGCGCGGCCACCGGGCGCGGCAGCGCGAAGAGCCAGTCGAGGCCGACCGCGAGCAGCAGCCGGTGCAGCGCCAGGCACACCGCCACGGCGGCGGCGGCCACCACCACCGGCCACGCCAGCGCGAGCACCGGGCTCCCGGGCGGGGGCAGCAGTGCCGGCGCGTGGGCGAGCAGCGCGAGCAGCGGCGAGTGCAGGACGTAGACCGGCAGCGTCAGCGCCCCGAGGCGCGCCAGCGCGGTCCCGACCCGCGGCCGCTCGGCCAGCGCGACCGCGCCGGCCAGCCCGAGCGGCACCCCGACGACGGCGAGCACCAGCAGGTCGGCGCTGCCCGGCAGACCGGCGGCCCGCTGCGCCGCGAGCAGCGCCACGAAGCCGGCCACGAGCAGCAGCACGCGCCCCGGCCGGCCGGCGGCGGGACCGGCGAGCCGGCGTACGTCCTGGGGCCGGTAGGCGGCCCAGGCGAAGAACACGAAGTGGGTCAGCACCGCGGCGCGGTTGAGGTCGTCGACCGGCAGCCACGAGGTCGCCGCGGTGAGCAGGGCCGCGCCCGCGAGGGTCGCCCGCGGCCAGCGCACCAGCAGCCGCGCGAGCACGACGTAGACCACCAGCGCGTAGAGGAACCACAGCCCCGTCGAGGCCCAGACCAGGTCGGCCAGCAGTTCCGCGCCGTCCTGGGTGCGGTTGAGCGGCATCGCCCGCTCCACCGAGAAGTACGCCGCCAGCAGCAGCAGCCACACCGCGTAGACCCACGCGGTCGTGCCCACCCGACGGCGCAGCGCGGGCCACGGCCGGCGCACGACGCCGGCGGCGAAGAAGCCGCTCACGACGAAGAACAGCGGCATCCGCACCGGCTTGAGGGCCGCCGACAGCTCGTACCAGACCAGCGCCAGGCCGGAGGGATCGAGCCAGCCGTCGCCGGCGGCGCGGTCGGTGCCCGGCAGCGGCGGCGGGCCGGGCTCGCCCATGAGCGCCGGCACGTAGAGCTTGCCGACGGCGTGGTGGAGCACGACCAGCAGGATGCACGCGCCCTTGGCGACGTCGGCCCAGACCTGACGGTCGGGCTGCCGGTCGGGCTGCCGGTCGGGCTGCCGGGGGGCCGGGGGCGCCGCGGTCACGCGAGGTCGGCCGGCACGGCCAGCGTGGTCTCGACGGTCCGGCCCCGCAGGACGGCCCGGCCGTGGCGCCGCCACCGCGCGCCCTCGTCGCCGCCCGCGGCCTCGACGGTCTCCCACGAGGTCAGCAGCCCGCCGTCGACCTCCTTGGCCAGCTCGGTGAGGCGGGCGGCGGCGTTGACCGCGTCACCGATCACCGTGTACTCCAGCCGGTCGGTCGTGCCGACGTTGCCGGCCACCGTCTCGCCGGTGTAGACGCCGATGCCGGCCGCGACGTCGGTCTGCTCCTCGGCCAGCCGCTGCGCCATCGCGCGCCCGGCAGCCAGGGCACGCGCGGCGTGGTCGGGCAGCTCGACCGGGGCGCCGAAGACGGCCAGCACCGCGTCGCCCATGAACTTGTTGACGAAGCCGCCGTGGGCGCCGACCTCGTCGACGACCACGGAGAAGAAGCGATTGAGCACGTCGACCACCTCGGCCGGCTCGCGGTCGGCGGCCATGGAGGTCGAGCCGACGAGGTCGACGAAGAGCACGGTGACCACGCGCGAGGCCCCGCCCAGCTCGAGGTCGCCCGCCGCCGCGGCCTCGGCGACGTCGCGCCCGACGTGGCGGCCGAAGACGTCGCGCAGGTGCTCGCGCTCGCGCAGCCCGTCGGCCATCTCGTTGAAGCCGGCCTGGAGCAGGCCCAGCTCGCTGCCGTCGTAGACCGGCACCCGCTGCGACAGGTCGCCGGTGCGGACCTGGGCGATGGCGCGGCGCACCGACTCGATGGGGGCCACCACCGAGCGGGCGTTGAGCACGGTGACCAGCAGGCCGAAGACGAGGACCACCCCGCCCAGCACCAGCACCTCGACGGCCAGCCGGGTGGTGGAGACCCCGTCGGTGAGGGCCAGCACGGCCGCGACCATCAGGCCGACGACCGGGGCGCCGGTGCCGAGCAGCCAGAAGGTGAGCAGCCGGCCGCCGACCCCCAGGCCGCGCGGGCGCCGCGCGGAGGTGTCGCCGGTGAGGGCGCGCGCCGCGATCGGGCGCAGCGTGAACTCGGTGAGCAGGTAGGCCACCGCGCACACCACCAGCCCGGCGATGGCCACGGTCAGGCCCGTGCTCACCGCCCGCGAGGGCTGCAGCAGCGCCGACAGGAGGGTGAAGAGCGCCGCCGCGGCCAGCCAGAGCCCCGCCTGGAGCAGGGTCAGGCGCAGCGGCACCCGCAGCGTGCGGAGCCGGTCGCGCGGGGTGGGCTCCTCGCCGCGGGTGGCCCAGCGCAGGGCCTTGAGGGTGCCGCGGGTGCCCCGGACCGCCCCGAGCACGAGCGCGAGGCCGACGTAGACCGGGATGGCGATGAAGAGCGCGAGGGCCATGTCGGCCTCCGGCGTCTCCTGGGCGAAGACGAAGGTCGACAGGACGACCACCACGCCCGCGCCGATGCTGTGGGTGGTGAGCAGGATGACGGTGAGCAGCAGCTGCATCCGCACCCGCAGCGCCCGCAGGCTCTGGTCGGCCGGGCCCAGCAGCCACGACCCGAACGGGTTGCGGGCGGCCTGGACGGTGCCGGCGGTCCCAGGGCTCACTCCAGCCACCTCCGTCCGGCCTCCGTGGGGGCCGTCGTCGACGGCCGTGCTCGGGCCCAGTGTGCCGCACCCGCGGGGCGCGGCTCAGCCGAACCCGCAGGTCACAGCACCCAGCCCACGCCCGTCAGCTCCTCGGAGACGTCCCACAGCCGTCGGGCCGCGCCGTGGTCGGCCGCCTCCAGCGAGCGCGAGGCCGGTGCGGGGGCGCCGCGGAGCCCGCCGAGCCGCGACGGACCGACGTAGGTGCCGCCGACGAGGTCGTAGGTCGCCGCCATCACCGAGGGGCGGGCCCCCTCCTCGGCACTGGTCGCGACGACGCGGTTGCCCACCGCCATCAGGGTGTTCATCAGCGGCACGGCGTGGTGCGACTGGAGGTTGGTCGCGGCGTAGCCCGGGTGCGCGGCGGTCGCGCGCACCGCGGAGCCGGACGCACCGAGGCGTCGCTGGAGCTCGGCGGTGAAGAGCAGGTTGGCCAGCTTGCTCTGCTGGTAGGCCCGCCCCGGCGAGTAGGAGCGCTCCAGGAAGAGGTCGTCGAAGTCCAGCGGCGGGCCCTTGTGCAGCGCCGAGGACACCGACACCACCCGGTCGGCCACGTGGGGCAGCAGCAGGTTGACCAGCGCGAAGTGGCCCAGGTGGTTGGTGCCGAGCTGGAGCTCGAAGCCGTCGACCGTGCGGCCCTGCGGCACCATCATGATCCCGGCGTTGGCGACCACGCCGTGCAGCGGACGCTCCCAGCCCTCGGCCAGGGCCCGCACCGAGGCCAGGTCGGCCAGGTCGAGCGCGGCGACCTCCACCGACCCCCGGCCGCCGAGGCCGCCGCGGACCTCCTCGGCCGCGGCCCGCCCCTTCGCGGCGTCGCGGGCGGTCATGACCACGTGGGCGCCGGCGGCCGCCAGCATCCGGGAGGTCTCCAGGCCGAGCCCGGAGTTGGCGCCGGTCACCAGCCAGGTGCGGTCGGTCTGGTCGGGCACGAGGAAGTCGCTCATGGGTCCCAGCCTAGGAAGCCGACCTGGCGGCCCGCTCGCGCCGCGTCGCGGCGTGGGCCAGCGCGTCGTCCCACGAGCCGCCCCGCGTCACCTGGGCGCGGTACTTCATGATCTCCGCCGGGGCGTCGACCGCCAGCGCGCCGATCAGCCGGTCGCCGCGGCGGTAGAGCGCCACCCAGCGTCCGGCCGCGGTCGGGTCGCCGTCGACGACGAGCACCTCGTCGGCCACCGGCGAGCCGATCATCTGGATCCGCACGTCGTACCAGTCGGACCAGAAGAAGGGCACCGTCGCGTACGCCGCCGCGGCGGCCGGGTCGAGCGCGTTGCGCGCGGCCGCGGCCCCCTGGTCGGCGGCCCCGGTCCAGTTCTCCAGCCGCTGGGTCTCCCCCATCGTGGCGTTGGGCCAGCGCACGACGTCGCCCGCGGCCCAGACCCCGGGGGCGCCGGCCCACAGCGTCTCGTCGCAGACGACGCCGTCGTCGAGGCGCAGCCCGGAGCCCTCCAGCCAGCCGGTGGCGGGCACGACACCGATGCCGACGACCACCAGGTCGGCCGGCAGCACCGTGCCGTCGTCGAGCACGACCCGCTCCACCCGGCCCGAGCCGTCGCCCTCGACCGAGGCGACGCCGACGCCGGTGAGCAGGCGGGTGCCGTGGCGCTCGTGGATGGCGGCGACGTGGGCGCCCAGGTCCGCGCCCACGGCCCGCACCAGCGGCGTGGGCCGGGCCTCCACCACGGTGACGTCGAGGCCCCGCCCCCGGGCCGCGGAGGCGACCTCGGAGCCGATGAACCCCGCGCCCACCACGACCGTGCGTGCCCGCGCCTCGAGGGCGCGCCGCACCACGCGCGCGTCGTCGAGGGTGCGCAGCGGGTGCACGCCGTCGAGGTGGTCGGTGCCGGGCAGGCGCCGCGCCGTCGACCCGGTGGCGAGCACGACGGCGTCGTAGGCCACCTCGCGCCCGCCGACGTGGACGACGCGCGCGGCGGTGTCGAGCGCGGTGGCCGGCCGGCCGAGCAGCAGCTCGACCCCGAGCTCCTCGCGCAGGTGGGCCTCCTCGCGCAGGAAGGGTGCTGCGGGCTCCGCCCCGGGGCCGGCCCCGAGGTGCGCCTTGGACAGCGGCGGGCGGTCGTAGGGCAGGTGCTCCTCGGCGCCGACCAGCGTGATCGACCCGGCGAACCCCGCCTTGCGGGCCGCCTCGACCGCGCGCAGCCCGGCGAGCGAGGCGCCGACCACGACCAGTCGGCCGGTGGCGGGGTCCGGCGGCGCGCCGCGGTCGGGCGTCGGCCCCGGAGCGGTCACTGGAGTCGCAGCGCCCCGGTGGGGCAGCTGGCCACGGCCTCCTCGACGTCGGAGACGTCCTCGGGAGCGACCTCGGCCTGGAGCACGGTGAGGTCGCCGTTGTCCTCGAGCTGGAAGTGGTGGGGGGCCAGCGACTCGCACATGCCGATGCCCTCGCAACGGTCGTAGTCGACGGTGATCTTCATGGGCGCACCTCGGGGCTCGGGGTCGTGGGGGGACGGCCGGTCGGGGCGACCGGCCCGCTCGCACGATGGCAGACCGCGCCCGGCCACCGCGGCACCTGTGGCGAAGGTCACGGCACGTGTCGCGGGCGACGTCGGAGTCACCCTTCTGTGGGAGATACCGGCCCGCGCCCCGTGGCACGGTGGAGGAGAGGCCGGACCTTCCGCCTCGCGATCGGAGGACCGATGACCGACCAGGCCAAGACCCCCGCAGGCAACCGGGCACGGTGGCTGGTGCCCGCCGCCGTGCTCGTGCTGCTCGTGGTCGTGGGCGGCGTCATCCTGCTCATCGGGCTGCTGCAGGGCGACGACACCGACCTCGACCCGCCCACGCCCGTCGAGGAGCAGAGCAGCTCGGCGCTCGCCGTCCCGGTGGGCCCCGTCATGGTCGGCTGAGGCCCCGCGGCACGGTCAGCGGTCGCCGCGGGCCAGCCTGGTCGGGAGTTCGGCGCCCCCCGGCGGGCTGCGTGAGCCCCGCCTGACCGACTCGGCCGCCGCGGCGACCGCTGCTCCGAGCATCCCTCGCGCCGCACCCGCACCGTCCCACCCGCGCGGGTGGGAGCGGACCGCGCCGCTGCACGTCGAGCAGCCTCGCGGACCGGTGTCCGCGGGCCCGTTCACCCCCGCGGGTGGACGCTGCGGCGCGCCCGGGAGGGAGAGTCGAGGAGGCCACCCTGGCATCCCACGGAAGGCGGCCCATGGACACCTCCATCACGCTCACCGTCGACGGCAGCGAGCACACGCTCGACGTCGACACCCGCACGACGCTGCTCGACGCCCTGCGCGAGCGGGTCGGCGCGACCGCCCCCAAGAAGGGGTGCGACCACGGCCAGTGCGGCTCGTGCACCGTGCTCCTCGAGGGGCGTCGCCACCTCACCTGCCTGGCCCTCGCGGTGGCCCACGACGGCGACGAGATCGTCACCGCCGCCGGGCTCACCGGCTCCGCGGCTGATCCGGGCTCCCGCGGGGAGGGCGCGCTGCACCCCGTGCAGCAGGCCTTCCTCGACCACGACGGCTACCAGTGCGGCTACTGCACCCCCGGCCAGATCTGCTCCGCCGTCGGCGTGCTCGACGAGGCCGAGCAGGGCCACCCCAGCCACGTGACCGACGACCTCGAGGTCGGCGGCGACGTCGAGCTGACCGACGAGGAGATCCGCGAGCGCATGAGCGGCAACCTGTGCCGCTGCGGCGCCTACGTCGGCATCCTCGACGCCGTGCGCCAGGCCGCGGGCCGGACCGCCGGCCAGGGCGTCGACCCCGCCCGCCACACCCACGACCACGAGACGGAGGGCGTCCGGTGAAGGAGCTCACCTACGTCCGCGCCGACGACGCCGCCTCCGCGGTCGCCACCGTCAGCGCCGACCCCCACGCCCGCTTCCTCGGCGGCGGCACCAACCTGGTCGACCACCTCAAGCTGGGGGTGGCGACCCCCTCGACCCTGGTCGACGTCAGCCGGCTGCCCCTCGACACCGTCGAGGTCCTCGAGGGCGACCGCGGCGGGCTGCGCATCGGCGCCAACGTGCGCAACAGCGACCTCGCCGCCCACCCGGTGGTCCGCAGCACCTTCCCGGCGCTCTCGCGCTCGCTGCTCGCGGGCGCCTCGGGCCAGATCCGCAACCAGGCCACCACGGGCGGCAACCTGCTGCAGCGCACCCGCTGCGTCTACTTCCAGGACGTCACCACGCCGTGCAACAAGCGCGAGCCCGGCTCGGGCTGCTCGGCGCTGGAGGGCTACGGGCGCTACAACGCCATCCTCGGCACGAGCGCCGACTGCGTCGCCACCCACCCCTCCGACATGGCCGTGGGCCTGGCCGCCCTCGACGCCGACGTCGTCGTGCTCGGCCCCGACGGGGAGCGGCGCGTGCCGCTCGCCGACCTGCACCGACTGCCCGGTCACCACCCCGAGGACGACACCACCCTGGCCCACGGGGAGCTGGTCACGGCCGTCGAGCTGCGCGGCAGCGAGCTGACGCGGCACTCGACGTACTACAAGGCGCGCGACCGCGCGTCCTACGCCTTCGCCCTGGTCTCGGTGGCCGGCGCGCTGGAGCTCGACGGCGACGTCGTGCGCGACGTGCGCATCGCCTGGGGCGGCGTGGCCCACAAGCCGTGGCGCGCCACGGTGGCCGAGCAGGCCCTGCGCGGCGAGGTCTACAGCGAGGACGCCGTGCGCGCCGCCGCGGCCGAGGAGCTGCGCGCGGCCGAGACCGGCGACGACAACGCGTTCAAGGTCGCCATGGTCCGCAACGCCACCGCGCTGGTGATGCACCAGCTCGCGTCGAAGCAGCAGGGAGGCACCCGATGACCCAGCAGGCCACCCCCATCGAGGCACGCTCGATGGGCACCCACCTCGACCGCGCCGACGGCCGGGAGAAGGTCACCGGCCACGCCCGCTACGCGATGGAGCACGGCGCCGACGACGGCGTCGAGGCCCCGCTCACCGCCTGGCTCGTGCAGTCGACGATCGCGCGCGGCCGCGTCGTGCGCGTCGACCCCGCCGCCGCGCTCGCCCACCCCGGCGTCGTGAGCGTGCTCGACCACGAGTCGGCGCCGCGCCTGGCCGACACCGAGGACCGCGAGCTGGCGGTCCTCCAGGACGACCGGGTCGGGCTGCGCGGCCAGATCGTCGCGGTCGTGCTCGCCGAGACCCCCGAGGCCGCCCGCGAGGGTGCCCGCCTGGTGCACGTCGCCTACGACGAGGAGCCCCACCGGGCCTCCCTCGAGGGCGCCGAGACCTACGCCCCGGAGTCGGTCAACGCCGGCCACGAGACCGACTGGGCCGACGGCGACGTCGCGGCCGCCTTCGCCGGGGCCGCTGTGGTCGTCGACCAGCGCTACTCCACCCCCCACGAGCACAACAGCCCGATGGAGCCCCACGCCGCCACGGCGCTGTGGGACGGCGAGCGGTTGACGCTGTGGGACTCCACCCAGGCCGTCCACGCGGTCGCCACGACCTTCGCGCCGATGCTCGGCCTCGAGGCCTCGCAGATCACCGTGCGGGCGCCCTACGTCGGCGGCGGCTTCGGGAGCAAGGGCCTGCCCCACGCCCCCGAGATGGCGGCCGTCCTGGCCGCGCTGTCGGTGCCGGGCCGGCCGGTCAAGCTGGCGGTGACCCGCCAGCAGATGTTCGCACTCACCGGCTACCGCACCGAGACGGTCTCCCACGTGCGCCTGGCCGCCGAGCCCGACGGGCGGCTGCTGGGCATCGAGCAGCACGCGGTGAGCCAGACCTCGGCGATCAAGGAGTTCACCGAGCAGACCGCCACCGCGGCCCGCATGATGTACGCCGCGCCCGCGCGCGCGACGACCCACCGCGTCGCCGCGCTCGACGTGGCGGTGCCGTCCTGGATGCGCGCGCCCGGCGAGATGCCCGGCATGTTCGCCCAGGAGGTCGCCATGGACGAGCTGGCCTTCGCCTGCGAGGTCGACCCGATCGAGCTGCGCGTGCGCAACGAGCCCGACGTCGACCCCGAGACGGGCAACCCGTGGAACAACCGCCGCCTGGTGGAGTGCCTCGAGCGCGGCGCCGAGCGCTTCGGCTGGGCCGGTCGCCCGTCGGCTCCCGGCACCGTGCAGGAGGGCGACTGGTGGGTCGGCACCGGCGTGGCCGCGGCGACGTACCCGACGCTGTGGATGCCGGGCAACACCGCACGCGTGGAGTCGCTCGGGGGCGGCCGCTACGCCGTGTCGATCGGCGCCGTCGACATCGGCACCGGCGCCCGCACGGTGCTGGTGCAGATCGCCGCCGACGCCCTGGGCGTCGACCCCGCCGCGGTCGACCTCCACATCGGCGACACCGACCAGCCCGCGGCCACGGTGGCCGGCGGGTCGGCCGGCACCGGGTCGTGGGGCACCGCGATCGTGCAGACCGTGCAGCAGCTGCGCGCCGACCACGGCGAGCACCCCGACGCCGGGGTGGCCTCGACCGCGACGGCCGAGGCCTACCCCGACATGGACCGCTACGCGCTGCACTCCTTCGGTGCGGTCTTCGCGGAGGTCCGCGTCCACCGCTGGACCGGCGAGCTGCGCGCGCCGCGGCTGCTGGGGGTCTACTCCTCGGGTCGGGTGATCAACCCGATGACCGCCCGCTCGCAGTTCTACGGCGGCCTAGTCATGGGCCTCTCGGGCGCGCTCTTCGAGGAGTCGGTGCGCGACCCGCGCTTCGGTCACGTCGTCACCCAGGACCTCGCGACCTACCACGTGGCCTCGCACGCCGACGTGCACGGCATCGAGGTCGAGTGGCTCGCCGACGACACCGACACCCTCGCCACGCCCTTCGGGGGGCGGGGCATCGGCGAGATCGGCATCGTCGGCACCGCGGCGGCCGTCGCCAACGCCGCCTGGCACGCCACCGGCATCCGCGTGCGCGACCTGCCGGTCACCGCCGACCGCTTCGTGCGCTGAGACGGGCGCCGGGGGTCACCAGCTGGACGTGGTGATCCCCGGCAGCTCGCCGCGGAGGGCCAGCGCCCGGAAGGTGATCCGCGAGACCCCCGCCCTGCGCAGGTAGCCACGCGGGCGACCGTCGACCTGGTCGCGGTTGCGCACGCGCACCGGGCAGGAGTCGCGCGGCAGGCGCGAGAGGGCGCGCACGGCGTCGGCCAGCTCCGCGGAGCCCGGCTCGGCCCGGCGCACCCGCTCCTTGAGGGCGGCGCGCCTCCCGGCGTACCGCTCGACGGTGCGCCGGCGGCGGGCGTCGGCGGCGATCTTCGCGGTCGTGGCCACCTCAGCGCTCCTCGCGGAAGGCCACGTGACGGCGCACGCGGGGGTCGTACTTGCTCAGCTCGAGCCGGTCGGGGTCGTTGCGCCGGTTCTTGCGGGTGACGTAGGTGTAGCCGGTGCCCGCGGTGGAGCGGAGCTTGACGACCGGGCGGATGTCGCTGCCGCGCGCCATCAGAGCCTCCCGCCCCGGCGCTGGATGTCGGCGACGACCGACTCGATGCCGCGCGCGTCGACGACCTTGATTCCGCGCGCGCTGAGCCGCAGCGTGACGGTGCGGCCCAGGCTCGGCACCCGGTAGCGCTTCTTCTGGACGTTGACGTCGAAGCGCCGGTTGGTGCGTCGGTGCGAGTGCGACACGTGGTGGCCGAAGCCGGGCTGTCGCCCGGTGACCTGGCAGGTGCGGGACACGGGTCCTCCTGGTGATGGGATAAGGTGAGAACGATTCTCATTCTAACCACCTCAGGAGGTCCCGTTGAGACCCGGCATCCACCCGACCTACGACCTGGTCGCCTTCCGTGACCGCTCCACCGGCGACGTCGTGCTCACGCGCTCGACGCTGGTCGAGCGCGCGGCGGGCGAGAGCGGCACCATCGAGGTCGACGGCGCGACCTACCCCGTGGTCGACGTCGACGTGAGCAGCGCCAGCCACCCCTTCTGGACCGGCAAGGGGCGCGTGCTCGACAGCGAGGGCCGTGTCGAGGCCTTCCAGCGCCGCTACGGCGCTCGCGCCGGAGGGGGGCGGTCGTCGTGAGGACACCCGTCGTCCTGGTCACGGGCGTCTCCCCCGACGCGATGGACGCGACCCTGGTGAGCCTGCAGTGGGACCTGCCGCAGGCCGTCGCCGTGCGCCACCACATCGACGTCGAGCGGCAGCTGCTCACCCGGGTGGTCAGCGACGTCACCGGCGTGCTCGACCGCGCCGAGGTCGACCTCGAGCACGCCTGCGTGAGCTGCGCGCTGCGCGAGGACGTCGTGCCGACCATCGAGCGGCTGGCCCGCGACGGGCGCTGGGGCACCGTCGTCGCGCACCTGCCGGTCGGTGCCGACGCCGCGCAGGTGTGCCACGTGCTGACCTGGGACGCGCGCCTGGCCCGTCACCTGCGCGTCGCCGGGGTCGTGACCGCCGTCGCCGGCCCCACCGTGGTCGACGACCTGCTCGGCGACGCGCTGATGGCCGAGCGCGGCGTCGCGACGTCACACGAGGACGAGCGCGGTGTCGGCGAGGTCGCCTCGGGCATGGTCGAGCACGCCGACGTCGTCGTGGTCACCGGCGAGCGCGAGCCCGCGGGCCTGGCCCTGCTGCGCACGCTGGCCCGGCCGGGCGCCCGCGTCGTCGCAGGCCCCGAGCTGCTCGACGGCGCGCTGGTCGCCGACGGGCTGCACGACCACGCCGCGACCACCGCCTGAGCCTCGCCCTACCGCACCCAGGACGTGCCCTCCCCCGACGTTCCCGACGTGTGGCAGGCCGACCTGCGCTCCGACCGTGCCTTCCACCCCGACCGACTGCTGGAGGGCCTCGAGGACCTCGGCAGCGGACGCCACCGCTCGCGCGGCTGCTTCTGGCTGCCCACCCGCCCCGGGCGAGCGCTGGAGTGGGACGGCGCCGGCGGCCAGCTCAGCATCGGCGCCGGCGAGTCGTGGGGCCGTCGCCCCGCGCAGACCCGCCTGGTGCTCACCGGCGTCGGCGCGCGGCCCGACCACCTCGAGGAGGCCTTCGAGGCCCTGCTGATGACCACCGCCGAGGAGGCCTCCGGGCAGTCGTGGCAGCGCCCGGTCGACGGCTTCGAGCCGTGGCTGGGCCCCGTGAGGGAGATCGCCTGATGGCCGTGCCGAAGCGCCGCACCTCGCGCAGCAACACCCGTCACCGCCGCTCGCAGTGGAAGGCGACCCCTCCCGCCCTCGTGCCGGTCACGGTCGCCGGCGAGGAGCACCTCGTGCCCCGGCGCCTGCTCCGCGCCGTCGAGCGCGGCCTGGTCGACCCCGCCACCGGCGCCCCCACCCGCGCCCGCGCCCGCACCCCGGGAGGAGGTGACCGATGAAGGTCCGCAACTCGCTGCGCTCGCTGAAGCAGCAGCCCGGGTCGCAGGTCGTCCGCCGCCGCGGCCGCACCTACGTGATCAACAAGCAGAACCCCCGCCTCAAGGCGCGCCAGGGCTGAGCCGCTCCGGCGCCTAGCGACCCTCGAAGGTCGGGCGCTGCTTGGCCAGGAACGACGCCACCGCGCCGGCGTGGTCGGCCGTGGCGCCGAGGCGCACCTGCGCGGCCGCCTCGGCCGCGAGGGTCTCGGCCAGCGGTCGGCCCGCGGCGGCGTCGGCGAGCAGCCGCTTGGACTCGGCGTACGCCGCCGTGGGGCCGGCCGCCAGCCGCCGCGCCAGGGCGGTCGCCTCCTCGAGCAGCGCGTCGGGCTCGACGACGCGGCCGCCCAGGCCCCAGGCCACGGCCTCGTCGGGCCCGAAGGGCTGGGCCAGCAGCACGAGCTCGCGGGCGCGCTGCTCGCCGACCGCGCGCACGAGCGTGGTCGACAGGCCCGAGTCGCAGGTCAGGCCGATCCCGGAGAAGGCCGTGCCGAGGCGGGCCGTGGTGCTCCACAGCCGCAGGTCGCAGGCCAGGGCCAGCCCCAGGCCCGCCCCGACGCAGGGGCCGGCCACGGCCGCCACGACCGGCTTGGGCATGGTGGCCAGCGCGGTCACGACCGGGTTGTAGTGCTCGGTGACGGTGTCGAAGGCCGGACCCTCGGCCAGCGCGGCGGCGTGCTCGGCGAGGTCCTGGCCGACGCAGAAGGCCTCCGGGCCACCGGTGAGCACCACGGCCCTGACCCCCTCGTCGGCGGCGACCTCGCCCAGCGCCTCGCGCAGCGCGACCTTGAGCGCGAGGTCGAGGGCGTTGCGCTGGGCGGGCCGGTCGAGCACGACGGTCGCGACGGCGCCGTCGCGCTCCAGGCGCAGGGGGTGCATGGCGGGCTCCTCGGTGGTGGGTCCACGACCGTCCGGTCGGTGGCCGGCGGCCGGCCGACGACGCTGCCACGCCGTACGGCTCGGCGCAACGCGGACCGGCCGCCGACCGGTCGCCGGCCGGTCGCCGGCCGGGCCGTCAATCCGCTGGCGACTGTCGGTGCCGCGCGCGATGATTCTCGGCGTCGACCCGGGTCCACCTCGCGTCGGCACCTGAGGAGAGGACCCCATGGACGAGATGATCCGCGCCACCGGCCTGGTGAAGCGCTACAAGGAGGTCGAGGCCCTGCGCGGGCTCGACCTCTCCGTGCCGGAGGGCACCGTGCTGGCGCTGCTCGGGCCCAACGGCGCCGGCAAGACCACCGCGGTGCGCGTCCTGGCCACGCTGCTCAAGCCCGACGGCGGCAGCGCGCAGATCGCCGGCGTCGACGTGCTGGCCGACCCCGAGGGCGTGCGCTCGCGCATCGGCCTCTCGGGGCAGTACGCCGCGGTCGACGAGCACCTCACGGGCTACGAGAACCTCGAGATGGTCGGCCGGCTCTACGGCCTGGGCCGCGCCCGCTCGCGCACCCGAGCGCGCGAGCTGCTCGAGCGCTTCGACCTCGCCGACGCCGGCGACCGGCCCTCGAAGACCTACTCCGGCGGCATGCGGCGCCGCCTCGACCTGGCCGGCGCCCTCGTCGCCGAGCCGCCCGTGCTCATCCTCGACGAGCCGACCACCGGGCTCGACCCGCGCAGCCGGCAGCAGATGTGGGACGTCATCCGCGAGCTGGTCGCCTCCGGCGCCACCCTGCTGCTGACGACGCAGTACCTCGAGGAGGCCGACCGCCTCGCCGACGACATCGTCGTCATCGACCACGGCAACGCCATCGCCCGCGGCACGGCCGACGAGCTCAAGGCCCAGACCGGCGGGGAGCGGATCGAGATCGTGCTGCGCGACGCCGCCGACCGCGAGACGGCCCAGCGGGTGCTCGAGCGGGTCGCCGTCGGCGGCGTCTCGGTCGGCGACAACGGTCGGGCCCTCACCGCAGCCGTCGACCGCGGCGCGTCCGCGCTGCTGGAGGTGCTGCGCGACTTCGAGGAGCACCGCGTGGAGGTTCTCGACGTCGGGCTGCGCCGGCCCACCCTCGACGACGTCTTCCTGACCCTCACCGGTCACGCCACCTCGGCCACGCCCGGCTCGCCGGCCGCGACCGACGACTCCCCGACCCCCACGGAGGCCCTCCGATGAGCACCATGACCCGCGCCGCCACCGACGGCTGGGTGGTCGCCAAGCGCAACCTGATCAAGATCAAGCGGGTGCCCGAGGTGCTCGTCTTCGTGCTGATCTCGCCGATCATGTTCGTGCTGCTCTTCGCCTACGTCTTCGGCGGCGCCATCTCCCCCGAGGGCGTGGACTACAAGGAGTTCCTGGTGCCGGGCATCTTCGCCCAGACCGTGGTCTTCGGCGCCACGTTCACCGGCGCCGGCCTGGCCGAGGACATGCAGAAGGGCATCATCGACCGCTTCCGCTCGCTGCCGATGTCGTCGTCGGCGGTGCTCGTGGGCCGCACGACCTCCGACGTCGTCTACAACGTGCTGTCGGTGGTCATCATGTCGCTGACCGGTCTGCTCGTGGGCTGGCGCATCCGCGACGGGGTCGTCGACGCGCTGCTCGCCTTCGGCCTGCTGCTGCTCTTCGCCTACGCGATCAGCTGGGTGATGGCCTGGGTCGGCCTGCTCGTGCCGAGCGTCGAGGTCATCAACAACGCCTCGTTCATCGTCATCATGCCGCTGACCTTCGTCTCCAACGCCTTCGTGCCCACCGAGAGCTTCGGCTCGGTGCTGCGCACGGTGGTCGAGTGGAACCCCGTGTCGACGCTGACCCAGGCCGTGCGCGAGCTCTTCGGCAACGTGCCGGCCACCGCCCCGCCCCAGGAGGCCTGGTCGATGCAGCACCCGGCGCTCTACACGCTGCTGTGGGTCCTGCTGATCCTGGTCGTCTTCGTGCCGCTCTCGGTGCGGCAGTACCGCCTCTCGACCAGCAAGTAGCGCCGTCGGGCCGGCCCTCGCGCGGCAGCGCCGCCGCGCGGTCCGCCGGCCCCCGCCCCGCCGGCACCACCCGTCACACCTGTCGGCCCACACCCGCACCTGTCGGCCGACGCGTGGGCCGACAGGTGCGGGTTTCGCCAGCCAGCCGGTGAAACCCGCACCGCGGTCAGCCCTTGCTGGCCGCCACCGCGAGCCGGTCGACGAAGTCGTTCATCGGGTGGCCCGAGTGGCCCTTGACCCAGTGGAAGACGACGTCGCCGCGGGCCTCCACCGCGTCGACCAGCGGCTCCCACAGGTCGCGGTTGGCGACGGGCTTGCGGGCGGTGTTGGTCCAGCCGCGCTGGCGCCACCCCTTCCACCAGGCGTCGCGGAAGCAGTGGACGACGTAGGTCGAGTCGCTGACCACGACCAGCGGGCCCTCCAGGGCCAGCACGGCCTCGAGGGCGGCGCGGATCTCCATGCGCTGGTTGGTGCTGGGCCGTTCGGCGCCCGAGGCGTGCACCGCGGTGTCGAGGGCCCAGGCCCACCCGCCGGGTCCGGGGTTGCCCGAGCAGGCCCCGTCGGTGAACACCTGGCGGGCGCCGGGCGGCGCGACCATCGCGGGCTTGGCGGGACGCCGGGTGCGGGCGGAGGACGGGCGGGAGGACGAGCGGGAGGTGGTCGGCACGCCGGACACCCTGACACACCCCCCGGAAATGGTTTCGGGCGGCGGATCCGATGGATCCGCCGCCCGAAGCGCGTCTGTGGGTAGGCACCCCCTGAGCGCTACTCGTCTTGCGTGTCACCCGGTGCTGGTGAGAAGTCACCCGCGGTGGTGAAGATGAAGACAAGAGAAATATAACCCGACATCGGCCTCCGCACGAGCCCTCCCGGCACTTTCACCCCTGGGGGTGAGAGTAAAGGCGCGCCGCCCCTGGGGGCGCGGGCCGCGAGGGGCCCGCGGTGGTCTGGTCCGCCCCGCGGAGGCCGGTCAGGCCACGTGGTCGGGCGAGGTCGACACCCCGCCCAGACCGTTCTGCATGCCCCAGGCCACCGCCTGGGGCCGCCGGGTGACGTCGATCTTGCGGTAGGCGCCACGCACGTAGGTCTTCACCGAGTTGATCGAGAGGTAGAGCTTCTTGCCGATCTCGACGTTGGTGTAGCCCTGCACGATCAGGGCGAGGATCTCGGCCTCCCGCGGGGTCAGCGAGAGCGCGGCGGTGGCGCTGTTGCCGCTGAGCGCGCCGTGGGGGGTGCGGTCGACCGGCCGGTGCTGGCCGGCGGCGCCGGGCTGGCCGGGGCGCCCGGGCTGCTGGCGGTGGATGCGCTCGAGACCCGTGACCAGGTCGGCCGCGGGGAGGGCCTTGGAGAGCCGGCCGGGCGAGGCGGCGCCGGCGAGGTGCTGGGCCTGGTCGCGCCAGGTGAAGACCACGGCGCGGGCGCCGCCGACGTGCACGAGGCGCTGCAGGCTCTCGTGGTCGCTCTCGCGCAGGCCGACGGGCTCGTAGAGCACGACGTCGACCGAGCGCGGGTCGGCGAGGGCGTCGGCGAGGTCGACCAGCACGATGCGGTCGGAGTAGGGCTGGAGCAGGTGACGGACGCCCGGGGCGACGACGGCGTAGTCGTCGACGAGGGTGGCGCGGATGGGCGTGGAGACAATCACGGGCTCGAACCTACTGCCTGGAGTTTGCGCAGGTCAGCACCGCCCACGCGGTCCTCACCCATCTGAATGAGGTCCACGATGACATATGGATGACACATCACGCACATCGTACGTACGCCGTAAGCCTGCGCGACCTCTCCGAACGGACGGGCCCGCCGGTCCATACTGGGCCCGATGAGCGCGGCGGAGCACGAGCAGGCGGTGGCGCGCCGACGGGCGCGCACCCGGGGCCAGCTCGTCACGGCCGGGCGCTCGCTGGTGGCCGAGCGAGGGGTCTCCGGGCTGCGCGTGCAGGAGATCACCGAGCGCGCCGGCGTGGCCCTGGGGTCCTTCTACAACCACTTCGGCTCCAAGGACGACCTCGTCGCCACCATCGCTGCCGAGACGATGGCCGAGCTGGTGGCCTCCGCCGTGCACGGGCCCGACGACCCCGACACCGCCGATCCCGGCACCGCGGGCGAGGACCCTGCGGTCACCGCCGCGCGGGTCGTGCGCCGGGTGGTGCGGCTGCCCCTGGTCGACCCGGGGTTCGCGCGCCTGCTGGTCCACCTCAACCACGCCGACACCCCCGTCAACGGCTCGATGGCGCCCTACGCCCGTCGGCTGCTCGTCCACGGCATCGCGGCCGGCCGCTTCCGCTCACCCGACCCCGAGTCCACCGTCACCCACGTCGTGGGGGGTGCGGTCGCGATGATGCGACGCACCCTGGCCGGCGAGCGCGGCGAGGCCGACGCCGTGACCGGGCTCGACCCGGAGGCGCTGCACGTGGCCGTGATGCTCCAGACGGTCGGCCTCGACCTCGACGACGCCCTCGCCGTCGCCGCCGGGGCTCAGCGCGAGGACTGATCCGGCAGGCGCAGCAGCGCCTCGGCCAGGGCGGTGCCGGAGAGCCACGCGCCCTCCACCTTCGACTGCGGCCCCCACCCGTCGCCGCAGACGCCGACCAGACCGCCCGGCACCTCCGCGAGCAGGCACGGCTCGGCCCGCTCCCCGGTCGGCTTGGCCAGAGACCAGCGGTGCACCAGCATCGAGGCCGGCTCCGGGAGGTCGAGCAGTCGGCGCAGCGCAGCGACCAGCACCGGCCCGGCCGCAGCCGGGTCGTCGAGGTGCCGGGCGGCGAGCGCGGGCGTCGAGTGGGCGACCAGCACCGGGGCGTCGTCGCCGCGCCGGCGCCCGTCGTCGGCGATCCAGGCCACGTCGTCGTCGCCGTTGACGAAGGCGCCGTGGAAGGCGCCGCCCGGGGCCGCGGAGTCCCAGGCGCGCTCGGGCCAACGGGCCACCAGCGCGATCACCGGCTCGGAGGGCCGGGTCAGCCGCACTGCCACCGCGCCGTGGTCGCCCCCGAGCAGACGAGCCGCCTGCTCGTCGGGCATGGCCAGCACGACCGCGCCGGCCGGCGCGAGGTCGACCCCGTCGGCCACCACCCGCAGACCGTCGTCGCCCGACTCCACGCGCTCCACGGCGCCGCGGCGTACGTCGAGACCCTCGGCCAGGGCCTCGACCAGGCTGCGCATGCCGCCGGGGGTGCCCCAGCGCACCGGACCCTCCTTGGCGCTCGGGTCGGCGCCGGGCTCGAGCACCGAGAAGGTGTCGGTCCAGCGGTGGGCCAGGCCCGCCACGCGCCAGGCCTCCACGACCTCGGCGAAGCGGCGGTCGGAGACGGTGAGGTAGGACGCCCCGGTGTCGACCGGCCGCCCCTCCAGGCGCTTGCTGGCCATGCGCCCGCCGATGCGGTGACCGCGGTCGACGACCACGACCTCGCGCCCCGCGTCGTGGAGCGCGCGGGCGCAGGCGATGCCGGACAGCCCGCCCCCCACCACGACGACGGGGCCCGCGACCGGGGTCGACGGGGTGGTCGGGTGCGTCGCAGCGGTGCTCATCACCCCACCCTGCTCTGCCACCTCGACGCGCCCCTCACCCGCGAGGACCCGATCGGGAGGGCAGGCGTGCCATGGTGGGCCCCCGTCGTGCACCGCCGCACGGCGCCCGACCCCAGGAGCCCTCGTGAAGATCCTCGTCGTCCTCGTCGTCATCGCTGCCATCGCCTTCGCCGTGCTCTACCTGCTGCCCCGCATGCGCCGCTGACCCGCGCCGGGCCTCCTCGCGCCGAAATCCTTGTAAGTCGAGTAATCGAGTAGGGTTGAAGGTGAACGACCTACGAGGAGGCCCCCCATGCCCACCACGATCTCCGTCGTCGGCGGCGGCGCCAGCGGCGCCCTGACCGCCGCCCACCTGCTGCGCCGCGCCACCGACCCCGACCTGCGGGTCGTGCTCCACGAGCCCGCGCCCGTGCCGGCGCGCGGCGTGGCCTACCGCACCACCGACCGGCGCCACCTCCTCAACGTGCGCAGCCGCGACATGAGCGCGCTGCCCGACGAGCCGGGCCACCTCGTGGCCTGGGCCGAGCGCACCGGCCGGCCGAGCGACCCCGTGGGCTTCCTGCCGCGCGCGACCTGGGCCCACTACCTCACCGACGTGCTCGAGGAGAGCCGCCGCTCCTCGGTGGCCACCTTCGAGGTGCGCCGCGAGAGCGTCGTCGACGTCGCCCCCGCCAGCGGCGGGCGTTTCCTCGTGCGAGGCCGCGACGCCACCACCGAGGCCGACCGGGCGGTGCTGGCCTACGGCAACCTCGAGCCGCGCCCGCTGCGCACCGAGCAGGGCGCCGTGCCCGACGCGCCCTGGCACGTCGGCTCGGCGTGGGACGCCGCCGCCCTCGCCGCACTGCCCCAGGACGCCACCGTCGTGCTGGTGGGCAGCGGGCTCACCGCGGTCGACGCCGCCCTCAGCCTGCTCGGCGACCACCCGGCGCGCCGGGTGGTGATGCTGAGCCGCACGGGCCTGCTGCCCCACTCCCACCTGCCGTCGCCGTGCTCGACGAGCTGGGCCACCCCGATGCCGAGCGGCCCGCTCACCGCCGACGGCCTGGCCGCCCACGTGGTCGGCCAGATCGCGCGCGCCCGCCACCACGGCGTCTGTTGGCGCTCGGTCGTCGACGGCCTGCGCGGGGCGACCCAGCGCACCTGGGCCCGCCTCGAGGGCTCCGAGCGGCGCTGCTTCCTCAGCCGCCACGCCCGGCACTGGGAGGTGCTGCGCCACCGCATGGCGCCCGGCGTGGCCGCGCGCATCAGGAGCTACGTCGACGCCGGGCGGCTGCAGGTCGTCGGCGGCGGGCTGGCCGGTGTCGAGGACCTCGGCACGCGGTGCCGGGTCACGCCCGGGGGTGGCGGCGAGGCCGTGGTCGCCGACGCGGTCGTCAACTGCACCGGCCCCACCACCGACCTCGACGCCACCACCTCGCCGCTGCTGGCGTCGCTGCGGCGGCGGGGTCTGGTCGTGGGCGACCCGCTCGGCCTCGGCGTGCGCTGCACGCCCGAGGGCGCCGTGCTGCGCGCCGACGGCGACCTCGTGCCGGGGCTCCACGTCGTCGGCCCGCCCCGCAAGGGTGCGCTGTGGGAGACCACCGCGGTGCCCGAGATCCGCTCGCAGGCCGCGGAGCTGGCCGACCTGCTCCTGGCCGGCTGAGCGGGGGTCAGGCCCCGGGCACGATCCGCAGGTCGCGCACGGCGCCGTCGCCGAGCGCGGCGAGGGCCTCCTGGTAGGCCGGGGTGTCGTGGGCGGCGACGGCCGCCTCCACCGACTCGAACTCCACGAGCACCGAGCGCTGCTCGCGCCCGGCCTCGTAGACCTTCGCGGGCAGGCCGCGGGCCAGGAAGCGGCCGCCGGCGCCGACGATGGCGGGGCCGGCGAGCTCGGCGTAGGCCGCGAGCTTCTCGGGGTCGGTGATCTCGAGGTAGGTGCTGATCCAGTAGGCAGGCATGACCCCATGGTGGCGCACCGCCCCCGGCGGGCGTGGCCGCCCCTGGCAGGCTGGACGCGTGCGCACCGACTTCGACCCCCGCAGCGACGACACCAACACCTACGCCCTGCTGTCGTCCCTGGTCGTGCCCCGGCCCATCGCCTGGGTCGCCTCCCGCTCCGCCGACGGCGTCGGCAACCTGGCGCCCCACTCCTTCTTCACCGTCGTCTGCGCCGACCCGCCGGTCGTGGCCTTCGCCTCGATCGGCGACAAGGACACCCTGCGCAACGTCGTAGCGACCGGCGAGTTCACCGTCAGCGTGGCCACGCTGCCGCTGATGGACCAGGTCAACGACAGCAGCGCCCGCTTCGCCCCCGACCAGGACGAGGCCGCCGAGCTCGGCGTCGAGATGCGCCCGAGCACCGTCGTCGGCCCGCCCGCGGTCGCGGCCTCGCCCGCGTCGATCGAGTGCCGCCTGCACTCCACCGTCGACCTCGGGTCCTCGACCCTCGTGCTGGGCGAGGTCGTGTGGATCAGCGTCGAGGACGACGTCGTGGTCGACGGCCTGCCGTCCTACGACCGGATGCAGCCGGTCTCGCGTCTCGGCGGCCCCGACTGGGGCCTGCCCGGCCCCACGCGCGCCGTGCGCCGCCCGGGCGACCCCTCCGAGATCGCCCGCTGACCCCCCGGGCCGCGCTTCCCGCGCCGGCTCAGTCCGAGAGGCGGGAGCAGCCGTGCTCCACGCCCCACAGCACGGCCTGCGAACGACTGGTCACGCCCATCTTGAGGTAGGCCGAGCGGATGTAGGTCTTCACCGAGTTGATGCTGAGGTAGAGCCGCTGGCTGATCTCGGCGTTGGACAGGCCGTCGCAGATCAGGCAGACGATCTCGTGCTCGCGCCCCGACAGGGCGCCGGGGAGCGGGGCCGGGTCGGACCCGCCGGCAGCCGGCTCGTCGCGGCGCCGGGCCAGCCGCTCGACGGCGGCGACCAGCTCGGCCGGGTCGACCGAGACGGGCAGCACCTCGTCGGCCCCGAGCGAGTGCGCCCGGCGCAGGCCCCAGGGACTGGTGTCGAAGCTCAGGGCGATCGACGGGCAGCTCAGGACCGCGTCGGCCGCGCGGTCGTCCAGCGAGGACGGCTCGAAGATGGCCACGTCGGGCGGGCGGGGCGAGACCGCGGGGGCCAGTGCGACCCGGCAGGCGTGGCGGCGCACGACGCTGTCGAGGCCGATCCGCAGCAGCGGGGGCAGCGCGACGGGCACGAGGAGGACGGGCTTGACCTGTGTTTCGGGGGCCAGGGAAGCCATGGGGGAACTCCGAGAGGGCGGGACTGGCCGTAGGGGTCGTTGTTGGGCCCCGACCGTCCACCGCCCACGATAGACCCAGTCCGGCCGGAGTCACATCCCCGAACTCGGCGACGCACCACCGCCGTCGCCCCAGGAGTGCACGACCTGGTCGACGTCGCGGCGTCGCTGCCGGTACTGCGCGACCAGCTCCTTGAGGGCTCGCTCGTGGCGCTCGGGATCGACCGAGGCCATCGCGTCCTCCACCAGGACGACCCGCAGGTCGTGGGCGTAGGCGTCGGAAGCCGTGGCCGACAGGCAGGCCTCGGTGCTGACGCCGACCAGCACCACGGTGTCGACCCCGAGCCCGGTGAGGAGCTCGGCGAGGTCGGTGCGGTGGAAGGCGCTGTCACGGATCTTGACCACCCGGTCGGCGCCGGCGACGTCCAGCTCGGGGAGCCGACGGGCGCCCTCGGTGCCCTCGAGCGTCATCCCGCAGCCGTCCTCGAGCATGTTGAGCGCCCAGGTCGACCGGTCGTGGCGGTGCTCGGTGACGACCTCGACCACCGGCACGCCGTGCGTGCGCGCCGCGACGACGAGACGGTTGCACGCCGCGACCACACGGTCCTGGTGCCGGGCCAGCCCGTCATCGCTGAAGTAGTCGACCTGGAGGTCGACGACGAGGACGGCCGGGGTCATCGCTGCCGGGCCAGGACGAGGCCGCCGGCCGGGAGGGTCGGCACACGCGACGCGGCAACCGCGCGACTCGAGACGACCTCGAGGGGGCGCTGCGACGCCGCTCGGAGGGTCGAGGACATCAGGCGGAGAGCGACGTCCTCGCCCGGGCACCGGTGCCCGCGCAGCGGTCCTCCGCCCTGCGGCACCAGGTCGTAGGCGGAGGGTGTGCGCCCCAGGAATCGGGCCGGCCGGAAGAGGTGCGGGTGGGGGTACACCATCGGGTCGCGGTCGATGCCCAACACGTCGAGTACCACCCGGTCCCCCGGCTCGACGGGTACGCCGTCGTGGGAGGCCGCGCGCCGGGCACGGCCTGCCAACAACGGCACGAAGGGGGTGGTGCGGCGCACCTCTTGGGCGAAGGCCAGACGCTCCTCCTCGCCCGCCGGGTCCGCGAGGCGCTCGCGCCACTCGGGTGCGGCGTCGAGGGCGAGCAGCGCGAAGGCGCCGAGCCAGGCGACTGCCACGGTGGGTCGCAGCACGTTGAGCAGCTCAATCCCGGCGGTGCGGTGGTCGAGGTCGGACCCGGCGAGGACGTCGAAGACACCCCCGCGCGGCGTTCGCGTCCTGCCCGCGCGGGCGTCGCAGACCAGGGCGGCCGCCCACCGGTCGAGCCGCGCCCGCTCCCGGCAACCCCGGGCGTAGGCGGCCGGTGAGAACCCGAAACCGTCGACCACGGCCGCCATCCGTCGGCTCCAGCGACGCGACTCGTCGGCCGGCAGGTCGATGCCCGCGCTGTGCAGCACAGCTGCGCCGTACGCGGTGGCCAGGGTGTCGAAGACCTCGATCCTCCCCCCGGGCAGCCCGCTGAGACGGGCGGTCACCCGCAGCCGCACGTCCTCGGCCAGCTCGTCGAGGTCGAGCGAGCGCACCGCCGCGACGAGGAGCTCCTTGCGACGAGCGTGGTCCTCGTCGTCGAGCCCGTGCACGGCTCCGCGCCCGAAGAGCAGCCAGGCGAGCGGGGGCGGCACGACCCCCGCTCGCTCGACCGCGCCCTCGTCGTAGAACAGACAGGCCCCGCGGCGTCCCCGAGCACCACCGCGCGTCGCCCGAGCAGCCTGGACTCGTAGGTGGTGCCACCGCCCCTGCTCGACCGGTCGCGGTCGACCGCGTCGTAGCCGTGACGAAGCAGCTGCAGCGTGAGGTCGCTCATGACCTGCCGGTTCCCCGTCGCCGCCGGCCCATGCCACCGGGATACTCCCCGTGGCCCACGTCCCCGTCGATTGAGTCGGCGGCCGGTGGGGAACCGGGCCCGGTCACCGCCCCCTACCCCGACCCCAGGACGGAACGACCATGGACCCCAAGGAAGCAGTCAAGAAGGCCGCCGACGCGGTCAAGGACAAGGCGGCCGAGCTCCTCGAGCCTCCGCTGCCCGGCGCGCCCGGCAGCGAGCCCCCCTCGCTCGAGGAGCCGACCGAGCCCCGGGGGCCGTTGCCGCCCAAGGCCGACCAGGCCGCCCCGGCGACGCGCAGCGCCACGGGTCGCGAGACCGGTGCCGCCCCGGACGCGCGGTCCCAGGCCGGGGCCTTCCTCACCACCGCGACCGGCGTGCCGCTGCGCGACACCGACCACTCCCTCAAGGCAGGGCCACGGGGGCCGACGCTGCTCCAGGACCACCACCTGCGCGAGAAGATCATGCACTTCGACCACGAGCGCATCCCCGAGCGCGTGGTCCACGCCCGGGGCGCGGCGGCGCACGGCACCTTCACCGCCTACGGCACGGCGTCGGCGGTCACCCACGCGGCCTTCCTGGCCGAGGGCGTCGCGACGCCGGTCTTCGTGCGGTTCTCCACGGTCCTCGGCTCCCGTGGCTCCGCCGACACCGTGCGCGACACCCGGGGGTTCGCCACGAAGTTCTACACCGAGCAGGGCACCTTCGACCTGGTCGGCAACAACATCCCAGTGTTCTTCATCCAGGACGGCATCAAGTTCCCCGACGTGGTGCACGCCGCCAAGCCGCACCCCGACCGGGAGATCCCGCAGGCCCAGAGCGCCCACGACACGTTCTGGGACTTCGTCTCCCTGCACACCGAGGCGCAGCACCACACCCTGTGGAACATGTCGGACCGGGGCATCCCCCGCTCCTACCGCACCATGGAGGGCTTCGGCGTCCACACGTTCCGCTGCGTCGACGCCGACGGCGTCACCTCGCTGGTGAAGTTCCACTGGAAGCCGCGCCTGGGCGTCCACTCCCTGGTGTGGGAGGAGGCCCAGCTGCTGGCCGGCGTCGATCCCGACTTCCACCGCCGCGACCTGGCCGACGCCATCGAGGCCGGCGCCCACCCCTCCTGGGAGCTCGGTCTCCAGGTGTTCCCCGACACCCCCGAGCAGACGTTCTCGGGGATCGACCTGCTCGACCCCACCAAGCTGGTGCCCGAGGAGCTCGCCCCGGTGCAGCCGGTCGGGCTGCTCACCCTCGACCGCAACCCGACCAACTACTTCGCCGAGACCGAGCAGGTGGCCTTCCACACCGGTCACCTCGTGCCCGGCATCGACGGGACCGACGACCCGCTCCTCCAGGCACGGAACTTCTCCTACCTCGACACCCAGCTCAGCCGTCTCGGCGGCCCCAACTTCGACCAGATCCCGATCAACCGACCCCACGCCCCCGTCAACGACATGCTGCGCGACGGTCTCCACCAGCACGGCGTGCACCAGGGGGTCGCGCCCTACCGGCCGCAGTCACTCGACGGCGGGTGCCCCTTCCACGCCGGCGGCGGCACCGAGTCCTTCGCCGACCTGGCCGTCAGCCTCCCCGCCAGCACCAAGGTGCGGGAAAGCCCGGCGTCCTACGACGACCACTTCAGCCAGGCCCGGTCGTTCTGGGCCAGCATGACGCCGGTGGAGCAGGAGCACATCGTGGCCGCCTACACCTTCGAGCTCGGCAAGGTCTACGAGCAGGCGGTCAAGGAGCGGCAGCTGCGGGCGCTGGCCCGGATCGACCCGGTGCTGTGCCAGGAGGTGGCCACGGGGCTGGGCCTGCCCGCCCCCGAGCCCGAGGCCCCGCTCGCCACGCCCACCCCCAGCCCGGCCTTGTCCCAGCTGGGCGGCACCTGGCCCGTCGACGGGCGCATGGTCGGGATCGTGGTGGACGCCGGGGACGGCCCGGCCGACCAGGCCGTGCTCGACGGGCTCACCGCGGCCCGCCGGGCGGTCCTCGCGGCCGACATGGTGCCGCTGGTCGTCGCCGCCCGCGGCGGCACGCTGCCCGACGGCACCCCGGTGCAGCGCACGTTCGCCACGGTGCGCTCGGTCGAGCTCGACGCCGTGCTACTGGCCGGCGGCGGCGCCCCGGGCACCGACGCGCTCCCGGCGCGCGACGCGAAGGCCGGGGCCGACTCGGTGGCCGCCGTGGACCCGCGGGTCGCGATGCTGGTGCAGGAGGCCTTCCGGCACGGCAAGGCGATCGGAGGGTGGGGGCGGGGCGCGCAGACCCTCGCCGCGCTGGGCCTGGTCGGCGTGTCCGGCGTCGTCACCGGCGACGAGGGGGGCGGGGACGACGAGGCCGCCTCGGCGGTCGACGGGGTCGTCGAGCTGCTCGCCTCCCACCGGGTCTGGGACCGCTTCCCGGCCCGCCTCGGCGGCTGACGCACAGCCGGCGGCGCTGCACCCCGCGGGGTGCGGTGCCGCCGGCCACCCCGTCCCTAGCGTGGGCCCGCACCCGCGACCATCCGACCGCGCGACGGAGGACCCATGACGCTCGTCTCCCCCTGGCAGGACCGCCACCCCCGTCCGGGACCGGACCTGCCCGTCGTACCGCCCGCCGAGACCGACGTCGTCGTCGTGGGTGCGGGCCTCGCCGGCCTGACCACCGCGCTGCTGCTCGGCCGCGCCGGACTCGGCGTCGTGGTCCTCGAGGCCGCCCACGTGGGGGCCGGCACGACCGGACGCAGCACCGCCAAGGTCAGCCTGCTCCAGGGCACGCAGCTGTCCCGGGTCTTCCGGCGCCAGGGACCGCGCGTCCTGGACCAGTACGTCACCGCCAACCGGGAGGCCCAGGCCTGGGTCCACCGCTTCTGCGCCGACCACGACCTCGAGGTGCAGGTGCGCGACGCCGTCACCTACGCCCACGGCGAGGCCGGGCGCGCCGCCGTCGAGCAGGAGCTGGAGGTCGCCCGCCGTGCTGGTCTCGAGGTGGTCCTCGACGAGGAGCTGCCTCTGCCCTACGCCACCGCGGGCGGTGTGCGTCTGCCCGACCAGCTCCAGCTCGACCCGATGGCGCTGCTGCTCGCGCTGCGTCGGCAGGCCGAGGCGCACGGCGTGGTCGTCCTGGAGGGCACCCGGGTGCGCGGGGTGTCCGGGCGGGCCCCGCTGCGGGTCGCGACCGAGGGCGGTGAGGTCACCGGGACCCACGTCGTGGTCGCCACCGGCATGCCGGTCCTCGACCGCGGCGCCTTCTTCGCCCGGGCGACCGCAGCACGCTCCTACGGCCTGGCGTACGCCACGCCGCGCCCGGTGGTCGACGCGATGTACCTGTCCGCCGACCAGCCCTCGCGCTCACTGCGCGACGCCCTGCCTGTCACCGGCCCCGGCGGCTCGCCGGGCTCCGGCGCTGTCCTGCTGGTCGGCGGCGAGGGTCACCCGACCGGACGGGACCGGTCCCCGCGGGCCCGGCTCGACCGGCTGCGGGCCTGGACCGCCGAGCACTTCCCCGAGGCCGAGGAGACCCACGCCTGGTCAGCCCAGGACTACGTCACGACGAGGGGCCTGCCGTACGCCGGTCCCGTGCTGCCCGGCACCGACCACCTCCTGGTCGCGGGCGGGTTCTCCAAGTGGGGCATGACCAACGCGGTGGCAGCGGCGCTGGCCCTCGCCAAGGGGGTGCTGGGCGAGCGACCGGCGTGGGCCGCGGCCTTCGACACCTGGGACCGCCGCGAGCTGGGCGGGCTGCCCGGTGCTGCGCTGGCCAACGCCGAGGTGGGCCTCGAGCTCACCCGGGGCTGGCTGCGCCCCCTGCGCCACCCCGGCCCGGGGGTGGCTCCCGGCGACGACGGCGGCCAGGTGCGCCTCGACCGCGTGGGCCCGCCGACGGCCACCTCCCTCGTCGGCGGCGTGCCACGACGGGTCTCGGCCGTGTGCACCCACCTCGGCGGGGTGGTGGGCTGGAACGACGCGGAGCGCAGCTGGGACTGCCCGCTGCACGGCTCGCGCTTCGACGCGGACGGCTCGGTGCTCGAGGGGCCCGCCACCTGCGGCCTCACCCCGCGCTGACCGAGGACCGCCCGCACACGACCATCGACCGACTCGGCACCGGGTCCCAGGGAGACCCGGGAGGATGCGAAGGAGCACGACACGTGGAACCGTTGGCTGAGACCGCGCAGGCCATCGAGGAGTACGGGCCGTTCCTGCAGGACGGTGACCTGCTGGAGGTCCTCCAGGACCTGGCCGACCAGGTGGTGGCGCTGGTGCCCGACTGCGTCGGGCTGAGCCTGGCCTCCTACGCCGAGGGCGTCACCTTCACCATGGTCGCCACCACAGCCGAGATCGCCGCCCTCGACGCCGTGCAGTACCTCGACACCGGTCCCTGCGTCACGTCGGCCGAGGAGGGTCGGGTCGTCGAGTCGCGCGCCGGCGACCCGCTCGACGAGGAGCGCTGGGGCTCCTTCGTGCGGGCCTCGGCGGTGCTCGGCATCGGGAGCACCCTCACGCTGCCCGTCAGCGTGGCAGACCGCCTCACGGGGACCGTCAACCTCTACGCCCGCTCGGCGCGCGCCTTCGACGGACGCCACGAGCAGATCGCACGGGTCTTCTCCGCGTGGGCGCCGGGCGCGACCACCAACGCTGACCTCGCCTTCACCACCCGCGAAGCGGCCCAGCGCGCCCCGGCCGAGCTGAAGGACTCGCTCCAGGTGCAGATCGCCGCCGGTCTGCTCGCCGCCGAGGGCCACGTCACGCCGGAGCAGGCACGCGAGCGGATCCGTGACGCCGCCCTGCGCAGCGGGCTCACCGAGGGCCAGCTCGCGGCCGCCCTGGTCAAGCTGTTCTCCGCCGACGCCGGCTGAGCACCCCCGGCACGGGGCGCCCCGTGTCCGCGGCCACGCGACGCAGCAGCGCGACCAGGTCGCGGCGGGTCCGTCGTCCCTCCGGCACCGCACGGGTCATCCACACGTGGAACATGGCGCTGACCTCGCGCACGTGCAGCGCCGCACCCTCGACGCGGGCGCGGCGGGCCAGCTCGTCGACGGCGGGTCGCAGCAGGTCGCGGTCGCCGATCCAGAGGTGCACCGGGGGCAGGTCGGTCAGGCCGCCGCGCAGCGGGTCGACCCGGGGGTCCTCGACGGCGCGGGACCCGGCCCACCACCGCGCGGCTGCGCGCAGTCCCGACTCCTCCAGCACCGGATCGGAGGGGTCGAGGGCGTCGACCTCGGGGTCGGCGAGCCGGGGGTCGAGCCACGGGCTCAGGGCCACGACGCAGGCCGGTCGCCGGTCGGCGAGCTCGCGGGCCACGAACAGCGCGAGGGCGCCACCCGCCGAGTCACCCGACAGCACCAGCGGCAGAGCGCCCACGGAGGTCCGGGCGGGGGCGTCGGCGGCGAGGCCCGCCAGCCACGGCACGACCTCGTCGGCGTGGTGGTCGGGGGCCAGGGGGTAGGCCGGCACCACCACCTCCGCGGGCACCGAGGCCAGGGCACGCACCAGCCGCCAGTAGTCCACCGTGAGCGGGTGGACGTAGCCGCCGCCGTGCAGGTGCACCACCCGCACGACGGGGCGCCGCCACCGGGGCCTGACCGTCCACACCACGGGGCCCGGCGTCCCGCCGTCACCGAGCGGGAGCCGGCTGGCCGTCACGTCGCGCACCAGGCGGGTCCACCGCGTCGGGGGGTGGTCGCCCGTGCGCTGGCGACGCCGGGCGGCGCGCAGGGTGCGACCCGCCCCGGAGAAGGCGCGGTCGTCGCGACGCCACCACATCGCTCGCACGTAGCTGCGGGTCCACCACGTGGGCGGGCGGTCGTCGACCTCCCACCGCACCGTGTCGATCGGCTGCCGTCGGGCCACGCCGGGCAGCCTCGCACGAGCCGCGGCCGTCGCGGCAGGACCCCTGCGGGTGTGGTCGGCCACCGAGGGCCGGGCGCAGGCTCGGTGGATGAGCACCTCCACCCCCGGGCCCAGACCCGAGCCGGTCGGCTCGCGTCCGAGCCCCCAGCGACCCACCGCCCCCGGGCTCCCCGCCGAGGAGGGCGTCGACCTCGTCGACGCCGAGCGCCGACTCGACGAGGAGCCCGGTGACGCCGTCAACCGCACCGACCGCGACGAGGCCCGTGACGAGGGCTCCGCGTCGCCGTCCTGACCGCCCCGCGAGGAGCCCGATGAGCGACCAGTACACCTTCGACGACCCCCGCACCCGCCACCCGCGCATCTCCCCTCCGGTCCAGCAGCAGGAGGAGCCCGGGTCGCAGCGCGCCATGGAGCCGGTGCCCGACATCGGCGAGTCCTCCTACCGCGGCACCGGCCGTCTGGCCGGACGCCGGGCGCTGGTGACCGGGGCCGACTCCGGCATCGGCGCCGCGGTGGCCGTGGCCTTCGCCCGCGAGGGCGCCGACGTCACCATGGCCTACCTGCCCTCCGAGGAGGAGGACGCCGACCACGTCGCGGCGCTCGTCGAGGCGGCCGGACGCACGGTCACCCGGGTGCCCGGCGACCTGCGCGACGCGGCGTACTGCCGTGACCTGGTGGCGCGGGCGGTGGAGGCCATGGGTGGTCTCGACGCGGTCGTCAACGTCGCGGGCAAGCAGGTCTGGCACGAGCGGGTCGAGGACATCGACGACGAGGAGTTCGAGGAGACCTTCGCGGTCAACGTCACCGCGGCCTTCCGCATCGTCAAGGCCGCACTGCCCCACCTGCCGCCGGGCTCCACCATCGTCAACACCGCCTCGGCGGAGGCCTTCCAGCCCGCCCCCGACCGGCTGCACTACGCCAGCACCAAGGCAGCGGTGGAGAACCTCTCGAAGGGACTGGCCCAGCAGCTGGTCGAGCGCGGCATCCGGGTCAACGTCGTGGCGCCCGGCCCGACGTGGACCGCGCTCCAGGTGACCGGCGGCGTCGACCCGGAGACGCTGCCGGACTTCGGGGCCGCCGAGGCGCCCCTCGGGCGCGCCGGTCAGCCGGTCGAGCAGGCGCCGGCCTACGTGTTCCTGACCTCCGCGGAGTCGAGCTTCGTCGTCGGCGCCACGCTGCACGTCAACGGCGGGATGCCCAGCCCGTGACCGGCCCCTGACCGGCCCCTGACCGGGCCCTGACCGGCCCACCGCGGCGGCCGGAGGACCCGACTGGGACCCTGGTGGGGTGAGCACCGCTGTCGCCGACCCGACCTCCCCGCTGCCCGAGGGCGCCGACGTGCGCCTCGTCGTCGTCGACATGGACGGCACCCTGCTCGACGGCGAGGGCCGGATCCCCGAGGACCTCTGGCCGCTGCTGGACTCGATGCGCGAGCGCGGTGTCGTCTTCTCCCCCGCGAGCGGACGGCAGTACGCCACGCTGGCGCGCCAGTTCGACCGGGCGCGCGAGGGCATGGTCTTCATCGCCGAGAACGGCAGCTACGTCGTGCGCGACGAGGCCGAGATCAGCTCCACCACCCTGGCGCCCGACGTCGTCGCGCGTCTCGTGCGCCGGGGGCGCGACCTCACCGCGCAGGGCCACGACCTGGGCATGGTGGTCTGCGGCAAGCGCGCGGCCTACGTCGAGCGCACCGACCGCGCCTTCCTCGACCACGTCGACCCCTACTACGCCTCCCTCGTCGAGCTCGACGACCTCGACGCCGTCGACGACGACGTGGTGAAGGTGGCCGTCTTCAGCTTCGCCGACCCCCAGGAGGGCACCGCGCCCGCCCTGGCCGACTTCCGCGAGACCCACCAGGTCGTCGTCTCCGGCGCCCACTGGGTCGACGTGATGCACCCCCGGGTCGACAAGGGCGTGGCCGTGCGCCGGCTCCAGGAGGAGCTCGGGGTCTCCGCCGAGCAGACGGTCGCCTTCGGCGACTACCTCAACGACCTGGAGATGCTCGACGCCGCCGGGCTGTCCTTCGCCATGGACAACGCCCACCCCGAGGTGCTGGCCCGGGCGCGCTACCGCGCCCCCTCCCACCTCGACCACGGCGTGATCACCACGCTGCGACGCCTCCTGGGCCTCTGAGCGGTCCTGGCCGGAGGAGCCCGGGGCGCTAGCTCAGCACGTCCTTGCGCTGGAAGAGCACGAAGGCCGCGGTGAGCAGCACCACCGAGTAGCCGATCGACCACAGCGCGCCGCTGGCCATCCCCGACCACTCCACGTCGCGCTGCAGGGCCTCGGCCCACGCGAACTGCTCGTGGGTCGGCAGCGCCTCGCGCAGCCGCCCGAGCGGGCTGATGGTGTCGAGGATGTTGGAGACGATCGTGATCAGCACGGCGCCGCCGACGGCGCCGAGCGGGGCGTCGGTGAGCACCCCGATGAGCACCGCCAGCGAGGAGACGAAGAGCAGGCTGACGAAGAGGTAGCCCACCGCGACCGCCAGGCGCAGCGCCGTCTCGGCCCAGGTCAGCTGCTCGCCGGTGGGGCCCTGGTAGGCCTCGGTGCCGTAGGCGACCAGCCCCACCAGCATCGACCACGCCGGCAGCAGCACGAGTGCGGCCAGCGTGGTGGCCAGCGCGACGGTGAGCTTGACCCGCAGCAGCCGCCCCCGCGGCACCGGCGCGGCCAGCAGGTAGCGCAGCGTCGACCAGCTCGCCTCCGACGGCACGGCGTCACCGGCGAAGAGCGCCACCAGCACGACGAGCAGGAAGCTGGCCGAGGCGAACATCGCGAAGACCGCCAGGTTGGCCGGCCCCACCTGGGCCAGGTCGACGAACGAGGTGCCGCCCTCGCTGTCGTCGGAGCCCAGCGCGAAGGCACCGACCAGCAGCAGCGGCAGCACGACCAGGAACCCGAACGACAACCGCGTACGCCGCCGCCGCAGCTGGCGCCCGACCTCCGCGCGCAGCGGCAGCGGGCGGCGCGGGGCGCGGGGGTCGACGGCGGGGCTCGGCTGCCGGCCCGGCTGCTGGCCCGGTTGCGGGGTGGTCTGGTGGCTCATCGGCGTGCCTCCCGGGCGTCGGCGGCATCAGCGGCATCGGCGTCGGCGACCTGGGCGGGCTGGCCCTCGCCGACCAGGCTCATGAAGACCTCCTCGAGGTGGCGGCGCCCGTCGACGGCGGCGACGGGCACCCCGGCCTCCACCAGCCGCGCGACGAGCGCGGGGCGCGGGGCGGTGCCGACGACGCGCACGCGTCCGTCGGGCTCGGCGACGGCCTGCTCGACGCCGCCGGGGCCACCGAGGCCGCCGGGACCCGTGAGCGCCTCGACGGCGCGGGCCGGGTCGCCCTCGACGGTGACGAGGGTGGAGCCCGAGCGGTCGACGAGGTCGGCGACGGCGCCCTCGAGCACGACCCGGCCGCGGTGCATGACCACGACGTGGCTGCAGGTCTGCTCGACCTCGGAGAGCAGGTGGCTGGAGACCACGACGGTGCGGCCCCCGGTGGCGTAGCGGGCCAGCACGCCACGCAGGTTGCGGATCTGCGGCGGGTCGAGGCCGTTGGTGGGCTCGTCGAGCAGCAGCAGCTCGGGCAGGCCGAGCATGGCCTGGGCGATGCCCAGCCGCTGGCGCATGCCCTGGCTGTAGGAGCGCACGGGCCGCTCGGCGGCGACCCCGAGGTCGGCGATGGCCAGCGCCTCCTCGAGGTGCGCGGTGGCGGGGTCGTTGCCGGTGGCGGCCCAGTAGGCCAGCAGGTTGTCGCGGCCCGAGAGGTGCGGCAGGAAGCCGGGGCCCTCGATGAGGGCGCCCACCCGCGTCAGCACCGGGGCGCCCGCGGTGACGGGGTGGCCGAGCACGTGCACGGTGCCGCCGTCGGCGCGGATCAGGCCCACGAGCATGCGCATGGTGGTGGTCTTGCCGGCGCCGTTGGGCCCCAGCAGGCCGACGACCTGGCCGCGCTCGGCGCGCCAGGAGGTGCCGTCGACGGCACGGAAGCCGTTGCTGTACTGCTTCACCAGCCCGTCGACGACCAACGGCACGTCGGCGAGCTCCGCGACCACGGGCGCCTCGCGGCGCCGCCGGCCGGCCAGCAGCGCCAGCGCGGCCGCGCCGAGCAGCAGCAGGCCGACCGCCACGACGAGCGGCGTGGGCGCCAGCCCGCCGGTGCCGGCCGTGCGCTCCGCGTCGACACCGGGCACGACGACCCCGTCGCCGGCCAGCGACACGACGTAGGTGCGGCGGTCCTCGGGCACGGCGTAGGCCGCGTCGGTGCTGGAGACCACCACGCGCAGCGACTGGCCGGCCTCGACGCGGTAGGCCGACGTCGGCAGGGCCACCTCGACCTCGCGCGGGCGCCCCGGCGTGAGGCCCTCGAGGCGCACGGGCGAGACCAGCTGGCGCGGCAGCGTCGCGGCGCCGTCGGCCGAGACCACCCAGGCCGAGGCGAAGAGGGTGGCGTCGGTGGTCGAGGAGACCACCGAGAGGCGCACCCGCGGGCTGCCGACCACGGTGAGCGGCTCGTCGAGGGCGGGGGTGTCGAAGACCGCCGACTCCCCCGGCAGGGCCCCGAGCGCGTAGCCGGCGCCGGTCGACCCGGCGGCGCCCAGCAGCGGGCCGGTGCCGGGCAGCGAGGTCAGCGCCGCGGGCTCCCCGCCGGGCGGCGACAGCAGCGGCTGCGGGCCGTCGCCACGGGCGCCGGCCAGCGGGAGGGTGGTCGTGGTCTCCTCGCCGTACGTCGGGGCCGTCAGCTGCTCGGCCTCCTCCTCACCGAAGGGCGAGGCCGGCAGCGACAGGTCGAAGGCCCCGCCGGGGTCGGGCCCGCCGCGCAGGTGGTGGTCGAACCACGCCAGCGCGGGGTCGACCAGGTCGTCGGCCGACAGCGCCGCGCCCGAGGCGTCGTGGCCGCCGTCGATCCAGCGCACCGCGACCGGCGTGCCCTCGGCGGCGAGGCCGCGGGCGGTGGCGTCGGCCTGGTCGAGGCCGAAGAGGGAGTCCTGGAGGCCCTGCACGAGCAGCGTCGGCGCGGCGATCCGGTCGAGCACCGGCGCCGGGGAGGAGCGGCGCAGCAGCCGCAGGACCGCCTCGTCGGGTCGGCCCGTGGTGGCGGCCTCGTCGTAGAGCCGGCAGACCCGGGGGGCGAAGCGCCCGCACTGCGGGTCGACGCCCGGGGCCGCGGCGGCGGCCGAGGGGTCGAGGCCCGCGGCCAGCCCGGAGGCGAAGAAGAGCGAGGCCCAGCGCTGCTTGAGCACGCCGGGCGCGGGCGCCTCGCCCGCGGCGCTGCCGGAGAGCGCGCGCTGCGGGAAGAGCCCCTGCGAGAGGTCGTGCCAGGTGATCGCGGGCACGATCGCGTCGACGCGGCCGTCGTAGGCCGCGGCCATCAGCGCCAGCGCCCCGCCGTAGGAGCCGCCGGCGATGCCGGCGCGGGGGTCGCCGGCATCGTCGAGCAGCACGTCGTCGCGCTCGGCGAGCAGGTCGAGCAGCCGCGAGGCGTCGGCGACCTCGTAGTCCGGGGAGTCGAGGTGGATCAGGCCGCCGGAGTCGCCGAAGCCGCGCGCGGTCCAGGTCAGCACGACGTAGCCCTCGGCGGCCACGGAGCGGGCCTGGGCGGCCAGGTCGTCCTTGCTCCCGCCGAAGCCGTGGGCCAGCAGCACCGCGGCGCGGCGGCCCTCGTCGTCGGCGCCCGGGGCGCCCTCCTCGGGCGCGAAGACCGACACGTCGAGGGAGACCCGCTCCCCCGAGGGCTCCGGCCCCACCGGCACCTCGAACTCCTGCTCGTCGACCGCCACGGCGTCCTCGCCGCCCAGCCCGGTCACCGCGGCCGTGCCCGCGCCGGCCACGACGAGCGCGGCAGCGAGGGCCGCGGCGAGGACGGCCCGGCGGGGTCGAGCGGGCCGACGCATGCTGCATTCTTACCGCCACCGGCAAGGCGCGCCGCTAGTCTCCCCGGATGCGCGCCGTGACCTGCACCGACGGCGAGCTCGCCGTCGTCGACCTGCCCGACCCCGAGCCCGGCCCCGGTCAGCTGCTCCTCGACGTGCGGCGCTGCGGCATCTGCGGCTCCGACCTCCACGCGCGCCACCACGGTGACGACCTCGCCGACGTGCTCGACCTCGTCGGCTACCCCCGCTTCATGCGCTCGGGCCAGGCCGGCGTCTTCGGCCACGAGCTGCTCGGCGAGGTCGCCGACCACGGCCCGCGCACCCGCGGACGGCTGCGGCCCGGCACGCCCGTCGTCGCCGTGCCGCTGCTGCGGCGCGGCCGCGAGGTCGACGGCATCGGCCTGTCGCTCGCCGCCCCGGGCGCCTACGCCGAGCAGGTGGTGGTGCAGGAGTCGCTGGCGCTGCCGGTGCCCAACGGGCTCGACACCGACGTCGCGGCGCTGACCGAGCCGATGGCCGTCGCCTGGCACGCCGTGGCCCGCGGGCAGGTGCGCCGGCGCGACACCGCCGTCGTGCTGGGCTGCGGCCCGGTCGGTCTGGCGGTCGTCACCGTGCTCAAGGCCCGCGGCGTGCGCCACGTGGTGGCCAGCGACCCCTCCCCCGGGCGGCGCGCCCTCGCCACCGCGTGCGGCGCCGACGTCGTGGTCGACCCGGCCGTGGCGTCGCCGTACGACCCGGCGGTGCAGCGCGGCGCCTTCGCGACCCTGCCGGCCGCCTACAACGCCGCGATCGACGCCGTGGAGGGCCTGAGCCGGCTGCCGGTCGGCTGGTGGCACGGCTGGCGGGCGGCCGAGCGGGTCGGCGCCGCCACGCCGAAGGCGCCGGTGGTCTTCGAGTGCGTGGGCGTGCCCGGCATGCTCGACGGCGTGCTCGCCGGGGCGCCGCTCTTCTCGCGGGTGGTCGTGGTCGGGGTCTGCATGGGCCCCGACACGCTGCGCCCCTCGCTGGCGGTCAACAAGGAGCTCGACCTGCGCTTCGTGGTGGGCTACACGCCGCTGGAGTTCCGCGACACCCTCCACGCACTGGGCGAGGGCGACCTCGACCCCTCGCCGATGCTCACCGGTCGCGTCGGCCTCGACGGCGTCGCCGGGGCCTTCGAGGCGCTGGGCGACCCCGAGCGCCACGCCAAGGTCCTCATCGACCCCTCCCTGCCCGGCACGCAGGTGCACGGGGTGGCCGGGGCGGGCGGCGCGGGCACGAGTACGGGCACGGACGCCTAGGCGCCCGCGGGCTCCGGCTCCCCGGCCTCGGTCGCACCGCGGCCGAAGCGCGCCTCGTGGTCGGCCACGACCGAGGCGGCGACGTCGCGCAGCTTGGTCTCGGTGCTGGCCGACATGCGGGTCAGGTAGGCGAACGCCGTCGGCTCGTCGATCTCGAGGCGGTGCATGAGCAGGCCCAGCGCGATCCCGATGACCTTCCGGCTGGTCAGGGCGGCGCTGAGGTTGCCGATCCGCTCGGCGTGGCCCATCGCCAGCGCCGCGTGGGAGGCGAAGAGCTCGCTCATCTGCACGGTCTCGTCGGAGAGGGTGTCGGAGGAGAAGGAGTAGAGGTTGAGCGCGCCGAAGGTGCGGGCGTCGGAGTTGAGCCGCACCCCGAGCTGCGAGCGCAGCCCGAGCCGCACGGCGCCGGGGATGAAGGCCGGCCAGCGCTGCTCGTGACGGGCGTGCTCGACGCGCACGACGCCGTCGGTCTCCAGCGCCTGCAGGCAGGGGCCCTGACCGGTGTCGTACTGGAGCTGGTCGAGCTCCACGACGACCTGGTCGGTCCACGCGCGGGTCTCGATGCGCCCACCACGGTGCGCGACGCTGATGCCCACGTGGTCGATGCCCGGCGTGGACTCGCAGGCCACCTTCGCGATCGTCGCGAGGGCGGCGTCGAGGTCCTGGGGCTGCTTGAGATCGGCGGAGGCCTGGGCGAGGGCTGCGGCGATGTCCATGTGGGCCAGCATGCGGTTCCGTCCGGGCGTGCGCCACCCCGGACCTCGAGATCCGCGTGGGGGCGCAGGGGACGGGGTCGCTGTTGGGCCCCGATCGAGCGAGCCGAATGCTAGCAACCCACCTCGACCGGGGCCCACCGGGGCGTCGCGGGGCCTAGGGGTTGAACACCACCTTGACCATGCCGTCGGCCTTGTCGCGGAACGAGCGGTACGCCGCCGGCGCCTCCTCCAGCGGCAGGTGGTGCGTGGCGAAGGTGTCCACGCCGAGCGGGTCGTCGTCGACGAGCAGCGGCAGCAGGTCGTCGGTCCAGCGCCTGACGTTGGCCTGGCCCATGCGCAGCTGGATCTGCTTGTCGAAGAGCGTCAGCAGCGGCATCGGGCTGGCGGCCCCGCCGTAGACGCCCGAGATCGAGACGGTGCCACCGCGGCGCACCGCGTCGATGGCGCTGGTGAGGGCGTCGAGCCGGTCGATGCCGACCCGCTTCATCAGCGGCTTGGCGAGCGCGTCGGGGAGCAGCCCGACGCCCTTGATGACCTTCTCGGCCACGGGGTTGCCGTGGGCCTCCATGCCGACCGCGTCGATGACGGCGTCGGCGCCACGGCCCGCGGTGCGGTCGCGCACCTCGGTGGCCAGGTCGTCGACCCTGTCGATGTCGATGGTCTCCGCGCCCCGGCCGTGCACGCGCGCCAGCCGCTCGGGCACCCGGTCGGCGACGATCACGCGGTGGCCCTCGTGCAGGGCGATCCGCGCGGCCATGTCACCGATGGGGCCGGCGCCGACCACGAGCAGCACCCCGTCGGGGGCGAGATCGGCGTACCGCACGGCCTGGTAGGCGGTGGGCAGCACGTCGGAGAGGAAGAGGAACCGGTCGTCGGCGGGGCCCTGGGGCACCGTGACGGGCAGGAAGTCGGCGAACTGCACGCGCAGGTACTCCGCCTGTCCGCCCGGCACCTGCCCGTAGAGCTTGCTGTAGCCCAGGAAGCTCGCGCCGGTGCCCTGGTCGCGGTTCTGGGTGGTCTCGCACTGGCTGTGCAGGCCCTGGGTGCACATCCAGCAGGTGCCGCAGCAGATGTTGAAGGGCACGACGACACGGTCGCCGACCTTCAGGTCGCGGACCTCGGGGCCGACCTCCTCCACGACGCCCATCGGCTCGTGGCCCACGACGTCGCCGGGGGTCATGAAGGGGGCGAGCGGCTCGTAGAGGTGCAGGTCGGAGCCGCACAGCCCGGTGCTCGTCACCCGGATGACGGCGTCGGTGGGGTCGACGATGGTCGGGTCGGGCACGTCCTCGACGCGCATGTCGCGCACGCCCTGCCAGGTCACGGCCCTCATCGCACGCCTCCCTCGGTGCGGGCGGGTGCGGGGGTGCGGGGGACGGGACTCGTCATGGTGCCTCCTGGGTCGTCCGGTGGAGCGGTCACGACCCGGTTCCCCGTCGCGCCGGATGCATGCGGGGCCGGCCCGTGCAGCCGCGACTCGAGGTCGCGCAGGAAGCCCGCGAAGCCGCCCGGCGTGCGACCCCGGCGCCGCCCCGACGTCGTCACCCGCGGCCCGCCGACGGGCACGACGCCCCCCGCCCGCAGCGCGTCGACGAGCGCGGAGTCCTCGTGCTCGGCGGCGTCGGGGAAGCCCCCGGCGGCGAGGTAGGCGTCGAGGCGCACGCCGAGGTTGGCGCCGTGGACGTGGTCGCCGGGCTCGGGCGAGGTGTGGTGGGCGCGCCAGGCCCGGGCCAGGTGCTCCTCGACGTCGCGGGGGTCGGGCACGACCCGCCCCAGCACGAGCCGGGCGCCGTGCTCGGCCAGCCGCACCTGGGCGGCGAGCCAGTCGGCGGGCACGACCGTGTCGCCGTCCGTCGTGGCGACCCAGGTGGCGGCCGGCGGGGCGCCCAGCAGGGCTGCGCCGTGCCGTACCCCGGCGGCCCGGGCCGCGCCCACCCGGCCGGCGTCGAGGGCGACCGAGCGCACGCCGTGGGACCGTGCCACCTCGGCGGAGGCGTCGGTGCAGCGGTCGAGCACCACCAGCGTCAGCAGGCTCAGCGCCGGACGGCCCTCGGCCAGCCCGGCCGAGGCCGCGGCCAGCGCCTCCAGGCAACCGGGCAGCAGCTCCTCCTCGTCGTGCACCGGCACCACGACCAGGAGCGCGTCGAGCACCGCGACCGCCTCAGGCACGGGGGTCGGGCAGCAGGTCGGTGGGGCCGATCACGAGGATCTCGACGTCGCGGTCGACCCAGGTGCCGAGCACCTCTCCCAGCCCCGCCGCGGCGACGACGCGGTGGACGTCGGGGCCGTCGAGCACCCACCCCTCGACGCGGTGGCGCCAGTGGCACAGCACCAGGACGCCGTCGTCGGTGAGGCAGGCCCGCACCCGCTCGACCAGCCCCTCGAGGTCGCGGGGGCTCAGGAAGTAGCCGGTCTCGGAGAGCACGACGAGGTCGAAGTCGCCCTCGGGCCACTCCCCCGGCACGACCGCCGCCTCGAGCCGCACGCCGTCCAGCAGCGCCAGGCGGTCGCGCGCGTGGCCCAGCGCCGCCGGGCTCGCGTCGAGCGCGACGAGCTCGCGGCAGCGCGGGGCCAGCTCGGCGGTGAGCGCCCCGGTCGAGCAGCCCACCTCGAGCCCCCGCAGGAAGGAGGCGCGCGGCAGCGCGGCCAGCAGCAGGGACCGCTTGCGCTGCTCGTACCACCGCCGGTCGGTGCCCCACGGGTCGGCGTCGCGGCGGTGCACCTGCTCGAGCGCCTCGTCGGTGGCGCCGGCCTCCACGAAGAGCTCCTCGGCGCCGGTGAAGTGGGCCAGGAAGCCGGGCGCCAGCAGCGCCTCGTCGCCGGGCGCGGCGGACAGCGGGGCGACCTGGCTGCGGTGGGCGGCCATCGCCCGGGCCTTGGCCTCCCGGGCCACCGGGGAGGGCCGCACGGCCCGCAGGTCGGACCAGGGCGCCAGGTCGGGCCGGCCCCAGTGCCAGAACCACACGGGGTACTCCAGCAGGCGGGCACCGGTGCGCACCACCGCCGCGGCGGCGGCCCGCCCGGCGGCCTCGTGGTCGGGGTGCTGGTCCCCGCGCCACGGGGCGACGACCACCGTGTCGCGGCCGTCGCCGACCAGCCCGACCAGGGCGGCGACCACCTCGTCCTCGTGCGCGGCCACGGCGCCGTCGGGCAGGCCCAGCAGCCACGGGGTCGAGCCCGGCGCCAGGGCGTCGACCGCGGCGCGGACCTCCTCGCGCCGCAGCCCCGCCAGCTCGGCGGGGGTGTGGGTGGGCGAGTCGGGGTGGCTGGCCTCGCCGTCGGTGAGCACGACGACCCGCACCTCCACCCCGCGGGCGTGGGCCTCCGCCACCAGCGCTCCCGCCCCCAGCGTCTCGTCGTCGGGGTGGGCCGCGACGACCACCAGCACCGAGCCGCGTCCCGGTCCCGGTGCCGGTGCCGGTGCCGGTGCCAGCAGGCGGGCCGGGTCGAGCGCACGCACCTCGCGGCGCCGCGGGTGCCGGCGCCACGCCGTCGCCTCGGTGCCGGGTGCGTCGTGGGCGAAGGTCACCACGCCGACACCCCGGGCACGCTCGAGCCCTGGGCCAGCAGCTCCCGGCCCAGGGCGGCCTGGTCGCGCTCGCCGTGGTGCTGGCGCACGTAGAGCCCCAGGTCGGCGACGCGCCGTGCGTGGCGGTGCTCGTGGGCCAGCGGACCGGGCCCCAGCGCCCGGGCGACCCGCACCGTCACCTCCTCCACGGCGTCGGCCACGACCTGGCGTGCCCGCAGCGCGGCCAGCGCACCGCTCGCGCCCGCAGCGCAGCCGGTGTCGACGTCGGTGGCGGCCTCGACGAGCACCGCGCGGGCGGCGGCCAGCGCCGCGTCCACCGCCCCGAGGTGCACCAGCGCCACCTGGTCGGGGTCGCGGCGTCCGCACTGCTCGTGCAGCCGACGCGCGACCGCCACGGCCCCGCCGTACCAGACCGCGGCGACGCCGATGCCGCCCCAGCCGAAGCCGGCCCGCTCGAGGTACCAGCCCGGCCCCCCGACCTCGCGGGCCGGCACACCGTCGAGCACCACGGTCGAGGTCACGGCCTCGGCCAGCCCGAGCGAGGACCACGGGCCGTCCTCCACGAGCACGCCGGGGTCGGCCAGCCGCACCGCGAAGAGCCCGCGGCGCTCCTCGTCGACCCAGGCGGTCACCAGGGCGTGGGAGACCTCGCGCGCCAGCGAGCACCAGGGCTTGCGGCCCGTGAGCCGCACGCCGCCGGTGGCCGGGTCGGGCACCGCCCGCAGCCGCGCTCCGGGTCCCTCGGCGGCCCAGACGCCCCACGAGGGTCGCCCCTCGTCCTCCTCCAGCAGGTCGTCGACCGCCGCGGCGGCCGGGCCGGCCTCGGCCAGCACCGCGACCGCGTCGAGGTGCGGCTCCAGCGCCCGCGCGGCCGTGAGGTCCTGGGCGGCCACCGTGGCCAGCACCTCCCAGCGCCGCAGCGTCTCCCCCGACCCCGGCAGCGGCACGTCGTCCTCGACCTCGAGCGCGAGTCGCACCATCGCCGCGACCCCCGCGTCGGCCACGTCGTACGCCGCGCGCGCCAGGTCGACCAGCGGGCGGGTGCCGGCGGCGTGCCCGCGGCTGAGCAGCACCGGCTCCGGCGCGGGCGACGCCGCGGGCGGGCCCGACCCCGGGAGGACGGACGGGCGCGGGGACAGGTGCCGGACGGGGTGCATGGGCCCCGGTTCCCCCCGCCCGCCCGGTCATGCACCGCACCCCTGCGGGTGGCGTCGCCGCCCGGCCCGCGTGGCTAGCGTCGGTGACCGGGCCCCGCTGGAAACACCGGCGATCCACCCCGCACGCCGAAGGACCCGGTCATGCCCCCGACCTCCCTTCCCGACCCGGCCGACCCCACCCGCACCGCCCGCGTGCCCCGCGCCGAGCGCTCGCGGCGCACGGCGGAGCTGGTCGCGCGCAGCGTGGCCGGCGACCCCGAGGCCCGCCGCGAGGCGCTCGACGAGGTCGTCGTGCTCAACCGCGGCGTGGCCGAGGCCGTCGCCGCGCGCTACCGCGGGCGCGGGGTGGCCGACGACGACCTCGTGCAGGTCGCCTACGAGGGCCTGGTCAAGGCCGTGCGCCGCTTCGACCCGGCGGCCTCGGAGGACCTGCTCACCTTCGCGGTGCCGACGATCCGCGGCGAGGTGCTGCGCCACTTCCGCGACCTGGGCTGGGCCGTGCGGCCGCCGCGACGGGTCCAGGACCTGCAGCGCGCCCTCGAGCAGCAGGGCACCGCGCTGGCCCAGCGGCTGGGCCGTGAGCCGAGCACCGCGGAGCTGGCCGCGGCGTGCCGGGCCACGGAGCAGGAGGTCGACGAGGCCAGGGCGGCGCGCGGCTGCTTCCGGCCGACCTCCCTCGACCTGCCCGTCGGTGACGGGGGCGCCGGCGGCGACGGGGGCGCCACGCTGGGCTCGCTCCTGCCCGACGACTCCGACGACGGGCTGGCCGGGGCCGAGGCCCGGGCCGACCTGGGTCCTGTCGTGCGCACCCTCGACGCCCGGGACCGCCGTGTGCTGGCCCTGCGCTTCGTGATGGGCCGCAGCCAGCGGGAGATCGGCGAGGAGCTCGGGGTCAGCCAGGTGCAGGTGTCGCGACAGCTCAGCCGGATCCTCGGCACGCTGCGCCACGACCTCGGCGCGGCCTGAGCGCCGGGCCGGTGGTGCGCGCCCGGTCAGGCCCCACCGGCGAACCCCGAGGCCGCCGTCCAGGTCAGCCCGGTGCCCTCGGGCCCGTCCCACGTCACGAGCGGCCCGTCGGCGGCGGGCTCGATGGTCATGGCCTGCCAGCCGTCGAAGCCGAGGGTGGAGTCGACGTCCCACGTCGTCAGGTCGCCGGTGGCGGCCAGGGCCAGGGAGTCGCTGGGCGGGTCCCCGTCGTAGCAGTAGAGCCCGAAGTCGGCGATGACGGCGACCACGCCGTCCTCCTCGGTGACCTCGATGCCCTGGCAGGGGTCGGGCTCCTCGGAGCGGTGCAGCACCACGGGCGAGGTCCAGGCGCCCTCCCGCGGGGAGTAGTGCTGCTCCAGCAGCCGGTCGCCCGAGGCGGAGTACCACAGCCTGACCTTGCGCCCGTCGGGCAGCGAGACCTGGGCCTCGTAGTCCTCCCGGAAGGCGTCGTCGAAGGTCTCGGTGGACGGGGCGTCGTCGTAGACCGAGGTGTCGCGCGCGGGGTCGTAGGCCGTGGCCGGTCCCTCGGGGTCCCCACCGCCGCCCCCACCAGCCCCGCCTCCGTCGCACCCGGCCAGCGGCAGCAGCAGCACGAGGGCCGCGAGCACGAGCGGCCGACGACCGGTCACGGCTGCCTCCTCCTGGGTGGCTCGGGCACTGCGGGAAGGCTACCCCCCGACCCCGGGTGTGCGATGGTGGCGGATCAGGCCGCGCCCACTCCGGGGCGCACCGACGACCGACCAGGGGGGGCGGGCACCGTGACCTCACCCTGGCCCGACCTCGAGGACCTCTTCGGGCGCCTCGAGCGCTGCGAGGAGCTCGCCGAGGGCGCCGGCGAGGTGGCCCGCTTCGCCCGGGAGCGGCTCGGCACCGACCACGCCGGCCTCTCCCTGCACACCGAGGCGGGCGGCGCCACCCGGCTGGCCCTCACCGATCCCCTGGTGGCCGAGCTCGACGAGCTCCGGCTGCTGCTGCACGGGGGGCCCGGCGGCCGCGCGCTGCCGGAGGGGTCCGCGACGACCATCGCCGACACCCGGCACGACCCGCTGTGGCCCGACTGGAGCACCGCGGCCGCCGGGCTCGACGTGCTGTCGGTGCGCGTCCTGGGCCTGCCCGCGATCCGGGGGCACGCCGTCACCCTCGACCTCTACTCCCACCGGCCGCGGGCCTTCGAGCACGACGGCTGGGCCGACCTCGGCCGCACCGCGCTGCAGGCCGGACGGCTGCTGCGCCAGGTCGACCGGGTGCAGAACCTGCGCGAGGCGCTCACCACCCGCGCGCTCATCGGCCAGGCGCAGGGCATCGTGATGGAGCGCCACGCCCTCACCTCGGAGCAGGCGATGGCCTACCTCCGCCGGATGTCGCAGGAGTCGCAGGTCAAGGTGCGCGACCTCGCCGAGCAGATCGTCTCCGGGACGGAGCCCCGGTGACGCCGGTCGGACGGATCCTCATGTCGCTGATGGACGAGGCGGGCAGCGACCTCACCCTGCCCGAGCTGCTGTGCCGCTCGGCCAAGCGGGAGCTCGACGCCGTGGCGGTCGGGCTCGCCGTGATGGCCCCCGACGCCACCAGCGAGCTCGTCGCCGCCTCCGACCCGGCGGCCCAGGAGCTCGAGGTGCTCCAGCTGACCCTCGGGGAGGGGCCCTGCGTGGAGGCCTTCCGCACCGGTCGGCTGGTGCAGCTCACCGAGCTCGGCGCCGGCGAGCAGCGGTGGCCGGCCTACTCCGCCCACCTGCGCGAGCGGGGGGTGGGTGCGGTCTTCGCCTTCCCGCTGCGCATCGGCGGCATCAGGCTCGGCGCCCTCGACGTCTACCGCACCCGCGCCGGGGCGCTCGACGACGACGACCTGTCGCTGGCGCTGCACTTCGTGGACGCCGCCGTCGTGGTGCTGCTCCACCTGCAGGACCCCGCCTCGCAGGGGTCTCTCGACGACTCGCGGCTCGACGACGCCGTCGACGGCTTCACCACGCACCCGGAGGTGCACCAGGCCACCGGCATGGTCTCCGTGCAGGCCGTGGTGAGCCTGCACGACGCGCTCCTGCTGCTGCGCGCTCACGCCTACGTGGCCGACAGGTCCATCATCGAGGTGGCGCGCGACGTCGTGGCCCGCAGGATCGACTTCCGGTGACCCGCCCGCCGAGCCTCCGCACCGACGACCGAGGAGGGACACCCGTGTCTCGTGAGCAACTGCTGGCCACCACGTTCGTCGAGCTCGCCGACACCCTCGGCGACGACTTCGACGTGGTCGACTTCCTCCAGAACCTCGCCGAGCGCAGCGCCGAGATCCTCGGCGCCGACGCCGCCGCCATCGTCCTGGCCGACCAGCGCGGCGCCCTGCGGGTCATCGCCACCACGACCCACGCCGCGCGCGACCTCGGGCTCGAGACCCTGGCCACGGCCGAGGGGCCGTGCCTCGACGCGTTCCGCTCCGGCGACGACGTCGTCAACGTGCCCCGCACCGAGGGCCTGCGACGCTGGCCCCGCTTCGTGCGCACCACCGAGGAGCTCGGCTACCCCTCCGTCCACGCCGTCCCGCTGCGCCTGCGCTCGGAGCGCCTCGGCGCACTGGCGCTGCTCTACGCCGCGGCCACCGACCTCACCGACGACGACCGCGCCCTCGCCAGGGCGCTCACGGCGGTCGCGACCGTCGGGCTGCTCCAGGAGCGCACCCCCCGGCAGCGCGAGGTGCTGGCCGACCAGCTCCAGGCGGCGCTGAGCCTGCGGGTCGTGGTGGAGCAGGCCAAGGGCGTGGTGGCGGAGTGGGCCGACCTCGAGATCGAGGAGGCCTTCGCCCTGATGCGCGCCTTCGCCCGCGAGCACGCCCGCCCGCTGGGCACGGTCGCCACCGACGTCATCGAGGGACGGCTCGCGGTCGGGGACCTGCTCCCCCCGGAGCGGCCGACGACCTGAGGATCTCGCTGGGTGTCTCGGACCACGGTCCGTTTCTCCGGCGCCCGGGGGCGGGGTGGGGTTAGGGTTGGGTCCGCGGTCAGACCGGTGCTGCGATCCCCACTCCCCCCACGGAGCACCGCCTGCCATGCCCGGTCCCCGCCCCACCTCCCCCGTCCTCGTCCGCCTGCTCGGCGGTCTCGAGGTCGTGCGGCGCGACGGCACCGTCGTGCCCCCCGCGGCGTGGCGCACCGGCAAGACCATGGACCTCTTCCGGATGCTCGCCCTGGCCGACGGGCGGCCCGTGCGGGCGCGGACCCTCACCGACGCCCTGTGGCCCGCGTCCTCGCCCGAGCACGCCGGCGGGAGCCTGCGCACCGCGGCCAGCCAGATCCGGCGCGCCGTCGAGGCCGACTGCGTCGTGCGCCACCCCGAGGGGCTGGTGCTCGAGGGCGCGTGGGTCGACGTCGCCGTCTACCGCGACCACGCCCGCCACGCCCGGCTGGCCTTCCTCGACGCCCGGCTGGTCGACGTGCTCGACCACACGCGGCGGGCCGAGACCCTGTGGGCCGGCGCCCTCAGCGCCTACGACGAGACCGCGGCCTGGGCACGGGCCGAGCGGGCGGCCCTGCGCGGCCTGCGCTCGGTGCTGCTCGCCGACGCGGCGGAGGCCGCCCTGCGCACCGGCGCCCTGCGCGAGGCCGTCGACCTGGCCCAGCAGGCCATCGCCGTCGACCCCGGCGCCGAGGCCGTCCACCGCACCCTCATGACGGCCTACGCCGAGCTGGGCGAGACCGCGGCGGCGCTGCGCACCTTCGAGGGCTACCGTCGCCAGCTCGCCGAGGAGCTCGGCGCCGACCCGTCGCCGCAGACCCGTGAGCTGCACCTGAGGCTGCTGCGGGGCGCCGGGACCGACTGAGCCCGGGTCAGCCCGGCGGCAGCGACGGCGGCGTGACCGGCGTACGCGTCGCCAGCCAGCCGCGCACGGTGGCGTCGTCGGGGCTGAGCCCGTCGCTGATGGCGTGGGGCACGACCCGGCTGAAGTAGTCGGTGACCATGCCGTCGGACTCGCGCACGATCATGCCGGCGGCCTGCCCGTCGACGACCCAGGAACCGAGCACCACGTAGTTGCCGCCGTAGACCGGCAGCGGGTAGTAGCGCTGGTAGACGAAGCCCTCGGCTCCGTAGGGGCCGGGCTTGGTCTGCTCGTGGCCGTCGGCCAGGTGCACGGTGACGTTGTCGCCCTCGCGCCCGTGCAGCGGCTTGGCCACCCACTCCTCGAGGTCGCGGGGCTCGTCGAAGTAGGCCGGCAGCAGCAGCCGGTGGCCCGGGTTGCGCTCCCACAGCACGGGCAGGATCGCCTTGGTGCTCAGCAGCACCTTCCACGCCGGCTCGAACCAGCGCACCGGGGTCGTCTCGGCCTCGTCGAGCAGCAGCCGGCCGAACTCCTCGCCCAGCATGTCCTCCCACGGGTACAGCTTGAAGGCGTTGCGGATCGGGCGGTCGTGCACGTCGCGGAAGTCGCGGGTGTCGGGGTTCCAGCCGACCTCGCCGATGGGGTGGGCCATCACGGTCCAGCCGGCCTGCACGGCGCAGTCCATGAGGTAGTGGACGGTCATCTCCATCTCGCCGCCGTCGTACTCCCCCTCCCCGCCGAGGTCGTAGAGGAAGTGCAGGTGGTCGCCCTCGAGCTCACCGGAGACGAGCAGGTCGCGCCAGCGGGCCACCAGCCGGTCGTGCACGGAGTTCCACTGGTCGATGTCGGTCATGACGTCCTCGATCCAGCGCCACTGCACGACGCCGGTCTCGACCAGGCCGGTGGGGGTGTCGCCGTTGATCTCGAGCATCTTCACCGACCCGTCGGCGCCGTAGGCGAGGTCGAAGCGGGCGTAGACCGCGGGGTCGCCCCGCTCGATGGAGCGGCGCACGAGCGCGAGGCTGCCGGGCGGCAGGCCGAGGCGCTCGTCGGTCATCGTCGCGGCCATGTGGCCGGCCGCGTCGACGCACATCGCCCACAGCTCCTCGGTGGCGGCCTCGAGCAGCTCGACCTCGTCGAGGGTCACCTCGTACCACGCCGACTCGTTCCAGTAGGGCACCGTGCGGCCCTCGGGGGTCGGGGTGACGGGGAAGATCAGCCCCTGCTCGGTGACGATGCGCTCCCACTCCGGGCGCGGGCGCGAGGCGTGGCGCCACATCAGGCGATGCTGGCGCAGACGATGAGCGCCACCGAGATCGCCGACGCGGCCGCGACGTAGGCCAGCGGGCGCACCGGGCCGGGCTCGCACACGATGGTGCGCAGGTCACCGGGGGTCAGCGCCTCGACGACGAAGAACATCACCGCGTTGAGGGCCACGCCGAGCAGGCCGAAGCACAGCGTCCAGACCAGGGCCCAGCCCAGCGACGTCTCGCCGTTGGTCCAGATCGCGGTGAAGAGCACCAGGGCGTTGGAGACCAGCCAGGAGGCGGTGACCAGCCCGGCCGAGCGCGAGGCGGCGTGCACCGACTCCGCGCCGGTCTCGTCGATGCCGCGCAGGTGGCTGCCGAGGTGGCCCGGGGTGACGAGGTCGAGCACGTAGTAGGCGACGACGAGCAGCACGCCCGCGGCCAGGGCGTAGACGATCGCGTGCCCGAGGGCGACGAGCAGGGCTTCCAGCATGAGTTCTTCCTAGGGGTTCGGTACGACGAGCAGGGCGGGTGCGCGGCGGGGCCGGGCGGGTCGGGCCGGGCGGGTCAGGAGGAGATGCCGCGGCTGACGCCGCCGAAGCCCCCGGTCTTGGTGACGCTCTTGACCGACGTGCCGCCGCTGCTGGGCAGGCCGCCGCGCTGGACGTTGCCGCTGAGCGAGGAGCCGTTGAAGGTGCCGCCGGAGACGGGGCTGCCGACACCCGGCACGCGGGAGCTGGCGCCGAGGTAGTACCAGAAGAAGCCCGACCCGGTGCCGTTGTAGTCGGAGTCGTCGTCGCACTCGTCGTCGTCGACGCGCTCCTGGGTGTCGGGGTCGACGCACACCGCGGCGTAGTCGGCGGAGGTCGAGCAGCCGGTGAGGCCGGCGGCCATGAGCGCGGTGACGCCGATCGAGACGCCGGCCGAGCGCATGCGGCGGGTGGTGGTGCCGGGGCGGGAGGTCATGGGCGGTCCTTCGTGCGAGAGGTGGCGGGCGCCGAGGTGGTGGCCGCGGAGGTGGCGGGCGTGCCGTGGAAGGTGGCGAGCATGCGGTCGTCGACGTCGTGGTGGGCGCTCTCGCGGGAGGCGGCCTCCCGCAGGTGCTCCTCGACCCAGGCGCTCCCGTGGACGTCGGTGAGGCTGGCCCGCAGCAGGTGCTCGAGGGTCTCGACGCGGTCGTGGAGCGACTCGACGGTCTCGGCCAGCGCGACCTGCTCGTCGTGGGAGAACTGGTCGCGGTCGACGACGAGGCCGGCGATGACGTGGCCGATCGCGATCGGCACCAGCAGGAGCATGGTGACGATGAGGACGCTGGCCACGCCGCGCCCGGCCGTGGAGGAGGGGTAGGAGTCGCCGTAGCCGACCGTCGACCCGGTGACGATGCCCCACCACAGCGACTCGACGGGGCCGCGGTCCTCCAGCACCGCGTAGGCCATCGAGCAGCCGACCCAGACGACGACGATGGCGACGACGAGGGCGAGGGGGGCGTTGACCAGCCGGCGCACGGGGGCGGTGACCCGCCGCGGGGTCTCGGTGACGGGCGTCATAGGCCACCTCCTGCCACCGGCGGGGGCACCTCAAACCCGCCGCTCACGCGCGCAGCCGCTCCAGCGCGGTGGCGCCGTGGTAGACGACGAGGGCGGCGACGGTGCCGAGCGCGATGCCGGTGACGAGCACGTCCTCGCCGCCGAGGGTGAGGTTCCCGATGCCGATCACCAGCGCGACGGCCGCGGTGAGCTGGTTGACCGGGCGGGAGAAGTCCACGCGGTTGTCGATCCAGATCTTCACGCCGATGACGCCGATGAGGCCGTAGAGCGCCACGGTGACGCCGCCCAGCACGCCGGCGGGGATGGTGTTGACCAGCGCGCCGAACTTCGGCGACAGGCTGAGCACGAGCGCGACGACGCCGGCGACCCAGTAGGCCGCGGTGGAGTAGACCCGGGTGGCGGCCATGACGCCGATGTTCTCGCCGTAGGTCGTGGTGCCCGAGCCGCCCGCGGAGCCGGCCAGCGTGGTGGCGATCCCATCGGCGAGCAGGGCGCGGCCGGTGAGCCGGTTGAGCGACTCGTCGCCGGTGAGGTGGGCCACGGTGCGCACGTGGCCGACGTTCTCCGCCACGAGCACCAGCACGACGGGCAGGAAGGCCGGCAGCACGCTCCAGCTCGGCTCCGGGGCGAAGAAGTCGGGCAGGCCCACCCAGGCCGCGTCGCGCACCGGGCCGAGGTCGACGGCGCCGGCCAGCGCGGCCACGACGTAGCCGACGGCCACCCCGAGCAGCACCGAGAGGCGCGCGGCGAGCCCGCGCAGGCCGACGGCGACGACGATGACGGCGGCCAGCGTGATCATGGCCGTCCACGGCGCGAGCTGGACGTTCGCCGTGGCGGCGCCGGAGAGGTTGAGGCCGATGAGGGCCACGATCGCGCCCGTGACCACCGGCGGCATGAGCGCCTCGATCCAGCGGGTGCCGGTGACGAGCACGACCACGCCGACCAGGGCGAGGGTGAGCCCGACGGCCAGCACGCCGAAGAGGGCGTTGCCCAGGGTGCCGGTGGCCGTGGCGGCCTGGATCGGCGCGATGAAGGCGAAGGACGAGCCGAGGTAGCTCGGCAGCCGGTTGGCCGTGACGAGGAGGAAGAGCAGCGTGCCGACGCCGGAGAAGAACAGCGTGGTGGTGGGCGGGAAGCCCGTCAGCAGCGGCACCAGGAAGGTCGCCCCGAACATCGCGACGACGTGCTGGGCGCCCAGGCCGATCGTGAGCGGCCAGGCCAGCCGCTCCTCGGGCCGCACGATCTCGTCGTCGGCGACGGTGCGGCCGTCGCGGTGCAGGGTCCAGGAGAGGCGCATGGGGTCATCGTCGCGTGTCGAGGACCCGCCGTGCCGACCGGGGCACCACGTGGACCGGGGCCGGTGGAGCTGGTGGAGCTGGTGGAGCGCTCAGTCCTCGAGCGCGGCGTCGAGGGTGATCTCGACACCGGTGAGGGCCTTGCTGACCGGGCAGCCGGCCTTGGCCGCGTCGGCGGCCTTCGCGAAGCCGGCGGCGTCGAGGCCGTCGACCTCGCCGCGCACGGTCAGGGTGATGCCGGTGAGCTTGAAGCCGCCGTTGGCGGAGTCGGGGCCGAGCGAGACGTCGGCCTTGACGTCGAGGGCCTGCGGGGTGCCGCCGGCCTCGGCGATGAAGGCCGAGAGCTGCATGGCGTAGCAGGCGGAGTGCGCGGCGGCGATGAGCTCCTCGGGGCTGGTGGTGCCCCCGGCCTCGTCAGCGGCGCGCTTGGGGAAGGAGACCTCGTAGGTGCCGACCTTGGAGCTGGAGAGCTCGACCTGGCCGGAGCCGTCCTCGAGGGTGCCGTTCCAGGCGGTGCGAGCGGTGCGCGTGGGCATGTGCTGTTCCTTTCGGTCGACGAAGATGTCTTGCACACAAGATACCTGCCCACGAGTAAGATGCAAGCATGTCCTCCACCACGTTCGGCACCACGTTCGGCACCACGTCCGGCACCACGTCCGGCACCACGTCGGGCACGACCTCCGGGACCGTCGCGGTCGGGCACGAGCTCGACGCCCTGCTCTGCTTCGACCTCTACGCCGCCTCGCGGGCGGTGACGGCCGCCTACCGACCGATCCTCGAGGACCTCGGGGTCACCTACCCGCAGTACCTCGTGCTCGTCGTGCTCTGGGGCCGCGACGAGTGCGCGGTCAAGGACCTGGCCGCCACCCTGCGCCTCGACCACGCCACGCTGACGCCCCTGCTGCGCCGCATGGAGCAGGCCGGCCTGGTCACCCGCCGCCGCAGCACCGCCGACGAGCGGGTGGTGCTGGTCGCCCTCACCGCCGCCGGGGAGGCGATGCGACCGGAGGTCGAGCGGGTGCAGTGCCGGGTCGCGGAGGCGCTGGGGGTCACCGCCGAGCAGGCCGTGGCCCTGCGCGACCTGCTGCGCGGCGTCACCGCGTCGGCCGGCCGCTCCCTGGAGGGCTGACCCGGGTCCGGACGGGTCAGGGCCCGACGGGTCAGGGCACGACGGATCAGGGCACCTCGACGAGCGCGCGCTCGACGACGGGGTCGAGGTCGAGACCGGGCGGCAGCGTGCCGAGCGCCCCACCCCAGTCGCGCCCCAGGCGCGAGGCGCAGAAGGCGTCGGCGACGGCCGCGGGGGCGTGCCGCACGAGCAGCGAGCCCTGGAGCACCAGCGCCAGCTGCTCCACCACGCGCCGCGCGCGCACCTCGAGGTCGTCGAAGGAGGTCAGCTCCTTCTTCAGCCGGGCCAGGGCGTCGTCGAAGCGGCGGTCGGCGCCCGCGGCCAGCTCCACCTCGCCGAGGAACGCGTCGAGGGTGTGCGGCTCGCGCCCCAGGGCGCGCAGCGCGTCGAGGGCGGCGACGTTGCCCGAGCCCTCCCAGATCGAGAGCAGCGGCATCTCGCGGTAGAGCCGCGGCAGGTCGGAGTCCTCGATGTAGCCGTTGCCGCCCAGGCACTCCAGCGCCTCCCCCACCGCGACGGGCGCGCGCTTGCACACGTAGTACTTCGTCACGGCCAGGCCGATGCGGCGCAGCGCCGCCTCGCCCTCGTCGCCGCGCACGGCGCGGTCGTTGGCTCCGGCCAGGCGCAGCATCGTCGTCGTCGCGGCCTCCGACTCCACCGCCAGGTCGGCCAGCACGTTGCGCATCAGCGGCTGCTGCAGCAGCGGGCGACCGAAGGCCGCGCGGTGGCGGGCGTGGTGGGCGGCCTGAACCAGTCCCGCGCGCATGCCGGACGCGGAGCCGATGACGCAGTCGAGACGGGTCATGTTGACCATCTCCACGATGGTGCGCACGCCGCGCCCCTCCTCGCCCACCAGCCAGCCGACGGCTCCGTCGTACTCGATCTCACTGGAGGCGTTGGAGCGGTTGCCGAGCTTGTCCTTGAGCCGCACGAGGCGCAGCGGGTTGCGCGCGCCGCCGGGCAGGACCCGCGGCACGAGGAAGCACGACAGGCCGCCCGGCGCCTGGGCGAGGGTGAGGAACACGTCGGACATCGGCGCGCTGGTGAACCACTTGTGGCCGACCAGCAGGTGGGTGCCGTCGCTCTGCGGCGTGGCCGTGGTGGTGTTGGCGCGGACGTCGGAGCCGCCCTGCTTCTCGGTCATCGACATGCCCGCGACGAGCCCGCGCTTGGTCTCGGGGTCACGCAGGACGGGGTCGTAGTCGCGCCCGGTGAGCAGCGGCTCGAGGCGCGCCGAGAGGTCGGCGTGCGCGCGCAGGGCGGGCACGACGGCGTAGGTCATCGAGATCGGGCAGGTGTGGCCGGCGTCGACGTTCCACACCATGAAGCGGCCCGCGCGCGCGACGTGGGCGCCCGGCCGGTCGTCGGCCCAGGCGGCGCCGTGCAGCCCGTGGGCGACGGCGGTGCGCATCAGCTCGTGGTAGGCCGGGTCGTAGACGACCTCGTCGACGCGGTGGCCGTAGCGGTCGTGGGTGTGCAGCACCGGGCGGTGGCGCTCGGCGAGGCGGCCGAGCTCCTGCGCCTCGGCGCTGCCGGCCAGACGGCCCAGGTCGGAGACCTCCCCGAGCGCCCACCCGGCCCCCTCGCGCTCCAGGCCCTCGCGCAGGGCGGCGTCGTCGCTGGTGTCGTGCCCGACCAGCGGCGGCACCTGGTTGAGCACCTCGTGGGTCGCGGTCATGGGCCCTCCTGGGATCGACGCGTCGGGAGACGACATTACGTCTGACGTGACAGTCGTGTCCAGAGACGTAATGCCCCTGTGGTTGACTCGGCCGGTGCCCGAGGTCAAGCCGCTCCCCGCCCGCTCGGTGGTGCTGAGCCTCCTGCTCGGGGCGCACCCGCGACCGATGACCGGGGCCGAGCTGGTCGGGGCCGGTGAGCACCTGGGGGTCGCACCCGCCACGGTGCGCGTCGCGCTGAGCCGCGCGGTCGCCGCCGGCGACGTCACCCGCGAGGGCGCCGAGCACCGCCTCGGCCGGCGCCTGGTCGAGCGCCGCGAGCGTCAGGAGCACCGCCCGCGCGCCGCCGTGTGGGACGGCGACTGGGAGATGGTCGTGGTCACCGTGGCCGGGCGCCCCGGCACCGAGCGCTCCGCCCTGCGCTCCCGGCTGGCCGCCGCCCGACTCGCCGAGCTCCGCGAGGGGGTCTGGACCCGGCCCGCCAACCTCGAGCGCCCCACCCCCGCCGACCCGACCACCACCCTCTTCCGCGCCCGCCCCGACGACGACCCCGCGGGCCTCGCCGCCCGCCTGTGGGACCTCCGGGGCTGGGCCGAGGAGGCGGAGCGGACCACGGCCGCCCTCGCGGAGGCGGCCACGCCGGCGACCCGGCTCGCCCTCGCCGCGCGGCTGGTGCGCCACCTCGCCGCCGACCCGCTGCTCCCCGCCCCGCTCGAGCCGCCCGGCTGGCCGGCGGCCCGGGCGCGAGCGGCCTACGACGGCTACCAGCGCGACCTCGTGGCCGAGGTGCTCGGCGGGACCGTGACGCCCGGACGCCCTTGACGGGGGCGGGAGCGCCGCGTAGAACGCTGTGACGGGCGCCACCTCGCCCGTCCCCCCGTCGACGGAGACCCGATGCGCCCACGCACGCCCGCCCGCCCCGCCGCCCTGGCGTCCGTCCTGGTCGCGGTCCTCGCGCTGGCCGCGGCCCTGCTCGTGGCTCCTGCGGGCGCCACCGGCTCGTCCGGCGGCGCCGCCACGGACCGCGACGCCCGGCGCGACCTGCGCGGCGCGCTGGCCGACGGGGCGCGCTACGTCGCCCTCGGCGACTCCTACAGCGCCGCCTCGGGCGTCCTGCCGCCCGACCCGACGGCACCGCCCCAGTGCCTGCGCTCCACGCTCAACTACCCCCACCTCATCGCCGAGCGCACCGGCGCGCGCCTGGTCGACGTGACCTGCGGCGGCGCGGAGACCGGCGACTACGCCGAGGGCCAGTACCCCGGTGTCGCACCGCAGCTCGACGCGCTGAACCGGCGCACCCGCCTGGTCACGATGACCATCGGCGGCAACGACAGCGGCGTCTTCATCGGCTCGATCCTGTCCTGCGGCGCGCTCGGGGTGCTGTCGCTGGGCCAGGGCAGCCCGTGCAAGGACCAGTTCGGCTCGAGCTACGAGGACACGATCCGCGACACGACCTACCCCGCGATCGTGAAGGTGCTGCGGCAGGTCGCACGTCGCGCGCCCCGCGCCGAGGTCGCGATCCTCGGCTACCCGTGGATCCTGCCGCGCACCGGTGGGTGCTTCGACCAGATGCCGGTCGCCGAGGGCGACGTGCCCTACCTGCGCAGCCTCCAGGCCACGCTCAACGACGCCGTGCGCCGCGCGGCGGCGGCCACGGGCTCGACGTACGTCAACCTCAACCGGGTCTCCGAGGGCCACGACGCCTGCCAGGAGGCCGGCGTGCGCTGGATCGAGCCGGTGCTCCAGGGCACCAACCCGGTCATCGTGCACCCCAATGCGCTCGGCGAGGCCCGCATGGCCGCGCGGGCCGTGCGGGTCCTCGACCTGGTGCCGTAGCGGTCAGCCCCGGGAGTCGGAGCCCTGGTCGTCGGGGCCCTGGTCGTCGGAGCCCTGGGAGATGCGCAGCATCTCCTCGCGCGGGACGACCTTGATCCGCTCGCGACCCGAGGCCTCGCCCAGCGATACCTCGTGGGCGTCGAGACGCTCCCAGCCCTCCCAGGTGGTGACGCCGACGCCGCGGTCGAGCAGGAGCTCGACGATGCCCTCGGGGTCGCCGACCTCGGGGGCAGGGATCTTCTCGAGGTCGGAGAGCAGGTGGCGCACGGTCTCGCTGGCGTCGGACTTGGTGTGGCCGATGAGACCGACCGGCCCGCGCTTGACCCAGCCCGTGACGTAGAGCCCGGTGAGCTGGATGCCGTCCTCGTCGACGACCCGACCGCCGTCGTGGCGCACCACGCCACGGACGTCGTCGAAGGGCACGTCGGCCAGGCTGGAGGAGCGGTAGCCGATCGCGCGGTAGACCGCCTGGACCGGGGTGTCGACGAACTCGCCGGTGCCGCGGGCGTTGCCGGTGCCGTCCATCTCGGTCTTCTCGGTGCGGATCGCGACGACCTTGCCGTCCTCGCCGAGGATCTCGACCGGGGCGTGGCACATGTGGATGTGGATGCGGTGCTGGGCGCCGGTCGGCTCGGCCTCGAGGTACTTGAGCAGGGTGTCGACCACGAGGCGGACGCCCTTGTTGCTGCTGATGCGCGACTGGCCGTCGTCGTCGATCTGGAAGCCCTCCTCCTCCACGAGCACGTCGATGCTCGGGGAGTGGGAGAGCTCGCGCAGCTCCATGGGGGAGAACTTGATCTCCGCGGGGCCACGGCGCGCGAAGACGTGCACGTCGGTGGCCTGGTTGGCCTTGAGGCCCTGGTAGACGTTGTCGGCGATCTCGGTGGTCAGCTGCTCGTCGGCGGGCTTGGCCAGCATGCGGGCGACGTCGAGCGCGACGTTGCCGGCGCCGATGACGGCCACCGAGCGGGCGTCGAGCGGCCACTCGGAGGGCACGTCAGGGTGCCCGGCGTACCAGCTGACGAAGTCGGCCGCGCCGTGGCTCCCCTCGAGGTCGACACCGGGGATGTCGAGGGAGCGGTCCGACATGGCGCCGGTGGAGAAGACCACCGCGTCGTAGTGGCGCTTGAGCTCGTCGAGGGTGACGTCGCGGCCGTACTCGACGTTGCCGAGGAAGCGGATGGAGTCGCGGTCGAGCACGCGCCGCAGCGCCTTGACGATCTCCTTGATCCGCGGGTGGTCCGGCGCCACGCCGTAGCGGACCAGGCCGTACGGCGCGGGCAGCCGCTCGATCACGTCGACGCTCGCGCCTTCGTGCTCCTTGGTCAGGATGTCGGCCGCGTAGATGCCCGCGGGACCGGCACCGACCACGGCGACCCGGAACTTCCTCATGACTGCTCACTCCTGATGCGAGAGGGACGGCGCGCAGGTCGCGCGCCGAGGACGGGCGCACCTGCGCCCTGCACCAGCATCACGGGCCCCGCCAAGCCGCAGTAGGGACCGATCCGCTGTGAGGTCACAGGATACGGCTGTGACCTAGGTCGCTCCCCCGGATCCGACTGTGACGTCGAGCGTCACACCTCGCCGCGAGACGGTCGTCCCGGCGGCCCCGGCACCCCGGCGGCCCCGGCACCCCCGGCACCCCGGTGGTCGAGGAGGGAGCCCGTCGAGACGGAACCACGCCGGCGACCGTCGGGGCTCTGGGGCGTCGCGTCGTGACCCGTCGGTCTCCGAGTGGTCGGTGGAGGTCTTTGGCACCCGGACCTGGACGGTCGGTCACCGCGAGCGCCACCGACCCGCCACGCGGGGCTGCCTCCCGTCGCCGGGCGGCCCGCCCGAGAAGTGGCGGCGAACGACGGGTCGAGGGCCGCCGCAGGTGTCGTCTTCCGCCACTACGCACGCTCGGTCACCGCGAGCGCCGCCAGCACCGGCCGGCCACGCGGGGCTGCGTCACGTCCCCGACCGACCCGCCCGAGAAGTGGCGGCGAACGACCGGTCGACGCCCGCCGCAGGTGTCGTCTCCCGCCACTACGCACGCTCGGCCACCGGGCCGACCCACGGCCGGCCACGCGGGGCTGCGTCGCGTCCCCGACCGGCCCGCCCGAGAAGTGGCGGCGTACGACGGGTCGAGGTCGACGTGAGACCTGTGATCGACCTCGACCCCACCACCGCCGGAGCCCGTCGACCGCCGCACTGGGACCAGCCCCCACGGCTCGACCACGCCGGTCCGCACCGGCTGGGCCGAGCGCTCCGGGGAGGGTGAGGCAGGCTTGCCCCATGACGTGCCCCCTGACTGGTGAGGCCCGATGACGGGCGACGAGAGCCCGGCGGAGACCAGCGAGCGCCTCGCGGCCTGGCTGGAGCGGCTGGGGCTGGCCGACCAGCTGGGGGCGGCCGGACTGCCGACGCTCCACCGCGACGGCGACGGCCACGCGCGGTGGACCGACCCGCGCACCGGGGAGCCGCTGGGAGCCGACCAGCTCGCCGACCTCGACAGGCTGCTGCACGCCGAGGGCGACGAGCCCGAGCACGCCGTGCCGGTGCCGCTGGTGCAGCTGGCCCAGCAGGCGCGGGTGCGGGCCGAGCTGGTGGCGAGCCCGTGGCACGACTACGCGTCGCTGGCGGCCCTGCGAGGGGCGACGCTGGAGGCCACCCGCTTCGACGTGCACAAGGCGGCGGGTGCCCACCGCCTGCTCGTCGTCAGCCGCGAGCAGGCGATGGTGCCGGCCTTCCAGCTCGACGCGGCGGGGAGGGTGCGCGACGAGCTCGCCGCGGTGCTGACCACGTTGCTCGAGGCCGGCACCGACCCGTGGCGCGCCTGGGCGTGGCTGACCCGTCCCGCCGCCCTGCTCGGCGGCGTCGTGCCCGAGCAGGCCGCCGCCGACCCCGAGACCACCGACCTGGTGCGCCACGTCGCCGTACGGCTCGCCGAGCGCGCCACCGCGACGGGCTAGCGGGCGGCGACCCCGGTGTGGGTCCGCACCACGTCGAGCAGGGAGGCGAGGCTGACCGGCTTGGTCAGGTAGCCGACCGCGCCGGCTGCGAGCATGCGGTCGCGGTCGGCAGGGAGGACGTTGGCGCTGAGTGCGACCACGGGCAGGCCGGGGTGCTCGAGGGCGACGACCTGGGTCGCCTCCATCCCGTCCATGACCGGCATCTGCATGTCCATGAGGACGAGGTCGAAGGGCTCGCCCCGGCCCGCGGCCGACCGCACCGCCTCCACCGCGGCGAGACCGTCGGGCACGACGACGGCGTCGAGGCCGCAGCGCCGCAGCATCGCCGTGATCACCTTCTGGTTGATCGGGTCGTCCTCGGCGACCAGCACCCGCAGCGCGGCCCCGACGTCGGTGGTGAGGGCGGCACCGACCGGGGGCGCCGCGGTCTCGGCGGCACCGACGGGCGCCAGGGGGAGCCGCACGGTGACGGTGGTGCCCTCCCCCAGCACCGAGGTCAGCGAGATGTCGCCGCCCATCGCCCGCGCGAGGCCGCGCGAGATGGCGAGGCCGAGCCCGGTGCCGCCGTGGCGCCGGGTGGCGGACACGTCGCCCCGGGTGAAGGGCTGGAAGAGCGAGGGGATGCGCCACTGCGGCACGCCGATCCCCGTGTCACGGACCTCGAGGACGACGGCGCCCTTGCTGTCGCGCGACACCTCGACGGCCACGCTCCCGGTGTCGGTGAACTTCACGGCGTTGCCCACCAGGTTGACCAGCACCTGGCGCAGGTGGACGACGTCACCGCGCACGCGGTCGGGCGCCGAGGCGGTACGCCGCACCTGCAGCTCCAGCCCCTTGCCCTGCGCCTCGCTGGCGAACATCGCCGCCACGTCGTCCACGGTCTCGACCAGCGACAGCTCCGCCTCCGAGGAGGTCACCCCGCCGGCGTCGAGCGCGGAGAAGTCGAGGATGTCGTTGACCAGGCTCAGCAGGTGCCGCCCGCTGCGCTGGGCGGTGAGGGCGAAGTCGCGCTGCTCGGGGTCGAGCTCGCCCGCGGCCAGGAGCTCGGTCAGGCCGAGCACCGCGTTGAGCGGGGTCCGGATCTCGTGCGACATCGTGGCCAGGAAGGCGGCCCGGTCGGCGGCTGTCGCCTCGGCCTCGCGGCGGGCGACCTCCAGCAGCGCCGCCGCCTCGCGGCGCTCGGTGACGTCGGACTGCACGGCCACGAACCCGGTGAGCGCGCCGTCTCCCTGCGCGGCCTCCTCCCGCAGGGGGGTCACGTCGAGCGCGACCCACATCTCGTGCCCGTCGCGGTGGTAGTTGAGCACCTCGGCGGTGAAGCGCTCCCCGCGCCGCAGCCGCTCCCCCATCTCCCGCACCGTGGCGGGGTCCGTGCCCGGCCCCTGCAGGAAGTCACCCGGCGAGCGTCCCACCACCTCGGCCAGCGCCCAGCCCGTCTCGGCCTCGAAGGCGGGGTTGACCCAGATGATGCGCCCGCGCACGTCGGTCCAGACGACCATGGTCGAGGTGGCGTGCACGATGTGGGCGTAGCGCTCGAGGTCCTGGTTCAGCGTCACCAGGGCCTCGCGGTCGGCCTCGCGCTGCCGCGAGGCGCGCCGCGCCACGACCAGGCCGAGGACCAGCGCGAGCAGGCCGAGGGCGAAGGTCGCGAAGAGACCGCCGACCATGAGCCGCGCCCCCGACAGCAGACGCTCGGCGTCGTCGTTGGCCAGCCCCGCCTGGGCCTTGCGGTTGTTCTCGCCGTCGGAGACGAGATGGTTGTAGGACCTCTCCAGCTCCATGACGTCCTGCCGCAGCGCCCGCACCGCCGGTCCCTCGGCGCCGGGGCGGTCCGCGACGTAGCCCAGGGCCTCGAGCCTGGGGAGGAGGTCGTCGTCCCAGCGCCGCTGGTCGGCGCGGGCGAGGGCCAGCAGGTCCTCGGCGCGCAGGGTCTGCTCCTGGTAGGACAGCGAGCCCTCCTGCACCCGCTGGCTCACCAGCTGCCCCTGGAGGTCGAGCTCGTCGGCGCTCGCGCCGTCGGCGAGCATGGTGTCGAGCAGCAGGAGCTCGCGCTGCACCTGGGTCAGGGTCCTGACGTTGGCGTCGACGATGGCCTGGGTGTCGCCGACGCGTCCCGAGAGCAGCCCGACCTGGCGCAGGGTCGCCACCGAGAGCACCAGGGTCACCACGAGCATCGACAGCGCCAGGGCCAGGAGCACCGCGCCGGGCACGCTCGGCACCCACCGGCTCCGGCCGCCGCGTGCAGGCGCTCCACCCGCGAGCGGCCGGGGGTTCATCGCAGGGTGATCCGGTCGAGCTGCCACACCCACCGGGCGTCGTACTCGGGGCTGTCGAGCTCGGGGGCGCCCTCGGTCGGGTAGACGAAGCGCGTCGGCCCGTAGCCCGCCACGTCCATCGGCTCACCGTCGGTGCGGGTCGCCAGCATGAGCGGGTACGCCGACGCGTCGGAGACCGGGACGTCGGCGGTGTAGTCGTTGATCGCGTGGGTCGCCATGACCGTCGCGTCACCGGCTCCGGCCACCTCCAGCAGCGTGGCCACCAGCGGGCCGGAGAAGGTGCGGCGGCCACCGGTGGCCTGGTCGTCGTCGGCCTCGTAGGACACCGAGCCCAGCCGGTCGAGCAGGGCCCGGTCGAGCTCGAGCCGGTCGCCCACGTTGTGCACCGAACCGCCCGTGATGGTGAGCACCACGGGCCCGGTGGGCGCGGGCACCTCGTCGCCCGGCTCCAGCGTGGCCGGGGCCAGCGTCGTCACCTCGGCCACGGGCGGGGCACCGGCCGCGGAGCCCGGGGCGTCAGGTGCCTGCGAGCAGGCCGAGCCGAGCGCGAGCAGCAGCAGCACCAGCGGAGCGGCCGCCCGGACCGTGGCGCGGGCGGTGCGGGAGAGTCGGGTCGTGAGGTCGTCCACGGGCCCATGATCGGCAGGCCGCACCACGCGCAGCAGCACATGCGGGCTCAAGAATTCGTCAAATTCCGCTCCACGACGCCGCCGTCGTGATGACCTTCTCCCATGCACCCTCCGTGCCCGTCGAGCGACGCCGACGCCGAGCCCCTGCTGGCCGCTGGCGACCTCGTCGAGGCCGTGGGCGCACCGCTCGCGCGGGAGGTGCTGGGCGACCTGGTCGCCGGCCTCGGCGCCCGCGTCGCGGCCGTGCACGACGCCGCGTCCGCGGGCCAGGAGGAGGAGCTGCGCAGGGCGTGCCACGCCCTGCGCTCGGCGGCCGCCCAGGTCGGCGCCCGGCGCCTGGCCGCGACGACGACCGCCCTGGAGCGGTCGGGGGCCGGCGCCGCGCTCCAGCGCCTCGACGAGGTGGCGGCCTCGACCGCGCGGGCGATCGGCTCCTGGCTGGCCCGGTCCTCCTCCGACGCGCCGACCCGTGGCTGACACTGCGGCGCCGACCGGGCACGACGCGCTCCGTCGCCGCCTGGAGGCGGCCCGCGCCGACGGTCCGGTGAGCCGCGAGAGTCTCGGTGCGGTGGCCGCGGAGTGGCTGCGCGGCGCCCTGGGCACCGACTCGGCGTGGTTCCAGCAGCCGGGGGGCGGCTCGGACCCGGTCGCGGCCTGGGCCGAGCTGGGCGCCGAGCCCACCGACGACCGGCGCACCACGACGGCCAACCCCACGCTCCACGACCACCGCGGCCGGCCGCGTGCGATGGGCGCCCTCGGCGCCGTGTCCGTGCAGGGGGCAGGGGCAGCCGACCTGGGCCACCTGGTGACCTGGTCGCGGGCCCCACGGGCCTGGACGGCGGCCGACCGTCGACTGCTCCGCCGGGCCGCCGACGGCCTGGCCGTGGCGCTCGACGGGGTCACCGCCCCCTCCGAGGCCGAGCGGGCGGCCGAGGACCTCGACGCCCGCACGACCGCTGCGGTGACCCTGCTGTCCCACGAGCTACGCACGCCCCTGACCGTGCTGATGGTGGCCGTGGAGATGCTCCTGGACGGACGCCCCGGTCCGCTGACCCCGCAGCAGCAGCGCGTGCTGGAGCGCATGCAGGCCGCCACGGAGCGTCTCGGACGCGTCGCCACCGACGCGGTCGCCCTCGTCAGCGCGGGCACCGAGGCCGGTGACGCCGGCGCGCCCGACGGTCGCGGCGTCCGGCCCTCCTCCGACCTCGACGGCGTCCTCGACCTGGTGGCGGAGACCGCCTCGGGGCGCACCTACCGCCACGGGCACCGCATCGCCGTGCGCCGCGCCCCCACACCCCCCGGGCTGCTCGTGCTGGCACCGGCGGCGGAGGTCCGCGAGGTGCTCGAGCGGGTGGTCGACAACGCGGCCAAGTTCTCCGCCGCGGGCACCGACGTCTTCGTGGCCGCGTGGCTCGCCGACGAGAGCACGGTGGAGATCATCGTCTCCGACAGCGGCCAGGGCATCCCGCCCCAGGACGTGGCCGCCCTCGGCCGGCCCTTCGCGAAGTCGTCGCTCTCGCTGCACCGGGAGGACCAGGGCCTGGGCCTGGGGCTCGCGGCGGCTCAGCGCATGGCCGAGGCCTGGGGCGGCTCGATCGAGCTCGACGCCCGGCCGGGCGAGGGCGTCACGGTCGTGGTGCGGATGCCGGGAGGCGTCCTGGCCGCGCCGCGGGGCTGAGCCGGTCGGCTCAGGCGGTCACGGCGTGGTCGGCGACCATGCCGCGGTGCATGACGCGGTCGCCGACGACGCCGGAGTGGTCGGCGCGGTGCAGCACGCAGGCGTTGTCCCAGATGACCACGTCGTGGGGGGCCCAGGTGTGGTCGAGGGTGTTCTCGGGGCGCGTGGAGTGCTCGTAGAGCCGCGCCACCAGCGATGCCGACTCCTCCTCGTCGAGCCCGCTGACCGCGGCGCACCGCGACAGCGTGGTGAGGTAGAGCGAGGGCCGACCGGTGACGGGGTGGGGCCGCACGACGGGGTGCTCGGCCGCGGACTCGTCGTCCTCCTCCAGCTCCACACCGGTGACGACGTGGGTGATCGTGCGGCCCTCGACCCGCTCGCGCAGGTCGGGGTCGAGCGACTCCAGCGCGAGGTACTGGTTGGTGAACTGCGTGGCCCCGCCCCGCTCGGGGATGCTCACCGCGCGCAGCGCGGTGTACGCCGGGGGCCGCGCGACGTAGCTGGTGTCGACGTGGAAGGTGCTGCGCGGCGGGGTCTCGCGCCCCACGTTGCTGATGAGGTTGAGGTCGGGGTGGCCCTCGACGGGCGTCTCGCCCCGGGTGAAGGTCAGCTCGCCCAGCGAGCGCAGGAACGCGAGAAACTCCTCGTTGCCCACCTCCTGGCCCGGCAGCACCACCACCCCGTGCTCGGCCAGCAGACCCGGCAGCGCGGCGCGCAGGCCGGGGTCGTCGAGGGCGACGTCGCTGACGCGGGCGCCGACGGGGTGCAGGATCTGGGTCTCCACGGGGTTCTCCTCGGGGTCGGGCGGTCGGTCGGGTCAGGCGGTCGCGTCGGGCGGTCGGGTCAGGCGGTCGGGTCAGGCCGTCGGGTCAGGCCGTCGGGTCAGGGGTGGGCGAGGGCGTCGTCGGCGGCGAGGCGGAAGAGCTGCGGCAGGTCGATGCCGGCCGCCCGCGCCATCACCGCGACCACGCTGGTGCGGGCGTAGGAGCAGTAGAGGCCGGCCTCCAGGAACCACGGCTCGCCGTCGGGGTCGATGCGGAAGTCGAAGAGGCCGTAGTGGCGGCAGCCGAGCGCGCGGTAGGCCCGCCGCGCTGCGGCCCAGACCCGCTCGCAGACCGGGTCCTCGGGGTCGACGATCCAGGCGTGATCGGCGTCCTTGGCCACCAGGGCGAGGTCGCCGTCGTCGGCGCGGCGCAGCTTGTCGGCCTGGTCGCGCACGGGCTTGGTGTCGGTGTCGACGGCGTACTCCTCCAGCGGCAGGCACACCAGCTCGCCATCGACCTCGACCACGCCGCAGCGCACCTCGCGCCCCAGCGGCACGTAGGTCTCGACCAGCGCGCGCCCGCCGTGCTCACGGGCGGCCCCGACCGCCGCGGCGAGGTCGGCCGGGTCGTGGACCAGGGTGACCCCGACCGAGTTGTCGGCCGCGACGGGCTTCACCACGACCGGCAGGGCCAGGTCGGCCGCCCCGGCCTCGGGGCCGCCGGGCACGACGTAGGCCTCGGGCACCCTGACGCCGGCGGCGGCGACCACCGCGCGGGCCAGCGCCTTGTCGGCGCCCAGCGCCATCACGGCCGGCCGGTTGCCGACGTACGGCAGGCCGAGCAGCTCCAGCAGCGCGCGGTGGTGGGTCATGCCCGAGAGGCAGAACATCTGCGGCACGACCAGGTCGACGCCCAGCCCGGCGACCACGCCGACGGCCTCGGCGAAGGGCACCGGGTCGGCGGCGGCCAGCGCGGCCGGCGACAGGTCGGCCGGGAAGCGCCACGACCCGTCGGGGCTGACGTGGGCGACGAGCGCGACGTAGCGCTCGGGGTCGGCGACGGCGGTGAGGCAGTCGCGGGCGTAGAGCAGGGAGACGTCGGCGAGGAAGTCGTCCTCGGCGGAGCCGGCCAGGTGGAGCACCCGCAAGGGTCCGGTGCTGTGCTCTGCCACGTCAGTCGCCTCCCGGCTCGACGAGCTTGCCGATGTTGAGGTCGACCTTGGTCCACGGACGCAGCCGGCGCAGGTTCTGCAGCAGCAGCGACGGCACGTGCACGTGGTGGAGCATGAGGAAGGGCAGCGGGTCGGCGGGGTCGAGCACGGCGTCGCGGCCGCGCGCGAGGGTGCGCAGCCGGCCCGGCAGGGTGCGCGGGTGGCGCAGCCCCTGCCACAGCTCGTGGTAGGTCCAGTGGGTGGGCCGACCGCCCAGGGGCGGCTCGACGGCGGGGGCGTCGTCGTCGAGGTAGGCCGCCGCGACGCCGGGGTGACCGTGCAGCAGGGTGATCGCGGAGTGGGTGCGCGGGTTGCACTCGATGGCGCGCACGACGCCCTCGGCGTCCTCGATGAAGTCGAAGGACAGCTGCCCGGTGAGGCCGTGGGCCGCGACGTAGGTCTCGACCCACTCCCGGATGGCGGGCTTGTCGACCATCTCGTAGGTCAGCTGCCAGGCCGAGGAGCGGCAGCAGATGTAGACCTGGAGCCGCCCGTCGCGCACGGTGCCGTGGGTGCAGTACTCCTCGCCCTCCACGAACTCCTGGAGGATGAAGGGGTGCTCCGGGGAGATCGGGAGCCGCGCCAGGTGGGCGGCCGTCTCCTCGCGGGTCGCCAGCGGCAGGCGGGTGAGGTCGAGGCGCCGCACAGGGTCGTAGGGGATCGACTTGAGGATGTAGGGCCGCGCGGAGCGCGAGAAGTCGAAGTCGAGCACCTGCTGCGGGTCGGTGATCCGGTGGGTGTCGGGCACCGCGAGGCCGAGCGCAGCCGCCGACTCGGCGAAGAGGTGCTTGTCGTCGACGCGGCGCAGGTCGTCGGGGTCGAGGTGGACCACCTCGCAGTGCGGCTCCAGGACCCGCTTGGCCTCGGCGTCGGCGATGCTCGCGGCCGGCGAGCAGACCGGCACGTAGACGTCGACGCCCTCCTGCCGCACCACGCGCAGCAGCGCCGCGGCGTAGTCGGGCGAGGAGATGTCGGGCACGACGTGGAAGGCGTCGACGGCGCGCGAGAAGCGGTGCCCGGTGAGCCGGTAGCGCCGGGTCTCGACCATGACGACCCGGTGCCCCGCGAGGTGCATCAGCCGCGCGATCTCCAGCGCCTTGGTCATCTTCCCCCCGCTGACCAGCACCGTACGTCGCTCCGCCGCGGTCGCGCCGGGGTCGGGTCGGGCGCCGCGGGCGGCCCGCCCGCGCGCGGCGGCGACGCCGGTGACGACCAGGTCGACCGGCAGCGTGGCCTGCAGCAGGGCCAGCGCCCCGACGGTCTTGGCGAGGGTCACCGCGCCGGTCGCGGCGCTCGAGAGGGCGGCCACGGCTCAGACCCGCCGGGCCAGCGTCAGGCCGTCGCGCAGCGGCACGAGCACCTGCTGCACCCGGTGGTCGGCGGCGAGCGCTGCGTTGAGGTCGGCCACGGCGCGGCCGTTGGCGCTCGTGGCGCCGTCGGGGCCGCCGGCCCAGGGCTCGCCCTGCAGCAGGGTGTTGTCGAGGGCCAGCAGACCGTCCTCGGCGAGCAGGCCGGTGTCGAGGAGGAGGTCGACGTAGGCGGCGTAGCCGGTCTTGTCGGCGTCGACGAAGACCAGGTCGAAGACCTCACCCGCGTCGGCCAGGCGGCGCAGCGTGGCGAGCGCCGGGCCCACCTCGACCCGGATGCGGCCGCCGGCCGGGGAGGCCGCGAAGCACTCGGCGGCCAGGGCGGCGACGGCGGCGTCGAGCTCGCACGCCACCACCTCGCCGCCCTCGGGCAGCGCCTCGGCCATGGCGAGCGCGGAGTAGCCGGTGAACATGCCCACCTCGAGCACCCGGCGGGCGCCGCCGGTGCGCACGAGCAGCTGGAGCAGTGCACCCTCGACGTGGCCGGACAGCATCTCCTGCTCCAGGTGCACGCCCCCGCTGCGCCCGCTCCAGTCCTCGGCTCGCGTGCGCGCGGTCAGCGCGGCCAGGGCAGGTGACTCGGGGCTGGTGCCGGCCTCGAGGTAGGGCTCCAGGCCCCCGGCGACCGCCCGGGCCCGGGCGAGGTCGGCCCGCACGTCGTCGGGCACTCCCGCGACGTCGACCAGGCCGGCCTCGACCCGCTCGAGCAGCGCGGCGACGATGCCGACCGGCGTCACCGGCCGCGGGCCGGGCACCGGCTCAGGCACCGGCCGGGGTCTCGGCGCGGGTGTACTGGTCGACGCCCTCGCCGCCGCGCGGCAGCGACGCACAGACCCGCTTGTGCTCGGCGAGGATCTCGACGAGCTCGGGCACGTCGAGGTCGTTGACGAAGTAGCAGGTGCCGATCGGGCGCGGCACGGCCGCGCGCAGCAGACCGTCGCGGGTCTGCAGGATCGAGGCCGTCGCCCTCTCCAGCACCTCGGGGGTGAAGAGCGGGCTGTCGACGGCCAGACCGAGGCCGCTGAAGAGGGCCAGCACCCGGTCGCGCTGGTCGGCGCCGATGTAGCCGCGCTGCTCGGCGATCGTGGCCGAGAAGGCCATGTCGATGCTGATCGCGTGGCCGTGGAAGAAGGGCGGCGAGGGGGTCAGCTCGAGGGTCGGGCTCCAGGTGTGGCCGTAGGCGATGACCCGGTCGAGGTCGAGCTCGTGGAGGTTGGGCACCTCGAGCTCGAGCATGGTGCGGATGGCGTCGTAGGTGATCCGGTCGGAGACCTCGCGCAGGTGCTCGCCGTCGGCGGCGTGGCCGAAGGCGGTGTGCAGCAGGTCCTCGCCGTACTTCTCCAGCGCCTCGAAGGTGTCGAGGTGGGCCACGGTGGCGATCTTGATGATCTCCGCGATGCCGTTGCGCACCTGGTCGACGGGCAGGGTCTCCAGCAGCGAGAAGTCGAGGAGCACCTTTTTGGAGGCGTGGTAGGCGCCGAGCCGGTTCTTGTGCTTGCCGTGGTTGGCGCCGACCTTGATCGAGACGCTCGCGTCGATGAGGCCGATCAGCGTCGTCGGGATGCGCACGTAGTCGGTGGAGCGCTTGTAGGAGGCGCACGCGAAGCCGGCCACGTCGGTGGTCAGTCCGCCGCCGACGACCAGCACCTGCTCCTTGCGCATCAGCCCGAAGTCGGCGAAGGCGTCGACGATGCGCTCCAGCGTGCGCAGCGACTTCGCGGTCTCCGCGATCCGCACCGGCACGGTGGTGAGGGCGATGTCGTGGTGGGCGAAGTACGCCGCCATCCGCTCGCCGTGCAGGCGCTCGACGGCCTCGTCGACGACGGCCAGGCAGCGGCCGAAGTCGCGGAAGGTGTCGGCGAGCTCGGTGTTGGCCGGGTCGAAGACGCCCGGCACGATCACCAGGGAGTAGTCGATCTTCTCGTAGGCCTCCACGTGGAAGGCGGTCTCGGTGGCCTCGAGCCGGGCCAGCGGGGCGCCGGGCTCCTGCGCCGGCACGGGGGTGGGCACGTCGGTGGTCTGGGTCATCTCGGCTCCTCTGGTCGCCGGGGTCAGGCGGTCTGGGTGAAGGACTGGAGGTCGGCCAGCTCGAGGCGGTCGCGGCGGGCGGTCGCGCGCTCGAAGTCGTGGCCGGCGGTGTTGGCGTTGGGGAAGGCCACGACGCTGAGGCCGGCGCGGGCGGCCGCCTCGACGCCGCCGAGGTTGTCCTCGACCGCCACGCAGGAGCCGGCCGGCTCGCCCAGGGCGGCCAGCGCGAAGGTGTAGGCCTCGCCGTCGGGCTTGGGCTGCTCGACCTGGGTGCGGTCGACGACGAGGTCGAGGTCGTCGAAGGAGATCCGGTCGGCCACGGCGCGGCCCAGGGCCATGACGTTCTCACGCGACGTCGTGGTCACCAGCGCGACCTTGTGGCCGGCCTCGCGCGCCGCGGTGATGGTCTCGACCACGCCGTCGCGGGGGGTCAGTTCGGCCTCGCCCAGCAGCTGCTGGAAGATCTCCGACTTCGTCTGGTGCACCGCGTCGGCGTCGACGTCGGCGCCGGTGCTGCGCGCGTGCTCGGCGATCCGGTCGCGGCCCCCGCTGGTGGCCAGCATCTCGGCGTACTCCTCCTGGCCCCACTGCCAGTCGAGACCGTGGGAGGCGAAGGCCCGGTTGAAGGCCTCGCGCTGCAGCTCGGAGGTGTCGGCGATGGTGCTGATGGAGCCGAAGAGGATGGCGGTCATCGTGGGTGTCCGATCTGTGGCGGGGGTCTGCGGGGTGGTGCGGATCCCTTCGATCGTCGGCGGGCCCCGGGGGGCCCGGGCTCCCCCCTTCGGGCGCGCTTGCCTGGCTCCCCCACCCCTTCGGGCAGGGCAGGGCAGGGTCGACGGTCCGGGCCGACCATGTGCGCCGACCAGCTGGGCCGACCAGCTGGGCCGACCATCTGGGCCGACCAGCTGGGCCGACCATCTGGGCCGAGGCTCTGTGCCGAGGGGTGGGGCGGCCGGTGAGAGACGTGCCTAGCCTCGGGGCATGGCCACCTCGACCTCGCACCCCCGCACCTCCGGCGGCTCGGCCGCCCCGACCTCCGCGCGCCGCGGCCCGGCCGGCTCGCGCGGCCTGGCCTGGGCCGTGCTGGCCGGCGCCGTGCTGCAGGTCGTGGCGCCCGTGGTGCAGTCGCTGGGCCTGGGCTCCTCCCCCGGCGAGGGCGCAGGGGCCGACCTGCTCATCACCCCCGTGGGCTGGGCGTTCTCGATCTGGGGGGTCATCTACACCCTGGCCCTGGCCCAGGCCGTCGCCGTGCTCGTGCGGGGTGCCGACTCCGTGCCGCGCGCGCTCCAGGTCGCGCAGGTCGTGCTCTACCTCGGCGGCACGGTGTGGATCGTCTGCGCCGCGGTCGACAGCAGCGTCGCCACCGCCGTGGCCCTGCTGGTCATGGCCGTCGCCGGGGTCGCCGGCGCCCTCGTGGCCGCGCGCAGCGCCCTGCCCGCGGGGTGGTTCGGCGCGCTGACCCGTGCCGCCGCCGGGCTCTACGGCGGCTGGGTCACCGCCGCCCTCTTCCTCAACCTCTCGACGGCCGCGGTGGCGCTCGACCTCGCCGACGTGGCCGACCTCGGCTGGCAGCTCGGCGCCCTCGCCGTCGCCGCGGCGACCCTCGTCGTCGTCACCCTGGCCACCCGCGGCCTGGTCGCCTATGCCGTCGCCGGCGGCTGGGCCCTCGTCGGCATCGCGGTCACCGGCTCCGCCGACGGCACCACCGCCGTCGTCGTCACCGCCCTGGTCGCCCTCGCCGTCCTCGCGGGTGCCACGCTCCTCGCCCGGCGCCGCGCGTCCCGCTGAGGCCCTCCTGGCCCTCTCACCCCCTCCGGTGGTCCGCTCGCGGCGGTGACGGGCGCAGGGTGGGCACCATGCGATCCCTCGTCCGCGGTCTCGTCGCCGGCGCTGCCGGCACGACCGTCCTCAACGCCACGACCTACCTCGACATGGCCCTCACCGGCCGCTCGGCGAGCAGCGCGCCCGCCGACACCGTCACCGCCGCCGCCGACCTGGCGCACCTCGACCTGCCCACCGCCGGCAGCCGCGAGGAGGCGTACGGCGCCCTGGCCGGGCTCGGCGTCGGGGTCGGCGTGGGTGCGGTCGCCGCGCTCGTCCGCTCGGCCGGGGTGCGGCTGCCGTGGCTGGCCGAGTCGGCCGTCATCGGCTTCGGCGCGATGGCCGCCACCGACGGTCCGATGGCGGTGCTCCAGGTCACCGACCTCACCACGTGGTCGGCCACCGGCTGGGGTCGCGACGTCGTGCCGCACCTGGTCTACGGCGCCGCGGTCGCGTGCGCCCTGCGGGTCACCGAGCCCGACGACGAGCGCGACGACGAGGGCCCGGCGCGCCCGGGACGGCTGCTGCTGCGCAGCCTGGCCATCGGCCTGGCCACCGGCGCGCGCAGCTCCTGGGGTCTCGTGCCGCCGGGCCTGGTCGCCGGGAAGGCGCCGCTGGCGCTCGCGGGTGGCCTGGTGGGCACCGAGCTGGTCTTCGACAAGCTGCCCTCGACCCCGTCGCGCGTGGGCGGGCCGACCGTGGCGCGGGTGCTGAGCGCGGCCGGCGGCGCAGGGGTGCTGGCCCGTCACGAGGGCGCGGCCGGCGTGTGGCCGGCCGTGGCCGCGGGCGCCGTCGGCGCCGTGGCCGGCACGGTCCTCGGGTCGGTGTGGCGCGACCTGTGCGCCGACCGGTCCTGGGAGGCCGCGGGGGCCGTCGTCGAGGACGCCGTCTCGGCCGCGCTCACCGCCTACGCCGTGGCCACCTGACCGCGGCCCGACCGCGGCGGGTCGTGAGACGCTGGCGCCATGGCCGGCCCCCCACCTGACGCTCCCGCGCGGCGGGGTCGTCCCGGATACGACCAGGCGACCGTGCTGCGGCGTGCGATCGAGCTCTTCAACCGGCAGGGCTACGACGGCACCTCCATGGGCGACATCGCCCAGGAGCTCGGCCTGACCAAGTCGGCGATCTACCACCACGTGCCCAGCAAGGAGCACCTGCTCAGCGCCGCGCTCGACGAGGCGCTGGGCGAGCTCACCGCGGCGATCGAGGAGGCCGCCGACGCCAGCACCGGCACCACGGCCACCCAGCGCCTCCACGACGTGGTGCACCGCTCGGTGCGCATCCTCGTCGACCACCTGCCCGCCGTGACCCTGCTGCTGCGGGTCCGGGGCAACAGCGAGGTCGAGCAGGCCGCCCTCGCCCGCCGCCGCGTGCTCGACGACCGGCTGGCCGGGCTCGTGGCCGCGGCCGCCGAGGAGGGCTCGGTGCGCGCCGACCTCCCTCCCGAGCTGCTGAGCCGGCTGCTCTTCGGGCTCGTCAACTCCCTGGTGGAGTGGTATCACCCCGGCGGTCCGCTCGACACCGACGCCCTGGCCCGTGCCGTCGGCGCCATCGCCTTCGACGGGCTGCGCGGCCCCGCGTCGGCCCCGCCGGAGGGGCCTGCGGGTCAGGCGTCGAAGTCGACCGTGACCGCGTCACCCACCGGGTAGCCCTGGCAGGTGAGCACGTAGCCGCGGGCCAGCTCGTCGTCGTCGAGCGCGTAGTTGCGGCGCAGGTCCACCTCACCGGCGGCCACGTGGGCCCGGCACGTGCCGCACACCCCGCCCTTGCAGGCGAAGGGCAGGTCGCTGCGGGTGGCCGCAGCGCCGTCGAGGATGCTCTGACCGCGTCGCTGGGGGGCGGTGGTGGTGCGCCCGTCGAGCACGAGGGTGACCTCGCTGGTCTCCCCGTCGGCGGCCGGCCCGGCCTCCTCGCGCACGACCTCGGGCGGCGGCTCGTCGACGTGGAAGAGCTCCACGTGCACCCGGTCGGCGCCGACGCCGAGCTCGGCGAGCACAGCGCGGGCGTCGGTGACCAGCCCGAAGGGACCGCACAGCCAGACGTGGTCGAGCGCCTCCACCGGCACCAGCGCCCGCAGCAGCCTCCGGAGCCGGTCGGCGTCGAGGCGCCCCGAGAGCAGCTCCACCTCGCGGGGCTCGCGGCTGAGCACGTGGACGACGTCGAGGCGTGCGGCGTACCGGTCCTTGAGGTCGGCGAGCTCCTCGGCGAACATCACGGTGCTCGCGCGGCGGTTGGCGTAGACCAGGGTGACGCGCGCGTCGGGGTCGGCGAGCACGGTCGCGGCGATCGAGAGCATCGGGGTGATGCCCGAGCCGGCCGCGACGCACAGGTGCCGGGCCGGGCGGGCGGGGTCGGCGCGCAGGGCGCCGGTGGGGGTCTGCACCTCGACGACGTCGCCGACCGCGACCTCGCGCACCAGCCAGGTGGAGAAGAGCCCGCCGGGGATCTCGCGCACGCCCACCCGCGGCGCCGCCCCCGCCGGCGCGCAGATCGAGTAGCTGCGGCGGTGCTCCTCGCCGTCGATCGTGCGGCGCAGCGTGAGCGCCTGCCCCGCCGCGAAGTCGTACGCCGCGCGCAGCGGCTCGGGCACGGCGAAGGTGATGGCCGCGGAGTCGTCGGTCAGCGGGTCGACGGCGGCGACCCTCAGCTCGTGGAAGCGGGCGCGCGCCATCAGATCTCCTTCACGTGGTCGAAGGGCTCGAGGCACTCCTCGCAGCGGTACATCGCCTTGCAGGCCGTCGCGCCGAACTCCGAGGTCAGCGCCGTGCGCCCCGACCCGCAGCGCGGGCAGGCGACCTGCCGGCGCGTCGGCAGCAGCCGCAGCACGGTGGGGCCCTCGGTGGCCGGGGCCGCGCCGGGCGGGGAGATCCCGTGCGCGCGCAGCGCGGCGCGGCCGCGCTCGGTGATCCAGTCGCTGCTCCAGGCCGGGGCGAGCCGCACCCGCACGTCGACGTCGGCGAAGCCGCGCTCGCGCAGGCGGTGCACCAGGTCGTCGCGCATGGTGGCCAGGGCCGGGCAGCCGGAGTAGGTCGGGGTCACGGTGAGCACCACCGTCGCGCCCTCGAGCGCGACGTCGCGCAGCACGCCGAGGTCGGCGAGGGTGAGCATCGGCATCTCGGGGTCGGTGACCTCCTCCGCGGCCCGGCGGGCGAGCGTCACGGCGTCCGCGTCGACCACGGCGCTCACCAGCGCCCCGTGGGGTGGGCCCGGGCGACGACCTGCATCTCGGCGAGCATCCGGCCGAGGGCCTCGGTGTGGCGCCCGTCGCGGCCGGCGCCGCGCCCCAGCGGCCCGGTCGGGGGCACGGTGGGCCGGTCGAGCCCGCCCACCGACAGCACCTGCTCGAGCAGCACGTCGACGTCGGCGGCCAACCCGGCGGGGTCGACCCCGAAGCCCTGCTCGGCCGCGGTCGCCTCCACCGGGTGGGTGCGGAAGAGCTCGTGGTGCAGCGGCCAGACCACGTCGAGGCCGGCGCGCATCCGTCGGCGCGACTCCTCGGTGCCGCGGGCCAGCGTGACGCACCAGCGGGCGGCGTGGTCGCGGTGGTAGGCGACCTCCTTGACCCCCTTCGCGGCGATCGCGGCGAGCACGGGGTCGATGCTGTCGCGCAGCTGCTCGAGCAGCGCCAGGCGGTGGGTCGCGAAGAGCAGCAGGCGGGCGGTGGTGACCGCGAAGTCGCCGTTCTCCCCCTCGACGAGGCGCACGTTGCGGAAGTCCGCGTCGTCGCGGAAGAAGGCGAGTGCGTCCTCGGGCGGCACCGGCGACCCCGCGGGCAGCGTCGGCACCACCGACGGGTCGGCGGCCGCCGCTCGCGCCAGCAGCAGGCGCGCCTGGCCGAGGAGGTCGAGGGCGATGTTGGCCAGCGCGATGTCCTCCTCCAGGTCGGGGGCGTTGCTGGCCCACTGCGAGAGCCGGTGGGAGTAGACGAGCGCGTCGTCGCCGAGCATCAGGCAGTAGGCCGCGAGCGCCGCGCCGTCGACGCCGGCGGCCAGCGTGGTGTCGACGCCCGCGAGCGGGTCCTCGAAGTCCTGGCCGAACGCCCACTGCGCGCTGTCGTCGCCAAGCAGCCCGTCGTAGGCGCTGGCGTGGTCGCTGGCGTGGTCGGTCATGGGGGCCGCCTCCTACATGTGGGGGACGTCGTCGGGGATGTCGTAGAAGGTCGGGTGGCGGTAGACCTTGTCGCCGGCGGGGGCGAAGAGCGGGTCCTTCTCGTCCGGGCTCGACGCGGTGATCGCGTCGGCGCGCACGACCCAGATGCTCACGCCCTCGTTGCGGCGGGTGTAGACGTCGCGGGCGTTGTGCACGGCCATCTGGTCGTCGGCGGCGTGCAGCGAGCCGACGTGCACGTGGTTGAGGCCGCGCTTGCCGCGCACGAACACCTCGTAGAGCGGCCACTCCCCCCGCGGCGCCCCGCTCACGAGACCGCCTCCTGCTGCTGCGGCTCCTGCTGCCGGCGCCGGGCGAAGGCGCTCGCGGCCTCGCGGACCCAGGCGCCGTCCTCGTGGGCACGGCGGCGGTGGGCCAGGCGCTGGGCGTTGCACGGCCCCGACCCGCTGACGACGTCGCGGAACTCCGCCCAGTCGGGCTGGGCGAAGTCGTGGCCGCCCTTCTCGTCGTTCCAGACCAGGTCGGGGTCGGGCAGAGTGACGCCGAGAGCCCGCGCCTGCGGCACAGTCATGTCGACGAACTTCTGGCGCAGCTCGTCGTTGGTGTCGCGCTTGATGCCCCAGGCCATCGACTGGGCGGTGTTCGGCGAGTCGGCGTCGGGCGGGCCGAACATCATCAGCGCCGGCCACCAGAACCTGTTCACCGACTCCTGCACCATCGCGCGCTGCTCGTCGGTGCCGCGCATCATCGTGGCCAGCAGCTCGAAGCCCTGACGCTGGTGGAAGGACTCCTCCTTGCACACACGGATCATCGCGCGGCCGTAGGGGCCGTAGGAGGTGCGGCACAGCGGCACCTGGTTGCAGATGGCCGCGCCGTCGACCAGCCAGCCGATGGTGCCGACGTCGGCGTAGGACAGCGTGGGGTAGTTGAAGATCGAGGAGTACTTCTGCCTGCCCTCGATCAGCTTCTCCGTCAGCTCCAGGCGGGAGACGCCGAGGGTCTCGCAGGCGGAGTAGAGGTAGAGCCCGTGGCCGGCCTCGTCCTGCACCTTGGCCAGCAGGATCGCCTTGCGCCGCAGCGAGGGGGCGCGGGTGATCCAGGCGCCCTCGGGCTGCATGCCGATGATCTCGGAGTGCGCGTGCTGCGCGATCTGGCGCACGAGCGTGGCGCGGTAGCGCTCAGGCATCCAGTCGCGCGGCTCGATGCGGTCGTGGCGCGCGAGGGTCGCCTCGAAGGAGGCCTGCTCGGCCTGCGCGGGTGCCGTCGTCATGGGACCTCCTGGTTGACAGACCGGCTGATTTACAGACCGACCGGTCAGGAATAGTCTGTCACGCGGCCCGACGCCGTGCAACGGGCCCGACCCGCACCCACCGACCCACCGATCCGCAGGAGAGCGCATGTACCGCGTGACCATCCAGTACGCCGTGCCCGAGGACCCCGAGGCCTTCGACCGCCGCTACGCCGAGGGCCACGTGCCGCTCGTGCTGCCGGTGCCGGGCCTGCGCTGCTTCACGTGGTCGAAGGTCCGACCGATGGGCGGCGACCCGGCCGCCGGGCCCTACATGGTGGCCCAGCTCGACTTCGACGACCGCGAGGCGATGACGGCGGCGCTGTCGTCGCCCGAGATGGCCGCCGCGGGCGCCGACGCCGACGAGATCGGCGTGCCGCGCACGATGTTCGCGGGCGAGGTCGTCCCCGAGCTCGGCTGACCCGCCCCTCCTCAGCGGACGGGACTCGGAGGACGGGGCTCAGCGGACGGGGCGGCGGTCGACCAGGCGCCGCATCTTGCCCACCGAGCGCTCCACGCTCCCGGGGTCGACGACGTCGACCTCGACGCTCACCCCGATCCGGCTCTTCACCAGGTGCTCGACGCGGCGGCCGGCCTCGGTCGCCGCGGCCGGGTCGGCCGCCTCGCGCCGCTCCACGACCACCCGCATCGTGTCGAGGGCGCCGGTGCGCTCGAGCACGCACTGGAAGTGCGGTGAGAGCTCCGCGGTGGTGAGCACCAGCTCCTCCACCTGGGTCGGGAAGAGGTTGACGCCGCGCAGGATGATCATGTCGTCGGTGCGTCCGGTGACCTTCTCCATGCGCCGCATGGTGCGCGCGGTGCCGGGCAGGAGCCGGGTCAGGTCGCGGGTGCGGTAGCGCAGCACCGGCATGGCCTGCTTGGTCAGCGAGGTGAGCACGAGCTCGCCCTTCTCGCCGTCGGGCAGCACGTCCCCGGTCACGGGGTCGATCACCTCGGGGTAGAAGTGGTCCTCCCAGACCGTCAGACCGTCCTTGGTCTCGACGCACTCGCTGGCCACGCCGGGCCCGATCACCTCCGAGAGCCCGTAGATGTCGACGGCGTGCATGTCGAGACGCTCCTCGATCTCGCGGCGCATGTCGTCGGTCCACGGCTCGGCGCCGAAGATGCCGACCCGCAACGAGGTCGACCGGGGGTCGACGCCCTGGCGCTCCATCTCCTCGACGATGGCGAGCATGTAGGAGGGGGTGACCATGATGAGGTCGGGGCGGAAGTCGACGATCAGCTGCACCTGGCGCTCGGTCATCCCGCCCGAGACCGGCACGACGGTGCACCCCAGCCGCTCGGCGCCGTAGTGGGCACCGAGGCCGCCGGTGAAGAGGCCGTAGCCGTAGGCGTTGTGCAGCACGTGGCCCGGTCGGCCGCCCGCGGCGCGGATGCTGCGCGCCATCACCGCGGCCCAGGTGTCGACGTCGTCGCGGGTGTAGCCGACCACCGTGGGTCTGCCGGTCGTGCCGGAGGAGGCGTGCACCCGCACCACCTGCTCGCGCGGCACCGCGAACATCCCCCACGGGTAGTTCTCGCGCAGGTCGGCCTTGGTGGTGAAGGGCAGCCGGGCGAGGTCGCCGAGGTCGCGGACGTCGTCGGGGTGGACGCCGGCGCCGTCGAGTGCGGCGCGGTAGTGCGGCACGTGGGTCCAGGCGTGGCGCACGCTGCGGCGCAGCCGCTCGGTCTGCAGGGCGCGCAGCTCGTCGAGCGAGGCCGTCTCGATCGGGTCGAGGTCGTCAGGGCGGGCGATGGGCTCCGGCATGGGTCCACAGTGCGTCGACCGCACCCGCCCGGTCCACCCGTCACGGGGTCGACGTTTGGTCCGGGGCGCCGCGGGAACGGTGGTGGTATCACGGACATTTCACGTTTCCTTGACTGCCGCCCACGCGGCGCACGACCCCGATCGGCGCCGACGTCCCACCGGTAGGCGCTCGGTCGGGAGGCGCTCCCGCGGTGCACGCGCCGCGGGAGCGCCGGTCGTGCGGCACCCCTTCCCCACCCGCTCAGGAGACGTCGCATCGAGATCCACGCCACCGCCGGTCCGCTCGGAGCGGACCGACCCGCTGACTGCTACGTCCTCGTCGGCGACGACTACGCCTCGGTGCTGACCGACCTCATGGCGGCCGTGCCGAGCGGCTGGGTGCTCCTGTCGGTCGACGTCGTGCCCGACCCGGGCGAGACTCAGAACCGGTAGGCGAAGCGCTCGAGGTCTTCGGCGTGGGCCGTCTCGACCAGGTGGCGGGTGGTCACGTCGTAGGAGCGCCAGTAGGCGCGCTCACGGTCGGTGACGTTGGTGGGCGGCACCGCCAGCTCGAGGCCCACCAGCTCGCGCAGGTCGCGCTCGAGGTGCTCCATGCGCAGCACGACGTCGGCCTCGCGCACGTGGCCCTCGTTGATCCGGCGGGGCGTCGCGTCCCGCCCGATCGCCGCGGTGACCCAGGCGCCGAAGTCCGTGGTGACCGCGTCGACGATGCGGTCCACCGCGCCGGGGGTCTGGTGCACCCACGACGTGGGGTCGCGCAGCTCGTGGACCCAGCGGGTGCGGGTGCGCTCGTGCTCCGCGACGTAGAAGTCGAAGGGGTTGCGGGTCGTGGTGACCACCCGCAGGCCGTGGTCGGCGGGCAGCAGCCCGGCGGCGACGAGCTCGCCGACCGTGCCGTGCTTGACGTCGACGCCGTGCCGGCGCACCTCCCCGGCCGCCGGCACCTCCTCGACCCCGGGCCGGGCGAGGAGGGCCTCGCGCAGGGCCGTGCTCCCGGTGCCGGGGGCGGCGGTCACGAGCAGCCCGGCCGTGCGGTCGACCAGGGCCATCAGGGACCGACGCTGTGGGGGCTCATGGCTCCAGCCAACCGCAGCACCCACCCCGCCGCCTCACCCCGGGACCCGAGGCCGGGGCGGGTCAGGGAGCGATGTCCAGCCGGGCGATGAGGTCGCCCGACAGCAGGAAGCGGTAGCGCAGGTCGGCGACGCCGCCGGGGAAGTCGCCCTCCAGCCGCACCAGAACCACCCAGCGCCCCGCGTCGTGACGCTCCACGCCGCGCACCCGCGTGGTGTAGGTGAATTCCGAGCCGGCCCCCTCCAGGAAGCCGCGGACGCGCTCGGCGCCGGTGAAGACCTCGTCCTGGTCGGTCACCTCGGCGTCGGGTGCGAAGGTGCGGGCGGCGGCGTCGACCTCGCCGGAGGTGTGCGCGGCGAGGTAGGTCCGGATCACGGCGGGCAGGCTGCTCGGGGTCGTCGTCATGGGGCCCACCCTGAGCGCTCCGCCCGGGAGAGGGGCAAGGGCTGGCCCCTCCCCCAGGGGGAGGGGGCACACTGCCGGGGTGCTGACGATCGGAGAGTTCTCGCGCCTGACGCACCTGAGCGTGCGCACCCTGCGGCGCTACCACGAGGCGGGGCTGCTGCTGCCCGACTCGGTCGACACGACGACCGGTCACCGCCGCTACACCGCCGAGCAGATCCCGACCGCGCAGGTCATCCACCGGCTGCGCGAGCTCGACGTGCCGCTCGCCGACGTCCAGCGCATCGTGGCCTGCCCCGACCCCGGCGACCGGGCCACCCTCGTCGGCGACCACCTCCGCCGCCTCGAGGCCGAGCTGGCCCGCACGCGCGCCGCCGTCGTGTCGCTGCGGCGGCTGCTGCGCCCCGACCCCGCCCCGGTGGCGGTGGAGCTGCGGTCGGTCAGCCCCACCGTCGTCGCGGCCGTCGAGGCCGAGGTCGACCTCGACGACGTCCTGGCGTGGTACGCCGGCGCCGCGGCCGAGCTCGCCGCGGCGGTGCGCGAGCCGACCGGCCCGCCCGGCGGGCTCTACGACAACGCGCTGTTCGAGACCGGCCGGGGGCGCGCCTTGGTCCACCGACCGACGGAGCGACCCCCGGCGGTGGGGCGCGTGCACGCGGCGACGCTCCCGGCCGTCGAGCTCGCCGTCGCCACCCACGTCGGTCCGCACGACGACATCGACGTCACCTACGGCGAGGTGGGCGCCTGGCTGGTCGCCAACGCCCTCGCGGTCGCGGGCCCGGTCCGCGAGACCTACCTGGTCGGCCCCGCCGACACCGCCGACCCCACCGCCTGGCGCACCGAGATCGGCTGGCCCGTCTTCCGGGTCGGGGCGGGCTGAGCGCGGCCGTCCGTGCGCGGGGCGCGTGAGGCCGGCAGTGCCCGGGCGGTCCCAGGTCGTCCGCCGGCGTTCGCGCGCCCGCCGTGGGGCCGCAGGGTGCAGCGCATGACCTAGGTCCCCCCGGTGCACGTCCTACGACGGTGTCGCGGTCGCCCCCGCCGGGCCTGGATAGGGCACATGGACCGCACCAGGACGAGCCGGGGACCGGGCACCCTGGAGGCGGGGGCCCCGGTCGCACCCTCGCCGTCGACGTCGTACGGGTGTCGGCGCTGCTGAGCCTGGCCGCGGGGCGGCCCGGGCCGGCTGCGATCTCAGCCTGCGCTCGACGAGGCGTCGGCGGGCGGCGTACCGCCGTCGCCCGGGGGCGTCCCTCCCATCTCTCCGCCGCCCGTGCCGCTCGCGGCCTGCTGGGTGGCGCTGCCGGCGTAGTCGTCGGTGGGGTCGCGGTAGATGGTGTGCACGTGGCCCCACCCTGAGGTGCTGACGCCCTCGACGTCGGCGCCGGCCGAGCCCTGCTGGGCCTGGAAGGCGACGTAGACGTCGGGCCCGGAGATGGAGAAGTTGATGCCGTCACCGGTGGACATGTCGTAGGTCGTCTCGCCGGACCAGGCGATCACGGTGTCGTCGAGCGTGGCCTCGATCTCGGCGAGCTCGGTGGTGGTGGTCTGCTCGTCGGCCATGCCGGCCCAGTTGGCGATGAGGTCGAGCAGCAGGTCCTTCTGCTCGTCGGTCAGGTCGGCGCCGGTGAGGCCCTCGCCCGTCGCGAAGTCGCAGGTGTCGCCGGGCGCGCACATGCTGACATCCCCGGAGGTCAGGGCGGCCTGCTGCTCGTCGGTCAGGCTGTCGAAGAACGCGAAGGCATCGGTGTAGATACTGTCGAACGGCTGGACCTCGTCGCCGTCCTCGTCGGTGTAGACCGCAGGCTGCACGCCGAGGTGGGTGGGCGCGAAGGTGATCGCGCCCGAGCTACCGTCGGCGGCCCCGTCGAGGGTGGCGTTGATGCCCAGGTGGTGACCACCGAACTGCACCTCGAAGGCGCTGGTGTCGGAGGGGTCACCGAAGAACGCGATGTAGTACTGCCCCAAGGACGCCTCGGTCGAGGAGCTGTTCTCGTGGAGGTAGACGTCACCGTTCATGATGCCGGTGACCGTCTCGTAGGCCTCGTCGCTGAGCAGGCTCTCGAGCACCTCCAGCGCGGCGGCCTGCTGCTCGTCGGTGAGGTCGCCGAGGTCGAGCCCGGCGCGCTGGACGAAGGTGACCGGGAAGTTCGACCACGACGTCGTCTTGGTCTCGTCGTCGTAGGCGTACAGGACCGCGTCCTGCTGCTCCTCGCTCAAGGTGTCGAGGAACGCCTGCGCGGCGGCCGCAGTGTCGGAGATCGTGTCGGCGGTCGTGGTGGCGTCCTGGGTGGTGCTCGCCGTGGAGACCGAGCTGACCGACCCCGAAGAGGCGCTGGCGGACGTCGAGGTGGACGAGGCTGAGTCGGCGGCTGTGGAGTCGGTGGAGGACGCGCAACCACCGAGCGCCAACACGCTGACCAGCGCCATCGAGGCGATGCCGGCGAGCCGGCGACGGCGGGGGCACGTGGAGGTCGAGATCGTCATGACGCGAGTCTCGGCTCCCCGCCTGTGGCGATCTTGTGTCCTCTCTGTGCCGTCTCGACGACTCGCGAGCGGCACCGCGCTCCGGCTGCGGTGGCCGCTGTGCGCGACCACCGCAGCCGGGGCCGTGTCAGGCGACCATGCCGTGGGGGTCGATGACGTACTTCTTCGCCGACCCGGCGTCGAACTCCTGGTAGCCCCGGGGGGCGTCGTCGAGGCTGATCGTGGTGGCGTTGACCGCCTTCGCGATGTGGGCCTTGTCGGCCAGGATCATGTTCATCAGCTGGCGGTTGTACTTCTTCACCGGGCACTGACCGGTGACGAAGGCGTGGGACTTCGCCCAGCCCAGCCCGAGCTTCACCCCGATCTGGCCCTCCTTGGCGGCGTCGTCGACGGCGCCGGGGTCACCGGTGACGTAGAGGCCCGGGATGCCCAGCGAGGCGCCCGCCCGCGAGACGGTCATGATGTCGTTGAGCACCGTCGCCGGCGCCTCGGCCGCGCCCTCACCGTGGCCGCGGGCCTCGAAGCCGACCGCGTCGACGGCGGCGTCGACCTCGCGCTCGCCCAGCACCTGCTCGATCAGGTCGGCCAGGTCGTCGCCCTTGCTCAGGTCGACGGTCTCGCAACCGAAGCTCGCCGCCTGCGCGAGGCGGTCGGCGTTCATGTCGCCGACGATCACCGCGGAGGCACCCAGCAGCTGCGCGGAGAAGGCGGCCGCGAGCCCGACGGGTCCGGCGCCCGCGACGTACACGGTGGAGCCGGTGGTGACACCGGCGGTGTAGGCGCCGTGGTAGCCGGTGGGGAAGATGTCGGACAGCATCGTGAGATCGAGGATCTTCTCCAGCGCGGCGTCCCGGTCGGGGAACTTCAGCAGGTTGAAGTCGGCGAACGGGATCATGACGTACTCCGCCTGGCCGCCGTGCCACCCGCCCATGTCGACATAGCCGTACGCCGCTCCGGCGCGGGCCGGGTTGACGTTGAGGCAGATGCCGGTCTTGCCCTCGTTGCACATGCGGCAGCGGCCGCAGGCGATGTTGAAGGGCACCGAGCAGATGTCGCCCTCCTTGACGAAGAGGACGTCGTCGCCGACCTCGACGACCTCGCCGGTGATCTCGTGACCGAGGGTCTGGCCCACGGGGGCCGTCGTGCGGCCGCGGACCATGTGCTGGTCACTGCCGCAGATGTTGGTGGTCACGAGCTTCAGGATCACCGCGTGCGGTGCCCGCTGCTTGATCCCCATGGACTTCGAGACCTCTCCCGGGATCTCGAGCTTGGGGTAGTCGATCGACTCGACGGCGACCTCTCCGGGACCCTTGTAGACGACGATCCTGTTTCCGGACATCTTCACTCCTCACCTGGTGCACGGCGCGGCCCCACACGGACATGTCCTGTAACGCACGTCACGGCCGTCCCTCCACACAACCACCCCGACCCTGACGTGCACCAGGCCGATCGGGGTGAGCCGGCTCGACGGCGGGGTCGCGCTCCCGTCGCACGACTGCGAGCCGGTCCCGCCGAGACCGGGAACGACGAAGCCCCCGACCGCATCACTGCAGGTCAGGGGCTTGTGGTGGAGCCGCCTGTCGGAATCGAACCGACGACCTTCTCATTACGAGTGAGACGCTCTACCGACTGAGCTAAGGCGGCGCGCTGCCGGATCGGTCAAGGACCGGGGCCGGACAACCCGCCGAAGTATACGGACGGACCCGGCAGGCGCCGAAATCGCCTCAGGCGGCGAGGACCTTCTCGCCGCGCGCACGGCTCGGCACGAGGTCGAGCGGGGCGGTCTGCTCGGCGCCGCACCAGCAGGTGAAGGTGGCCAGGACGCCGTGGTCGGAGTCGGCGACCGCGGTGATCTGGGAGGGGAAGATGAGCTGGCGCTTGTCGCAGGCGCTGCAGAGGTGGGTGAGCACGGCGGGTCCTTCCTGAGGCATCGGGTGGGGTGGTGTCTTGATTCTCCGTCGCACCGGGCCATAGGGGTAGGACCACCTCCCGTCAGATGCCATAGGCTGCACCTTGTGCTCAGTGTGCACCAGCTCACATGCTTCCTGGCCGCCTACGAGGAGGGCTCGCTGACCCGCGCCGCCGAGCGCCTCGGCTACGCCCAGCCGTCGGTCTCCGAGCAGATCCGCACCCTGGAGAGATCGCTGGGGGTACAGCTCTTCCGCCGCGTCGGCCGCGGGGTCGTGCCCACGACCGTGGCCGACGAGATGCGACCCCACGCCGAGCGCGTGCTCGCCGCGCTGGAGGAGACCCAGAAGGCCGTGCAGGGGGTGAAGTCCTTCGAGACCGGCACCATCCGCTTCGGCATGTTCGGCATCGCCCGCCTCTACGCCGGGGCCGGCCTGGTCGCCGACGTCCTGGCCCGCTACCCCGGGGTGCGCGTCGAGCTCATCGGGCAGAACTCCACCGAGGTGCAGGAGGACCTGCGCCGCGGCCGGCTGGAGGCCGCGATGCTCGCGGTGCACAACGTCTCCAGCGAGGGCATGAGCGTGACCCCGGTGGCGCGCGAGGAGCTGGTCTACGTCAGCGCCGACCCCGAGCGGCTCACCACCCCGGTCACGGCCCACCGCCTGTCGCAGGCCTCCCTGGTGATGCCCGAGACGACCTACCGCGCCGTCGACTCCACCCGGCAGACGCTGCGCCAGATGCTGCACGAGACCGGCCGCAACCCGCAGACCCGCATCGAGGTCGAGGACATCGAGACCGCCGTCGAGCTGGTCGGGATGGGCCTGGCCGACACCGTCATCCCGCGCGGTGCCGCCGAGCAGCTGCTCCCCCGCCTCGCGCCCGACGCCGGGTGGGTCTCGCTGCGCCCGCGCCAGTTCGACACCTTCGCCGTGGTGCACCGCGCCGACGCCGTGCTGTCACCTGCCGCGCGACTGATGATCGAGCTGGCCACGGCGCGCATCCGCGCCGTGGCCGAGCCGATCCACCGCCGCTGAGGTCAGCGGGACTGCCTCAGCACTCGAGCCCGTCGTCGGGCACGGTCCCCTCGACCAGGTAGTCCTCGACCGCGGTGTCGACGCACTCGTTGCCGGAGTTGTAACCGGTGTGACCGTCGCCGTCGCGGGTGACGAGCACCCCCGAGTCGAGCTGCTCGGACAGCGCCTGCGCCCACTCGTAGGGCGTCGCCGGGTCACGGGTCGTGCCGACGACCACGATGGGCGCCGCGCCCGCCCCGTCGATCTGCGGGGCGGGCTCGGAGGCCTCGACCTCGATGCCCGCGCAGCCCACCAGGCCCCACGCGAAGACCCTCCCGAAGGTCGGCGAGGCCTCCTCGAAGTCGGCGTACTGCGCCGGGACGTCCTCGGGGGCGAGGGCGGTGGGGTCGTCGAGGCAGTTGATGGCGTAGATGGCCTCGGCGGAGTTGTTGAGGTAGTCGCCGCTGAAGGAGTCGCGCGAGGCGTAGGCGTCGGCGAGCAGCATCAGCGTCGTGCCGTCGCCGTCCAGGGCCTGCTCGAGGCCCTGGGTCAGCAGCGGCCAGTAGTCGCGCACGTAGAGCGGGGTCACGACGCCGTAGAAGGCGCTGCCGACGGTCAGCTCGCGGTCGTCGGAGGTCGGCAGCGCCTGGGCGTCGATGTCGTCGAGCAGGTCGGTGATCGTGGCGAGGCCCTCCTCGACCGAGCCGCCGAGCGGGCAGTCGTCGCCGGTGACGCAGTCCTCGACGTAGGCGCGCAGGGCGGTCTCGAAGCCGCGCGCCTGGCCCAGGGAGGACTCACGGGTGCTCAGCGAGACGTCGACGGCGCCGTCGAGCAGCAGGCGGCCCACCCGCTGGGGGAAGAGCTCGGCGTAGGTCGCGCCGAGCTTGGTGCCGTAGGAGGCGCCGAGGTAGGTCAGCGTGGTCTCGCCCAGCGCGGCGCGCAGCACGTCCATGTCGCGGGCGGCCTCGACGGTCGTCACGTGGCCCACCAGGGCGTCGGAGCGCTCGACGCAGCCGGCGAAGAAGCCGTCGAGGTCCTCGACCAGCGCCTGCTCCTCGGCCGCGTCGTCGGGGTCGGGGTCGGCGGCGAGGAAGGCGTCGAGCTCGTCGTCGGAGAGGCAGTCGACCGGGTCGGAGCCGCCGGTGCCGCGCGGGTCGAAGCCGACGATGTCGAAGGCGTCGAGCAGCGGCTGGCGGAAGGCCTGGGTGCCGGCGGCGGCGTAGGAGGTGCCGGGCGAGCCGGGTCCGCCGGGGTTGACCACGAGCGAGCCGACCCGCTGGCCGGGCTCGTCGGCGGGGTCGCGCAGCAGCCGCAGGTCGATGGCCTCGCCGTCGGGCTCGGCGTAGTCGACGGGCACGGTGAGCGTGGCGCACTCCATGTCGTCGTCGTCCTCGCAGGCCGCCCAGTCGATGCTCTGCCCGTAGTACGCCGCGAGCGCGGGGTCGGGCGGCTCGGTGGCGTCGGCCGACGGCGTCGACGTGGGCGCGGGGCCCGCGCGCTCGGGCCCGTCGGCGGAGTCGTCGCCGTCGCGGGCCGAGAGGCCGTAGCCGATCGCGACGCCGGCCGCGCCCAGCACGAGCACCACCGCCAGCACGATCGCGACGATGCGGGTGGTGGACGGGCTCATCGACTGCTCCCCTCGGGCGCCTGCAGGGCGACCATCATGGCCTCCAGCGCCAAGGCCGGCGGCACGTTGAACTCCAGCATCTGCTCGCGCGCCTCGAAGATGGCGGCGATCCGGCGCAGGTTGTGCTCGGGGCTGGAGGTGCGCACGATCTCCTCCACGTCGGCGCGGATGTCCTCGTTGACCAGGTCGCCCGGCGCGCCCGAGGCGAGCGCGATCGCGTCGCGGTAGACCGAGACGAGGTCCATGAGGCCCCGGTCGACGACGTCGAGGTGACGCCGCTTGGCGCGGGTCTTCTGCCCCTTCTCCAGGGCGGCGAGTGCCGGGCCGTACTCGCGCGGGCGGCGGCCGCGCTCGACCACGCCGTAGGAGGCGTCGAGGTCGCTGCGCTCGCGGGCGTCGAGGTCGCCGGTCTGCACCTCCGCCTCTTCCTTGGCGACCTGGGCGAGCTCCCCGGCGGCCCGCATGGCCGCGCCCAGCGACGTGACCCGGCGCGCCAGGGAGACCACCTCGTGGCGGCGGGCGCGGGTGCCCTCGTCGCGCGCCAGCGCCCGGGCCCGGCCGATGTGACCCTGGCTGGCGCGGGCGGCGTAGGCCGCGAGGTCGGGGGCCACGCCGTCGGTCCGCTCGAGGAAGGCCGCGACGTCGCGGGCCGTCGGGGTGGTGAGGGTCAGCAGCCGGCAGCGCGAGCGGATGGTCGGCAGCACGTCGTCGACGGTGGGGGCGCACAGCATCCACACCGTGCGGTCGGTGGGCTCCTCGATCGCCTTGAGCAGCGCGTTGCACGCCTGGTCGGTGAGGCGGTCGGCGTCCTCGACCACCAGGATCTGCCAGCGCCGGCCCACCGGGGACAGCGCGGCCCGGCGCACCAGGTCGCGGACCTCGTCGACCCCGATCGAGAGCTTCTGGGTGCGGATGACCGCCACGTCGGCGTGCGACCCGGCCAGCACCGTGTGGCACTGGTGGCACTGGCCGCAGCCGGCCTGCTCCGGGGCGCGGTCGCACTGCAGGGCCGCGGCGAAGGCGACGGCGGCGTTGGAGCGACCCGACCCCGGCGGACCGGTGAACAGCCAGGCGTGGCTCATGCCGTGGCCCGCGGCCGCGGTCTGCAGGGCCTCGACCGCACGGGCCTGGCCGACCAGCTGCTCCCAGACGGTCATGCCCGCACCGCCTGCACCAGCAGCGGCTCGACGCGCCGGCGCACCGCGGCCGCGATCTCGTGGCGGTCGGCGCGCGCGTCGAGGACGAGGTAGTGCTCGGGGTCGGCCGCGGCCATCGTCGTAAAGGCCGCGCGCACCCGCTCGTGGAAGTCCAGCGACTCGCCCTCGATACGGTCGCGCCCCTCGAAGCGGCCCAGCCCCGCGGCCGGCTCGAGGTCGAGCACCACGGTCAGGTGGGGCCGCAGGTCGCCGGTGGCCCACCGCGCGACCCGCTCCACGTCCGCGACCGGCAGGGTGCGCCCCGCGCCCTGGTAGGCCAGCGTGGAGTCGACGTACCGGTCGGTGACGACGACCTCGCCGCGCTCGAGGGCCGGCAGCACCACGGTGTCGACGTGCTCGGCCTTGTCGGCGGCGTAGAGCAGGGCCTCGGTGCGGTCGGAGAGGGCGCCGGTCTCGGGGCTGAGCACGATGCGGCGCAGCTCGCGCCCGACCGGGGTGTCGCCGGGCTCGAACGTCGACACCACGGTGTGGCCGGCCTCCTCCAGCCAGGCGCGCAGCAGCGCCGACTGGGTCGACTTGCCCGACCCCTCGCCGCCCTCGAGGCAGACGAAGACGCCGCGCGGGGAGAAGACGCCGGGAGAGCTCACGCGAGGAACCTACGTGGCCGGGCCGACAGCCGACGACGCCGGTCCACGCCGATCAGGCCTTCTCGGCCGTCGCCTTCGTCGCCGCCTTCTTCGCGGTGGTCGTCGTGGTGGTCGTCGTGGTCGACTTCGTGGTCTTCTTGGCGGCGGTCTTGGTCGCGGTCTTCTTGGCGGCGGTCTTGGTCGCGGTCTTCTTGGCGGCCGTCTTCTTGGCGGCGGTCTTGGCCGCCGTCTTCTTCGCCGGGGCCTTCTTCGCGCCCTTCTTGGCCGCCTTCTTCGCCGGCCCCCGCTCGCGGCGCTCGGCCAGCAGCTCGGCGGCGCGTTCGAGGGTGATGGCCTCCACCGAGTCGTCCTTGCGCAGGGTGGCGTTGTACTCCCCGTCGGTGACGTACTCCCCGAAGCGGCCCGACTTCACCACGACCGGCTGGCCCGAGACCGGGTCGTCGCCGAGCTCCTTGAGCGGCGGGGCCGCGGCGGCACGTCCGCGCTGCTTGGGCTGGGCGTAGATCTTCAGCGCCTCGTCGAGGGTGACGGTGAAGAGCTGCTCCTCCGCGGTCAGCGACCGCGAGTCGCTGCCCTTCTTCAGGTAGGGCCCGTAGCGGCCGTTCTGCGCCGTGATCTCCTCGCCGTCCTCGCCCACGCCCACCACGCGGGGCAGCGAGAGCAGGCGCACGGCGTCGTCGAGGGTGATCGTGTCGAGCGACATGGTCTTGAACAGCGAGCCCGTGCGGGGCTTGGCGCTCTTCTTGGCGTCCTCGGGCAGCGCCTCGGTGACGTAGGGCCCGAAGCGGCCGTTCTTGGCCACGACCTGCAGACCGGTCTCGGGGTGCACGCCGAGCTGGATCTCCTCGCCCGCGGGGTTGGCGAAGAGCTCGGTGGCCTTCTCCAGCGTCAGCTCGTCGGGCGGGAGGTCGTCGGGCACGTTGGCGCGCTTGCCGACCGGGTTGCCCTCGTCGTCGGGGCCCTCGAGGTAGGGCCCGTAGCGGCCCACGCGCAGGTGGATGCCGGAGTCGGGCCCGCCCACGGGGAAGGTCGCGAGCTCGCGGGCGTCGATGTCGCCGAGCTCGTCGACCAGTCGCTTGAGACCGACCACGTCGCCGCTGCCGTAGTAGAACTCGCCGAGCTCGGTGTTGCGGTCCTTGCGGCCCGCCGCGATCTCGTCGAGCACGTCCTCCATCTCGGCGGTGAACTCGTAGGAGATCTGGCGGGGGAAGTGCTCCACGAGCAGCCGCACGACCGAGAAGGCCAGCCACGCCGGCACGAGCGCGGTGCCCTTCTTGTAGACGTAGCCGCGGTCGGTGATGGTCTTGATGATCGCGGCGTAGGTCGAGGGGCGCCCGATCTCGCGCTCCTCCAGCTCCTTGACCAGCGTGGCCTCGGTGTAGCGGGCCGGGGGCTTGGTCTCGTGGCCGGAGGCGGAGAGCGAGGCGGCGCTGAGCGCGTCGCCCTCGCTGAGGTTGGGCAGGCGGGTCTCGGCGTCGTCCTTGGCCGCGCCCTCGTCGGTGCCCTCGACGTAGGCCTTGAGGAAGCCGTGGAAGGTGATGGTGCGGCCGGAGGCGGAGAAGACGACGTCCTGGCCGGTGTCGGCCGCGCCGCCCAGGCGCACCGTGACGGTGTTGCCGACGGCGTCCTTCATCTGCGAGGCGACGGTGCGCATCCAGATCAGCTCGTAGAGGCGGAACTGGTCGCCGGTCAGACCGGTCTGCGCCGGGGTGCGGAAGGTGTCGCCCGCCGGGCGGATCGCCTCGTGCGCCTCCTGGGCGTTCTTCACCTTGCCGGCGTAGACCCGGGGGGCGTCGGGGAGGTAGTCGGTGCCGTAGAGCTCGCGCACCTGGGCCCGCGCCGCGTCGATCGCCCCGCCCGAGAGGGTCGAGGAGTCGGTGCGCATGTAGGTGATGAAGCCGTTCTCGTAGAGCCGCTGGGCCACCGACATCGTCGAGGAGGCGCTGAAGCCCAGCTTGCGGCTGGCCTCCTGCTGCAGCGTCGTGGTGCGGAAGGGCGCGTAGGGAGAGCGACGGTAGGGCTTGGACTCGACCGAGCGGACCTCGAAGGAGGTCTCCTGCAGCGCCGAGGACAGGGCCTCGGCGGCGGCGCGGTCGAGGTGGACGACCTTGCCCTGGGCGCTCGCCTTCAGCACGCCGTCCTGCCCGAAGTCGGAGCCGCGGGCCACCCGGGAGCCGTCGACGGAGTGCACCTTGGCCGGGAACATCCGCTGCTCGTGCTTGCTGCCGGCGTCGAAGGTGCCCTCGAGGTCCCAGTAGGACGCGACGCGGAAGGCCATCCGCTCGCGCTCCTTGTCGACGACCAGCCGGGTCGCCACCGACTGCACCCGCCCGGCCGACAGGCCCGACATGACCTTCTTCCACAGCACCGGCGAGACCTCGTAGCCGTAGAGGCGGTCGAGGATGCGGCGGGCCTCCTGCGCCTCGACGAGGTCCATGTCGAGGTCGCGGGGGTTCTCGGCGGCCGCGAGGATGGCCGGCTCGGTGATCTCGTGGAAGACCATGCGCTTGACGGGGATGTTCTTCGGCTTCAGCTCGTCGAGCAGGTGCCACGCGATGGCCTCGCCCTCGCGGTCCTCATCGGTGGCGAGGTAGAGCTCGTCGGCCTCCTTGAGCAGGCCCTTGAGCTTGCGCACCTGCTCGCGCTGGCGCTGCGGCACGACGTAGTGCGGCTCGAAGCCGTTCTCGACGTCGACGGCGAGACGGCCCCAGGGCTTGTCCTTGATCTTCGCCGGGGTGTCGGCGGCGCTCTGGGGCAGGTCGCGGATGTGACCGACCGAGGACTCCACGACGTAGCCCCGGCCGAGGAAGCCACCAATCTTCTGGGCCTTCGCCGGGGACTCGACGATCACCAACTTGTGTGCCACGCGACCAGCCGTTCTGAGCTCGGGGGATGCACGAGGGCCACCAGACGGGGCCCACGGCGGCTCACGGTAGCGCGTGACCCCCACGATCCCCGCCGCGGTCCGCACGAGGCCTCGCCGCCCCGCGGCCGCGCCGCGCCCTCCTCCACAGCTCCCGGCCCCGTACGCCGGGGCCCTGTGGACGAGCGCTGCGGAGGGTCGGCGCGGCGTGCCAGCGTGGTCCCTCCGACACCGACGACAGCCTGGGAGGACCCCGTGCAGGACCCCGACATGTGGGAGAGCGACCGACGGCAGGGCTGGTTCGAGCCGTCCGCGGCGCCGCGCCACCCGCTGCCCGGAGGGGTCGGTGAGCACCGCCTGACCCACCTGGTGCTCGTCGACGGCCGCCTGGTCGACGCCTGGAGCGAGCCGGTGGAGCACACCGACTGGGAGCACGTCGCGCGGCGGCACGACCAGGAGCGGCGGCCCCTGCCGCCACCGCCTCCCCCACCCCCGCCGGCGCACGAGCAGGTGCAGGCCTGGCTGGAGCGGGTCTGCGGGGGGCGCGAGGCCCTGGAGGCCCTCGACGACCTCCCGCTGGACGACGACGGCACCGACCTGCCCGACACCCTCGAGGACCTGCCCCTCCGGCGCCGCGCCGAGGGAGTCGGGGAGCTCCTCGACGCCGTGGCCGCCGCGCACCTCGACGTCGAGTCGTCCTACGCCCTGCGACGGGCCCTGGTGGCGCTGAGCGTCCTGGAGCCGGAGGTCGTCACGGGCGCGCGGTCGGCCGCGCACCTCGCCGGGGGGCTGTGCTGGGCCGTGGGCCGGGCCAACGGGTGGTTCCACCCCCACGGGTCGCTGCGCCTGACGATGGTCCAGGACGCCCTCGCCCTGCCCGGCTCGCCCGCTGCGGTCGGCGGGCTGGTCCGGCGGGCCCTCGTGGGCCTGCGGTGGGGCGACCTGGAGGGTCGCGAACGACCGCGGGAGGCGCCCGACCTGCTGCCGCTGGGCAGGCCCGACCTGCTCACGGCCGCGACCCGGGTCCGTCTGACGCGGCTGCGCGAGCGGGCTCGCGAGGCGCGCGAGGCCGCCTGACCGGGCGCTCAGGCGACCAGGAACCCCTCGCGGACGAGCTCGGCGACCACGGGGAGGTACTGCGCGCGCAGGTCGGCCGCGTCGCGGTCGAGCAGGTCGGCGACCGCGTCGAGGATCTGGCCGATGCTCAGCTCGCCGTCGCAGGCTCCCGCCAGGGCGGCCTCGACGGTGTCGACCTTCCGCGCGCGACGCAGCCCGCGCTGCTGGCGCAGCACGATGGTCTCGGGATCCTCCGCGCCCGGCGCGCCGACGGTCTCCTGGAGCACGTCGACGCGCAGCACGAGTCGGCTGCCGGCCTCGACGACGACGTCGGCGGCCCGGCCCCAGTCGCGCACGGCGGGCGCCACCGGCTGCTCGACCTCGTAGGGCCAGTCCAGCAGCGTCCGCGCGGCGGTGTCCGGCGCGGCCGACGCCCCGCGGCGCAGGTTGATCCAGCCGAAGCCGACGGCCTCGACCCCCTGCTCGTCGAACCACGACAGCCAGGTGTCGTAACGACGCCGGTAGTCCTCGGCGCTCGCCCCGCCGGTGCTCGGGTGCTGCCCGGCGTCCTTGAGCCACAGCTCGACGTAGGCCGCGGGGTCGAGGACCTCGCGCTGCACCACCAGCGCGTCGCAGTCGTCGGCCACCCAGCCGGCGAGGCGCTCGTCCCACGGCGTGTCGCGGGCGATGACCCAGTTGGCCAGCACCTGGCACCAGCCGCCCTCGGTGAGGTGGTCGGGGGCGGCCCGCACGATGTCCTCCACCACCCGGTCACCGGGCAGACCGGAGTCGCGGTAGACCAGCCGCTCGCCGGTGGCGGGGCTGATGACGAAGGGCGGGTTGGTGGCGATCAGGTCGAAGCGCTCCCCCGCGACGGGCTCGAAGAAGGACCCGTCGCGCACGTCGACGCGGTCGGCGACGTCGTTGAGCGCGGCGTTGAAGCGGGTCAGGCGCAGGGCCTTGGCGTTGACGTCGGTGGCGACGACGCGGCCGCTGTGGCGCGCGAGGTGCAGCGCCTGCACCCCGCACCCGGTGCCGAGGTCGAGGCTGCGGTCGACCTCCTCGCGCAGGGTGAGCTGGGCCAGGGAGGTCGAGGCCGGGCTGATCCCGAGCACGTGGTCGCCGCCGACGCGCTGCGGCAGGCCGTCGAGACCCGGCGTGAGGTCGCTGACGACCCACAGGTGCGCGGTCTCGTCGGCGTGGTCGGTGGCGTAGGGGCGCACGTCGAGGCGCGCCGCGACCTCGCCCACCGACTGCTCGACCAGACCCTGCGCCGCCATCGCGTCGAGCAGCCCCGGCAGCGCGCGCTCCGCGGCGTCGCGCGAGACGGCGGTCTGGAGCAGGAAGAGGCGCACCAGGGTCGCCAGCGGCGAGCCGTCGCCCGTCGCGAGCAGCCCCGGGGTCGTCTCGTTGCGGGCCAGGGCGTCGTGGGCCTGGCGACCCAGCAGGCCGGCCACGGCGTCGTAGGTGAAGTCGGCCCTGACGAGGGCCTCGCGCAGGAGGTGGGGAAGGTCGCTCACGCAGGCGAGCGTAGGCCCCGACGAGAGCGACCCGCCCGGTCGGGGACCGGGCGGGTCGGTGCTCACAGATCGCGCTGGACGGTGGGCGTCGGGTCGACGTAGCCGTCGGTCGGGGGCGGCGGTGGCGCGCTCGGCGGCGCCGGCTCGTCGCCCATCGCGGTCTCGCGCTGCTTGGAGATGTAGACCGCGACCGCGATGACGACGACGGCGGCGACCGCGATGGCGACGCGCAGGACGTCGTTCTGGTCCTTGCCCACGCTGAGGGAGACCACCGCGCTGGCGATGAGCAGGGAGACGAGGTTCATCACCTTGATCAGCGGGTTGATCGCCGGGCCGGCGGTGTCCTTGAAGGGGTCGCCGACGGTGTCGCCGATGACGGTGGCGGCGTGGGCCTCGGAGCCCTTGCCGCCGTGGTGGCCGTCCTCGACCAGCTTCTTGGCGTTGTCCCAGGCCCCGCCGGCGTTGGCCAGGAAGACCGCCATCAGCGTGCCCGTGCCGATGGCGCCCGCGAGGAAGCCGGCCAGGGCGGTCGCGCCCAGCCCGAAGCCGACGGCGATCGGGGCCAGCACCGCGAGGATGCCCGGTGTGACGAGCTCGCGCAGGGAGTCCTTGGTGACGATGTCGACGACCTTGCCGTACTCCGGGCGTCCGGTGCCCTCCATGATCCCGGGGATGTCGCGGAACTGGCGGCGCACCTCGTAGACGACCGCGCCGGCCGCACGGGCGACCGCGTTGATGGCCAGGCCGGAGAAGAGGAAGACCACCGCGGCGCCGAGCAGCACACCGACGAGGACGGCGGGGTTGAAGACGCTGAAGTCGAGGAGGTTGGCCTCCTCCAGGCTCGGGTCGGCGTCGGCCAGGGACTCGAAGACCGAGGTGGCGTAGGACCCGAAGAGCGCGGTCGCGGCGAGCACGGCCGTGGCGATCGCGATGCCCTTGGTGATGGCCTTCGTGGTGTTGCCGACCGCGTCGAGCTCGGTGAGGATCTGCGCCCCCTCCTCGCTGACGTCGCCGGACATCTCCGCGATGCCCTGGGCGTTGTCGGAGACCGGGCCGAAGGTGTCCATGGCGACGATGACGCCGACCGTGGTCAGCAGGCCCGTGCCGGCCAGCGCCACCGCGAAGAGCGACACCGTGAGCGCGGCTCCGCCGAGCAGGTAGGCCCCGAAGACCGCCGCCCCGATGACCAGCGTGGTGTAGACGGCCGACTCGAAGCCGACCGAGAGGCCCGAGAGGATGACGGTGGCCGCGCCCGTGAGGGAGGTCTTGCCGACGTCCTTGACCGGGCGGAACTCGGTGCCGGTGTAGTAGCCGGTGAGGGCCAGGATGCCGGCCGACATCACGATGCCGATGACGACGGCGGCCGAGGCGATGAAGCGCGGGTCGCCGTCGGCCTGGGCCAGGTCGGGGGCGATGTTGGCGAACTCCGCGAAGCTGCCGGGCAGGTAGACGTAGGAGAGCAGCACGCTGGCCACGGCGGCGATGCCCGAGGAGAGGTAGAAGGACCGGTTGATGGTGGTGAGGCCGTTCTCGCCGGCCTTGGGGCGGGTGAGGTAGACCCCCGCCACCGCGGTGAGGGCCCCGATGGCCGGGATGAGCAGCGGGTAGACCAGCCCCTGGTCGCCGAAGGCCTGCGAGCCCAGGATGAGGGCCGCCACGAGCGTCACGGCGTAGGACTCGAAGAGGTCGGCGGCCATGCCGGCGCAGTCGCCCACGTTGTCGCCGACGTTGTCGGCGATGGTGGCGGCGTTGCGCGGGTCGTCCTCGGGGATGTTGTTCTCGACCTTGCCCACCAGGTCGGCGCCGACGTCGGCGGCCTTGGTGAAGATGCCGCCGCCCACGCGCATGAACATCGCGAGCAGGGCGGCCCCGAAGCCGAAGCCCTCCAGCACGTCGGGGGCCTCGTCCTGGAAGAAGAGCACCACCAGGCTCGCGCCCAGCAGGCCCAGGCCGACGGTCAGCATGCCGACCATGGCCCCGGTGCGCAGCCCGATCGTCATCGCCGGCTCGCGGCCCGAGGTCTCGGCCGCGGCGGCGACGCGCAGGTTGGCCCGCACCGCGAGGTTCATGCCCAGGTAGCCGACGGTGGCGGAGAAGCCGGCTCCCACGACGAAGAAGACCGAGCGGAAGATCCGCACCACCGTGTCGTCCGCGGGCAGCAGCAGCAGGGCGAAGAAGGCGACGGCGGCGAAGATCGCCAACGTCCGGAACTGTCGGGTGAGGTAGGCGTTGGCGCCCTCCTGCACGGCTTGGGCGATGGTCTGCATGCTGGCGGTGCCCTCACCGGCGGCGAGGACCTCCCGGCGGAACATCGCCGCCATCGCCAGCGCACCGAGCGCGACGAGGGCGACGATGACGACCAGGACGAGGTTGCCGCCGGAGAGCTCCACGACCAAGGGTCGGATCCCCGTCATCTGATTCCTCCTACGTGCTGGGTGAGCGAGCGGTGGAGTGAACGATCAGGCGCAGGAACGTGATCTGCGTCTCACGGACGAGCCGGAGTCTACGCACGCCGACGCCCTTCACGGCACGACTGTGTGTCGTGGGTCACACGTGTCGGCCCGGGGCGCGGGTCGCGGCCGGGCCCGACGGTGGTCGGGTCCGGTGCTCCTCAGCGAGGAGGGGGAGGGGCCGGCGGTCGGTCCTGAGGACCGGTCAGCTGGCGGCCAGCGCGTCGTCGGCGCTGTCGTGGATCATGAAGACCTTGGCCAGCCCGGTGATCCGGAAGATCTTCAGCAGACGGTCCTGGGTGCACACGAGGTGCAGCGACCCGTCGTGGGCCCGGACCTTCTTCAGCCCGCCGACGAGCACGCCGAGGCCCGTGGAGTCGAGGAACTCGACGGCCTCCATGTCGACCACGAGGTCGTAGGTGCCGGCGGCGACCAGCTCGGTGATCTTGTCGCGCAGCTTGGGGGCGGTGTAGACGTCGATCTCGCCACCGACGGCAACGATGGTCTTCCCATCGACGTCGCGCGTCGCAAGAGTGAGGTCCACGTCTACTCCCATGTCGGCCTGCGGAATCCGTGCCAGTCGATCTGGCGGACCTCGTGAGGGCGGGCGACGCCATGACACTCGGCCAGCCATATGAAACCACGCTCGCGGCCCCGGCGCACAAAAAGGGTAAAGGTCGGACACCCGCGCCGCGCTGCGCCCCGACGCAGCGCCCTGGCCGCTCCCGGACAGTGGCACGAAGGCCCCCGCGCCGGCCGCCAGCGGCCCGCACCGCCCGGCCCTGCGGGGCTGTCGGTGGACCCTGGGACACTCGGATCCATGACCGCCGCCCTCCCCCTGCGCCCACGAGCCGGTCTGGTCGACCGCCTCGCCGCGGTGCCGGGCCGCGAGGACCGCCTGACCCACGTCGAGGAGCTCGCCGCGCGCGATCCGCGCCACGCCCCGTGGCCGACCTGGGTCGCGTCCGACGTGCGGGGCGCGCTCGAGGCCCGCGGGGTCGAGCGGCTGTGGAGCCACCAGGTCGAGGCCGCCGAGGCGGTGCGGGCCGGGCAGCACGTGGTGGTCGCCACCGGCACGGCGTCGGGCAAGTCGCTGGCCTACCAGCTGCCGGCGCTGACCGCGGTGCGCGAGTCGCGGGGCAGCCGGGGACAGCGCGGCGCGGGGGTGCTCTACGTCGCCCCGACCAAGGCGCTCGCCCAGGACCAGCTGACCTCGCTGCGCTCGCTGGGGCTCGACGTGCGCGCCACGACCCACGACGGCGACAGCGGTCGCGACCAGCGCGACTGGGCCCGCGAGCACGGGGAGTACCTCCTCACCAACCCCGACATGCTGCACCGCTCGATGCTCCCGGGCCACGCCCGCTGGGCCGGATTCCTCGGCTCGCTGCGCTACGTCGTGGTCGACGAGTGCCACCACTACCGCGGCGTGTTCGGCGCGCACGTGTCGCACGTGCTGCGCCGGCTGCGACGCGTGTGCGCCCTGCACGGCGCCGACCCGACCTTCGTGCTGGCCTCGGCCACGGTGGCCGACCCGGCGGCCGCCGCCCACCGCCTCACCGGGCTCGACGTGGAGCCGGTCACCGACGACGGGTCGCCGCGGGGTCGGGTGTCGGTGGCGCTGTGGGAGCCGCCGTTGACCTCCCACACCGGCGAGAACGGCGCCCCGGTGCGCCGCGCCGCCTCCTCGGAGGTCGCCGACCTGCTCGCCGACCTGGTGGTCGACGACGTGCGCACGCTGGCCTTCGTGCGGTCGCGACGGGGGTCGGAGCAGGTGGCGATGACCGCGGCCGCCCTGGTCGCCGAGGTCGAGCCGTCCCTGGCCCGCCGGGTCGCGGCCTACCGCGGCGGCTACCTTCCCGAGGAGCGCCGCGCCATCGAGACCGCGCTGCGCGACGGGTCGCTGTGCGGACTGGCCGCCACCAACGCCCTCGAGCTCGGCATCGACGTCAGCGGCCTCGACGCGGTGCTGATGGCCGGCTTCCCCGGCACCCGCGCCGCCCTGTGGCAGCAGGTGGGCCGGGCCGGGCGCGGCGCCCAGGACGCCGTCGGGGTACTCGTCGCCCGCGACGACCCGCTCGACACCTACCTCGTGCACCACCCCGACGCCCTCTTCGGGGCCCCCGTCGAGGCCAGCGTCTTCGACCCGGGCAACCCCTACGTCCTGGCCCCCCACCTGTGCGCCGCCGCCCAGGAGGCTCCGCTCACCGCCGACGAGCTGGACCTCTTCGGCCCCACCACGCGCGGCGTGCTCGACCAGCTGGTCGCCGGCGGGCTGCTGCGTCGCCGCCCCCGCGGCTGGTACTGGACCGACGCGCGCCGCGCGGCCGACCTGGCCGACATCCGCTCCACCGGCGGCGCGCCGGTCTCGCTCGTCGAGGCCAGCACCGGTCGCGTCGTCGGCACGGTCGACGCCTCCAGCGCCCACGGCACGGCCCACCCCGGAGCGGTCTACGTGCACCGCGGCGAGACCTGGCTGGTCGACTCCCTCGACCTCGAGGAGCACGTCGCCGTCATCCACCGCGCCGACCCCGACTACTCCACCTCCGCGCGCGAGGTCACCGACATCTCGATCGTCGCCGAGCGGGGTCACCGCACCTGGGGGCCGTGCCGGCTCAGCGTGGGCGAGGTCGACGTGTCGCAGCAGGTGGTCTCCTTCCTCAAGCGCCGCCAACCCGGGGGCGACGTCGTCGGGGAGGAGCTGCTCGACCTGCCCGAGCGGGCGCTGCGCACCACCGCGGTGTGGTGGACCGTGCCCGCCACGACCCTGGCCGCGGCGGGCCTGGCCGCCGACGACCTGCCCGGGGCCGCCCACGCCGCCGAGCACTGCTCGATCGGCCTGCTGCCGCTCTTCGCGACGTGCGACCGCTGGGACATCGGCGGTGTGTCGACCGCGATGCACCCCGACACCGGCGAGCTGACGGTCTTCGTGCACGACGGCCACCCGGGCGGGGCCGGCTTCGCCGAGCGGGGCTTCCACGCCGCCCGGGCGTGGCTGACCGCGACCCGCGAGACCATCGCGACCTGCGACTGCGCCGACGGCTGCCCCTCCTGCGTGCAGTCGCCCAAGTGCGGCAACCAGAACAACCCGCTCGACAAGGCCGCCGCGGGCCGGCTGCTCGACCTGCTGCTCACCGGCGCCGACCCCGACGGGTCCGCCGCCGGGGCCTGAGACCGGCCACGACCGCAGCGCCCGCGTCAGGCCGGGCCCGCGCGGGCGACACCCACGGGGTCGGCGGACCGGCCCAGCCACCGCGGCCCGCGCACCAGCGCCTCGACCTCCACCTCGGAGCCCGTGACCGTGCACCGCACGGCCTCGGCGCCGTTGTCGCCCGCCACCCGGGCGGCCGCGGAGCAGGCGTCCGCGGCCTGCTGCAGGGCGCCGGCCCCGGCGAGCGCAGCGAGGTCGGCGGCGGCCTGGGCCGAGCGGTGCGCGGCGAACACCGCCCCCACCGTGCCCAGCGCCGCCGCCACCAGGAGCAGCACCCCGAGCAGGGCGACGCCGAGCACCGTGGCCGCACCGCGCTGACCGCGCTCCCCCCGCTCCCCCCGCTCGGGCGCGGCCGGCCCGCCGGCGGGCCTCGTGACCGGGACGGTCACACGCCCACCTCCACCGCGGCGACCGCATCGGCGGCCACCTCCGCACCCGGCAGCGACCCGACGACTCCCCCCGGGCCGTCGAGTCGCGCGGTGACGGTGACGATGACGGTGTCACCCGAGCGGACCACCGAGACGGTGGCGCCGCTCGGAGCCACCCGGCGCGCCGCTGCCACCGCGGCCGCCTCGCCGTCGCCCCGCGCCGCCACCCGCGCCCCCTCCCGGGCCGCGTCGACCACGCGGACCTGGCCCAGCACCAGCGAGAGCACCCACACGAGGGCCGCGGTCACGGCCACCATGGCCGGCAGGACCATCGCGGCCTCGGCGGTCACGGCGCCGCGCTCGCCGCGTCGGGGCGACGGCTCCTGGCTCATCCGATGCCCAGCAGCCCGAGCACGTGGTCGAAGAGCCGGGTGAGCAGCTGGTCGCCGAAGCCACCGGTCAGCATCTTGTAGAGCAGCCCGGCCAGGCCGGCGCCCGCAGCGGTGCCGACGGCGTACTCCGCGGTGGTGATGCCCGCCTCGGGGGCCGTAGCGCGGGTGTCGGCCGGGGATCCCGCCGGGGACGCTGCCGGGGACGCTGCCGGGGACGCTGCCGGGGACGCTGACAGGGACGCGGGAGCCGGACGGGTGCCGGGCACGGCGTAGAGCGCCGGCCGACGACGGCGGCCGGTCCGCGAGACCGGCCACGGGCCGGGGCGGTCGACGCCCGGACGCGCCAGGCGGAGGGCCCGGGGCGGGCGAGGCGCCGGGGCGGGGGTGCCAGAGGCAGTGGCGTTGCCGGCGGCGTTGCCGGCGGCGGTGCCGACTGCGGTGCCGGCTGCGTTGCCGGCTGCGGTGCCGGCTGCGGTGCTGGCGGCGGTGTCGGGGCCGGGGACGGGGCCGACAGGGGCCGTGTGGTGCTCGGCGGTCGTGGTCATCTCTCTCCTCGCGTCGTGGCGCCGCGGGCGCGGCGCCGTGTCTCGACCCTGGCGCCGCCGAGGCCTGGCGGTGCGGCCCGCGGGCGAGCCTGTGGAGGGCCCGGCCACAGGGTGGGCGTGTGCACGGTTGGTGGTCAGGTCGCTCACCACGCGAGGCTCTCGAGCAGGCCCGCGACCACCGGCACGATCCCGACGAGGAGGAAGGCCGGCAGCAGGCACAGCCCCAGCGGGGCAGCCGCCCGGACGCCGACGGCCCGGGCGCGGTCCTCCACGTCGGCCCGGGCGGAGCGCGCCAGCTCCTCCGCGAGCCGCTCGACGGCGGCGACCACCGGGGCGCCCGTCTCGTGGGCCCGGCCCAGGGCCCGGCCCAGAGGGGCCAGGTCGGCGTCGGCGGTGACGAGGCGCCAGACCTCGCCCGGGTCGAGGCCCAGGCGCAGGCGGTGCACCGCCGGCTCCAGACGCTCGGCGGCGGGCCCCGGGAGCGCAGCGGTCGCGAGCTCCACGGCGGCCCCCGGAGAGGCCCCGGCCCCCAGCGCGGAGCCCACGAGCGCCACGAGGTGGGGCAGCTCGCGCCTCACCGCCTCGCGCTCGCGTCGGGCGGGCGCCGGCTCGGCGCGCCCGATGCCGACCCACACCGCCGCGCCCACGGCCGGGGCCAGCACCGCGCCGGCCGTGCCGGACACGAAGGCCCAGGCCCCGACGGCGCCGAGGAGCGACCAGAGCAGACGGTGACGGTGCAGCCAGCCCACGCCCGACGCGCCGCCGGCGGCCGCAGCGGTCCCCGCGGGGCCGCCCCACGCGTCGCCGGGGCACGGGTCGGGAGGCCGCGCCGGGCTCGGCAGCAGCAGCGCCACCGCCGCCGCTGCGGCGAGGGCCGCGAGGAGCCCGGGCGTCACCGGCCCTGCTCCACCGACCGGGCGATGGCCTCGACCCAGGCCACACCCGCCAGGGCGCAGGTCACGCCGGCGGCCAGGCAGGCCAGGCCGACCGGCTCGCCGAGCAGGAAGCCCCAGGGGTCGCCGCCGGCACCCGACCCCATGGCGAGCGCGAGGAGCGGCAGTGCGGCGACGAGCTTGACGGTGGCCCGCACCGAGGCGAGCTCGCCGCGGACCACCCGCTCGGTGGAGCGCACGGCGCGCAGGTCGACCGCGACCCGGTCGACCGCGGCGGCCAGACCCACACCGGTGCGGTGGGCGACCTGCCACGCCGCGGCCAGCAGGCGCAGGTCACCGGCGCCCGGCTGCCGCGCGACCGTGCGCCACGCCTCGGCGACGTCGGTGCCCAGGCGCAGGCTCTCGGCGACCGGGGAGAGGGCCGCCCACTCCTGGGCGGCGTGGCCGAGGGCCAGCACCGGCGGCCGCCCGGCCGCGAGCTCGGCGGCGAGCCGCTCGCACGTCTCCAGGACCCGGGTGGAGGTGCGGTGCGCCTCGCGGGCGGCGCGACGGGCGGCCCAGAGCCGGGCCGTGGCGCCCGCGGCGCCGGCGAGCACCACGGCCAGCGCGACGGCCTCGGGCCCGAGCGAGGCGGCGAGGAGGAGCAGTGCCACGACGCCGACCCCGGTCGGCACGACCCGCCCGGGCGTCGCCCGCCCCGCCCCGCCCCGCGCGGTCGCGACCCGGGGCCGCGGAGGCAGCAGGAGGGCGACGGCGAGCGCGGCGGACACGGCGGCGAGGCACGCCACCGCGGCCGCCGGCGCACCGTGCGCCACCCAGGTGGCGGGGCCGGAGCTCGTCACGGCCGCGACCCGGGCGCCGATCCCGCGGCGGGGTCGGCGTCGGGGTCGGCGAGCAGGGCGGCGAGACGGTCGGCCGCAGGACCCTCCACCAGGTCGCGGTCGCCGTGCGGCGCAGGTGGCCCCAGCCGGGCCGCGACCTGCATCCGCACGATGCCGTCGGCGCCGCGGTCGGGCACCGCCACCTCGACCAGCCGGCGCACCCCGTCGCCGCCGCGGCGCAGGTGGAGGACCAGGTCGATGCCCGAGGCCAGCTGGCTGTGGGCCGCCGCCCGGCCGAGCCCGGCCGCGAGGGCCAGCGCCTCGACCCGCGCCGGCACGTCGGTCGCGGAGTTGGCGTGCAGCGTGCCGCAGCCGCCCTCGTGGCCGGTGTTGAGCGCCGCCAGGAGGTCGACGACCTCGGCGCCGCGGACCTCGCCGACCACCAGCCGGTCGGGGCGCATGCGCAGGGCCTGACGGACCAGCTCGCGCACCTCGATGCCGCCGACGCCCTCGATGTTGGGGGTGCGCGCCTCGAGACCCACGACGTGGGGGTGGTCGGGACGCAGCTCGGAGGAGTCCTCGACCACGAGCAGCCGCTCGGCGGGGTCCACGAGGGCCAGCAGGGCGGCCAGGAGCGTGGTCTTGCCCGAGCCGGTGCCGCCGGTGACCAGGAAGGCCCGCCGCGAGGCCACGACGGCGCGCAGCAGGTGCGCGGCGTCGGGGCCGACCGCACCGGCGGCCCGCAGCGCGTCGAGGTCGAGGGCCCGACGGGAGGGCACGCGCAGGGAGATGGTGGTGCCGGGGCGGGCCACCGGGGAGAGGACGGCGTGGAAGCGGGTGCCGTCGAGCAGCCGCAGGTCGGCGCAGGGGCTGGCGTCGTCGAGGCGGCGACCTGCCAGCGCGGCCAGGCGCTGGGCGAGGCGTCGCACGGCCTGGTCGTCGGGGAAGCGCACCCCGGCGGGCTCGAGACCGGCCCCGCGGTCGAGGAACACCTGGTCGGGGCCGTTGACCAGCACGTCGGTGACGCCCGGGACGCGCAGCAGGGGCTCGAGCGGCCCGGCACCGACGACGTCGCGGCGCAGCGCGTCGTGCACGGCGAGGACCGTGGCGTCGCCGACCGGGCGCCCCGTGGCCCGCAGCGCCTGGGCCACGCGGTGCGGGGTCAGCTCGCCGGGCTCGGCGGCCAGCCGCTCGCGCACCGCCTCCACCGTCTCGGCCGGTGGCGCGCCCACCTGCGGGGCCCGGAGCCCGGTCACTCCGGTCGTGCCGGTCATGCCGCGGCCCTCGTCCGCACCGGAGCGGGCACCGCGCCGAGGACCTCCCCCATCGGCCGGGACAGCGGGCTGCGCCGCCCGTGGACCGGCCCCAGGCCCAGGTCGCACCACTCACGCAGCCGGCGCACCTCGGGCACCACGGCGAGCACGGGCAGGCCCGTCGCGCGGGTCACCTCCGACGCCGTCAGGGCCCGGCCCCGCACGACCAGGGCGACCCCGCCGGCCTCGCCCGGCGCACCCCCACCGCCGGCCTCCGCGGCCAACCGGTCGCACAGCCGCGCCGCGGCGGTGACCCCGGGCACGGTGGCGCTCACGACCACCACGACGAGGTCGCTGCGGGCCCTGACCTCGCCGGTGGTGGCGTCGAGGACGCGCGGCAGGTCGACGACGACCGTGTCGTGCCCGCGGCGCGCCGCCGAGACCACCTCGCGCACCGCGCCGGGATCGAGCGACTCGGCCCGGCCGGCGGCCCAGCCGAGCACCCCGAGGCCCGCGCGGCGCGGGAGCGCCTCGCGCAGCGCACGCGAGCTCAGCCGGCCCGTGGTCTCGGCCACGGAGCCCCAGCGGACCCCGGCCGCCCGCTCGAGGCCCAGCACCCGGTCGGCGCCGGGACCCAGCGGGTCGAGGTCGACCACGAGCGACGTGCCGGCCGCGGCCGCCACCTGACCCAGGGCGCAGGCCACCGTCGTGGCGCCCGCCCCACCGGATCCGCCGACCACCGCGATCGTGCGCCCCGGCGAGGCCCGCCCCTCCCCCAGGTCGGTCAGCACCTCGGTGAGCCGCCCCGGGGCGGCACCGACCGGGAGCACCGACTCCGCCCCCAGCTCGAGGGCGGTGCGCAGACCGGCAGGTCCGACGTCGTCGAGGGCGACCACGTGCACCTGCCCCCGCCGGTCGGGCCCGAGCCGGGCCAGCTGCGGCGCGAGGTCGACGCCCACCAGCACGACCGGGGCGGTCGACCAGGCCCGCAGGGCGCCGGCCACGTCGTCGGTCGCGTGGGGCCGGGCGCCCGCCGCGGCCGCGAGCCGGGCGACCTCGTCGAGCAGCAGCGGGTCGCGGGTGAGCAGCAGGGGTGCGTCCATGCCGGCGAGCCTCACCCGCCGTCACGCCGTACGCCGCGTCTGCGGCCACCGCTGTGGACAGGGCCGCGCGCCGGCCGCCCTGGGGACGACTCGTGGTCACCCGTGGCACTCGCCCGCGCGCCGCCCGCGGGGTCCCTATGCTGGAGACATGCCGGGAGCGGCCTTCTTCGACCTCGACAAGACGATCATCGCCAAGTCGAGCGCCATGGCCTTCACCAAGCCCTTCCAGGCCGGGGGCCTGATCTCCCGGCGCGCCGTCGTGCGCTCGGCCTACGGCCAGTTCGTCTACCTGACCGGCGGCGCCGACCACGACCAGATGGAGAAGATGCGGCACTTCATGTCGCAGCTGGTCGCGGGGTGGGACGTCGCCACGGTGCGCGAGATCGTCGCGGAGACCCTCCACACCATCGTCGACCCGCTGGTCTACGAGGAGGCGGTCGGCCTCATCGAGGAGCACCACGCCGCCGGGCGCGACGTCGTCATCGTCTCCACCTCCGGCAGCGAGGTGGTCGAGCCGATCGGGGCCATGCTGGGCGCCGACCTCGTGGTGGCGACCCGGCTGGAGGAGGTCGACGGCCGCTACACCGGCGAGATCGCCTACTACGCCTACGCCGAGGAGAAGGCCGCCGCCATCCGCGCGCTGGCCGCGGAGCGCGGCTACGACCTCGCGGCCAGCTACGCCTACAGCGACTCGGTCACCGACACCGCGATGCTCGAGGCCGTGGGCCACCCGCACGCCGTCAACCCCGACAAGGACCTGCGCCGCATCGCGGTCGCCCGCGACTGGCCCGTGCTCGTCTTCACCCGGCCCGTGGCCCTGCGCTCGCGGCTGCCCGGCGGTCGCTCGACGCTCGCCGCGCTGGCCGTCACCGGCGTCGTCGCGGTGGGCGGCGCGGTCTGGGCCGGCACACGCCGTCGGCGACCTACCGCCGGGTAGGTCTTGTGCTCCAGGTCACACCGGCGTACACATGGAGTCACGAGGCCAGCAGGAGCGGGAAGGCCTCACCGGCCCGGTAGGACGGGGTCGGGACACCTCAACAGAGACGTACACGCGGTCCGGGGTACCCACGCGGCGATCCACCCTTCTTATGGGCGCATGCCAGCGGGACACTCCCGCAGCAGCAGTAGTGATGCACGCCTGGTAGCCGGCGGCTCGCGTGTCAGCGGTGGCACCCAGGTCGATCGATGGCCCGGGTGCCACCTGCATGTCCGGGCCCCGACGGGCACGTCTCGGATCGCCTCGCGGCGCTCCCCCTCAGGTCGCCTCTGGCCGCCTCAGGTCGCCTCAGGTCGCCTCGCGGCGCAGCGGGCTCGCCTCGGCGCCGGCGGCGTAGGCCTCGGCGGCGTAGAGCAGCCAGGAGTGGACGCCGGCCTCGCCGCCGTCGCGGTAGCCGCGCAGGTTGGACTCGTAGGCCTCGCGCAAGGCGAGGTGGCCGGCCTCGGGCACGACCAGCGACTTCTCGTCGACCCCGCGCGCCACCAGCACCAGCCGCTCGGCCGCCCGCGCCACGACCCCGTTGTGGGAGGCGAAGGGCGCGGAGGTCGCCAGGTCGGCGTGCACCACCGCGGCCACGACGAGCGCCGGGGCCGCGGTCTCGGCGGTGAGCAGCGTCGCCAGCGCCCGCAGCCGCTCGGCGGCCGCGGCGTCGCGCGGGCGGCCCCGCTCGTCCTCGGGCAGCGAGCCGGCGGAGGCCAGCGCGTGCACCCGGGCCAGGGCCTGCAGCGGCGCGCGGCCCAGCGCGGGCACGAGCGCGAGCAGCTCGGAGGAGACCCGCACCGCGTCGGCGGCCACCGCGTCGCCCTCCCCCGCACGCACCTCGGCGAGCGAGGAGCCCGAGCCCTCCAGCACCGCGCTGGCGTGGGCGCCGCGCAGCAGCGACTCCGCCGTCGTCTCCGGGGACGTACGCCGCAGCCCGCGGTCGCGCAGCATCACGTCGATGCCGTCGCGGGCGGCGACGAACGCGCTCGGCACGCCCTCGAGCGAGGTCAGCCAGGCCAGCGGGTCGTCGGTCACGGGCGCGAGGCTACCGGCCCGCGCGTGCCCGCCCGCGCCGCAGGGTACGGCGGCGGGGGCCACCAGGGGCCGGCAGGGGATATCGTCGCTGCGATGGCCGACCACCCCGCAGCCCCGCACCCGGACCGCACGCCCGCCCGGGCCTTCGGCACGGTCGCCGACGCCTACGACCGCGGCCGGCCCGGCTACCCCCGCGAGGCCGCCGCGTGGCTCACCGACCTGGGGGCCGGCGACCCGGTGACCGTGCTCGAGGTCGGCGCCGGCACCGGCAAGCTCACCGAGCAGCTGGTCGCGCTCGGTCACGACGTACTGGCCACCGACCCCGACCCGGAGATGCTCGCCGTGCTGGGACGGCGCCTGCCCGACGTGCGCACCGCCGTCGCCCCGGCCGAGGACCTCCCCCTGCCCGACGCCTCGGTCGACGTCGTGGTGTGCGCCCAGGCCTTCCACTGGCTCGACCCCGACGTCGCCCTGCCCGAGATCGCCCGGGTGCTGCGCCCCGGCGGCCACCTGGCCCTGGTGTGGAACGAGCGCGACGAGCGCATCCCGTGGGTGCGCCGGCTGGGCCGCCTGCTCGGCGGCGGGCAGCGCGGGGAGTCCCACCGGGCGCTCGTGCACTCCCCGCTCTTCGGCTTCGTCGAGGACCGCGCCTTCCGCTCCTGGCAGACCCTCAACCGCAGCACGGTGCAGGACCTCGCCCTCTCCCGCTCCCACGTCGCCACCCGCGACGACGCCGGGCGCGAGGAGCTGCGCGCGCAGGTGCTCGCCTTCTACGACGACTACGGCCGCGGCATGGACGGCATGCAGCTGCCCTACGTCGTGCAGTGCTTCCGCGCCGGCGTCCTCGAGCGCCGGGTCGTCGTCGCCGACGAGCCCGCCCACGCCGCGTCCCCGACCGGCGACCACGGCACCGGCGGCACCGGCGGCCCCGACGGCGCCGTCGGCGGGCCCGCCGAGCCCGACGCCACCCACCACGCCACCGCCGACGCCACCCCCGACGCCACGGGGAGCCACCTCGTGGTCACCACCGGGAGCTTCCCGGCCGTGACCGACGTGACCAAGGCGCCCGACTCGGCCGTCACGGTCGACGAGGACACCGTGCTCCTCTTCGACTTCCGGTGAGGCTGCGACGCCGGCGCCACCTCGGCACCGACGCCGACCGCACGACCTTCCGCACCCTGCACACCGCGTCGCTGGCCGGGCCCGCCCTGCGCGAGGGTCTCCACCGCGCCAGCGCCGAGCGCAGCATCCGCCACCTGCACGCCCTGCTCGGCGCGCCCGCCCTCGCGCTCACCGACTCCGCCGTCCCCGCCGAGGTCCTGGCCTGGGAGGGCAGCGGCGCCCACCACCAGGGCCAGCTGCCGGCCCTGGTGGCCGAGACCGTCGAGCGGGGCGCCACCCGGGTCTTCGAGCGCTCCGACCTGCCCTGCGACCAGCCCGGCTGCCCGGTGCGCAACGCGGTGGTCAGCCCGCTGCTGGTCGAGGAGCGGGTGGTCGGCACGCTGGCGACGTTCACGGCGTACCCCACCGCCGGGCTGGCCCGGGCCACCGACGAGGTCGCCCGCTGGGTCTCGGGGCAGCTGGAGCTGGCCGAGCTCGACGCCTCGCGCACCCGGCTGATGGAGGCCGAGGTGCGCGCGCTGCGGGCCCAGATCAGCCCCCACTTCATCTACAACTCCCTCGGTGCGATCGCCAGCTTCGTGCGCACCGACCCCGACCGGGCGCGCGAGCTGCTGCTGGAGTTCGCCGACTTCACCCGCTACTCCTTCCGCCGCCACGGGGAGTTCACGACGCTGGCCGAGGAGCTGCGCTCGGTCGAGCGCTACCTGCTGCTCGAGCAGGCCCGCTTCGGCGACCGGCTGCGCGTGACCCTGCGCATCGCGCCCGAGGTGCTGCCGGTGGCCGTGCCCTTCCTGTGCATCCAGCCGCTGGTCGAGAACGCCGTGCGTCACGGCCTCGAGGGCCGCGAGGGCGGCGGCCACATCAGCATCGTGGCCCTCGACCGCGGCCAGGAGTGCGTCATCGAGGTGGAGGACGACGGCGTCGGCGAGGACCCCGCCCGGGTGCGACGGGCGCTGGCCGGCGACGGCAGCCTCGACTCGGTGGGCCTGGGCAACGTCGACGGCCGGCTGCGCGCGGTCTACGGCGACGACCACGGCCTGGTCGTCGAGACCGCCGCCGGCGCCGGCACCAAGGTCACCGTGCGGGTGCCGAAGTTCGCCCCCGGGGTGCACGTCCGGTGACCGGCCAGGTCACGGGCCAGGGCACCGCCCCGGTGCTGGCACGGGTGCTGGTGGTCGACGACGAGCGGCCCGCGCTCGACGAGCTGCGCTACCTCCTCGAGCGCGACCCCCGCGTCGGGGAGGTGCTGACCCGCGACTCCGCCACCGCCGGGCTGAAGGTGCTGCAGGAGACCGAGGTCGACGCGGTCTTCCTCGACATCCAGATGCCCGGCCTCACCGGCCTGGAGCTCGCGCAGGTGCTCGGCCGCTTCCGCACCCCACCGCCCGTCGTCTTCGTCACCGCCCACGAGGCCCACGCCGTCGACGCCTTCGACCTGCGCGCGGTCGACTACGTGCTCAAGCCCGTGCGCGCCGAGCGCCTCGCCGAGGCCGTGCGCCGCGTCGTGGACGGCGCCGACCGCACCGGGGCCGTCGCCGACCTGCAGGTGCCGGTCGAGCTGGGCGGGGTCACCCGCTTCGTGGCCCGCTCCGAGATCACCCACGTCGAGGCCCAGGGCGACTACGCACGCCTGCACACCACCGCGGGCGGCTCCCACCTCGTGCGGACCCCGCTGTCGACGCTGGAGGAGGAGTGGGCCGAGGCCGGCTTCGTGCGCATCCACCGCTCGCTGCTGGTGGCGCTGGCCCACGTGGCCGAGGTCCGCACCGAGGCCGGCCGCTGCACCGTGCGGGTCGGCCCCGCCGACGGTGGCGCCGAGGGTCCCGAGCTGGTGGTCAGCCGGCGCCACACCCGCGAGCTGCGCGACCTGCTGCTGCGACGGGCCGGCTCGTGAGCGAGGCCCGCCCGCCGCGGGTGCGGGTCACCGGGCCGCCGCGGCGGCGTACGACGGGCGGGGCGGAGCGCGCCCGCCGCGACCCCGGGCCCGACGAGCGGCTGGCCGGGCTCTACCTCCGCTCGCTGCTGCGAGAGCAGCTGTGGCTGGCCGCGCGCACCCTGCTGGTGCTCGTCGGGGTGCTTGGGTCGCTGCCGCTGCTCTTCCACCTGGCGCCCTCGCTGGGCCACCGCAGCTGGCTGGGCGTGCCCCTGCCGTGGCTGCTGCTCGGCGTGGCGGCCTACCCGTTCCTCGTGGGGCTCGCCTGGCTCTACGTGCGCCGCGCCGAGCGCAACGAGGTGGCCTACGGCGACCTCGTGCGCGGCACCGCGCCGCCCGACCCGACCCGGGACGGGCCCGAGGGGGGCCCGCGGTGAACGCCGCACCCGGCATCGTCGCGATCGTCCTGGTGACGGTGGCGACCCTGGCCATCGGCACCTGGGGGCTGCGCTTCTCCCGCACGACCAGCGACTTCTTCGTGGCCTCGCGCACGGTGCGCCCGGGGCTCAACGCCTCGGCCATCGGCGGGGAGTACCTCTCGGCCGCCTCCTTCCTCGGCGTGGCCGGGCTGCTGCTGACCTTCGGCGCCGACATGCTCTGGTACCCCGTCGGCTGGACCGCGGGCTACCTCGTGCTGCTCGTGCTCGTTGCCGCCCCCCTGCGCCGCTCGGGGGCCTACACGCTGCCCGACTTCGCCGAGGCCCGGCTCGGCTCGCGACGGGTGCGCTCGACCTGCTCGCTGCTGGTGGTGGTGATCGGCTGGCTCTACCTGCTGCCGCAGTTCCAGGGCGCCGGGCTCACGCTGACCTCCGCGGTCGGCGCCCCGGGCTGGGTGGGCCCGGTCATCGTCGGCGCGGTCGTGCTGGTCAACGTCTCCTCGGGCGGCATGCGCTCGATCACCTTCGTGCAGGCCTTCCAGTACTGGCTCAAGCTCACCGCCCTGCTCGTGCCCGCGGCCGTGCTCGTCGTGGTGTGGCTCGGTGACGGCCGGCCCACGGGCGGCTCCTCCGGCGGTGCCGCCGGGGCGGACGCCGGGGCGGGCCCGGCCTTCCCCGACCTGGTGTCGTGGTCGCAGCCGCTGGCCGAGGGCGGCGGGCAGGGCCTCTACGTCACCTACTCCCTCATCGTGGCCACCTTCCTCGGCACGATGGGCCTGCCCCACGTGGTGGTGCGCTTCTACACCAACCCCGACGGCCGGGCCGCGCGCCGCACGACGCTGGTCGTGCTCGTGCTGCTCAGCGCCTTCTACCTCGTCCCGCCCGTGTACGGCGCCCTGGGCCGGGCCTACGCCCCGGCGCTGGCCGCCGCGGGCCGCTCCGACGCGCTGGTGCTCGAGCTGCCGCGGATCGTGCTGCCGGGCCTCGGCGGCGACGTGCTGACCGGCCTGGTGGTGGCGGGGGCGTTCGCGGCCTTCCTGTCCACCTCGTCGGGGCTGTCGATCGCGGTGGCCGGCGTGCTCAGCCAGGACGTCACCGGACGGGCCTGGGGCGGGCGCCGCCTCGACGGGGTCACCGCCTTCCGGGTGGCGGCCGTCGTCGCCGTCACCGTGCCCTGCGCCGTGGCCCTGCTCGGCCCCGAGGTCGGCGTCGCCTCCACCGTGGGCCTGGCCTTCGCGGTGGCCGCCTCGACCTTCTGCCCGCTGCTCGTGCTCGGCATCTGGTGGCCCGGCCTCACCGCCGCGGGCGCGGTCGCCGGTCTGGTGGTCGGCGGCCTCGGCTCCGGTACCGCCGCGCTGGTGACGCTGCTCGTCGATGTCGACCCCGGCTGGCGGGCGGTGCTGCTCGAGCAGCCGGCCGCCTGGTCGGTGCCGCTGGCGGTGGGCGTCATGGTCGGCACCAGCCTGCTCACCCGGGCCTCGCGCCCCGCCCACGCCGGCGCCTTCCTCGTGCGGCTGCACACGCCCGAGGAGTCGGCGTACCCCCGGGGCTGAGGGGGTCGGGCTAGGCGGGCTGCTCGATGCGGGCCAGGGCACGGGCGCGCCGGGCCACCAGCTCGACGAGCCGCGGGTGGGGCCCGATGACGTCGGCGACCATCGCGGCTCCGGCCTCGCGGCACTCCCGGGCGGCCCGGTCGGCGAAGAACCCCGGTGAGAGCAGGTACGGCGACACCACGTCGCCGGGCCGCACGACCTCGGCCGGGCGACGGCCCAGCGCGGTGAGGGTGGCGACCTCGACCTCCACGGGCGAGGTCGCCCCGGCCGCGCCGGCCGCCTCGGACCAGGCCTCGCCGAGCAGCTCGGCGGCCCGGGTCAGGTCGCGGGTGGCCAGCGGGTCCGAGGAGCCCGCGGCGACGAGCACGAGCCGCCCGACCTGCCGCTCCTCCGGCCGCGCGCCCGCCTCACGCAGCCGCTCCAGCTGCGCGGCCGCGACCAGCCGGTGCGGGCCGAAGGGGCGACCGAGCACCAGCGGACCGCCGGCGGCGCGGGCCATGCGGGGCAGGTCCTGGCGCAGGTGGAAGCCGGTCGACAGCAGCAGCGGCACGACCAGCGTCGGGGTGGCCGAGGCCGCCACGACGTCCTCGAAGAGCGGCTCGCACAGCTCGACGTAGGAGCAGACGGCCTCGAGGCCGAGCTCCTCGCCGGCGGCGTCGGTCAGCAGGCGGGCGATCTCGTTGCCGCCGCCCTTGCGGGTGCCGTGGGCGACGGTCACGAGGCGGGCGTCCATGCCGCTCATGGTGCCACCCGCCTCGCAGCCGGGACGCTCCTGTGGATCGTCGAGTCGTGACCCGTCGGTGTGCGAGCAGTCGGTGGGGGTCTCGGGGGGCGCACCCGGCCCCGGACGGTCGGTCACCACGAGCGCTGCCGACCCGCCACGCGGGACCGCCCCGCGTCGCTGGCCGGCCCGCCCGGGAAGTGGCGGCGAACGACCGGTCGAGGACCGCCGCAGGTGTCGTCTCCCGCCACTTCCTGGCGCGCCCCGTCCACCACCGGCTGCGCGCGACCGCACGATCGATCACCGCGAGCCGCTGCCGACCCGCCACGCGGGACCGCCTCACGTCCCCGGCCGGCCCGGCCGAGAAGTGGCGGCGAACGACCGGTCGAGCACCGCCGCAGGTGTCATCTCCCGCCACTTCCTGGCGCGCCCCGTCCACCACCGGCTGCGCGCGACCGCACCGTCGGTCACCGCGAGCCCGGCAGACCCGCCACGCGGGACCGCCTCCCGTCGCTGGCCGGCCCGCCCGAGAAGTGGCGGCGAACGACCGGTCAAGGACCGCCGCAGGTGTCGTCTCCCGCCACTTCCTGGTGCGCCCCGTCCACCACCGGCTGCGCGCGCCCGCACCGTCGGTCACCGCGAGCCCTGCCGACCCGTCACGCGGGGCCACCTCACGTTCCCGGCCGGCCCGCCCGAGAAGTGGCGGCGAACGACCGGTCGAGGACCGCCGCAGGTGTCGTCTCCCGCCACTACCGCACGGTCGGTCACCGCGAGCCCTGCCGACGCGCCACGCGGGACCGCCCCGCGTCGCTGGCCGGCCCGGCCCGCCCGAGAAGTGGCGGCGAACGACCGGTCGAGGACCGCCGCAGGTGTCGTCTCCCGCCACTCACCGACGCCGACCACCGGGCCGACCCACGGGCTGGTCGGCGGGCCGGTCAGCAGGTCGATCCCCAGGCCGGTCACCGCGCCGGTCACGCGCCGATCGCCGGGCCAGCCAGCGGGCCGGGGACCCCGGAGCGCCGGCGTCCCCTGACAGCGCCTCCCGCGCGTCTCGGACCGCCTCGAGCAGGTCGGGCTCGGCGCCACGACGACGCGTGGCGCGTCCGGGACGGTCCAGCTGATCACGGCCTCGTCGCGGCGATCGACGTGTCGCGTCAGGCCGGCACCATGACCGCCGCTGCCCAGCACCCTCAGGCGGCGAGAGGAGGCCTCGCAGTCAGCCCACGGCCAGCCGGTAGCCGCGCTTGACCACGGTCTGCACGGCCTTGGTGCCGATGCCGGCGCGCAGGCGGGCCACGGCCATCTCCACGGCGTGCTCGGAGCCGGCGGTGCCGCTGGGCAGCATGGCCAGCAGCGCCTGGCGCGAGACGACGTTGCCGGGGTTGGCGACCAGGGCCTGCAGCACCGCGGTCGGCGCCGGCGAGAGCCTGACCTCGACCCCGTCGAGGAGCACGCCGTCGCCGTGCAGCAGCAGCTGGCGCCCGCCGACCAGGTCGACGGCCAGGCCCGAGGAGCGCGAGGGCAGCTCGGTCTCGAGCTGCTTGACCATCGCGACCAGCCGCGAGCGCTCGGGGAAGAGCGTCGGCACGCCCCACATCTCGAAGGCGGCTGAGGTGACCGGGCCGACGCAGGAGGCCACGACGTCGGCCTGGAAGGCCGTGACGACCTCGTCGCGCCGGCCCACGACGCCCGCGGCCTCCATGAGCGCGGCCACGGCGGGCGCGGAGGTGAAGGTGACCGCGTCGAGGGCGCGGTCGGCGATGAGGTCGACCATCTTGAACATCGGGCCGGGGTCGTCGGCGGCCAGCACGCGGTAGACGGTCACGGTGGTGACGTCGGCGCCCTGGCGACGCAGCGCGTGGGCGACCATCGACAGCGACTGGCCGTGCTCCTGCACCACGATGCGGCGCCCGGCGAGGTCGCGCCCGCGCAGGTGCTCGAGCACGTCCTCGAAGCACTCCGACTCCGGGGCCCACAGCTCGCGCAGCCCGCGGCGCCGCAGCGCGCCCACGCTCTTGGGGCCGCGGGCGAGGATCTCGGAGGACCCCAGGGCGGCGAGCAGCTCGTCGAGCAGGCCCCAGCCCTCGGCGGCCTCGAACCACGCCTTCATGCCGATGCCGGTGGTGGCCAGGAAGACGTCGACGGGGCGGGAGAGCACCTCGGCGGTCTGGGCCCGCAGCTCGGCGTCGTCGACCTGGTTGGGCTGCAGCGAGAGCGCTGGGGCCCACTCCACGCGGGCGCCGCGACGCTCCAGCAGCGCGACCTGCTCGTCGACCTTGCGGGCGGCGGTCACGCCGATCCGGTAGCCGGCCAGCGGCGCGGCCGGCTCCGGTGGCTCGGGTGTCTCGGGCAGCTCGGGTGTCACGGACCCTCCCTCTGCGGGCCGACCAGCACCACGCCGCGGTCGACCCTGACGTCGTACGTCGGGACCCGGACGGCCGCGTCGTCGAGGCACTGCCCGGTGCGCAGGTCGTAGGCCTGCTTGTGCAGCGGCGACGCGACGCACGGGACCTCCCCCCGCGTGCCGACGATGCCGCGGGCGAGCACGGAGGCCCGCCCGAGGGGATCGTAGTTGCCCAGCGCGTGCACCGTGTCGTCGTGGGTGCGGAAGACCGCGACCGCCGCGCCCCCGACCAGCGCCGCCACGCCGCCCTCGACCTCGATCTGGTCCAGGCGGCAGACCGCCGTCCAGGTCGCCTCCGGCGCGCTCACCGGCCGGCCCCGACCGTCTCGGGGCTGCCCGGGCCGCCCGGGCCGCCCGGGCCGCCCGGACCCACGGGGATGCTCGCGCCGAGCAGCACCGGGCCCTCGCTGTCGGCCGGGGCGACCTGGTCGCGCTCGCTGCGGAAGGTGATGTGGGGGTCGGGGGTGTCGGGGGCGTTGACGAAGGAGACGAAGCGGGCCAGCTTGTCGGGATCCTCCAGGGTGGCGCGCCACTCGTCGGAGTAGCCCTCGACGTGGGTGGCCATCGCCGCCTCGAGCTCGCTGCCGAGCCCGAGCACGTCGTCGACGACGACCTCGCGCACCCGGTCGAGGCCGCCGTCGAGGGCGTCGACCCACGGGGCCGTGCGCTGGAGCCGGTCGGCGGTGCGGATGTAGTACATGAGGAAGCGGTCGAGGTAGCGCACCAGCGTCTCGGTGTCGAGGTCGCCCGCGAGCAGCCGGGCGTGCACGGGGGTGGCGCCGCCGTTGCCGGCGACGTAGAGGTTCCACCCCTTCTCGGTGGCGATGACGCCGAAGTCCTTCGAGCGGGCCTCGGCGCACTCGCGGGCGCAGCCGCTCACCCCGCCCTTGAGCTTGTGCGGGGAGCGCAGGCCCCGGTAGCGCTCCTCGAGCATGATGGCCAGCGTCGTGGAGTCCTGCACGCCGTAGCGGCACCAGGTCGAGCCCACGCACGACTTCACGGTCCGCAGCGACTTGCCGTAGGCGTGCCCGGACTCGAAGCCGGCGTCGACCAGGCGGGTCCAGATCGCCGGCAGCTGCTCCATGCGCGCGCCGAAGAGGTCAATGCGCTGGCCCCCGGTGATCTTGGTGTAGAGCCCGAAGTCGCGGGCGACCTCCCCGATCACGATGAGCTTCTCCGGGGTGATCTCGCCACCGGGGATGCGGGGCACGACGGAGTAGGTGCCGTTGCGCTGGATGTTGGCGAGGTAGGCGTCGTTGGTGTCCTGCAGCGTGCGGCGCTCCGCGCCGAGCACGTGGTCGCCGAGCAGGCTGGCCAGGATCGAGGCCACCGTGGGCTTGCAGACGTCGCAGCCTCGGCCCGTGCCGTGGGCGGCGACGACGTCGTCGAAGCGGGTGTGCCCGTGCACGGCGATCACCTCGAAGAGCTCCTGGCGCGAGAGCGGGAAGTGCTCGCACAGGCTGCGGTCGACGCTGCGGCCCCGGGCTGCGAAGAAGTCCTCCACGACCTTCTTGACCAGCGGCTTGCACGACCCGCAGGTCGCGCCGGCGCGGGTGCAGGCGGTGACGCACGACGGGCTGTCGCACGAGCCGCCCTCGCCGACCGCCTCCTCGATCTGCGCGCGGGTGACGTCGTTGCAGGAGCAGACCTGCGCCTGGGGCGGCAGCCCGATCTCGGCGCCGCCGCGGCCGCTGGGCAGGATCAGGTCCTCGGGGTTGTCGGGCAGCGCGATGCCCGGGTTGGTGGCGGTGGCCACCATCGGGCGCAGCACGCCGTAGGCGCTGGCGTCGCCCACGAGCACGCCGCCGAGCAGGCGCCGGCCGTCCTCGGAGACGACGAGCTTCTTGTAGACCCCCGCCACGGCATCGGCGTAGACCAGCTCGAGGGCGCCCTCGGTGGTCGCAAAGGCGTCGCCGAAGGAGGCCACGTCGACGCCCATCAGCTTGAGCTTGGTCGACATGTCGGCGCCGGTGAAGGCGCCCGGGCCGCCCAGCAGGGCGTCGACGACGACCTCGGCCATCGCGTAGCCCGGCGCGACCAGGCCGTACATCCGTCCTGCCGGGGCCGCGCACTCCCCCACCGCCCACACGTGGGGGTCGGAGGTGCGGCACCGCTCGTCGACCAGCACGCCGCCGCGCTCGGCGACGTCGAGACCGGCCGCGCGGGCCAGGGCGTCGCGCGGGCGGATCCCGGCCGAGAAGACCACGACCTCGGCCGGCAGCGGCTCGCGGTCGCGCAGCCCGAGGCCGACCACGCGGCCGTCCTGCCCGAGCACCTCGGTGGTCGTCGCGCCGGTGTGCACGCCCAGCCCCAGGCCCTCGACGTGGCGGGTCAGCACCGCGCCACCGGCGTCGTCGACCTGCACGGCCATGAGCCGCGGCGCCATCTCCACCACGTGGGTCTCCAGGCCCAGCTGCGCCAGGGCGTTGGCCGCCTCCAGCCCGAGCAGCCCGCCGCCGACGACCGCGCCCACGCGGGCCGTGGCGGCCGCGTCGCGGATCGCCTCGAGGTCCTCGATGGTGCGGTAGACGAAGACGCCGTCGAGGTCGGTGCCGGGGATCGGCGGCACGAAGGGGGCGGCGCCGGTGGCGAGCACCAGCTCGTCGTAGGCCAGCTCCTCGCCCGCGGCGGCGCCGCCGAGCACGAGCGTGCGGGCGCCGGTGTCGACCGACTCGACGGTGGTGCCGAGCAGCAGCCGCACCCGGGGGTCGTCGTACTCCCCGGTCGGGAGCAGCGAGAGCTCCTCGGCGCCGCGCTCGAAGAAGGAGGTCAGCGCGACGCGGTCGTAGGCGGCGCGCAGCTCCTCCCCCACCACGACCACGTCGTGGGTCTCGGTGAGGCCCCGCTCGACGGCGGCCTGCACGAAGCGGTGGCCGACCATGCCGTGGCCGACGACCACGAGGGTCCTGCGGTGGTGAGCCATCATGCTCGGGTTCCTTCCAGGGTGGTGCTGGGTCGGGTGGCGAGGAGCTGTCGCACGGCGGACGCGCAGCCGCCGCAGCCGGTGGTGGCGCGGGTGGTGTCGCGGACCTGCTCGAGGGACCCGCAGGCGCGCACGCGCCCGGCGCTGACGCCGGCGCACGCGCACACCTCGGCGTCGTCGGGCAGGGAGGCCGCGCCGGCGAGGGCGCCCGTGCCGGGGCGCTCGCCGCGCAGCAGCGCGCCGGGCTCGCCCGGCGAGAGCACCGTGCCGCGGTCGTAGTACTGCGTGAGCAGGCCGATCCGGCTCAGGTCGCCGACGAGGGTCGCGGCCACGAGCACGCCGTCGCGCACGACGAGGCGGCGGTGCGAGCCCGCCACGGGGTTGGTCAGCTCCACGACCTCGCCCTCGGCGGTCTCGGGCTCGCCGAGCACCGCGACGTCGAGGTCGGTCGCGCGCAGCCGCGCCACCGTCCGCGACCCCTCGTACGCCGGGAGCGTGCGGCCCGGGCGGGGGTCGGCTCCCCCGGCCACGTCACCGGCCAGCTCGTGGGCCAGGTCGTGGGCCAGGACCTCGGCCAGCACGCCGGCCTGCTCCCAGGCGGGGGCGACGAAGCCGGTCGTGCGCCCGCCGCGCTGGGCGCAGTCGCCGATCGCGTGCACGCGGGGGTCGCTGGTCCGCAGCCCGGCGTCGACGACCACCCCGCGTCGCACCGCGAGGCCGGCCGCCCGGGCCAGCGCGACCGAGGGACGGCCGCCGGCGGTGAGCACGACGAGGTCGGTGCCGAGGGTGTAGCCGTGGTCGAGCACGAGCCCCGCGGGGGTCAGCCGCACGGCGCGGGTGCCGGTGTAGACCGCCGTGCCGAGCCGGCGCAGGTCGCGGGCCAGGATCGCGCCCGCCGGTGCGCCGACCTGGCTGCGCAGCAGGTGGTCACCGCCCTCGACCACCTCGACGTCGAGGCCGCGCACGCCCAGGGCCCGGGCCACCTGGAGGCCGAGCAGCCCGCCGCCGACCACGACCGCGCGCCGCGCCGACGCCGCGGCGCGACTCAGCCGCAGGGCGTCGTCGAGGCTGCGGAAGGCGTGCACGCGCTCGTCGAGGCGTCCGTCCATGCCGACCAGCCCGCGCACCGGCGGCAGCGTGGGGATGCTGCCCGTGGCCAGCACCAGCCGGTCGTAGCCGAGGCGGGTGCCGTCGACGAGGCCGACCTCGCGGGCGTCGCGGTCGACCTCGAGCACCCGCGCGCCCGTGCGGAGGTCGACGCCCCGGTCGGCGTACCACTCCAGGCCGCGCAGGGTGAGCGCGTCGGCGCGGTGGGTGCCCTCGAGCAGCGCGGAGAGCAGGATCCGGTTGTAGGGCGCGTGGGGCTCGTCGCCGAGCACGGTGATCCGCGCGCCGGTGTCGCGGGCGAGCAGCTCCTCGACCAGCCGGGTCGCGGCCATGCCCGACCCGACCACCACGACGCGGGCGCTCATGCGGGCACCCCCGCGGCGGCGACCTGCTCCCGCACGGGCGCCTGGGCGGACGAGACCTCCGGCGTGGGGTCCGGTGACGCGGCGAGCCCCACCGCCGCGGCGCACGCCTTGAACTCCGGCATCCGGCTGGAGGGGTCGAGCGCGTCGTGGGTGAGCCGGTTGGCGCCGACCCAGTGGAAGGGCACGAAGACGGTGTCGGGGCGGATGGAGTCGACCACGCGCGCCGGCGCGCGCAGCGACCCGCGACGGGTGGTGACCACGACCGGCTCGCCGTCGGCGGCACCGATCCGGGCGGCCAGCAGGGGGTGCAGCTCGACGAAGGGCCCGGTGTCGGGCAGGTCACGGATCCGGCGGGTCTGGGCGCCGGACTGGTACTGCGCGAGCACCCGCCCGGTGGTCAGGTGCAGCGGGAAGGTGGCGTCGGGCTGCTCGACGGGGCCGCGGTGCTCCACGACGCGGCAGCGCGCGCGGCCGTCGGGGGTGGCGAAGCGCTCGGCGAACAGGCGCGGCGTGCCCGGGTGGGGCGCACGACCCTCGGGCACGGCGGGGCAGGGCCAGAAGACGCCGTGCTCGGCGCGGACCCGCTCGTGGGTGATCCCGGAGTAGTCGGCGCGTCCGCCGGCCGAGGCGCGGCCGAGCTCGGCGAAGACCTCGGCGGCGTCGGTGCCGAAGGGCACCGGGGAGCCCAGGCGGGCCGCGAGGTCGGCGAGCAGCTCCAGCTCGTCGCGCACCCCGGCGGGCGGGGCCACCGCGCGCTGGCGCAGCACGACCCGGCCCTCGAGGTTGGTCATGGTGCCGGTCTCCTCGGCCCACTGGGCCACGGGCAGCACGACGTCGGCGCGGGCCGCGGTCTCCGAGAGCACGAGGTCGACCACCACCAGCAGGTCGAGGGCGTCGAGGCGCTCGGTCACGTGGTCGGCGTTCGGCGCCGAGACGACCGGGTTGCTGCCGGTGACCAGCAGCGCCCGCGGGCCGCCCTCGGTGCCCAGCGCCTCCAGCAGCTCGTACGCCGAGCGCCCCGGCCCGGGCAGGGTCTCGGGCGCCACGCCCCAGACGCCCGCAACGTGGGCGCGGGCCGCAGGGTCGTCGATCATCCGGTAGCCGGGCAGCTGGTCGGCCTTCTGGCCGTGCTCGCGCCCGCCCTGGCCGTTGCCCTGGCCGGTGAGGCAGCCCCAGCCCGAGGCGTCGCGCCCGGGCAGCCCGAGGGCGAGGGCGACGTTGATCCAGGCCAGCACGGTGTCGGTGCCCTGGGCGTGCTGCTCGGCGCCCCGGGCGGTGAGCACGACGGCCCGCTCGGCGTCGGCGAGCAGACCGGCCAGCTCGCGCAGGTCCTCGGCGGCGACGCCGGAGACCCGCTCGACGCGCTCGGGCCACCAGCCGGCGACCGAGCGCCGGACGTCCTCGAAGCCGGTGGTGCGGGTCGCGACGTACTCCTCGTCGACCGCGCCGGCGCCGTCGAGCAGGTGCAGCAGGCCCAGCGCGACGGCCAGGTCGGTGCCCGGCAGCGGCTGGAGCACGAGGTCGGCGCGCCCCGCGGTGGCCGTGCGGCGCGGGTCGAGCACGACGACGCGGCCGCCGCGCTCGCGCAGCCGGTCGAGGTGGCGGGCGGCCGGCGGCATGGTCTCGGCGAGGTTGGAGCCCACGAGCACGACCAGGTCGGTGCGCTCGAGGTCGGCCAGCGGGAAGGGCAGCCCGCGGTCGAGGCCGAGGGACTGGTTGGCCGCGGAGGCCGCGGAGCTCATGCACCAGCGGCCGTTGTAGTCGATCTGGCTGGTGCCGAGCGCCACCCGGGCCAGCTTGCCCAGCTGGTAGGCCTTCTCGTTGGTGAGCCCCCCGCCGCCGAAGACCGCGACCGCGTCGGGCCCGCTCTCGGCCTGGAGCGCCCGCATCCGGGTCGCGACCAGGTCGAGCGCCTCGTCCCACGACGCGGTGCGCAGCTCGCCGGTGGCCCCGTCGCGCACGAGCGGGCTGGTCAGCCGCTCGCGGTGGCCGCGCAGCCCGGTCGCGGTCCAGCCCTTGCGGCACAGCGCGCCCTCGTTGACCGGGAAGTCGGCCCACGGCTGCACCTGCAGGGCGCGACCGGAGCGCTCCAGGGTCATGCCGCACTGCAGGGAGCAGTAGGGGCAGTGGGTGCGGGTGTCCGTGGCCGGGCCGGCGGGAGGGGTGCTCACGTCAGATGCCCGCGCCCGCCATGGTGCCGGGCCTGGCGGCGGCGGCCGCGGAGGGCCGGCGCAGGTAGACCGCCCAGGTGACCAGGGCGCACACGGCGTAGAAGGCGGTGAAGGCGACGAAGGCGCCCTTCGTGGCCGAGAGCGGGTCCCCGACCCACGGCGAGCTGAAGGCGATCGGGATGAGGAAGCCGCCGATCGCGCCCACCGCGCCGATGACGCCGATGGCGGCCGAGGCCTGCTTGGTGGCCAGCAGCAGCGCGGCGCTGCGGGCGGGGGTGCCGGCCTCGCTGGTGCGCTCGGCCTCGGTGCGCCAGATGGCGGGGATCATCTTGTAGGTCGAGCCGTTGCCAATGCCGGTGGCGGCGAAGACGCAGAGGAAGAAGCCGAGGAAGAAGGGGAACCACGACTGGTTGTCGGTGGCGATCGCCGGGTCGGCGGTCGGGTTCGGGGTCAGCCGCGTGAGGGTCCACAGCACCGCCAGGGTGGAGACGATCATGGCGCCGAAGGCGGCCAGGGTGACCCGGGCGCCGCCGAAGCGGTCGGCCAGCCACCCGCCGAGCGGGCGGGTCGCGGAGCCCACCAGGGCGCCGAGGAAGGCGAAGTAGGCGAAGTAGATGCCCGTGCCGAGGGGGGTCGGCTCCGGCACCCAGAAGGTGAGCTTGATGAGCAGCGGCATGGCGGCGGAGTAGCCGATGAAGGAGCCGAAGGTGCCGATGTAGAGGAAGGCCATGATCCACGTGTGCGGCTTGCGCACGACCTGCATCTGCTCGCGCGGGCGGGAGGTCGCGGTGGCCAGGTTGTCCATCCAGCGCCAGGCCGCGAACGTCGCCACCACGGCGAGCCCGGCGTAGACCCAGGCGGCGCGCTCGAGGTGGATGCCGCCCTCGCTGGCCTTGACCAGGCCGAAGATGCCGGCGCCGCCGACGATCACGGGCAGGAAGAGCTGGATCAGCGAGACGCCGAGGTTGCCGCCGGCGGCGTTGAGGCCGAGCGCCGCGCCCTTCTTGGCCGCGGGGTAGAAGAAGTTGATGTTGGCCATCGAGCTGGCGAAGTTGCCGCCCCCGAGACCGGCGGTCGCGGCGATGAGGCAGAAGGCCCAGTAGGGCGTGCCCGGGTCCTGCACCGCCCAGGCGAAGAGCAGCGTCGGCACCAGCAGCAGCGCCGCGCTCACCATCGTCCAGTTGCGCCCGCCGAACCTCGGCACCGCGAAGGTGTAGGGCAGGCGCAGCAGCGAGCCGACGAGGTTGGGCAGCGCCACCAGCACGAAGAGCTGCTGCGGGGTGAAGGAGAAGCCCTGGGCCACCAGGAAGGCCGAGCTGACGCTCCAGATCAGCCACACCGAGAAGCCGAGGTGCTCGGCGAAGATCGACCACAGCAGGTTGCGCCGGGCCACGGGACGACCGGTCTCCTCCCAGAACGCCTCCTCCTCGGGGCGCCAGTCCTCGATCCAGCGTCCGGTGCGGCGCGCGGGCGCCGGCCCGGTGGCGGTGTCGCTGCTCGGGTCGCTGCCCGGGTCGCTGCCCGGGTTGCTGCGCGAGTGGCTGGTCATGGTCATGGCGGTGCTCCTGAGGGGCTCGTCGGTGGCTTCACCCTCGGCGCGCGAGGTTTCGCTCCTGTCGACCCCGGGTGACCGTCGAGGTCAACTTCTCCTCACGTCCTCACACCCCTCACGACCTCACCGCCCGCCCCACCGCCCGCCCCAGCGCCCGACCCCGCCACGCCGCACCGCCGCCCCCCACCCGGCCGCTCACCGCGCCCGACCGACCGCTCACCGACGCCGAGGCGCCGCTCGCCGACGACCCGGGCGTCGGCCCTGCCGGGGTGAGCGCCGTCACTCCTACGGTGACCGCGATCACACCTGCGGCCGGCGCGGCCGCATCCGCACGAGAGGGGACACCGCCGTGGGCACCCACGAGAGCCAGCCCGGAGCCGGGGAGCAGCCGCAGGCCGCCACCCAGGCCTCCCGGCACGACCCGGTCTACGACCGGCTGCACGACTCACCCGACTTCGCCGCGCTGCGCAAGGCCTACCGGGGCTTCGTCATCCCCGCCACGGTGGCCTTCCTGGCGTGGTACCTGCTCTACATCCTGATGTCGAACTACGCCGGCGGCTTCATGAACACCAAGCTGGTCGGCAACATCAACGTCGCGCTGGTCTTCGGCCTGCTGCAGTTCGCCACCACCTTCGGGCTGGCCTTCGCCTACGCCCGCTTCTCCGAGAGCCGCCTCGACCCGCTGGCGCGCTCCCTCAACGACGAGTACGACGCGACCGTGGCCGGCACCGACGGGAAGAGGCACTGACATGGACCACCAGGTGCTCACCACGATCCTGTTCCTCAGCGTCGTCGCGCTGACGATCGGGATCACCTTCTGGGCCAGCCGGCAGACCTCCGGCACGGCCGACTTCTACGCCGGCGGACGTTCGTTCTCCCCGGTGCAGAACGGCCTGGCCATCGGCGGCGACTACATGTCGGCGGCGTCCTTCCTCGGCATCTCCGGGGCCATCGCGCTCTCGGGCTACGACGGCTTCCTCTACTCCATCGGCTTCCTCGTGGCCTGGCTGGTCGCGCTGCTGCTCGTGGCCGAGATGCTGCGCAACTCGGGGCGCTACACGATGGCCGACCAGCTGGCCTTCCGCATGCGCCAGCGCCCGGTGCGCATGGCCGCGGCGACCTCGACCGTGGTCGTGTCGATCTTCTACCTGCTGGCCCAGATGGTCGGCGCAGGCGCCCTGGTGGCGCTGCTGCTGGGCGTCGACGACCAGGCGGTCAAGAACATCGTCATCCTCGGCGTCGGCGCGCTCATGATCTTCTACGTCACCGTCGGCGGCATGAAGGGCACGACCTGGGTGCAGATCGTCAAGGCCGTGCTGCTCATGACCGGCTCGGCGCTGATCGTGGTGCTCGTGCTCGCGAAGTTCGACTTCAACCTCTCCGAGCTGCTCGGCACGGCCGCCAGCAACTCCGGTGCCGGCTCGGCCTTCCTCGAGCCCGGCCTGAAGTACGGCGCCACCGCGACCAGCAAGATCGACTTCATCAGCCTCGGCATCGCGCTCGTGCTCGGCACGGCCGGCCTGCCCCACATCCTCATCCGCTTCTACACCGTGCCGACCTCGCGCGACGCGCGGAAGTCGGTGCTGTGGGCCATCGGCCTCATCGGGGTGTTCTACCTCTTCACCCTCGTGCTCGGCTTCGGTGCCGCCGCCCTGCTCGACATCCCCGGCCTGCGCGAGTCCGGTGAGCTGGACGCCTCGGGCAACCTGGCCGCCCCGCTGCTGGCCGAGGCCGTCGGCGGCGGAGCCGGCTCCACGGGCGGTGCGGTGCTGCTGGCCATCATCGCGGCCGTCGCCTTCGCCACCATCCTGGCCGTCGTGGCCGGCCTGACGCTGACCTCGTCGGCGTCGGTGGCCCACGACATCTACAACAGCGTGATCAAGAAGGGCACCGCCAGCGAGGACCAGGAGATCAAGGTGACCCGCTGGGCCGCCGCCGGCATCGGCCTGGTGTCGATCCTGCTGGCCATCCCCGCCCAGAGCCTCAACATCGCGTTCCTGGTGGCCCTGGCCTTCGCCGTCGCGGCGTCGGCCAACCTGCCGACGATCATCTACAACATGTTCTGGAAGCGCTTCAACACCCGTGGCGCGCTCTGGAGCATCTACGGCGGCCTGATCTCGGCTGTCGGTCTGGTGGTCTTCTCCCCGGTCGTCTCCGGCAAGGGGCTCGACCCGACGGGCAAGAACCTGTCGCTGCTGCCGACCAGCATCGACATCTCGTGGTTCCCCCTGGAGAACCCGGGCATCGTCTCCATCCCGCTCGGCTTCCTGCTCGGCTACATCGGCACCATCACCTCCAAGGAGCCCACCGCGGAGGAGCGCTACACCGAGCTCGAGGTGCGCGCCCTCACCGGCGCCGGCTCGGAGAAGGCGATCTCGCACTGACCGCACCACCGCTCCGCCGGGCGCCGCGAGGCGCCCGGCGGGGCGGCACGACCCGCGGGCAACCGCGGGGCAACCGGCCCTCGCCACCCTGGGACCCGCGTCCTAGTGTGGCCAGCGCCACCCCGTCGACCCGGAGGAAACCGTGAGCGAAGAGACCCTGTCCAACCTGTCCCGTGAGGACCGCTCCTTCGAGCCCCCGGCCGAGCTGGCCGCCGCGGCGAACGTGGGGGCCGAGGCCTACGAGCGCGCCGCGGCCGACCCCGAGGCGTTCTGGGCCGAGCAGGCCGGCCGCCTCTCCTGGGAGCGCGAGTGGGACCAGGTGCTCGACTGGAGCAACCCGCCCTTCGCGAAGTGGTTCGTCGGCGGTCGCCTCAACGCCGCCTACAACTGCGTCGACCGCCACGTCGAGGCCGGCCGCGGCGACACCGTCGCCTTGCACTGGGTCGGCGAGCCCGAGGACGACACCCGCGACCTCACCTACGCCCAGCTCCAGGACGAGGTCAACCAGGCCGCCAACGCCCTGACCGCACTCGGCGTCGGCAGCGGCGACCGCGTCGCCATCTACATGCCGATGATCCCCGAGGCCGTCGTGGCCATGCTGGCCTGCGCCCGCCTCGGCGCTCCCCACACCGTGGTCTTCGGCGGCTTCTCCTCCGACGCCCTGGCCTCGCGCCTGGTCGACTGCGGCGCCAAGGTCGTCGTCACCTCCGACGGCGGCTTCCGCCGCGGCGCGCCCTCGGCCCTCAAGCCGGCCGTCGACGAGGCCCGCGCCAAGGCCGCCGAGCAGGACTTCGAGGTCGAGCACGTGCTCGTCGTGCGCCGCACCGGCCAGGACGTGGCGTGGGACGACGCCGTCGACGTGTGGTGGCACGACGCCGTCGCCGGCGCCTCCACCGAGCACGCCTGCGAGTTCTTCGACGCCGAGCACCCGCTCTACGTCATGTACACCTCCGGCACGACCGGCAAGCCCAAGGGCATCCTGCACACCACCGGCGGCTACCTCGTGGGCACCTCCTTCACCCACGACGCGGTCTTCGACCTCAAGCGCGACACCGACGTCTACTGGTGCACCGCCGACATCGGCTGGGTCACCGGGCACTCCTACATCGTCTACGGACCGCTCGCCAACGGCGCGACCCAGGTGATGTACGAGGGCACCCCCGACGCGCCCTTCAAGGGCCGCTGGTGGCAGATCGTGCAGGACTACAAGGTGACGATCTTCTACACCGCCCCCACCGCGATCCGGACCTTCATGAAGCAGGGCCGCGAGATCCCCGACGGCTTCGACCTCTCCTCGCTGCGCCTGCTCGGCTCGGTCGGTGAGTCGATCAACCCCGAGGCCTACATGTGGTACCGCGAGGTCATCGGCGGCGAGCGCTGCCCCATCGTCGACACCTGGTGGCAGACCGAGACCGGCGCGATCATGATCTCGCCGCTGCCCGGCGTGACCGCCGGCAAGCCCGGCTCCGCGATGACACCGCTGCCCGGCATCGAGGCCGACGTCGTCGACGAGGCCGGCGAGTCGGTGCCCAACGGCTCCGGCGGCTACCTGGTGGTCAAGGGCCCCTGGCCCTCGATGCTGCGCACCCTGTGGGGCGACGACGACCGCTACGTCGAGACCTACTGGAGCCGCTTCCGCAAGCAGGGCTACTACTTCGCGGGCGACGGCGCCAAGAAGGACGAGGACGGCGCCATCTGGCTGCTGGGCCGCGTCGACGACGTCATGAACGTCTCCGGCCACCGCCTCTCCACCACCGAGATCGAGTCGGCGCTGGTCTCGCACCCCAAGGTCGCCGAGGCCGCCGTGGTCGGTGCCGCCGACGAGACCACCGGGCAGGCGGTGTGCGCCTTCGTCATCCTGCGCGACTCCGCCGGCGACGGCGGCGAGGACATCGTCGAGGAGCTGCGCAAGCACGTCGCCAAGGAGATCGGCGCGATCGCCAAGCCGCGCCAGATCATGGTGGTGCCCGAGCTGCCCAAGACCCGCTCGGGCAAGATCATGCGGCGCCTGCTCAAGGACGTCGCCGAGAACCGCCAGGTCGGCGACGTCACCACCCTGGCCGACAGCTCGGTGATGGACCTTATCTCCTCGGGCCTGCAGTCGGGCAAGGCCGACGACTGACCCCGCCCGACCAGGCCCGAGACGGCCCCACCCGAGCGACCCCGTCGTACGACGCACCGGCCGCCGCCCCCGGGCGACGGCGGCCGGTGCGTGTCCGGCCCCCGTCGGGTGGTCCGGGCGGGGCCGTGCCGCCGGTAGCCTGGGGCCCAGGTGAGCCGGGAAGTCTGGTCGGCGCTCGCCCCGCCGACCCCTGAGGAGCCCCGTGCCCGACGCCCAGCAGCCCACTCCCCCGCCCGGTCCGACACCCGACCCGGCTCCGGGTCGCCAGCGCCTCTTCGCCCGCGGATCCTTCCTCGAGCACTCCCGCGTCGCGGAGATCCTGCGCGCCGAGACCACCGGCGGCATGCTGCTCATCGCAGGCGCCGTGGTCGCCATCGTGTGGGCCAACACCCCGTGGGCCTCGGTCTACGAGTCGATCCGCGACTACACCGTCGGCCCCTCGGCGCTGCACCTCGACCTCTCCCTCGGCACCTGGGCGGCCGACGGACTGCTGGCGATTTTCTTCTTCGTCGCCGGCCTCGAGCTCAAGCGTGAGTTCGTCGCCGGCGACCTGCGCGACCCGCGCCGCGCGGCCCTCCCGGTCGCGGCGGCCGTCGGCGGCATGGCCGTGCCGGCCCTGGTCTTCGTGCTGTGGAACCTCGGCGGTGACGGCGACCTGCGCGGCTGGGCCATCCCCACCGCCACCGACATCGCGTTCGCCGTGGCCATCCTGGCCGTCATCAGCACCCACCTGCCCTCGGGCCTGCGCACCTTCCTGCTGACCCTCGCCGTGGTCGACGACCTGCTGGCCATCACTATCATCGCGATCTTCTACACCAGCGAGCTCGACCTGACCTTCCTCGCGCTCGCCCTCGTGCCGATCGCGGCCTTCGCCCTGCTGGTGCAGAAGCGGGTGTGGAAGGGCTGGCTGCTCATCCCCCTCGCCGTCGTCGCCTGGGCCCTGGTGCACGAGTCGGGCGTGCACGCCACGGTCGCCGGCGTGCTGCTCGGCTTCACCGTGCCGGTGCTGCGCCGCGACGGCCAGGAGGGCCCGGGCCTGGCCGAGCACCTCGAGCACCTCGTGCGCCCCATCAGCGCCGGTGTCGCCGTGCCGGTCTTCGCCTTCTTCGCCGCGGGCGTGACCGTCGGCGGGCTCAGCGGGCTGGTCGACTCCCTCGGCGACCCGGTCGCCCTCGGCATCGTCACCGGCCTGGTGGTGGGCAAGACCGTCGGCATCGTCGGCTCGACCTGGCTGCTGTCGACCTTCACCCGCGCCGACCTCGACGACGACCTCACCTGGGTCGACGTGCTCGGCATGTCGATGCTCGCGGGGATCGGGTTCACGGTCTCGCTGCTCATCGGCGAGCTCGCCTTCGGCCAGGGATCCGAGCGCGACGACCACGTCAAGGTCGGCGTGCTGGTCGGGTCGGTGATCGCCGCGCTGCTGGCCACCGTCGTCCTGCGCGGGCGCAACCGGGTCTACCGGCGCCTGTGCGAGGAGGAGGCCGAGGACCGCGACCTCGACGGCATCCCCGACGTCTTCCAGCGCGGCGAGCCCGGCACGCGCTGAGCCCTCCCCCTCGGCCTCACCCCCACGGTGGTGAGGCCGGGGGCCCGCGTTCTGTAGGGTCGGGCGGAGCAGTCACACACGTCGACGTCGGCACGCACGGCGCTGGAGCAGCGGGAGCACCCACACATGGCCATCGAACCGGTCAAGGACACCGACCCCACCATCGGCAAGCTGGTGGCCGACGCCAGCCGCGACATCTCCACCCTGGTCTCCAAGGAGATCGAGCTGGCGAAGTCGGAGCTGAAGGTCAGCGTCAAGGCCGGCGGTGTCGGCATCGGGCTCTTCGTGGCCGCCGGCGGTCTCGCCGTGCTGGCCGTCATCATGCTCTCGGTGGCATTCGCCTACCTCATCAACTGGAACGGCGACGGCCTGGCCCTGCACTGGGCCTTCCTCATCGTCTTCGGCGCCTACCTGCTGCTCGCCGGCCTGCTCGCCTTCGTCGGCGTCAAGAAGGTCAAGCAGGTGCGCGCCCCCGAGAAGGCCATCGCCCAGGGCAAGGAGATCCCCCGCGCCCTCAAGGGCCAGGCCTGAGCCAGGTCCGGGTCAGGCCCGGGGCGCGCCCGGGGTCGGTCCCGGGTCTTGGCCCCGGCGCGGGTCTCAGCCCGCGCAGTCGCCGGTGTCGACGGCCGAGGCCGTGCCCCGGCCCCGCGCCGCGGTGTCGGCGACCTGGCCCGCCGTGAGGGCGTAGCCGGTGTCGTCGTCGGTCACCGAGGCGGCGAAGACGAGACCCACGACGTCGCCGTCGCGCGCGACGATCGGGCCGCCGGAGTTGCCGGGGCGCACCAGCCCGCGCAGCGAGTAGACCTCGCGGATGACGGTGCCCTCGCCGTAGATGTCGGGTGATCGCAGCCGCTGCTCGGAGCGGATCCGACCGGCCTGCTGGTCGTATGGGCCGTCCTGGGGGTAGCCCAGGATCGCCACCGGGTCGCCCTCGGCCGCGGAGTTGTCGAGCGCCAGCGCGGCGCGGTCGCCGTCGAAGGCGATGACCGCGACGTCGACGTCGGGGTTGTAGACCACGACCTCGCCCGGCACCGACACGTCGCCCAGCATCACCTGGGGCTCGTTGACGCCGGCCACGACGTGGGCGTTGGTGAGCAACCGGTCGCGGCCGTCGCCGAGGTCGGTGGCGTAGACGAAGCCGCTGCCCTCCACCCCCCGCCCGCAGGCGTTGGTGGCGCGCACCTTGAGCACGCTCGCGGCCGCGGCCTCGACGCCGGGGCGCGAGAGCATCCGCTGGTCGCCCGGGGCGACCTCGACGATCCGCTCGGGTGCGAAGGGCTCGAGGTAGCGCGGGAAGAAGCTCGTGCCGACCACGTCGTTGAAGGCCTGGAGCACGCCGCCGGCCGCACGCGGCAGCACGCCGTCGACCTTGGCGAGCACCTCCGAGCTGCGCACCAGCGGCGTCACGCCGTCGATGCGCGAGCCCGAGACGGCCACGCCCAGCGCCCAGGCGACCAGCAGCACCGCGGCGCCGCTGAGGGCCGCGCCGCCCACGGCGTCGACCGCGCGGGCCGGCTGCCAGGTGATGCGCGAGCGCAGCCGGGCGCCGGCGTACTGCAGCGCGGCCTGGCCGAGCGAGGCCGCCAGGATGACGATGAAGAGCGCGCCGAGGGAGACCAGCAGCGACGGGGCGGCGTCGCCCAGGGCGACGGGGGCCAGCCACACGCCGAGCAGGCCGCCGAGCAGCAGACCGCCGGTGGCGAAGGCGCCGGTGATGAAGCCCTGCCAGTAGCCGGAGAGGGCGTAGGCGAGCACCAGCACCACGAGCAGCCAGTCGAGCAGGTTCATGGGGTCCTAGATGTCCTCGTGCGCCTCGGCGCGGTCCCCGATGTCCAGCATCCGCCCCTGCCGGGGCCGCGGCGCCCCCGCCACCATGTGCTCGGGCAGGTCCTGCAGGCGCGAGGTGTCCCACGGACGGGTCCAGCCCAGGTGGTCGAAGAGCCTCGAGACGATACCGCCCGTGAAGCCCCACAGCACGACGTCGTGCTCGGGGCCGATGAGGAAGCCGGGCCCGGTGAAGCCCGCGGGGTGGCGCACCTGCACGCGGTGGGTGGGGTCGAGCAGGTCCTCGATGGCGACGCGGTGGATCGCGTGGACCTCGGCGCGGCTGGCGATGCGCACGGCGACGTCGGCGCACCAGCCCAGCACCGGCGTGACCGCGAAGTTGCTCGGCGGCAGCCACAGCTCCGGCAGCCGCCCGAAGAGCTCGACCGAGGCCGGGTCGAGGCCGACCTCCTCGTCGGCCTCGCGCAGCGCGGCCTCCTCGACGCTCTCGCCGGGGTCGACCGAGCCGCCGGGGAAGGAGACCTGGCCGGGGTGGGAGCGCATGTCGTGGGCGCGCTCGGTCAGCAGCAGCTCGCCGCCGCGCTCGCCCTCGGCGAAGAGCATGAGCACGGCCCCCTGACGCGCGCTGCCGTCGGCGGGCGGGGTGAAGCGGGTGAGCTGCTCGGCGGTGATCTCCGAGGCGCCGCGCCTGACCGGCTCGAGCCAGTCGGGGATCACGCGGGTCCCTGGGTCTTCAGCAGCGCGCGGGCCGCCTCGGGGTCGGTGGGCCCCTCCCCGAAGGCCGGGCACCAGCGCGCGACCGGGCAGGCGCCGCAGGCGGGCTTCTTGGCGTGGCAGCAGCGCCGGCCGTGCCAGATCAGCCGGTGGCTGAGCATCGTCCAGTCCCGCTTCGGGAAGAGCGCCCCGATCGCGTGCTCGACCTTGACCGGGTCGGTCTCGCTGGTCCAGCCCAGCCGGCGGGCGAGCCGCCCGAAGTGGGTGTCGACGGTGATGCCCGGCACGTCGAAGGCGTTGCCGAGGACGACGTTGGCGGTCTTGCGACCGACGCCGGGCAGCTTCACCAGGTCGTCGAGACGACCCGGGACCTCTCCGCCGTGGTCCTCGACCAGCGCCGCGCTGAGCTTGAGCAGCGACTCGGTCTTGGCCCGGAAGAAGCCCAGCGGCCCGACGATGCCCTCGAGGGCCGCGCGGTCGGCCGCGGCCATGGCGCGGGCGTCGGGGTAGGCCGCGAAGAGGGTCGGGCGCACGGCGTTGACCCGACGGTCGGTGGTCTGCGCCGAGAGCACGGTGACCACGAGCAGCTGGAAGGCGTCGTCGAAGTCGAGCTCGCAGCCCGCCTCGGGGTAGGTCTCGGCCAGGGTGCGGTCGATCTTGCGGGCTCGACGCACCAGGCCGGTGGGGGTCTCGACGGCGGGCACCGGGTCAGCGTACGAGACCGTGCCGACACCGGGCCGACCCCGCACCGACCCCGCACCGACCCCGGACCCACCCCGCAACGGTCCCGGGGGCTCGCCGCGCCGGGGCCGGATTGCCCCTGTGAGGTTCCACACGGATAGGATCGTCGCGGTGGCTCTGCGCACGGCGGGCACAGATTCTGGAGGTTTCGTGGACAACGACGTACTTCGTCAGGCCCCGCTCTTCAGCGCCCTCGACGACGAGGCGGCCTCCGCGCTGCGCGCCTCGATGACCGAGGGCCGGATGCGGCGCTCCGAGGTGCTCTTCCACGAGGGCGACTCCGGCGACAAGCTCTACATCGTGCTCGACGGCAAGGTGAAGCTCGGCCGCACCTCCTCCGACGGCCGCGAGAACCTCCTCGCCGTGCTCGGCCCCGGCCAGATGTTCGGCGAGCTGTCGCTCTTCGACCCCGGCCCGCGCTCGGCCACCGTCACCGCCGTCACCGACGTCACCTACGCCTCGCTCTCCCACGAGGACCTGCTGCGCTGGCTCGAGGGCCGCCCCGTCGTCGCCCGCGGCCTGCTCACCCAGCTGGCCGGGCGGCTGCGCAAGGCCAACGACGTCGTCGCCGACCTCGTCTTCTCCGACGTGCCCGGCCGCGTCGCCAAGGCGCTGCTCGACCTCGCCGACCGCTTCGGCCGCACCGCCGACGACGGCGTCCACGTGCACCACGACCTCACCCAGGAGGAGCTCGCCCAGCTGGTCGGCGCCTCCCGCGAGACGGTCAACAAGGCGCTCGCCGACTTCGCCTCCCGCGGCTGGCTGCGCCTGGAGCCCCGCTCCGTCGTCATCATGGACGTCGAGCGCCTCTCCCGCCGCGCCCGCTGACCCCCGCTCCACCCGCCCGCTGCTGCACCGATCACGCAATTGCGTGACGGCCCACGCGCCGCGGGCCGATCACGCAATTGCGTGACGGCCCACGCGCCGCGGGGCGCAATTGCGCCAGTTGAGCGACCACGGCGCGCTCCGTGCTGCGCGGACGGCGCAAAGCTCCGAGCGGCGGGCCGCGTCACGGGCGCAATTGCGCCGCCCGCGCACCTCAGGTGGGGAAGTGCCGCTTCCAGGTCTCGTCCAGAGGCGGCACGTCGGGCCAGCCGCGCTCGACCAGCTGGCGACGGATCCGCTCCAGCGTGCGGCCCGGCTCGACGAACAGTCCGGACGCGGTGACGACGAGGATCCGGTACCCCGCATCGTCGAGCTCCTCGCGGCGCACCAGGTCGGACTGCCACTGCCGCGCGTCGTCGGCGTGCTGTCGCCCGTCGTACTCGATGACGAGCCGCACCAGCTCGTAGCAGAGGTCGAAGCGCCGCCACCACGAGCCGTCGTCGTGGCGGAGCACCACGTTGACCGCGGGCTCGGGAAGCCCCGCGAGCACGATCAGCAGACGGGTACGTGTCTCCTGCGGGGAGTCGACGCCGTCGCGGACGTAGGCCGCCGCCTCGCGCGCCGCCGCGGCGTAGTACTCCGTGCTGCGGTCGCAGGCCGCCCGGAGCTGGGCCGCCGTGACACCGCGCTGCGCGACCAACGCATCACCGAGCACGACGAGGTCGAACAGGGCCAAGGACCCCGCGAGCTGGATGAACGTGACCACCGGCGGGGTGGCGCGCACGCCTCGCGCCGTCATCACCGCCCGACCACGACCGGTGACGTGGGTCTTCAGGCCCGGGCGCGGCCGTCGGTGGCAGGCCTTGACCACGGTGACGTGCTCGAAGGGGTGCTCGGGCACCGGGAGGCCCCAGAGCCTGGCGGCACTGAAGTGGCTGGCGTACGCCGACGCCGGGTGCAACGCCAGCGCGGCCCGGATGGGGGTGTCGTCGTCCACGGCCTCGGTGTGCACCCACACCGACCGCAGCACCTGCCGGTAGCACCGGCGGCGCAGCTCGACGACTGAGTGGCCGGCGGCCAGGAACGCCGCCGTCGTGAAGGGTCGCCCGAGGTCCAGGCCGGCCGGACCACCCGCCTCACGTCCGGAGGAGGCGTCGGGGTCAGGGCCGGGCGCGGAGGGTGGGGTCGATCGGTCCATGCGCTCTTCATGCCCACTCGGGCACGACCGCTCGTACGTCGTCCACAGCCCGACACCGCCATGGGGCACGGGGGACGCGCCGCTGCCGGCCTTTGCGCTGTTCCGACCCCCCGGGACACGCCCAGGGTGCCCAGACCACGCAAAGCCCGGCGGCGCTTCCGGCACGACCGCCGCAATTGCGCGACCGGCGTTCCCGGATCACGCAATTGCGCCGATCCGCCGGTCAGGCCGCGGGAAGCAGACCGGCGCCACGAGTCAGCGTCCGGGGCGGCTAACCCTGGCGCCCGTGCTCCAGGTAGGCCAGCTGGGCGCGCACGGACAGCTCGGCGGCCCCCCAGAGCACGGGGTCGACGTCGGCGTAGACGATCTCGACGACCCGGCGGGCGAGGTCGTCGGCGGCGCGCTCGGCGGGGGTGAGGGCGCGCAGCGCGTCCTCGACCTGCTCGAGGCGCGAGCGGCGGTGGGTGCGGTAGTGGTCGAGCACGGGCAGCGCCTGCTCGATGACCGGGCCGTGGCCGGGCCAGATCGCGGCGAGGTCGCGCTCGGAGGCCAGGGCGTGCAGCCGGTCGAGGGAGTCGAGGTAGGCACCGAGGCGGCCGTCGGGGTGGGCGACCACGGTCGTGCCGCGCCCCAGCACGGTGTCGCCGGTGAGCACGGCGGCCTCGGCGGACAGCCAAAAGGACAGCGAGTCGGCGGTGTGGCCGGGCGTCGCCACCACCCGCACCTCCAGGCCGTCGACCTCCACGACGTCGCCGTCGACGAGGCCCTCGGCGCCCAGGCAGAGCGCGGGGTCGAGGGCACGGACCCCGCAGCCCATCCGCTCGGCGAACTCGCGGGCCGCCTCGGCGTGGTCGTGGTGGTGGTGGGTCAGCAGCACCAGTCCGACCTCCCCCGCCGCCTCGGCGACGGCGTCGAGGTGGGAGGCGATCGACGGGCCGGGGTCGACGACGACCGCGCGGGAGGCGCCCGGCTCGCGCAGCACCCAGGTGTTGGTGCCGTCGAGGGTCATCAGGTCGGCGTTGGGCGCGAGCACGCAGCGGGCGCGCTCGCCGAAGGATCCCCCGGCCCACTCACCGAGCGGCACGACCACCGCTCACTCCCCCCGCTGGGCCCGTCGGGCGGCGACCAGCGGCCGCATCCGCTCGGGCATCGACAGCGTCCAGCCCTCGCCCAGCGGCTCGACGGTGGGGGTGAACATCGCGACCGAGCGCGACCCGGCCACGTGGAGCACCTCGTGCGGGTCGGCGTGGTCGCCGACCTCGAGGCAGGTGAGGTACGTCGGCGGCATCATCGCCAGCTCGCCGGCGTCGGCCCGGTCGGCGGCGACGCCGGCCGGCAGCCAGGTCACCGACGAGGACTCGCTCGACACGTCGCGGGTGCGCTGGCCCTCGGGCAGGAGCGCGACGAAGAACCATGTGCGGTAGCGGCGCGGCTCGAAGACCGGGGTCAGCCACGCGTCCCAGACGCCGAGCAGGTCGGTGCGCAGCACGAGCCCGCGGCGCGTCAGCAGGTCGGTGAGCGCGAGCTCGCGCGCCTCGAGGGCCACGCGGTCGGCCTCCCAGTCCGCCGAGGTGGTGTCGGCGACGACGTCGTCCACGGAGGGCCCGGCGAGCAGCACGCCCGACTCCTCGAAGGTCTCGCGCACCGCAGCGCAGACCAGGGCTCGCGCCTTGTCCTCGTCGCAGCCCAGCCGCTCGGCCCACTGCGCGGGTGTCGGTCCGGCCCAGGCGACCTCGGCGTCGAAGTCGCGGGGGTCGACCCCGCCGCCGGGGAAGACGGCCATGCCGCTGGCGAAGGCCATCGTGGCCTGGCGCCGCAGCAGGTAGACCTCCGGGCCCCGCTCCCCGCCCCGCAGCAGCACGACGGTGGCCGCGTCGCGCGGCTCGACCGGCTCGCGGCGGCCCGCGGCGTACTCCAGCGCCACGGTCGCGACCTCGTCGGGCAGCGGCACGGGCGGGAGCGGGATCCGCATCAGGGGGCCACTTCCACCATGATCTCGACCTCGACGGGGGCGTCCAGCGGCAGCACCGGCACCCCCACGGCGGAGCGGGCGTGCACGCCGGCGTCGCCGAACACCTCGCCGAGCAGCTCCGAGGCACCGTTGGCGACCTGGGGCTGGCCGGTGAAGTCGGGGGTGGAGGCCACGAAGGCGACGACCTTGACGACGCGCCTGACGCGCGAGAGGTCGCCGACCTCGGAGCGCACCGCGGCGATGGCGTTGAGCGCGCACTGCTGCGCGCAGGCGTAGGCCTCCTCCACGGTGACCTCGCCGCCGACCTTGCCGGTGGCCATGAGCTCGCCGCTGCGCATCGGTAGCTGCCCGGAGGTCAGCACCAGGTCGCCGGTGCGCACGACGGGCACGTAGACGGCCACGGGGGCGGCGACCTCGGGCACCGCCAGGCCCATCGCGGCCAGCCGCTCCTCGGGGGAGGTCCTCTGGGAGGTCACTGGGCGGGTCGCTTGAGGAAGGCGATCAGCCCGCCCTGGGCGTTGGTCTGGATGGTCACCAGCTCCCAGCCGTCCTGGCCGAAGTTGTTGAGCATGAGCGCTTCGTTGTGGAGCGGAATCGGCGCCACCTGGTACTCCCACTTGGTCATGCTCCGCACCCTACTCACGTCGCTGGGCCCGGACGGAGCACATGACCGGCACGAGCCCGATCGCGCCCGTTCCGACACCCGAGCCTGTGGTTTTACCTGCGAACGTCTTGACGATCGGACGTGACCTGCCTCACTCTCGTCCGGAGGCCACGGGGGGTGGCCCACCCTCGGCCGCTCCGGCCACTGCTCGAAGGAAGTCCACATGTTCCTCATCGCCGTGACGTCGTGCCCCACGGGCATCGCGCACACCTACATGGCCGCCGAGGCCCTGGAGACCGCCGCCCGCGAGGCCGGCCACGAGATCGTGGTCGAGACCCAGGGCGCCGGCGGCGCGGTGCGCGTCAGCCAGGCCGACCTCGACCGCGCCGACGCCGTCATCCTCGCCGCCGACGTCGAGGTGCGCGACAAGCACCGCTTCACCGGCCTGCCCACGGTCGTCTCCGGCGTCAAGCGCGGCATCAGCGACCCCGCCGGGCTCATCCGCGAGGCCGAGGCCGCCGCCCGCGCCGGGGTCCGCACGAGCACCGCCACGAGCACCGCCACCAGCACCGTGCCGGGCGCCGCCGCGGCGCCCGCGACGAAGGTCGAGGCCGGCGGGTCGGTCGGCTCGCGGGTGCGCCAGTGGCTGATGACGGGGGTCAGCTACATGATCCCCTTCGTCGCCGCCGGCGGCATCATGATCGCGCTCGGCTTCATGCTCGCCCGGATCGCCGGCGGCGACCAGGGCGCCGTCGAGGTCACCCAGATCCCCGTCACCGACCTCATCGCGGGCTTCGACCCCACCTCCGGCATGGAGTGGGCCGCGCTGCTCTTCCAGGGCGGCGTGGCGGCGTTCGGCTTCCTGGTCGCGGTGCTGGCGGGGTTCATCGCCTACGCGATCGCCGACCGACCCGGGCTCGCGCCGGGCTTCGTCGCCGGAGCCCTCTCCGGCGTCGTCGGCGCCGGCTTCCTCGGCGGCCTGGTCGGCGGCTTCGTGGCCGGCTTCCTCGCCCTGGGCATCAGCCGTCTGCGCGTGCCCAAGGCCGTCGCCAGCCTCATGCCCGTCGTGGTCACCCCGCTGCTGGCCACCTTCGCCACCACGGTCGTGATGCTGCTGGTGATCGGTCGCCCGCTGGCCAGCGTGCAGACCGGCCTCACCGACGGCCTCGACAGCCTCAGCGGCGGCTCGATCGCCGTGCTCGGCGTCGTGCTCGGCCTGATGATGGCCTTCGACATGGGCGGCCCCGTCAACAAGACCGCCTACGTCTTCGCCACCGGCGGCCTCACCGCCTCCGCCATCGCCGACTCCAGCGCCGCCCTGACCGTCATGGCCGTCGTGATGGCCGCCGGCATGACCCCGCCGCTGGGCCTCGCCCTGGCCACCGTCGTGCGCAAGCACCTCTTCACCGAGGCCGAGCGGGAGAACGGCAAGGCCGCCTGGCTGCTCGGCGCCTCCTTCATCACCGAGGGCGCGATCCCCTTCGCCGCCGCCGACCCGCTGCGGGTGATCCCCTCGATCATGGTCGGCTCGGGCGTCACCGGCGGCCTCGTCGCCGCCTTCGGCAGCAAGCTCGCCGCGCCCCACGGCGGCATCTGGGTCACCCCGCTCATCAGCGGCATCCCCGGCTACCTCGTGGCCGTCGTGGTCGGCACCCTCGTGACCGCCGCCCTGGTGGTCGTCTCCAAGTCGCTGGGCCGCGGCCGCCAGGCCGTGCGCACCGCCGACGAGGAGCTCGCCCTGGTCGCCTGACCGCGCGCCGTCGGCGCAGGTCGGCCCCACTCTCCGCGGGCCCCGGGAGCAGCCCTCCCGGGGTCCGTGGCACGTCCAGGCCCGGCGCTCACAGGAAGGGCAGGTACGGCGCGAGCACGCCACGCAGCTCGTTGAGCGCGAGTGCGGCGAAGAGCACCGCGCACAGCACCAGCAGCGAGTTGGAGAGCCAGCCGTTGCGCCACTGCTGCGGCACCTCGGTGTGCTCCAGCGCACCGTCGCGGCGCCGGTTGAGCAGCACCAGCAGAGTCACGGCGAGGAACGGCATGAAGAAGGCACCGAGCACGCCGTAGGCCAGGATCAGCCCCACCGGCCGGTCGAGCAGGAGCAGCAGCATCGGCGGGAAGGTCAGCCACAGCATGTAGGCGCGGAAGTACCGGCCACCGGTGCGGGTCGCCGGGTGGCCCGAGGGCAGGTCGCGCAGGTTGCCCCAGAAGTCGGCGAACATCAGGCTCACCCCGCTCCAGACCCCGATGAGCGAGGAGAACGACGAGGCCCAGAAGCCGACGAGGAACACGACGCCGAAGACCTCGCCGTAGCGGTCCTGCAGCACGTCGGCGAGCTGCACGAGGCCCTGGTCGCCGGAGTCGATGGCGATGCCGGCGGAGTAGAGCAGCTCCGCGCCGACGATCAGCATCGAGACCACGAAGATCCCGGTCACGGCGTAGGCCACGCCGTTGTCGATGCGCATGACCTTCATGAAGCGCGGGGTGTCCCAGCCCTTCTCGCGCAGCCAGTAGCCGTAGGCGGCCAGCGTGATGGTGCCGCCGACGCCGCCCGCGATGCCGAGCACGTTGATGACCGAGTCGTCGGGGAAGATCGGGCGCAGGCCGAGCACGACCTCGCCGAGGTTGGGCAGCGTCAGCACCGCCGCGCCCACCACGGCGACGAACATCATCGCGACGAAGACCGTGATCACCTTCTCGAAGGTGCGGTAGGAGCCGAGCCACACCAGCGCCAGGCCCACCAGCCCCGAGGCCACCGCGGTCCAGCGCAGCGACAGGTCGGGGAAGAGGGCCACCAGCGGCAGCGCCGTCGACGACATCGCCGTCGCGCCGTAGACCAGGCCCCAGACCACGATGTACGGCGCGAAGTACCAGGTCGTCCACCGGCCGAGGCTGCGCCAGCCCTCGAAGATGGTGCGCCCCGTGGCCAGCGAGTAGCGCCCGGCACCCTCGACGAGCACCACCTTGATCACCGCCCCCAGCACGGCCACCCACAGCAGCGTGTAGCCGAACTTCGAGCCGGCCACCAGGGTCGCCACCAGGTCGGCGGCACCGACGCCGGTGGCGGCCACCACCAGCCCCGGGCCGACCACCTTCCAGCGTGGCACCTGGTCGGCGGCGGGCGGGGCGGAGCCGGTGCGGTCCGCGGCGGTCATCGACGGGTCCCGAGAAGAGCCATCGCCCCATCATGTCCCACCCCTAGGGCGTCACACCTAGGGTTGCCCCGTGAGTGCGCAGAGGCGGCCGGACTGGCCGAAGGTCAGGCTGCACGTCGTGACCGGCAAGGGCGGCACCGGCAAGTCCACCGTGGCGGCGGCCCTCGCGCTCGCGCTGGCCTCCCACGGCAAGAACGTCCTCGTCTGCGAGGTCGAGGGACGCCAGGGCATCGCCCGGATGTTCGACGTCGACCCGCTGCCCTACGAGGAGGTCCGCGTCGCGACCGGGCTGAGCACCGACCGCGGCGCCGGCACCGTGCACGCGCTGCACATCGACCCGGAGTCGGCGCTGCTGGAGTACCTCGCGATGTACTACAAGCTCGGCCGCGCCGGCCGTGCCCTCGACCGCTTCGGGGTGGTGGAGTTCGCCACCACGATCGCCCCGGGCGTGCGCGACGTGCTGCTCACCGGCAAGGTCTACGAGGCCGTCGAGCGCAACAGCCGCAACAGGAACGCCATCACCTACGACGCCGTGGTGCTCGACGCCCCGCCGACGGGTCGCATCTCGCAGTTCCTCAACGTCAGCGACGAGCTGGCCGGCCTGGCCAAGGTCGGACCGATCAAGAACCAGTCCGACACGATGATGACCCTCTTCCGCTCCCCGCGCACCGCGGTCCACCTCGTCACCGTGCTCGAGGAGATGCCGGTGCAGGAGACCCACGACGGCATCGAGGAGCTGCGCCGCGACGGCCTCCCCGTCGGCGGCGTCGTGGTCAACATGGTGCGCCCCCGCGACATCGGCGACGACGACCTGGCGCTGGCCCGCGCCGACGGACTCGACCGCGACGCGCTGGCCGCCGACCTGGCCGAGGCCGGCCTGCCGGTGAGCGACCCGCTGCTCGACGGCCTGCTCCGCGTCGCCCACGACCACGCGGAGCGCCGCGCCCTCGAGGACGCCCAGCGCGCCCTCGTCGCCGACTTCGGCGTGCCGTCGTACGAGCTGCCGCGCCTGCCGGGCGGCGTCGACCTCGGCGGGCTCTACGAGCTGGCCGCAGCGCTGAAGGAACAGGGGATCGCATGACCCGCTCAGGACCCCGCGTCGGCCCGCTGGCCGGGCGCGCCTCCGCCGCCCCGCCCCTCGACGTCGACGCGCTGCTCGACGACACCACCACCGGCATCATCGTGTGCTGCGGCTCCGGCGGCGTCGGCAAGACGACCACCTCCGCCGCGCTCGCGCTGCGGGCCGCCGAACGCGGCCGGAAGGTGGTCGTGCTGACCATCGACCCCGCCCGGCGCCTGGCGCAGTCGATGGGCATCGAGGAGCTCGACAACACCCCGCGCCCGGTCACCGGCCTCGCGGAGGGCGCCACCGGGTCCCTCGACGCGATGATGCTGGACATGAAGCGCACCTTCGACGAGGTGGTCGAGAGCCAGGCCAGCCCGGAGAAGGCCCGCCAGATCCTGGAGAACCCCTTCTACGTCGCCCTCTCCAGCTCGTTCGCGGGCACGCAGGAGTACATGGCGATGGAGAAGCTGGGCCAGATCCACGCCGACGCCAAGCGCGACGGCACCTACGACCTCATCGTGGTCGACACCCCGCCCTCGCGCTCGGCGCTCGACTTCCTCGACGCGCCCGAGCGCCTCTCCAGCTTCCTCGACGGCCGCTTCATCCGGCTGATGCTGGCCCCGGCCAAGGGGCCGGCCCGGCTGATGACCGCGGGGCTCGGGATCGTCACCAACGCCCTCACCAAGATCCTCGGTGCTCAGGTGCTGCGCGACCTGCAGACCTTCGTGTCGGCGATCGACACCGTCTTCGGCGGCTTCCGCCAGCGGGCCCAGCGCACCTACGCCCTGCTGCAGGCCGAGGGCACGGCCTTCCTGGTCGTGGCGGCGCCCGAGCCCGACGCGCTGCGCGAGGCGGCGTACTTCGTCGAGCGGCTCAGCGGCGACCGCATGCCGCTGGCGGGCCTGGTCGTCAACCGCGCCAGCCCGGCCCCCGCCAGCGACCTGTCGGCCGACGAGGCCATGAGCGCGGCGGCCCGCCTGCGCGCGGGCCGCACCGAGGACGACCTCACCGCGGGCCTGCTGCGGCTGCACGCCGACCAGGTGCGCCTGGTCGAGCGCGAGGCCGGTCTGCGTGCCCGCTTCGCCGCGGCCCACCCCGGCGTCGCCACCGCCGTCGTGCCCGCCCTCGCGGGCGACGTGCACGACCTCGGCGGTCTGCGCCGCGTCGGCGAGCTGCTCGCCGAGGGCTAGGGCTGCGGGTCGGACGCCGGCGCCGTCACGTCGGCGCCGGGTCGGGCCTCAGACCGTGACGTCGGCGGTGCGGGGCGCGGCCACGGGGGCCGGTGCGGCCTGGGTGCGGGCGGCCTCGAGGACCGAGCGCCACGAGGCGTTCGGCCGACGGCGCAGGAGGGCGCGGCGCTCACGCTCGGTCATGCCGCCCCAGACTCCCCACTCGATCTGGTTGTCCAGGGCCTCGGCGAGGCACTCGGTGCGCACGGGGCACCCGGCGCACAGCTGCTTGGCCTTGTTCTGCTCGGCCCCACGGACGAACAGCTGATCCGGCTGCGCGGCCCGGCAGGCGGCGCGCGGCGTCCAGTCTTCAACCCACATGATGATGTCCCCACATCGTCCGAGAGCAGGTGTGGCGTCCCCATGACGCACGATCCTGTGATCTCTTGGGTACAAGTTAAGGAACCGGGGCCGGCAGCGGACAGACTCGTTGAGGTCGAGCCGCATAGTCCGAAATGACTACTCTCCCATAGCCGGGTTTCGCTGGGGCCTGGAGGCCTCCCGTACCCTGGCGGCATGTCTGAACCGCGCAGTGACCGTCTCTCCAGCGGCCGGGTGCTCACCCACCTGGGTGTGATGGTCGCCGTGTCGGCCGTCCTCGGCGTCGTCGTCGCCGGGCTCGCCATCCCGTTCGCCGGCGTCCTGGGCATCAGCGCCCGCAACGTCGCCGAGACCATGGACAGCCTGCCCGCCGAGCTCGAGACCGAGCAGCTGGCCCAGAAGACCGAGATCACCGACGTCGAGGGCAACGTCATCGCGACGCTCTACGACCAGAACCGCGTCGAGGTCCCGCTGAGCCAGATCTCGCGCAAGATGGTGAAGTCGATCATCGCCATCGAGGACTCGCGGTTCTACCAGCACGGCGCCCTCGACGTGCGCGGCACCCTGCGCGCCTTCGTGACCAACCAGGCCAACGACGGCAACGTCCAGGGCGGGTCCTCGATCACCCAGCAGCTGGTCAAGCAGACCCTGCTGACGCAGGCCAAGACCAAGAAGCAGCGTGCCGCGGCCATCGACGACAGCTACGCCCGCAAGATCCGCGAGCTGCGCTACGCCATCGCCCTGGAGCAGCGCCACAGCAAGGACTGGATCCTCGAGCGCTACCTCAACATCGCCTACTTCGGCGACGGCGCCTACGGCATCCAGGCCGCGGCCAAGCACTACTTCGACGTCAACGCCAAGCAGCTCAACTACCCCCAGTCGGCGATGCTGGCCGGCCTGGTCAAGAGCCCCGACGGCTACGACCCCACCAACTCCCCCGACCGCGCCATCGAGCGCCGCAACGTCGTGCTCGACCGGATGGCGGAGCTCTCGGTGATCCCCGGGACCAAGGCCGACCGGCTCAAGGACACCCCGCTGCGGCTCAAGGTCACCAACACGCCCAACGGCTGCGTCTCGACCGTCGCCCCCTTCTTCTGCGACTACGTCGTCAACTACCTCATGGAGGACCCGGCGCTGGGCGACACCCGTCGCGAGCGCAAGGACATGCTGCTCTCGGGGGGCCTGCGGATCCGCACCACCCTCGACCAGAGCTTCCAGGAGGCCGCCGACGCCTCGGTCGCCAGCCACGTCTACCCGACCGACACCGCCATCGGCGGCCTGGCCATGGTCGAGCCGCGCACCGGCAACGTCCGCGCCATCGCGCAGTCGCGGCCCATGGGCGACGACATGGCCGCCGGCGAGACCTACCTCAACTACGCCGTCAACGAGAAGTACGGCGACTCCGCCGGCTTCCAGGGCGGCTCCACCTTCAAGGCCTTCGTGCTGGCCGCGGCGGTCGAGGACGGCATCCCGCTCACCGAGACCATCTACTCCCCGCCGACCATCTCGATCAGCGAGTCGGCCTTCGAGGACTGCGACGGCGAGCCCTACGGCTACGGCACGTGGTCTCCGAGCAACTCCACCGACTCGGGCACCATGAACCTCATCACCGGCACCCAGCTGTCGGTCAACACCTTCTACGCCCAGCTCGAGGCCCGCACCGGCATCTGCCAGCCCTTCGAGCTGGCCCAGTCGATGGGCCTCGACCTCGACAACCCCACCGGCGACGAGTTCGGCAACGGCGCCGAGCGCGTGCCCTCCTTCACCCTGGGCAGCCCCAACGTCAGCCCCCTGGAGATGGCCGAGGCCTACGCCACTTTCGCCGGCCGCGGCCTGCACTGCGACGCCCGCCCCGTCACCGCGATCGAGGACCTGCGGGGCAACCTGCTCAAGGAGTACCCCTCCTCGTGCGACCAGGTGATGGAGGCCTCGACGGCCGACGCCGTCAACTCGGTGCTGCGCGGCGTCATCGAGGGCGGCTTCGCCTCCGCCGAGGCGCTCGACTCGCCCGCGGCGGGCAAGACCGGCACCACCCAGGACGGCAAGTCGGTGTGGTTCGTCGGCTACACCCCCAAGCTCGCCACGGCCGCCATGATCGCCGGTGCCAACGACGTGGGCACGCCGGTCAGCCTCAGCTACCAGACCGTCGGCGGCACCTACATCTCCGCGGCCTCCGGCTCCGGCGTGGCCGGGCCGATGTGGGGTGACGCCATGAAGGCCGTCGACGACCAGCTCGACGACGACAACTTCGTCGCTCCCTCCGGCACCGACGTGGAGGGCGTGCTCACCACCATCCCCGACGTCGCGGGCCTGTCGCTGACCGAGGCGCAGAGCCAGCTGTCCTCGGCCGGGTTCGGCTACACCTACGGCGGCTACCGCGATACCGGCTACGCCGCCGACTCGGTCGCCTACACCTACCCCAGCGGCGGCGAGTCGGCTCCCTCCGGCACCGCGATCACCATCTACCAGTCCACCGGGGTCGTGCCCCAGCCCGTCGCTCCCTCGACCCCCCAGGGCGGCGGAGGCGGCGGCAACGGCGGTGGCAACGGCGGCGGCGGTGACGCGGGCGGCAACGGCAACGGCAACGGCAACGGTCGGGGCGGCGGCAACGGCGGCGGTCGCGGCAACTGACCGCACCACCCCCTGACGCACGAAGGCCCGCTCCCTGGAGGGAGCGGGCCTTCGTCGTGCGGGGGGTCAGGCGCCGAGCTGACGGCGCACCTCCGCGGCGACCGCGCCGCCGTCGGCACGGCCCTTGACCTGCGGCTGCACGAGGCCCATGACCTTGCCCATGGCGCGCATGCCCTCACCGGCCGCGCCGGTCTGCGCGACCGCGGCCGAGACGATCTCGGCGACCTCGGCGTCGGTGAGCTGCTCGGGCAGGTAGTCGGCGATGACCTCGGCCTCGGCCCGCTCCTTGGCGGCCATCTCGTCGCGGCCGCCGTCGGCGAAGGCGGTCGCCGCCTCGCGGCGCTTCTTGGCCTCGCTGGTCAGCACCCCCACGACGTCGTCGTCGGTGAGCTCGCGGGCCTGCTTGCCGGCGACCTCGGCGTTGGTGAGGGCGCTCAGCACCATGCGCAGGGTGGAGGAGCGCACCTCGTCGCGGGCCTTGATGGCGGTGGTCAGGTCGGCACGGAGACGGTCCTTGAGGGCGGGCATGAGGCCCATTGTGGCAGCCTGGGCCGGTGCTCCTCACCCGCATCGCGCCCCACCTCCTCACCGGGGCGGCAGCGGCCGCCGCGACCGGCGCGGCCCTCACGGCGTACGCCGCCTCGGAGGCGCGGGCCTACACCCTGCGCCGCGTCGAGGTCCCGCTGCTGCCGGCCGGCCACGAGCCGCTGCGCGTGCTCCACCTCTCCGACCTGCACATGACCCCGGGCCAGCGCCGCAAGCAGGAGTGGCTGGCCGGCCTGGCCGAGCTGCGCCCCGACCTCGTGGTGGACACCGGTGACAACCTCTCCCACCGCGACGCGGTGCCCGTCGTGCGCGACGCCCTCGGAGCGCTGCTCGACGTGCCGGGCGTCTTCGTGCACGGCTCCAACGACTACTTCGAGCCGAGCCTGCGCAACCCCCTGCGCTACCTCCTGCCCGACGACGGCCGACGCGCCACCCACACCCCGCAGCTGCCCTGGCGCGAGCTGTCGGCCACCTTCACCGGGCGGGGCTGGCTCGACCTCACCAACACCCGCGGCGCCCTCACCGTGCGCGGCACCCGGCTCGCCTTCGCCGGGGTCGACGACCCCCACCTCGGCTACGACCGCCTCGACGCGGTCTCCGGCCCCGCCGACCCCGGCGCCGACGTGCGCATCGGTGTCACCCACGCCCCCTACCTGCGCGTCCTCGACCACTTCTCGGCCCAGGGGCACGACCTGGTCCTCGCCGGTCACACCCACGGCGGCCAGGTGTGCCTGCCCGGAGGTCGGGCGCTGGCCACCAACTGCGACCTCGAGCCGGCCCGGGCCCGCGGGCTGCACCGTCACCCCGCCGACTCCCGCGACGGCGACCCGGGCTCGGCGTGGATGCACGTGTGCGCCGGCCTCGGCACCAACCCCTACGTGCGGCTGCGCCTGGCCTGCCGCCCCGAGGCCACGCTGCTCACCCTGGTGCCGCGCGCTCCCGCTGACCGGCGCCGCTGACCGGGGCCGGTGACCAGGACCGCTGACCAGGGTCCGGACCACCCCTCGGCCGATTGGGGGCCGCAGGAGCGGCTCGGGTATGCTCCCGTGCTTGTGAGCCCGGCATCGCCGGTGGTCACGATCGGGCTGTGGCGCAGCTTGGTAGCGCGCCTCGTTCGGGACGAGGAGGCCGCAGGTTCAAATCCTGTCAGCCCGACCATCAGGGCCCGGATCCACCAGGATCCGGGCCCTTCGTGGTCCCGGGACCCGAGGGTGCCGGTGAGCGCGGCGACGATCGGGGCGAGGAGTGCTGGCGCGCGCCCCGCGGACCCGCGGACGCGACCCGCCGCTGCGTGTCAGACTGGCCGCATGCCAGACGAGCAGCAGCGACCCGAGGCGCCGTCGCTGGAGGTGCCGTCCTTCGGGCTCAAGCGTCGCCGCAAGCGTGACGCCGCCCCGCCGGAGGAGCCTCCCACCTCGCGTCCCGTCGACAGCGGCCCCGCGGCGCCCGCGGACACCTCCGACGCCGCGCGCACCGCCCCGCTGCCGGTCGTCGAGACCCCGCAGCCGCCGCCCGCCCGCGGCACCGCCCCGGCGGTCCCTGCCCCGCCGTCGGCCCCCGGGGCGGACGAGGCTCCCCGCGGCCGCCGCTTCGGCCGGGCCGGCAGGTCCGAGCGCTCCACGGGCGGCGCGGCGCCGAGCCAGGCGCCGGGCAGCGCGCCGTCCGCCGTCGCCCCTCCGGCTCCTGCCCCGACCCCGGCTGCGACCCCGACTCCCTCCGCGGCCCCCAGGCCCGCCGCCGCTCAGGCGGCGCCCACGGCTCCCACCCCGGCCGCCGCTCCTGCGGCCGCGGTCGCGGTCGGCGTCGCCGACGAGCCCCGGCCCACGGCGCCCCGTCCGGGTCTGGGCACGGCCCTGGAGGCCGTGAGCGGGCCCGTGGCGGCCGCGGTCACCGGTCTGGTCGTCGGCATCGTCACCGTGGCCCTGACGACCCTGGCCCTGGCCGGCTGCGAGGCCGTGCGCGGCACCTCGACCTGCGGCCGACCCGGCTTCCTGGCGCTGCTGGCCATCATGGCGGCGATGGTGGTGCTGGGCACGGCCCTGCTGCGCCTCTTCCGCGTCGGCGACGCCGGGAGCACGAGCTTCCTGGCCATCGGCCTGCTCGGCGTGGTGAGCCTGCTCTTCCTCGTCGACAGCCTGCTGGAGTGGTGGATGGTGCTCGTCATCCCGCTGGTCACCGGCGTGACCTACCTGTTCTCCCACTGGGTCACCACGCTGATCGAACCCGACGACTGAGCTGTTCGCAGACGCCACGAGGGGCGGCACGGTCCGGTGGACCGTGCCGCCCCTCGTGCGTGGTGCGTGAGCGGGCTGCGCTCAGAGGCCGGCGGCGACCAGCTCGGCGATCTGCACCGTGTTGAGCGCCGCGCCCTTGCGCAGGTTGTCGTTGCTGATGAAGAGGGCCAGGCCCCGGTCGCCGTCCACGCCCGGGTCCTGCCGCAGCCGCCCGACGTACGACGGGTCGCGCCCGGCCGCCGCCAGCGGGTTCGGGACGTCGACCAGCTCGACGCCCGGGGCGTCGCGGAGCAGCTCGGCGGCACGGGCCGGCGTCATCGCCTCGGCGAACTCGGCGTTGATCGCCAGCGAGTGGCCGGTGAAGACCGGCACGCGCACGCAGATGCCCGAGACGCGCAGGTCGGGGATGCCGAGGATCTTGCGCGACTCGTGGCGCAGCTTCTGCTCCTCGTCGGTCTCGCCCAGGCCGTCGTCGACGATCGAGCCCGCCAGCGGGAGCACGTTGTAGGCGATGGTGCGGGCGTAGACCCGGGGGTCGGGGAAGGCGACGGCCGAGCCGTCGTAGGCCAGCTCGCGGCTCCCCTCCCCCGCCGCCGAGACCTGGCCCGCCAGCTCGTCGACGCCGGCGATGCCGGAGCCGGAGACGGCCTGGTAGGTCGAGGCGATCAGGCGCACCAGGCCCGCCTCGTCGTGCAACGGCTTGAGCACCGGCATGGCGGCCATGGTGGTGCAGTTGGGGTTGGCGATGATCCCGCGCCGCGCGGCGATGACCTCGCGGGCGGCCTCGGGGTTGACCTCCGAGACGACCAGCGGGATGGCGGGGTCCTTGCGGAAGGCGCTGGAGTTGTCGACCACGACCACGCCCGCGTCGACGAAGCGCGGCACGAGCGCCCGCGACGCGGTGGCGCCGGCGGAGAAGAGCGCGATGTCCAGGCCCGTGGGGTCGGCGGTCTCGGAGTCCTCGACCACGACCTCGCGGCCCTCGAAGTCGAGCGTGCGGCCCGCGGAGCGCGCGGAGGCGAAGAAGCGGATCTCCTCGACCGCCACCTTGCGCTCGGCCAGGATCTGGCGCATCGCCACCCCGACCTGGCCGGTGGCGCCGACGACGCCGATGCGCAGCCCGCTCATCGACCCGTGCCGCCGTAGACGACGGCCTCGACCTCGGTGGCGTCGAGGTCGAAGGCGGTGTGGGTGGCCTGCACGGCGGTGTCGATCTGGCCCTCGTCGACGATCACCGAGATCCGGATCTCCGAGGTCGAGATCATGCCGATGTTGACCCCCGCCGAGGCCAGCGCGGAGAAGAACTTCGCGGTGATGCCCGGGTGGGAGCGCATGCCGGCGCCGATGAGGGAGACCTTGCCGATCTGGTCGTCGTAGAGCAGCTTGTCGTAGCCGACCTCGTCCTGGATCCGCGCGAGCGCGCCCATTGCGCTCTGGCCGTCCTCGCGGGGCAGCGTGAAGGAGATGTCGGTGAGGCCCGTCGCGGCGGCCGAGACGTTCTGCACGACCATGTCGATGTTGACCTCGCTGGAGGCCAGCGTCTCGAAGATGCGGGCGGCCTCGCCGACCTTGTCGGGCACCCCGACGACGGTGATCTTGGCCTCGGACCGGTCGTGGGCGACGCCCGCGATGATCGCCTGCTCCATGGGGTTCTCTCCTGAACGGTGGTCGGGAAGGATCCACGTGCCCTCGACGGTGTCGAACGAGGTGCGGACGTGGATCGGTACGTCGTAGCGGCGGGCGTACTCGACGCACCGCAGGTGGAGGATCTTGGCCCCGGAGGCCGCCATCTCGAGCATCTCCTCGGTGGAGACGCGGTCGAGCTTGCGCGCCGCCGGGACGATGCGCGGGTCGGCGGTGAAGACGCCGGCCACGTCGGTGTAGATCTCGCACACGTCGGCGCCGAGCGCGGCGGCCAGCGCCACCGCGGTGGTGTCGGAGGCGCCGCGGCCCAGTGTGGTGACGTCCTTGGTGTCCTGCGAGACGCCCTGGAAGCCGGCGACGATGGCGATCGCGCCGTCGGCGATGGCCTGCTCGATGCGCCCGGGGCTGATGTCGATGATCTTCGCCTTGCCGTGCACCGAGTCGGTGATCACCCCGGCCTGGGAGCCGGTGAACGACTGCGCCTTGTGGCCCAGCTGCGCGATGGCCATCGCGACCAGCGCCATCGACATCCGCTCGCCCGCGGTGAGCAGCATGTCGAGCTCGCGCGGCGGCGGGAGCGGCGTCACCTGCTCGGCGAGGTCGCGCAGCTCGTCGGTGGTGTCGCCCATGGCCGAGACGACCACCACGACGTCGTGGCCCTGCTTGCGGGTGTTGACGATCCGCTGGGCGACCCGCTTGATGCCGGTCGCGTCGGCGACCGACGACCCGCCGTACTTCTGGACGACAATGCCCACGATGAATGTCCCTCGAGGTCCCGGTGTTGCGTGAGACGCGGCCTGTGCACCGCGTCCTGACCGGTGACGGAGTCTATCGGGGCGTCGTGGCCCGCCCGCCCAGCATCTCATCGGCCAGCATCTCATCGGCCGCGGCGACCTGGTCGGCGTCGAGGTCGAGGTCGACGTCGAGACGGTCGTGGGCGACCACCGAGAGCAGCGCGTTCAGCGCGGCGCCGGCGAGGTTGCCCCACGAGGAGACGTAGGAGAACTGCCACCACCACAGCGCCTCCTCGACGTTGCCGGCGCGGTAGTGGCGCAGGCCGTTCTCGAGGTCGCTGGCGATGCTGGTGAGGTCGTCGGAGAGCTGGCCCTCGACGACCTCGGGCACGTAGGGGTCGAAGACGAAGGCGTAGGTGTCGAGACCGCCCAGCAGCTCGGCCAGCCGCAGCCGCATCTCGTCGAGGTCGGCCTCGGGGCCCACGTCGGGCTGGTACTCCGCGATCGGGGTGAAGTCGCGCTGGGCGCCCAGGCGCGCGCCCGCGAGCAGCACCTGGCTGATCTCGAGGAGCAGCAGCGAGATGGTGCGGCCGGCGTCGGGCTCCTGGGAGACCGCGCGCAGCGCGAGCAGGAAGCTGGCCACCTGGTCGGCGATCTGCTGCGCGAACTCCTCGGTCTCGGCGTCGAGGGCCGGGCGCTCGGCGCCGGCGGCCAGGGGCGCGCCGGTCTCGCGCACCGCGGGGCCCGTGGCCGGGTCAGAGGTCTGGGTCGGGGTCATTCTGCTGCTCGCCTCCCTGCGAAAGCACGTCCGAGGGTGACCTCGTCGGCGTACTCCAGGTCACCACCCACCGGCAGTCCACTCGCCAAACGCGTGACGCGCAACCCGATCGGGCGCAGCATCCGCGTGAGATAGGTCGCGGTCGCCTCGCCCTCGAGGTTGGGGTCGGTGGCGAGGATCGTCTCCGTGACCGTGCCGTCGGCCAGCCGCATCATCAGCTCGCGGATGCGCAGCTGGTCGGGCCCGATGCCGTCGATGGGGCTGATCGCCCCGCCCAGCACGTGGTAGCGCCCGCGGTACTCCCGGGTGCGCTCGATGGCCACGACGTCCTTGTACTCCTCGACCACGCACAGCACGGTCGGGTCGCGCCGCGGGTCGCGGCAGATCCGGCACTGCTCGTCCTCGGAGACGTTGAAGCAGATCGAGCAGAACTTCACCTTGGCCTTGACCTCGATCAGCACGTCGGCGAGGCGCCGGACGTCGACCGGGTCGGCCTGCAGGAGGTGGAAGGCGATGCGCTGGGCGCTCTTCGGACCGACCCCGGGCAGGCGCCCGAGCTCGTCGATGAGGTCCTGGACGACACCCTCGTACACCGCGCTCCCCTCCCCTGCCGCTCGGACCTAGAGGCCGAGCGAGCCGCCGGGCATGCCCGGGATCTCGCCGCCGCCGGCCAGCGGGCCCAGGGCCTCGCTGGCCATCGCGTCGGCCTGGGTCTTGGCGTCGCGGTAGGCCGCGACGACCAGGTCGCCGAGGTCGACGAGGCTCTCGGCGTCGCTGGCGTCGAAGCCTCCGGGGGCGATCCGGACGCCGACGAGCTCGCCGACACCGCTCACCGTGGCGGTCACGCCGCCCGCGGTGCCCTCGACCGTGGTCGAGGCCAGCCGCTCCTGGGCCACCTGCAGCTGCTCCTGCATCTGCTGGGCCTGCTGGAGCAGGGCGTTCATGTCGAAGCCGCCACCGCCGCCACCGAGCGCGTCGAAGGGGTTCTGCGTCATGGGGTCACCTCTGTGTCCGGTCGGGTGCGTGCGTGCGGGCCCAGCATGACGGGTCGCGCCAGGACGGCGGTCACTGGTGCCGGATCTCCTCGATCATCCGGGCACCCAGCTCGCGCTCCAGCAGCTCGGCGCCCCCCAGCTCGTGGCTGTCGGCGTCGAGGTCGTCGGGGTGGGCGTCGGCGTCGCGCTCGGCCAGGTCGTCGCTGCGCGGACGGTCCACACCGCCCGTGCGGGTCTGCTGGATGGCGCCGCGCGCCGCCGCGATCGAGTCGGGGCCGGCGGTGCGGACCTCCGGCACCACCGCCACCGTCGCCTCGGGGGCGACGCCCCGGGCCGGGGCGCCGTCGACCGCGCCGTGGTCGTCGGCCCGGGGCGCCCGCCCCTCGTCGTGGTGGTCGTCGGGCACACCCGGGGAGCCCTGCGCGCCCGGAGCGCCCGGAGCGCCCTCGGAGCCCCGTCCCTCGGGTCCGGGCTCGTCGGCCCACGACGGCGGGCCCGCGGGCTCCTCGCGCGCCGGCGGCTCGGGGGGGTCGGAGCGCAGCGGCTCCGCCGGGCTCGCCGGCCGTGTCACCTGCGGCGTGCCCTCGGCCTGCGCGCCGGGGTCGACGATGGTCTCGATGCGCCAGTCGGAGCCCACGACGTCGATGGCGGCCTGGCGCACGATCTCGCCGCTGCCGCCGTTCTCGAACGACTCCCGGGCCCCGGAGTTGGAGAAGCCGAGGGTGAGGGTCTTGGCGTCGACGCCGACGACCTGGGCGTGCTGGGTGAGGTGGATCCAGGTGACCCGCCGGCGCAGCTTCGTGGCCTCGACGATGTCCGGCCAGAGCCGGCGTACGTCGACGAGGCTCAGCCCGGCCGCCGGGCCCGCCGCAGCGGCGGGGGTGGGCTCCCGTGCCGGCGCGGGTGCCGGTGGGGCGGGTGCCGGCGGAGCGGGCTCCGGCTCCTCGACGGGCGGGGCGGGCGGTGCGGCCGCGGCCGGCACTGCCGCCGGGGGCTGCGGCTCGGCGGGCGGCCCGGCGGGCTGCTCGGGCCGGCGCGGCGGCGCCGGCGCGCGCTCGTGCTCCGTGCCGGGGACGGCCGACTCCTCCACCGGGGGCACGACCACCTCGGAGCTGATGCGGGGCACGACGGCGTCGGGGGCGGCGACCGGCTCCGGCTCCAGCGGCGGCTCGACCCGGGAGGCCTCGCGGTGCGGGCGGTCCTGGACGGGCGCGCCCGCGCGCACCGGCGAGGCCGCTGCCGAGGGGGTGCCGCTGATGGCCACCCGGCGCTCGAGGCGGTCGAGGCGCGCCATGAGGCCCTCGGTGGAGTGGTCGGCCGCGGGCAGCAGCACCCGGGCGCAGATGAGCTCGAGCAGCAGCCGCGGCGCGGTCGCGCCGCGCATCTCGGTGAGTCCCGCGGCCACGAGGTCGGCGGCACGGGTCAGCTCGGCGCTGCCGAAGCGTGCGGCCTGCGCCACCAGCCGCTCGCCCTGGTCCTCGGAGACGTCGATCAGACCGGTCGCCGGCGCGTCGGGCACCGCGGCCACGATGACGAGGTCCCGCAGGCGGCGCAGCAGGTCCTCGGTGAAGCGGCGGGGGTCCTGGCCGGTCTCGACGACCTTGTCCACCACCCCGAAGACCGCGCTGCCGTCGGCCGCGGCGAAGGCGTCGACGACCTCGTCGAGCAGCGCGTCGGGGGTGTAGCCGAGCAGGGCGGTCGCCAGCTGGTGCGTGACACCGGCGGGACCCGAGCCGCCCAGGAGCTGGTCGAGCACGGAGAGCGTGTCGCGGGCCGAGCCCGCACCCGCCCTGACCACCAGGGGCAGCGCCGCCGGCTCGATCGGCACGCCCTCCTGCTCGCACAGCTGGGAGAGGTACGACGACAGCAGCCGCGGCGGGATCAGCCGGAAGGGGTAGTGGTGGGTGCGCGAGCGGATGGTCGGCAGCACCTTGTCGGGCTCGGTGGTCGCGAAGATGAAGCGCAGGTGGGGCGGGGGCTCCTCGACCAGCTTCAGCAGGGCGTTGAAGCCCTGCGTGGTGACCATGTGGGCCTCGTCGATGATGTAGACCTTGTAGCGGCTGCGCACGGGCGCGAAGAAGGCCTTCTCCCGCAGGTCGCGGGCGTCGTCGACGCCGCCGTGGGAGGCCGCGTCGATCTCGATCACGTCGATCGACCCCGGGCCGCCGCGGGCCAGGTCGCGGCAGCTGTCGCACTCCCCGCACGGGTCGGCGACGGGCGCCTGCTCGCAGTTGAGCGCCCGGGCCAGGATGCGCGCCGAGGTGGTCTTGCCGCAGCCGCGGGGCCCGGAGAACAGGTAGGCGTGGTTCACCCGGTTGTTGGCCAGCGCCGCGCGCAGCGGCTCGGTCACGTGGTCCTGGCCGATGACCTCGGCGAAGGACTCCGGCCGGTAGCGGCGGTAGAGGGCGAGCGGTGAGTCCACGCCCCGACCCTAGACGGCCGCTCCGACAACCACCACGGGCGGCGGCGCGACCGCGGGAGCGACCCGCGCGGACGCGGTCGGCGCCCTCCGCGTGCGGGCATGAAAAGGCCCCCCGCGCACCCGACAGAGCTCGCTTACCCTTGCTGCCTTCCGGCCCTGGGGGAGTTCGGCGAGATGCCGCCACACGGGGGGTTGGCCACGAGTGTAGGTGAGGCCCGCAGCAGCGCCAACACGAGCCCGCGACCGGCCGGCCGTCCCGGCCCGGGGCCCTTCCGGAGCCGCCCGCGGGGGTGCGATTTCACCGCGAGGACCGCCACGGGTACGCTCCTGCGCGGAGGATTCGCCTAGTGGCCTATGGCGCTCGCTTGGAAAGCGGGTTGGGTTAACAGCCCTCAGGGGTTCGAATCCCCTATCCTCCGCCACTCGACGGCGCCGCACTCGTGCGGCGCCGTCGCTGTCTGTCGGCACCCGCCGCCCCCGCGAGGTCACCGCCTCCGGGGCCCGCTCAGCCCGCGCTCTCGCGGATGAGGTCGTCGACGTCGAGCCCGAAGGCCTCGGCGGTGTCGAGCAGCACCGTGGCCCAGTCGCGCAGCCGCTCGAGCGAGGCGCGGTCACGCACCTGTCCGATCTGCTCCTCGTTGTGGAAGGCGACCGTGTCGCGCACCATCTCGGCCACCACCGCAGCGGCCGAGCGCGGGTGGCTGCCCGTGGCCTCGACGTGCCACTCGAAGTGGTCGCGGTAGGCCTGCCAGTCGAAGCCGTGCCGGCTCGCCGAGAGCCGTGCGGCGCGGCGGAAGTCGGCGTCGCTCATCGTCGCCACCGCCGGGTGCGTCACCAGCTGGGCGGCGTCCTCGGTGGCGGTGCGGTAGTGCTCGTGGTCGGCCTCGAGCCGGCGCAGCGAGGCGCGCAGCACCTCGAAGCGGCCCCGGTGGGCGCGCGCCGCGGCGTCCCAGACCTCGCGGGCCTGGGAGGCGAAGGGGGCGAACTCCTCGGCGATCGCCGTGCGCACCCCCGCCTCCTCGGCCAGCCGCGAGCGCACACCCGGCGGCAGCAGCTGCAGCTGCTCGTCGGTCAGCCGGCTGCCACCGGCCTGGCGCAGCGCGTCGGCAAGCGACGCGACGAGGCGGGTGCGGCCGCGGTCGTCGGTCACGGAGTAGATCGGCACGGGGGGTCCTTCGTCGGACGGGGCGGCGGTGTCGCCGGGGCGGGTCTGGTGGAGGCGAGGGGGGCAGGAGAGGGGTCGGTGGTGCAGTTCTACGTCGGAGTCGGGCCCCGGCGGGGCCGGACGCGGTTTCTCGGACGATCCCGGACAGCGTCGGGTTCCGCAGCAGGGCCCCCGGCACGCCGGACCGCGCCCGGGACGGCGGGCCGGAGGGACTCCCGACACCGCCGTATGCTTCGGCCTCGGGCGGGCCCACCGGGAGCGTGCCCTCACGTCGTCAGGTCACTCGGGGGGGCCATCGGTGGAGCAGGACACGGCCGGGGGGCCCAGCGGGTCGGGCGACCCCTCGCGGTGGGACGGTCTGGCCCTGGAGCTCCAGGCCCTGCGCGCCCGGGTCGGCGACCCGTCGTACGCCGAGATCGCCCGCCGCGTCAGCGGCGCCCGCGAGGCGGCGGGCACGCCGACCCACGCCGCTCGGGTCGCCCGCACCACCGTCTACGACGCCTTCCGCACCGGTCGCACCCGGGTCAACCTCCCGCTCGTGCGCGAGATCGCCCACGCGCTCGGCGCCGAGGACGAGCGCGTCGACGCGTGGGTCGAGCAGTGCCGGCGGCCGCGGCCGACCGCCCCGGCCCACCCCTCGGAACCCTCCGGGCCACCCACGCCCCCAGCGTCCCCAGCACCCCCGGCACCCCCAGCGCTCTCCGCCCCCGACGCGGCGGACGCGGCGGACGCAGCGGACGGCGCGGAGGGCGGCGACGGCACGGCCCGCCCCGTGGACCCCCCGCCCGCGCCTTCCGGACCCGACCCGTCGTCCGGGGCCGGCGCGGGGGTGCCGCCGCGTGGGGTGCTCCTGCTCCTGGTCGTGTGCGTCGTCGTCAACCTGCTGGGCCGCTCGCTGGTCGAGCTCCTGCAGCTGCCGGTGCACCTGGACATGGTCGGCACCGCGATCGCGGCGCTGGCACTCGGGCCGTGGCGCGGCGCCGCGGTGGGCCTGGCCACCAACCTGCTGGGCGTGGCCGAGAGCGGCCCCTCGTCGGTGCCCTTCGCGCTGGTCAACGTGGCCGGTGCGCTGGTCTGGGGCTACGGCGCGCGGCGGTGGGGCCTGGGCCGCAGCCTGCCGCGGTTCCTGGCGCTCAACGTGCTCGTCGCCGCGGCCTGCTCGGCCGTGGCCGTGCCCATCCTCGTCTGGCGCTTCGACGGCGGCACCGGCAACGGCGGCGACATGGTCACCGACTCGGTGCTCGACCTCGGCGTCCCCTCGCTCGCCGCCCTCGCGGTCGCCAACCTGATGGTGTCGCTGGGCGACAAGATGATCAGCGGCTTCGTGGCGCTGGTGACGATCTCGGCGCTGCCCGCCGCCCTGCGCACGGCGGTGCCGATGCTGCTGACCGCGTCACCCCCGCCGGCCGACCCGAGCCCGCCCGGTGGGAGCCAGGAACCCGACCGCACCTGACCCGGCCGCTCCTGACCCGGCCGGCCCCGTCCGACCGGCAGGGCTCCCGGCCGACCGTCAGCGGCGGCGGGCCAGCACGGGTCGCAGCACCAGCGCGAGCAAGAGGCCGCCGCCTCCGAGCAACCCCCACCACAGCGCCTCGTCGCGCGCCCCGGCCAGCGGGTCGCTCACCGGCGGCGGGGCCAGCGCACTGGCGGTGTCACGGGCCACGGTGGTCTCCCCCGAGGTGCCCGAGCGCTGCGGCAGCAGCGGCCGGGTGACCGCCTCGGCGGCCTGCACCAGCCCGGCCCCCGTGAGCCGCGACGCGACGTCGGCGCGTCCGGCGGCGGTGCCGACCAGGCGGTCGACGAGCTGCTGCGGGGAGTCGCCGGGGAAGCGCGAGACCAGCAGGGCCAGCACCCCCGCCACCTCCGCGGTCGCGATCGTGGTCGAGGGACCCGGCGCGATGCAGGGGGCACCGTTGGCCGCCCACGACAACGCGCCCACGCTGGGGGCGGCGACGTCGACGGCGGAGGAGCGCAGCGGGTCGGCGACGTCGGTGGCGGCGACGCCCACGACGTGCCCGGCGCCGGCCGGGCCCAGCACGTCGGCGGCGTCCTCGGTGGCCGACGGCCGCGCCAGCGGCACGTCGGCGCTGTCGGGGCGCGCCTCGTCGACGACCGGGCGGTCGCCGACCCCGGCCACCACGATCGCCCCGGCGTCCCACAGCTCCTCGGCGGCGGCCTCGAGCGCGCGGTCCCGCGGCACCGCCACGGGCACCGCGACCACCACCGTCCGGTCGGCGGCGCGCACGAGCGGCAGCACCGAGCGCAGCCCGGCGGTCAGGGCCGCGGTCGTCGCCCCGACGCCCTCGGCGTCGGGGTCGACGTCGTCGAGCACCCGCACCGAGACCACCTGCGCCCCCGGGGCGATGCCGATCGGGGTCGGCCGCTCGGCGCCCTCCTCGGTGAACGAGGCCCCGGCCACGATGCCGGCGAAGGTCGTGCCGCGGTGGTCGAGCGGGCGTCCGCCGCCGGCCTGGCTCGGCAGCACGGCGCCGGCCGGCACCGCGGGGACCTCGACGGCGCCCGAGTCCAGCACCACCACGGTGACCCCGGCCCCGGGCTCGACGCCCCGGGCGGCGAGCTCCTCCTGCGCCGCCGGCACGCCCATCGCCTCGAGGGGCAGGCTGTCGCCGGTCAGGGGCTCGCTGACCTCCGTGCCCTCCTCGAAGGCCTGGTCGCAGCCCTGCCCGAAGGGGCTGGCGGCCCCGGCCGGCGGCGGCAGCAGCGGCGTGCCCAGCAGCGCGGTGACGGCGAGCCCGCCGACCACGACCCGCGAGCGGTGCCGCCGCTCGGGCCTGCTCGTCGAGCCGGCCCGGGCGGACCGCCGGGTCACGCGCACTCCGTGGCCTCCTCGACGCTCTGCGGCGGGCACAGGGCCAGCTCGGGCGAGAGGACGACACCGGTGTCGAACATGTCGAGCCACGCGTCGGGCACGACCGGCAGGGTCATGTCGCCGTAGCCGAGGTAGGTCAGGGTGTCGGGACCCTCGAGGTTGAAGGCCGTGCCGGTGGAGTCGACGACGAAGGTGCTGGTGCTGGGCGCGCCCGACCAGTCGCCCACCACGAAGATGGCGCCCGCGCCGGGCTCGACCCTGACGTCGCGCTCGGCCCGCGGCAGGTCGGCCGCGCTGGCGTCCTCGCCCGGCTCGGCGTAGGCCTGGGCGCGGGGGGCGCCCTCGGGGTCGGTCTCCAGCAGCGCGCACTGGCCGCTGGGCACGGCCTGCTCCGGCGCCGCCGTCGGCCAGCGCGCACCGGCGTAGACGTCGCGGTTCTGGTCCACGTCGGGCGGAGCGATGTCGAGCGGCTCGCGGTCGGTGCCGCGCGCGGCGTTGGCGTAGACGGCGAGCGCGAAGGGGTCGAGCAGGCCGGGACCGTCGCTGGTGAGGACGTAGCCGCCACCGTCGTCGGTGGCGACGTAGTCGCCGGCCACGCCCTCGGCGCGGGAGAGCCCGGGCACCTCGCCGCCGACCTCGCCGACGTCGAAGGAGTCGAGGTCGAGGGGGGCGCCCTCGGGGAAGAGCTGCAGCCAGTCGCCGCTGACCGCGGTGGCCTGGGCCTGGGTGGAGAGCCCGAACTCGTTGAGGAAGAAGTCGCGGCCGTTGTCCATCGACAGCAGGTACCGGTAGGCCTGGGCCGGGGTGTCGACGGTGGCCGGGGCGGTCGCGACCACCCAGACCTCGCCCTCGCTCTTGACCACGAAGGCCTGACCCTCGCCGATCGGGGTGGCGTCTGGTCGCGCGGAGACGTCGACCTGGAGCGCCTTGGCCGGGCCGGTGCAGGCCGTCCACCCGCTCTCGACCATCTCGTCGGAGCCCGGCAGCGTCTCGGGCCCCTGGAGGATGCCGATCTCCGGCCCGAGCGGCAGCGTGTCGATGGTGTCCTGGGCGATGGTGGTGGGCTCGTCGAGCTGCCCCTGCAGCGCCAGGCGCGCGGAGACCACGTTGTCGACCGGGCGCGCCTCGGGGTTGCCCTCGCCGTCGAGGAGCACGACGTAGGAGGCTCCCTCGTCCTCAGAGATGAGCAGCCCCGGCTCGTCCCAGCCCTCGGGGGTGCGGTCGGTGAAGATGCCCGTGATGGCGGCACCGGCCACCAGGAGCACGGCGAGCGCCGCGCCACCGATGAGGGTGCGGCCCGGCCGCGCCGGCTCGACCTCGCGGCCGCCCGGGGCGCCGGAGACGAAGGCGGTGACGAGCCGGCGCCGGCTGAAGGCGTGGGCCTCGACGAGGTCCTTCTTGGTCGCCACCGGGTCAGCCCGTGATCGAGGAGAACAGGCCGCTGGCCAGCACCAGCAGCGGGAGCATCGCCAGCAGCGCCACGGTCTCGACCACGTCGCCGAAGCGGCCGCCGCGCACCGACGGGGTGCGGGGCAGGAGGGTCACCGCCAGCAGCACGGCGCCCGCGGCGGCCAGGACGACCGCGGTCGTGGGCCGCCACTCGGGCTGGAGGTACATCAGCGAGAGCGCGACCGCGCCGAGCCCCACGATGCCGCTGACCAGGCCGACCAGCACCTCGGAGCCGGTGCGGTACTGGCGGGTGCGGAGCATGACCACGAGGCAGGCCACCACGGCCAGCAGGGTGCCGGACAGGCCGAGCCCGACCGCCAGCGGCACGACCAGCACCAGCAGCAGGCCCACCGTGGCCGAGATGGCCACCAGGATCTCGTGGGCCACGCGGGCGTCGGCGCTCACGCGCACGGGGTCGATCTCGTCGGGGTCGGTCGTGATGTCGGCGACGGAGTAGATCTGCTCGACGGTGGTGCCGGTCAGCCCGAGGGCCAGCCACGGGAAGACGCTGCCGGCCAGCACGACGAAGGCCATCGCGGTGGTCAGCACCACCGCCGTGTCGAGGTCGGCGACCCGGATCAGCAGGCCGGTGGCCACGAAGACGGCCCCCACCACCACCGGCGGCAGCACCAGCGTGCGCCCCTCCCCCAGCCCCACCAGCGCGACCAGCCCGGCCACGAGGGCCGCGCCACCGGCGCTGACCACCGCCGAGGGAGCGTCGTACGCCGACTCCGCGAGCACCAGCCCGGCCACGGCGGCGTAGAGGCAGCCCATCCACGCCACGGCCACGGCGGCCTCGGCCTCGCGCTGCGCGCGGGAGAGCACCACCGCGCCCGCCACCAGCACGGCGGCGACCACGGCGGCCGCGGTGCCGGCCAGCCGGGCGTCGCTCTGCACGAGCAGCGCCACGGCGCCGAGGGCCATCAGCAGCCCCGAGGCGCTCAGCGCCGTGCGGCGTCCCGAGGCGGGCGACCACGGCTTGAGGTCGCGCTCGACGACGTCGGTCATCGCCTCGACGACGTCGTCGTAGACCCGGGGCGCGGGGGCGTCGATGCCGGCCGTGACGGTGAGCAGGCCGCCGTCCTCGACGCCCTGCATCACCAGGCCCGAGTCGGGGGCCAGCTCGCGACCCTCCGCGGTCACGACGCGGTAGCCGCCGTAGACCGTGAGGGCGTCGAGCAGGCCGACGCTGCGGGCCAGCTCGGGCACGAGCTCGGCCACGGGCACCGAGCCGGGCAGGACCAGGTCGACCCGGCGGGTGCCGGAGGCGACGGTCACGCGCACCAGGCCGGTCGCGCTCACTGGCGCCTGGCTCATCGGCGTCTCCTTCTCCTCACCGGAGGTCCCTCCGGTGCTGTGCGCTGGGTCGATCGCCCACCGGTCTACCCCGTGGTGGTCCGCGGACTCCCCGGTCCAGACCGGCAGTGATGCTAGCGGTGCCGCGCGACGGGGGCGGACGGCACGACGAGGGGGCCGGCACCGGACGGTGCCGACCCCCTCGGGGTGGGTGCTGGGCTCAGCCGCCGAAGAGGCCGGCGCCGCGCTTGTCGGCCTCGCGGTACTCGGTGTTGGCGGTGGCGACGGCGTTGCTGGTGCGGGCGAGCAGGTCCTTCATCTCCAGGATGGCCTGGTCCCACTTGCGCTTGGCGTCGTCGTAGGCGAGGCGGGCGTTGCCGACCCAGGCGCCCTTGAGCTCGCTGAGCTCGTCCTCGAGCTGCTGCAGGCGGTTCTCGATGTTCTTCACGCCGGTGGCGAGGTCCTGCGCACCGGTGTCGAGTCCGGCGTGGTTGACCTTGATTCCGTCGAGCGACATGGCTGTGTCTCCTTGCTGTGGTCTGTGGGGGGTCAGACGCCGGGAGCGGCGTCGAGGCCGGCGCTGATGGACGCCATGGTCGAGGACTGCGACTCGTCGGTGGCGACGTTGTCCTTCTCCGTGGTCTGGAGGTTGGACTCGAAGACGTTGAGCGCGCTCAGGATCTTGTTCTGCTTGGCCTGCCACTCCTGCGAGAGCGTGTCGAAGGCGCGGAAGCCCTGGCCGCCCCACTGGGACTTGAGCTGCTCGACGTTGCCCATGAGGGTCTTGGAGATGTTGTCGAAGTCGCCCTTGGCCTCCGCAACCATGCCGGCTGCGCGGGAGAGGACCTTTTCGCCTTGGCCGTACTCGTTGGACATGCCAACTCCTTCTTTCGGGGGTGCGGCCGTCTCGCCGCGCGGGGGTGGGGGTGTCGCTGTGCCGTGGTCCGGGGCCCGGGACCGGAGCGACGCGGGACGAGCGCTGTGACGTCCTGCGCGGCGCCGGTGGCGGACACGCATCGGTCTACCCGGGGCCCCTGGGGCTAAACCTGGCCCGCCGCAGACCTGTGCAGGACCCCGGCCGCAGGGGCGTGTCGGGCGCGGCTCGCCGTGGCGGCGCGGCCCTCGCGCCAGGTCCCCACGACGGGTCAGCCGGGCAGGTTGATGCTCTCCCAGAGCACGCGGAAGATCCCGACCGCGACCACGACGCTGGCCAGCGCCCCGGCCCCCACGAGACCCTCGGCCACCTCGGCCCGCCGCGACCACCAGGCCGAGCGCCACCCCCGGCCCGTCGCGACGGCGACGAGCACGACGAGCGCGGCCAGCAGCACGGACCCGACCGCGAGCAGGGTGCCGGCGCCCTCGCGCAGCGCCCCGACGAGCGCGACGAGCAGCACGAGCCAGCACACGAGGCCTGCGCACCGCAGCAGGGCCCGCGCCGCGACGTGGCGGTAGCTGCGGGCCGCCAGCAGCAGGGCGGCGCCGCTGAGACCGACGAGCACGCGCGCACCCACCCGGTCGACCGGCAGGGTGGCCGAGGCCAGCAGCAGGGGGGCCGCGACCGCGACCAGCACCAGCACCGCGGCCGACCAGGCCGTCAGCGTGCGGGCGCCCTGCTCGGCGACGGTCTCGACCGCGGAGGGGCGCACGACGGTGCGACCGCGCCGCCCGCGCGGACGCTCCCGCGCCGACCAGGCGCTCACGGCGAGGCGCTCCAGGTCGACGAGCAGCTGGTCGGGCACGTCCACGGCGTAGGCGGGGACGAAGCGGGGGGCCAGCACGGCCACGACGAGCAGCAGTGACCAGACCACCGGCGGCTCGAAGCCGACCAGCGCGCAGCCGGTGGCGAGCACGAAGACCAGGGAGCCCACGACGATCCAGACGCGCAGCCCCTCCTCCTGCCGCTGGTCGAGCGAGCGGCCCACCGCCGCGGTGAGGGCCGCGACGAGGGCGGCGAGGCCGATGACCGTGGGCAGCCGGGCCGGCTCGGGGTCCCAGACGACCGCGAGCGCGGCGGCGCCGGCGAAGACCGGGGCGGCCAGGGCACGGTGGCCCGCGAGACGACCGACGGGCATCACGCCGACCACGGCGGCGGCGACCAGCAGCCCCACCGTGAGGTCGCGGGTCGTGCCGTCGGCGCGGGTGGCGAGCAGCCCCGCCAGCACCGCGGTCGCCGCGGCGAGCGCCAGCCAGACCACCGCCAGGGCGCCGGGCGCGTCGGAGGGTCCGGTGGAGCCGCGCCGTGACCGGGAGGGCGAGGGGGCCGTGGTGGGGGCGGTGAGGGCGACGAGCACGTCGCCGGCCCGCACGCCCGACCCGGCGAGGGAGGCGCCGGGCTCGAGGGTGGCGCCGCGGTGGGTGCCCAGCGGCGGCACGTCGGCCAGACCGGCCTGGGTGGCGTACTCCCGGGCGACGTCGAGCACGGTGACCGCCGTGGGCACGACCAGGTCGAGGGACCCGCGGGGCCCGTGCACGGTCAGCGCGACGCTGTCACCGACGTTGCTGCTCGCTCCGGCCACGGCTGCTCCACGCGCCTGGCGCCCGGGCCCCCCGGCCGGCGCCGGACCAGGGGGCGTGCCCGGGCGGTTTGGCCCGGTCGCACGCAGGGTAGTCGGTCGGCGGTGCGGCGCCTATCATCGCTGGACCCCAGCCCGACCACCCCACCCGGTCGCGCGGCGCGACCCCGGTCGGAGCCCCGTCACCCGGCCAGACCGACCCCGAGGGGACCTCGTTGACCACGACGCTGCGCGGGCACCGGCTCGAGGAGCCGGAGATGCCCTCCGGTCAGATCGTCCTGCAGGCCCCGCCCGAGATCGAGGACAGCGAGGGCGCCGGCGGCGTCCTGATGAACGCGATCCCGATGCTCGGCAGCCTCGGCTCGATCGTGCTGGTGGCCAGCATGGGCGGGCAGACCGGCGGGCGCTCCTACATCGCGGCCGGCATGTTCCTCTTCGCCACCCTCGGCTTCATCGTCGTGCAGATCGACCGGCAGCGGAAGCAGCGCGCCCAGAGCGTGACGGGCTCGCGCACCGAGTACCTGCGCTACCTCGCCGGCGTGCGCAAGATCGCCCGCGACGCCGCCGACCAGCAGCGCCGCGCGCTGACCTGGCACCACCCCGAGCCCTCCTCGCTGCCCGCGATCGCCGAGGAGCGCTCGCGGGTCTGGGAGCACGGCACCGCCGACCCCCAGTTCCTCCACGTCCGGTACGGAGTGTGCGCCCAGCCGCTCGGGCTCGAGCTGGTGCCGCCCGAGTCGGCGCCGATCGACCAGGTCGACCCGGCCGCCGCCTCCGCGCTGCACCGTCTGCTCGTCGTGCACCGGCTGCAGCCCGACCTCCCGGCGTCGGTCGACCTGCGCGCCTTCGACCGCCTCGAGCTGTGCGGGCCCGACGACCCCACCCGCGCGCTGGCCCGGGCGCTGATCTGCTCGGCCACGGCGTTCCAGTCGCCGGACCACCTCGTGGTGGCGGTCCTGGCCTCCGAGCGCACCCTGGCCCACTGGGACTGGGTCAAGTGGCTGCCCCACAGCCTGAGCCCGCGGGCCACCGACGCCGTCGGGCCGATGCGCATGGTCAGCACCTCCCTCGACGACCTCGCGGCCCTGCTGCCCGAGGACCTCTCCGACCGGCCCCGCTTCGGGGCCGACGAGCGGCCGGCCACGCCCCACCTGCTGCTGGTGCTCGACGGCGCCACGCTGCCTCCGGGCAACCACGTCATCCCACCCGACGGCCTGCACGGCGTGACGGTGCTCGACCTGCCCTCGCGGTGGGACGAGATGGACGACGCCAGCAGCCTGCGACTGCTCTTCGGCGGCGAGGTCGGCGCCGACGGCCGCGTGCCGGTGGAGGCGCTGCGCCTGCGCGAGGAGCCCATCCGGGCGCGCGCCGACCAGTGCGACCTGGCCACCGCGGAGGCCTTCGCGCGGCGCCTGACCCCGCTGCACACGGTGGCCGCGACCGGCGGCGACGCCGCGCCCTCCGGCGGCGAGATCACCGGGCCGACCGACTTCATGGAGCTGCTCTCGCTCGGCGACGTGCACACCTTCGACCCCGCGGTGGCCTGGCGCGCCCGGCCCGCGCGCGACCGGCTGCGGGTGCCGATCGGCAACGGCGAGGGCGGAGGGCTGGTGCACCTCGACATCAAGGAGTCGGCGCAGCAGGGCATGGGACCCCACGGCCTGTGCATCGGGGCCACGGGATCGGGCAAGTCGGAGTTCCTCCGCACGCTGGTGCTCGGTCTCGTGATGACCCACTCCCCCGAGCAGCTCAACCTCGTGCTGGTCGACTTCAAGGGCGGCGCGACCTTCGCCGGCATGTCGGAGATGCCCCACGTCTCCGCGGTCATCACCAACCTCTCCGAGGAGCTCACCCTCGTCGACCGCATGCAGGACGCCCTGTCGGGGGAGATGGTGCGCCGCCAGGAGCTGCTGCGCGCCGCCGGCAACTACGCCTCGATCCGCGACTACGAGAAGGCCCGCGCCGCCGGCGAGGACCTCGAGCCGATGCCCTCGCTCTTCATCGTGGTCGACGAATTCTCCGAGATGCTCTCGGCCAAGCCGGAGTTCATCGACCTCTTCGTGGCCATCGGCCGCCTCGGCCGCTCGCTGGGGCTGCACCTGCTGCTGGCCTCCCAGCGCCTGGAGGAGGGCCGGCTGCGCGGCCTGGAGTCGCACCTGTCCTACCGCGTGGGCCTGCGCACCTTCAGCGCCCAGGAGTCCCGTGCGGTGCTCGGCGTGCCCGACGCCTACGAGCTGCCGGCCGTGCCCGGCCTGGGCTACCTCAAGCCCGACCCGACCAGCATGGTGCGCTTCAAGGCCGCCTACGTCTCGGGCCCGCCGTCGGGTCGCACCCGGGTGATCCGCGACGAGGGCGGCCACGTGCAGGGGATCCTGCCCTTCACCGTCTCCGAGGTGCAGATGCTCGAGGTGCCGAGCGCACCCGAGCCGGAGGAGGCACCGCGGCCCGCGGCCAAGCAGGAGGGCCAGCAGAAGTCCCTGCTCGACATCGCGGTCGACCGCATGGTCGGGCACGGCCCCGAGGCCCACCAGGTCTGGCTGCCGCCGCTCGACGTGCCCGACACCCTCGACCAGCTCTTCGGCGACCTGGAGGCCGATCCCGAGCTCGGCCTGGTCTCGCGCCGCTGGCGCGAGCTGCCCGGCCTCACGATCCCCCTCGGCACCGTCGACCGCCCGCGCGAGCAGCGCCGCGACACCCTCACCGTCAACCTCACCGGCGCCGCCGGCCACGTCGTGGTCGTCGGCGGGCCGCGCTCGGGCAAGAGCACCCTGCTGCGCAGCGTCGTGACCAGCATGGCGTTGACCACCACGCCGACCGAGTCGCAATTCTTCGTGCTCGACTTCGGCGGCGGCACGTTCACCCCGCTGGCCCGCCTGCCCCACGTCTCGGGGGTCGCGACGCGCTCCGAGCCCGACGTGATCCGGCGCATCATCGCCGAGGTCGTCGGGATCGTGGACCGGCGCGAGGCCTACTTCCGCGCGCACGGCATCGACTCCATCGAGACCTACCGCAGCCGCCGCGCCCAGGGCCGTGCCGACGACGGCTACGGCGACGTGTTCCTCGTCGTCGACGGCTGGAGCACGCTGCGCGCCGACTTCGACGACATCGAGATCGAGCTCCAGCAGCTCGCCGGGCGCGGCCTGACCTTCGGCCTGCACATGCTGCTGGGCGCCGCGCGCTGGTCGGACATGCGCGCCGCGATGCGCGACGTGCTCGGCACGCGCCTGGAGCTCAAGCTGGGTGACCACATCGACTCCGAGATCGACCGCAAGGTGGCCGCCCTCGTGCCGGCCGGTCGGCCCGGCCGTGGCCTGGTCAGCAGCAAGCTGCACTTCCTCGGCGCGCTGCCCCGCATCGACGGCGACGCCTCCGCCGACAACCTCGGCGACGGGGTCGACGACCTCATCACCCGGGTGGCCGACGCCTGGACCGGCCCTGCGGGTCCCAAGCTGCGGCTGCTGCCGGAGCGGATCGACCTCGAGCAGGTGCGCCGCCTCGCCGGTCTCGCCGAGGTCGACCCCGCGGCCGAGAAGCCCGGCGGGCCGATCCTGCTCGGCATCAACGAGAAGGAGCTGGCCCCGGTGGGGCTCGACGTCGACGCCGAGCCCCACCTGCTGGTCTTCGGCGACGGCCAGTCGGGCAAGAGCGCCCTGCTGCGCACCTACGCCCAAGAGATCGTGCGCACCCGCACGCCCCGGCAGGCCCAGATCTTCCTCGTCGACTACCGCCGCTCGCTGCTCGGGGAGGTGCCCGAGGACTACCTGCTCAACTACATGACCTCGGCCACCCAGGCCACGCCGGTGCTCAAGGACCTCGCGACCTACCTCGAGAACCGCATCCCCGGACCCGACGTCACCCCCGACCAGCTGCGCAACCGCAGCTGGTGGGCCGGCGCGGAGGTGTTCCTGCTCGTCGACGACTACGACCTGGTCGCCACCCAGCAGAGCTCCCCGCTCCAGGCGCTGCAGCCGATGCTCGCCCAGGCCCGCGACGTGGGTCTGCACGTCGTGGTGACCCGCCGCTCCGGCGGCGCCTCGCGCTCGCTCTACGAGCCGGTCATCCAGTCGCTGCGCGACCTGGCCATGCCGGGCATGCTGCTCTCGGGCAGCCCCGACGAGGGGCCGCTCATCCGCAACCTGCGGCCGCTGCCCGCCCCCGCCGGCCGGGCCCGCCTGGTCACCCGCGACCGCGGCGTCGAGGTCATCCAGAACGCCTGGAGCGAGCCCACCCTGTAGGGCCCCGCGCCCGTCCCGCGCCCGTCCCGTGACCGTCGGCAGCACACGACGGCCGCGGGCGGGGCGGAACGGCGCGGTCGACCGCGAGTCGTACGTCACGGCACGTGAGACCTGCTCGTAACCCGCGCTCAACAGTGCGGCCATCGACGCACCCCACGCTGGAGCCTCCGACCGGGACACGGGTCCCGGTCACGCCGACAGGCACCAGTCAGGGAGGCCGATGATGGAGAACCCCACCGTGTCCGACCGGGACCTCGAGCGTGCGCGCCAGCAGCGCGACCTCAAGACCCGCCACTCGCAGGCCCTCGCCCGCCTCATGGGCGAGCGCGCCGACCTGCGGGGCGTCAACGCCCTCGCCGACCTGGTCGACGACTCGCTGCGCTGGTCGGCCTGACCCGTCCGGGGTGCGCCGGGGCCGCCTCGCCGCGGCCACGGCGCACGTCGGGCTGGTTATAGTCGCGGCGTGATCTTCAAGCGCGTGGGCGAGGGCCGTCCCTATCCCGCCCACGGCCTGTCCTCGCACGGCTGGGCCGACGTGCCGCCGCGCCAGGTGCGCCTCGACCAGCTGGTGACCACCAAGGACACCCTCCAGCTCGCAGCGCTCCTCGACGAGGACTCCACCTTCTACGGCGACCTGTTCGCCCACGTCGTGGAGTGGCGCGGGGAGTACTACCTCGAGGATGGTCTGCACCGCGCGCTGCGCGCGGCGCTCCAGCAGCGCACCGTGCTGCACGCGCGCGTGCACGCCGTGGCCGGGACCGGCGCGGGGACCGCGTCGTGAACAGCGCCCAGGCCCGCTCGGCGATCACGCTGACCGTGCTCGCCGTCCTGCTCGTGGCCGGGGCGGCGTGGGGCCTCTCGGCCGTCACCGCCCCCTTCTCCGACTCCGACGAGGCCTCCTCGAGCGCCTGCGTCGAGACCGACGTGGCCCGGGGCTCGACGCTGAGCAGCGCCCAGGTCCTCGTCAGCGTGCTCAACGCCGGCGACCGCTCGGGACTGGCGGGGCGGACGCTGCAGGGACTGGTCGACGCCGGCTTCGCCCGGGGCAGCGGTCAGGACGCGCCGGGCGACGCCGACGTGGCCCGCGCCCAGATCTGGACCGACGACCCCACCAACCCCGCGGTGCGGCTGGTGCGGACCCACCTCGGCGCCGACACCGAGGTCGTGCGCCGCGACGCCCCGGTCGACGGCGTCGTCGTGGTCGTCGGCGACGACTTCGACGAGCTCCTGCCGGGCAAGCAGCAGGTCAAGGTCCGCGGCGACGCCACCGTCTGCGTGCCGCCCGACGCCTGACCGGCGGCTCAGCCCCGCGGACCCTGCTCCGGGCTGCTCCACCGCGCCAGGCGGCCCGAGGCACTGACCAGGCGCAGCCGCTCCTCGGTGAGCTCGCGCTGCTTGCGCGGGGTCACGACGAGCAGGTCGTCGCCGCGTCGCAGCACCGTGCGCGGGTCGGGCACGAGCGTCCGGCCGTCGCGGATGACCATCGACACCGACACCCCCACGGGCAGCCGCAGCTCGCCCACCTCCACGCCGTGCAGGCGCGAGACCGGGCTGATGGTGATCTGGAGCAGGTCGGCGGCCACCCGCTCGAGGGGCGCGGCCTCGAGCTCGAGGTCGCGCGGCTCGGAGCGGCGGGCGACCCGCAGCACGCGCGCCACCCAGGGCAGGGTCGGCCCGGTGAGGAGGGTGTAGAGCACCACCATCACGAACACGATGTCGAAGAGCCGCTCGGCCCCCTCGACCCCCTCCGACAGCGGGATGGTCATCAGCACGATCGGCACGGCACCGCGCAGTCCGGCCCAGGACAGGAAGGCCAGCTGCCGCGGCGGCATCGGCTGGGCCAGGGCGCTCACCGCCACCGACAGCGGTCGGGCCACGAAGGTCAGCAGCAACCCGGCCACCACCGCCAGACCCACGGTCGCGGCGTCGATGCGGCCCGGCGAGAGCAGCAGACCGAGCATGACGAAGAGTCCGATCTGGGCCAGCCAGGCGACGCCCTCGGCGAAGGACCGGGTGGCCGCGCGGTGGGGCAGCTCGGAGTTGCCGAGCACGAGCGCGGCGACGTAGACGGCCGCGAAGCCGCTGCCGTGCAGCGCCGTGGCGCCGCCGTAGGCCAGGAAGGTCAGGCAGAGCACGGCCAGGGGGTAGAGACCGGAGGAGGGCAGGGCGGCGCGGCGCATCGTCCAGGCGCCGCCGAAGCCCGCAGCGAGCCCCAGGGCCACACCGACCGCGAGCTCGAAGACGATGATCGCGAGCACCGCCAGCGGCGGGTGCTCGCCGACCGCCCCGGTCGAGATGAGGGTGACCAGCACCACCGTGGGGGCGTCGTTGAGGCCCGACTCGGCCTCCAGGGTGCCGGTGAGCCGGCGGGGCAGCGGCACGACCCGCAGCACCGAGAACACCGCGGCGGCGTCGGTGGGCGAGCACACCGCACCCAGCAGCACGGCCAGCTCCCACGGCAGGCCCAGCACGTAGTGCGCCCCGACGGCGACCACCGCGACCGAGACCGCGACGCCGACCGTGGCCAGCGACAGGCCCAGGCGCATCACCGGTCGCGCCTCGCGCCAGCTGGTGGTGAGCCCGCCCTCGGCCAGGATGACGGCCAGGGCCGCGAACCCGAGGGCGTGGGCCAGCTCGGCGTCCTCGAAGCCGATGCCGAGGCCGGCCTCGCCGAGCGCGACGCCCATCAGCAGGTAGAACAGCAGGCTGGGCAGCCCGGCGCGCGAGGAGATCCGCACGGCCAGGATCGCCAGGAGCGTGACGGCCGAGCCGACCAGCACGAACTGGTCGAGCTGGTGGACGTCGAAGGTCATGTCACCTCTGCGCGTGGGGTGGCGGGCACGCAGTCTATCGGCGCGGGAGACCGCCGCGGAGCGCCGCGACCGCTCCCGGACGCCCTCCAGGGTCCCCACTGGGGTCCCCTTCTAGGGTCGCAGGGTGACCGACCGGATGCAGGTGGCCAGCCGCGCCGCCGTACCCCCCTTCCACGTGATGGACATGCTGGCCGCGGCGGCGGAGCGCCGGCGCACCCACGGCGACCTCGTCGACCTGCTGGCCGGCCAGCCCAGCACCGGCGCCCCCGGCCCGGTCGCCGCCGAGGCCGTGCGGCTGCTCGGGTCGGGCGACCCGCTGGGCTACACCCCGGCCACCGGGGTGCTGGAGCTGCGCGAGGCCATCGCGGGCCACCACCGGCGCACCCACGGCATCGACGTCGAGGCCGACGACGTCGTCGTCACCACCGGGAGCAGCGGCGGCTTCCTGCTCGCCTTCCTCGCCGCCTTCGAGCACGGCGACCGCGTGGCGATCGCGCGCCCGGGCTACCCCTGCTACCGCAACGTGCTCACGGCGCTCGGCTGCGAGGTCGTCGAGGTGGCGACCGGCCCGGAGACCCGCTTCCAGCCCACGGTCGAGCAGCTCGACGCGCTGCACGCCGAGGTGGGGCTCTCGGGCCTGGTGGTGGCCAGCCCCGCCAACCCCACCGGCACCATGCTGCTGCCCGAGGAGCTCGCCGCCCTCGCCCGCTGGGCCGAGGAGCACGGGGTGCGGCTGATCTCCGACGAGATCTACCACGGCATCGAGTACGCCCCGCTCGAGCAGGGCCCGCAGGCCCGGCTGGCCCGCTCGGCGTGGGAGACCAGCCGCCAGGCCGTGGTCTTCTCCAGCTTCAGCAAGTACTTCTCCATGACCGGGTGGCGCATCGGCTGGATGCTCGTGCCGCGCGACCTGCGGCGCGCCGTCGACGTGCTCACCGGCAACTTCACCATCTGCCCGCCCGTGCTCGCCCAGCGTGCGTGCCTCGCGGCCTTCACCGAGGAGACCTACGCCGAGCTCGACGCCCACGTGGAGCGCTACGCCCACAACCGGCGGCTGCTGCTCGACGGGCTGCCGCGGCTGGGACTGAGCCGCCTCGCGCCCGCCGACGGGGCGTTCTACGTCTACGCCGACGTCTCCCACCTCACCGACGACTCCATGACCTTCGCCCGCGACCTGCTCGCCCGCACCGGCGTGGGCGTGGCCCCGGGCGTCGACTTCGACGTGGTCGAGGGCCACCGCTCGGTGCGGCTGAGCTTCGCTGGCCCCACCGCCGTGGTCGAGGAGGGCCTCGACCGGCTCTCCACAGCCCTGCGCCCGTGACGTTTCCGCGCCGTCGAGGTCGGGCACGGTCCTGCCACGGCACCAGGCCCACCGCCCACCCCCCCTCGGAGGTCCACGATGTACGGCGACCCCTCGGCCCTCCTCGGTCTCGCCCGCCGCATGCGCGACGTGGCGGGCGACGTCCGCGCCGAGGCCGACCGGCTGGTGGGTCGGGCGGAGGCCACCGCCTGGACCGGCGTCGCCGCCGACGCCGTGCGCGAACGGGCCCGGCAGCGGGCGGGCGACCTGCGGCGCACGGCCGCCCTCCACGACGCCGCCGCCGAGGCCCTCGAGCGCCACGCCCGCGAGGTCGACCGGCTGCGCGAGTTCATCGCCGCGGCCGAGCGCCGCCTCGCCGGGCTCCTCGACGCGGTGCGCGAGCGCGCCGACGACTGGCTGGACCCGCTCGGCGGGCGGCTCGACGACTGGACCGGAGGACTGGCCGACCGGCTCGAGCGGATCACCCCACCGCCCCCGGGCCACCGCGACTGGCTCGACCTGGAGCTGCCGGGCCTGCTGCCCGGCCTCGGGAGCGCGGCCTGATGACGACCCGGATCGACCTCGGCCGTCTCGACGGCGCCGGGGCCGAGCACGGGGCCGGACCCGCAGCCGCAGCCGGAGCCGGAGCCGGCCAGGAGAGCGAGGATCCGCGCCGGGTGCGGGTCTCGCGGCGCGCGGCCGAGGCCCTGGGCCGGCGCCTGGAGTCACCGATGCCGTGGCAGGTCGCCCGCCGCACCGGCCCCGACCGGACCCTCGACGGCTCGATGCGTCCGGCGCCCGTGCCGCCCCACGACCCCGACGACACGACCGACCCGTGGGAGGAGCTCGGCGGGCTCGGCCTGGTCGACGCCTCGGGCCGGCTCTTCCCGGAGCTGCCCGGCGCCCTCGACGTGCTGGCCCGCCCCGAGACCGCGGTCGACCTCGACCTCGTCGTGCGCCGCCCGACGACGGGCGCCGCCCCGGGTGACGGCGCCGGGCCGGGTGGGTCGACCGACGTCCAGCTGCGCGCCTGGCACCGCCGGCGCGCGGGGCGGGTCACCGCGGTCGCGACCGCGGGCGCGCAGGTGGAGATCGGCTGGTTCGACGACCGCTCGTGGGCCGCGGAGCTGGCCCGCGTCGCCGCGGTCACCAGCGCCCTGGCGCCCACGCCGCCGGCGCGCGACCTCACCCTGCCCCACGAGCTCATGCTCGGCGTGGGCGTGGCGCGCCGCACCGACGCCCCCCGGCTCACCGAGGAGCTGCTGCGCCGTCACCTGCCGCACATGCGCGTGCCGGAGGGCGCCGACGCCCGTGAGCAGGTGCAGCTGCTGCACTCCGGGGTGGTCGGACGCCTGCGCGCCGTGGTCTCCGGCCAGGGCGACGACGGCCGTCGCAAGGTCGGCTGGGTGAGCTGGCTGCTCTTCAGCGACGGCTGGCGCACCCTGCGTCCCCACGTGGACTCGGGGGTGTCCCAGGTCGGGGTGCACCACGTCGAGCCCTCCGCCCTGGGCCGCGAGGTGGCCCGGCTCGTCGCCGGGGTCGCGTCGTGAGCGCCCCCGGCGACCCCACGGTCACCGACGCACCGGGCCACGCCCTCCCGCCCCTGACGTCGCTCACCGGCGGCGCGACCGGCCTCGCGGCGAGCTGGCCGCAGCTGGTCGCGCTGGCCTCGGCGTACGACGCCTCCGGGGACCGGCTGCGCGACTGGGCGGGCGAGGGGTCGCGGGTGCTGCTCGACGCCGACCTGCTGGCCTCGGCGCCGCTGGCGCCGCGCACGTTCGCAGCGGCCGAGGCCGCCGTGGTGGCCGCCTGCGCCGGACCGGACGGGGCGCTGGCCGCCTCCGCGGCCTGGGAGACCGACGCCGTGATGGTGCGGGTGACGCTGCACTGGCTGCGCGAGAGCGACGAGCTGGTGCGGGCCACCTTCGAGGCCGTGGACCTGCTCGCCGGCCGGGCGGGGGGCTTCACGCTGACCGCCTCGGCCCCGCTGTGGCTGCCCGGCGCCGTGGTCGTGGGCGGGGCGGCGGCCCTGCTCTGGCCGACGCTGCTCCGCCCGGCGCTGCCGCCGTCGGTGCGGCGCGACCTCGACCGGGGCCTGACGGGGGTCGGCCGGCTCACCGAGCAGTGGCTGCTCGAGCACCCCGGGCTGGTGCAGCACCTCGCCAACGGCGGCGGCGGGCTGCTCGACGGCCTCTGGGACGGGCTCACGCCGGTGACACCGGGCGGGCCCTTCGGGCTGCCGTCGTCGACCCCCGACATTGAGTCGGCCGCAGGCCTGCTCGCCGCGCTCTACGACGACCGCACCGGTGTCGCGGTGCCGCGCGGCGACCTCGCGGTGGGCCTCGGCGCCGTCGCCCCGGCCACCCTCGCCGGGCTGCTGACCCACCTCCAGCAGGTCGCCGCGCTGTCGGGGCCCGACGGGCGCGGGGCCCCGGGAGCCGTGGAGGTGCAGACGCTCCACGGGCCCGACGGCCAGGTGCGCCACGTCGTCTACCTGCCCGGCACCGACGACCTCGGCACGCTGCCGTGGACCCAGGACTCCGACGTGCGCGACATGGCGACCAACTACCTCCTGCTCGCCGGCGAGAGCAACGCCTACCAGGACGGTGTGGTCGCCGCGCTCGAGCAGGCCGGGGTGCAGCCCGACGAGCCGGTCCTGCTCGTGGGTCACTCCCAGGGCGGCATGACCGCCGCGGCCCTGCTCGCGCAGGGCAGCCCCTACGACGTCACCCACGTCGTGACCGCCGGCTCCCCCACCGCCCACCTCGACGGCTTCCCGGCCGGTGCCCACGTGGTGTCGCTGGAGAACCACGGCGACGTCGTGCCCCTGCTCGACGGCGAGGACAACCCCGACACCGCCGAGCAGCTCACGGTCGGCTTCGACGCCGGCGGCGCGGGCGTGGTGGGCCACCACGGACTACCTGCCTACGTCGCCGGCGCCGCAGCGCTCGACGCCTCGACCCACCCCGGCGTCGTGGAGCAGGTCCAGAGCCTCACCGCCGCCGGCTTCCTCGACCCCGGCGGCCACTCCACCGCCTCCAGCCAGGTGCTCCAGGTGGTCGCCGAGCGCTGAGACCACGGGCCGACCACGGGCCGACCACGGGCCCCGACGCGGGCCGGGGCCCTGGTTTCGCCGCCCCGGGCCCGGGGAAAGCGAGCGCACGAGGAGAGGCGAGGGAGGCACGATGTACGGCGACACCGACGTCATGCGCAGGCGGGTGCTGCAGCTGCGCGAGCAGGGCGGCGACATCCGTGCCCTGGCCGACCGGCTGGTCGCCCGCACCGAGGCCGTCGGCTGGAGCGGACGGGCCGCCGAGGCGATGCGCGAGCGGGTCAGGGAGCGCGCCGGGCACCTGCGCGACGCCGCCGCCGACCACGACGCCGCCGCCGACTCCCTGGAGCGGCACGCCCAGGAGGTCGGCCTCCTGCAGGAGACCATCGGCGAGCGCGAGCGACGCGCGGCGACGCTGGTCGCCGACGCCCGCGCCCGCGTCGCCGCGGTGCAGGCCCACGCCGACGCCGACGCCGCCCTCGGGGTGCGACGTCTCGCCGACCCGGCCGACGAGCAGGTCGCCGGCTTCGACGCGCCACCCGCGGGGCACCGCGACTGGCTGAGCGTCGAGCTCCCGGGCCTGTGACCCTCCCCCCACCCGGGCCCCCGGGCCGCGTGAGCCCGTGACCCCGTCCGGCCCACCCCCCGACACCGTCTCGAGAGGACGCCGATGCCCACCATCGACCTGAGCAACCCGCCGCCCCCGGCGGCCAACCTGCTCGACGCGCTGCCGCGACGGGTGGCCCTCACCCTGGCCGAGCTGCACCTGGTGGCCGAGGCCGCCGGAGGCGCTCCGCTGCCGTTCGCCCCCACGCCCGCGCCCGCCGCGGGCCCGGGCGGCCTGGACGGTCGCCTCGGCTCGAGCCGCGGCACGACGGAGGACGCGGCGTACGCCTCGGCGCTGTCGTCCCTGCACGACCCCGAGGCCTCGTTGGGCCGCCGTGGCCTGCTGGCGGGCGGCGAGGTCGACTCCGGCCTTCTCGGAGCCGTCGGCCTGCTCGCCACGCCGGCCGTCGCCCTCGACGTCGACCTCGCGGTCGGCCCCCTGCGCTGCAAGGCCTGGCACCGCCAGGCCGGGGACGCCGTCGCCACCCTGGCGACGGCCGACGGCATCGTCTTCGAGCTGGCGTGGTTCCCGGTCTCCCAGTGGGCCATGGAGCTGGCCCGGGTGGCCGTGGCGCCCGAGGACCTCGCGCTGAGTACCTCGCAGGTGCCGGCGGTGCTCGACGCCCCCTTCGCGCTGGTCGACGCCGCGGGCGAGGCGGTGCGCTCGGGGCGCAGCGACCTGCTGCCGGTGCTGGTCGCGCAGCACACCGGCCGCACCCGCTCGATGAGCGGGACCGGCGCCGACGAGCGCTGGGCCGGTCGGCAGGCGACGCTCGACGACGCCGCCACCGTGGGCGCGCTCGGCGCCCTGACCACCGAGGCACGGGGCCGCCTGCGGGCGCTGGTCGCCGACGTCTCCAGCGCGAGCACGAGCGTGGTCGGAGTCGTCTCCTGGGTGCTGCTCGCCGACGGCTGGCGCGCGCTGCGTCCGCGCCACGTCGACGACGAGCACCGGGTGGGCGTGCACCGCGTCGAGCCGCCCGACCTCGCCGCCGAGCTGGCGCCCGTGCTCGCCGAGGTGACCCGGTGACCGGGGACGTGCCCGACCAGGGCACGCCCGCCAGCGGACCCGGCAGCGGACCCGGTAGCGATCTCCTCGGGGAGCTCCTCGGCCGGCGGCCCGACGGGTCCGCGGGAGACGCGGGAGACGCGGGAGCGGCGACACCCGCGCCGCGCTCGGCGGTGGAGGACGCCGACCTCGCCGACAAGTACGACCAGATGATGCGGCTCGCCGACGAGTTCGACGCGGCCGGCCAGCACGTGCGCGAGCGGGCCCGCCTCGGCGTGGAGATCCTGCGCGACCCCGACGTCGCCGACTCCGCCGACCTCTCCCGGTCGACCTGGGCGCGGGCCGAGGACGACATCCGCGCCGCCACCGCCGGCAAGCACGGCCTGCTGACCCGCTCCATCGAGCTCGACGCCGACGCGCTCGTGCTCCGGGCGACGGTGCTGACCTACCGGTGGATCGACGAGCTGCAGTCGGCGGCCTACGAGACCCTCGGCTCCATCGCCGGTCGTGCCATCGGCTACCTCGCCCCCGGCGTGGCCCTGGGTGGCGCGATCGTGTCGGCCGGGCTGATCGAGACCGACGCCCTCGACCGTGACGGCGTGGCGGCCTATCTCAACGAGCTGGCCGAGAACAACCCCGAGCTGATGGACCACGTGAGCAGCGGCGGCGGTGGCCTGCTCGACGGGCTGCAGATGCGCTCGATGCTCACGGTCGGCGTGCTCGCGGGCGACACGCAGCGGGTCGCGGCCGCCGGCGGTCTGCGCGCCGCCGGGGTCGCCGACTTCCCCACCGACCTCGGCTCCGCCCTGCGCGACGTCGCCGGCGGCCTCGTGGACGATGGGGCCCCCGTCTTCGCGGACGCGCCGGAGGCCGGCGGCGCGGACGGGCCCGGCGTCCCCGGCGCGGACGACCCGGTGCAGCGCGCACCCCGCAGCATCGAGGAGCTGCTGACCGCGCTGGCCGCGAGCCGGCGCAGCGTCACCGTGCAGCGGGTCGGCCCGCAGCGCTACATCGCCTACCTGCCCGGCCCCGAGGCCGGGGAGGGCCGGCTGCGGCTGGTCGGGGGCGACCACACCGCCTACGACGCCGAGGTCGTGGCCGCGGTGGAGCGCGCCGTGGCCGGCGACGAGGGCGCGCGCGTGATGCTCGTCGGGTCGGCGCAGGGCGGTGTGACCGCCGCCGAGATCGCCGCCACCGTCGCCTCGCCGCACTTCGTGGTCGACCAGGTCGTGACCGCCGGCGCGCCGGGCGCGCAGGTGACGCGCGTGCCGGAGACCACACGGGTGCTGTCGCTGGAGGACCGCTCCGACCCGGTCGCGCTGCTCGGGTCGCTGGTCAACGCCGGTCTGCCGCACCGCGTCACGGTGGTCTTCGAGGGGGCCTCGGCCCGCGCCGACGGCACCAGCGTCTACCTCGCCGGTGCCCGGGCCGCCGACAGCGCGACCCACCCGGAGCTGCGCGCAGAGATCCAGCGCATCCAGGGGCTGGGCTACCTGGCCGGCTGACCCGGGCCGCCTCACAGCACCTGGTGGACGAACTCCCCGAGCTGGGTCAGGTTGCGGCACTCCACCATCGGCACGACCTCGCCGTAGCGCGACGCGGCGGAGTCACCGGTGTCCCAGTGGCGCCGGTGCTCGGGGTTGAGCCACCAGGAGTGACGGATGCCGGCGGTCAGCTCGCGCAGCACGTCGAGGCGGAGGTCGGCGTAGTTGGAGCGGGCGTCGCCCAGCACCAGCAGCGACGAGCGCGGACCCAGCGCGTCGGGGTGCTCCTCGGCGAAGCGGGTGAGGGCGCGGCCGTAGTTGGTGCGCCCGAAGCGGGCGGCGTGGGCCGCGCTGGCCGCCAGGTCGCCCATCACGTCGACGAGGTCGGCGCCGGGGCGGAAGTACGGCGTCACCTCGTGCACGTCGTCGACGAAGGTGAAGGCGCGCACGGCCTGGAACTGGTCGCGCAGCGCGAAGACCAGCAGCAGGGTGAACTGCGCGAAGTGGGCCACCGACCCGCTGACGTCGCACAGCACGACCAGCTCGGTGCGGTGGGGCCGGCGCGGCTTGTGGTGGGTGGTCAGGGGCACGCCACCGGTCGACATCGACGCCCTCACCGTGCGCCGGAAGTCCAGTGGGCCGCGACGTCGCGAGTGGTGCTCCTGGGTCAGCCGGCTGGCCAGGCGACGTGCGAGCGGGTGGATCTCGCGCCGCATCTCCTCCAGGTCGGCGCGACGCATGGAGAGGAAGTCGAGCCGGTCGATGGTGGGCCGCATCGCCACCGAGGCGACGTGGTCGGGCCCCTTCTCCTCGCCGATGCGGCGGCGCGCGTCGGCCTCGACGGTGCGGGTGAAGGCGCCGATCCGCTGGGCGGCCGCGCGGTCGGCCTCCTCGTCGCCGCGACCGCCCGCGACCAGCCCGGCCACGATCTTGTCGACCAGCTCGCCGGGCGCCACGCGCTGCAGCGCGGTGTAGGCCGACCACGAGGACAGTCCCGGGCCGCGGCCCGGCATCGCTCCGAAGCGGCCCACCATCTCCGCGGCCATGCGCGCGAGGGCGTCGTCGTCGCCGGCCAGCAGGGCGTCGAGCAGGCGCTCGCGGAAGTCGGTGAGCGCCGCGGCGTTGTCGCGCACGCCCTCCCCCGCGGCGTCGGGGCCGTCGGGAGCGTCGGGCCCGTCGGGCTCGCCGTCGGGCGAGGTGTCGGCGGTCGAGCCGCCGGGGGTGCCGTCGAGCCCGAGGCCGCCGTCGCCGACCAGGCGCGGGAAGTAGAGGTCGAAGAGGGCGTCGAAGGTGGGTCGCTGGGCGCGACGCTTGACCAGCGTCGCGGCGTACCCCTCCCGGACGAGGGCCCGGTCGTCCCAGCTCAGCGCGGTGAGCGCGGCGATGGCGTCGAGGTCCTCGGCGAGCGAGACCGGGAGGCCGGCGGCGCGCAGCGCCTCGAGGAAGGCGATGTGCCGCTCGAGGAGGCCGCTCGTGCCGGCCGCGGTCATGCCCGCAGCCGCAGCTCGCGCACCGCGCGGTCGTGGTCGGAGGCGTGCTTGAGCACGACCCCGAGGGTGTCGGTGACGGCCTTGTCGTCGAGGTCGCGGATCTCGAGGGCGATGAGGGTGCGCGCCCAGTCGACCGACTCCGCGATCGACGGCGCCTTCTTCAGCTCCAGCTCGCGCATCCGGCCCACCATGGCCACCAGCTGCTCGGCGACGCGGTCGTCGAGCCCCGGCACCTGCGAGGAGACGATCTCCCGCTCCCGCTCGGCGTCGGGGTAGTCGAGGTGGAGGTAGAGGCAGCGGCGCTTGACCGCCTCGGAGAGCTCGCGGCTGGCGTTGGAGGTGAGCACGACGAAGGGCCGGCGCACCGCGGTCACCGTGCCGAGCTCGGGGATCGTGACCTGGAAGTCCGAGAGCACCTCGAGCAGCAGACCCTCGACCTCCACGTCGGTCTTGTCGACCTCGTCGATGAGCAGCACCGTGGGCTCCTCGCGCCGGATGGCGGTGAGCAGCGGGCGGGTCAGCAGGAACTCGTCGGTGAAGATGTCGTCGTGGGTGGCGCTCCACTCCTGCGCACCCTCCTGGGCCCCCTGCGAGGCCTGGATGCGCAGCAGCTGCTTCTTGTAGTTCCACTCGTAGAGCGCGCGGGCCTCGTCGAGGCCCTCGTAGCACTGCAGCCGCACCAGCTCGGCGTCGCAGGCCCGCGCGACGGCCTTGGCCAGCTCGGTCTTGCCCACCCCCGCCGGGCCCTCGACGAGCAGCGGCTTCTCCAGCGCCCCTGCGAGGTAGGAGGTCGTCGCGGTGGGGGTGTCGGCGAGGTAGCCCGCCGCGGCGAGCCGCTCGACGGCCTGCGCCGGGGAGGAGAACCAGGAGGAGGTCATGGCCCCATCCTGTCCCACCGGCGGTGCTTCCGGGCGCGGGACCGGTCTGGACCGGCCGGTGCCTCGCCGGCCGGGAGGGTCACCTCGGTGCGCGCGGGTCGTTGAGAGGGGACCACGAGCCCCGGCGGGGTCCGTGGGCGTGGTTCCGGGACCCGCAGCTCCCCCTCCCCCCGTCACCCACCTCCGCGGTCGCCGCCGCCGGTGGCCCTCCCCCCAGGAGCCCGCCATGCACCCCTCCGCCGACGTCGCCCCGCCGTCGACCCCGCCGTCGAACCCGCCGCCGCTGGTGGCCCGGCTGCTGGTCGGGGTCCGGCTCGCGGTGGTGGTGCTCCTGGCCGCGCTCGTGGTGGCGCTCGTGCTCGGCCCGCGTACGACGGAGCCGTCCGGGTCGGCCCCGGGGCTGAGCGCCGAGCCCGTCGCCGACGTGCCCGACCGGGTCGACGCGCTGATGGCCCGCCACCGCTGCTCCACCCAGGGCCTCGGACCCGACGTCATCCCCGCGCAGGCGCTGCTGCGCGGGCGCGACGGGATGGTCCGGGTGACCGGCTTCGACCGGAGCTGGGCCGCGTGGACGGGTGAGGCCCCCGGTGAGCTGGTCGCCGTGTGCCTCGGGCCCGCCCCGCGCTGAGGCCAGCCCGCGCCGGGCCCCGCGGGGACCGCTCGTCGTGCCGGACCGGCCGCCCGGCGCATGCCGCGGGGATCCACGGCCGGGGCCGTCACCCCCGGACCCGAGGCTCGTTGGAACGTCATGCGACGCCGTCCTCCCGCCGCCGCCGTGACCGCGGTGCGAGCCGTGAAGGCCACGGTCTTCACGCTGCTGATGATCCTGCTGGTCGGCCTGCCGCTCGGCGGCGGCCAGGGCGTCGGGTCGGCCGGCACCGGCGGCACCGGCGACGGTCCGGGCGCGCCGCGCCAGGCCGCCGTCACCGTCCTCGGCCCCGGCGACTGACCCCGGGACCCGCTGCCGGGACCCGCTGCCGGGACCCGCCGTTGGGACCCGCTGCCGGGACCCGCTGCCAGGACCCGCTGCCAGGACCCGCTGCCAGGACCCGCCGCCAGGACCCGCCGCCCGGCGCGCTGCCAGGACCCACCGTCGAGGGGTCAGAAGGCGCCGTGCCGCCCGGCCCCGGACGCGAAGCGGGCGGCGCCCTCCAGCGCTCCCGCCGCGAGCGAGGCCCGGCCGTGGTCGAGCTCGACGGCCAGGGCCTCGGCCTCGGGCAGTCCGTCCTGCTCCAGCAGCGAGAGCCGGTCGTGGCGCAGGCACTCCTGGGGGAGACCCGCGAGCTCGCGGGCGAGGGTCTCGGCCGCGGCGCGCGCCCCGCCCGGGGAGACCACGCGGTTGACCAGGCCGATCCGCTCAGCCTCGACGGCGCCCACCGGACGGCCGGTGAGCACGAGGTCGAGGGCCCGGGAGGCGCCGATCAGGCGGGGCAGCCGCACGGTGCCGCCGTCGATCAGCGGCACGCCCCAGCGCCGGCAGAAGACGCCGAGCACGGCGTCCTCGGCGGCGACCCTCAGGTCGCACCACGCGGCCAGCTCGAGCCCGCCCGCGACGGCGTACCCCTCGATCGCGGCGACCACCGGCTTGCCCAGCCGCATCCGGGTGGGACCCATCGGGGCGTCCTGGTCGACGTCGTCGACCCGGTTGCCGTGCTCGCCGCCGACCGCCTTGAGGTCGGCTCCGGCGCAGAACGTGCCTCCCTCGCCCCACAGCACCGCCACTGACTGGGTCTGGTCGGCGTCGAAGGCCCGGAAGGCCGCGGCCAGCGCGGCGGCCGTGGGACCGTCGACGGCGTTGCGGGCGTGCGGGCGGTGGAGCACCACGGTGGTGACCGGCCCCTCGGTCTCGACGCGTACGGCGGGAGCGCTCATGCCCGCAGCGTAGGACCCCCGCACCGCCCGCCCCCGGACGTCATGCGCACCGTGGATGCGCATCCACCTCTCGTATGACGTCACCGCCGCGCCGCCGCAACCGCCGCACCGCCCGCCCCCGGACGTCATGCACACCGTGGATGCGCATCCACCCCTCGTATGACGTCACCGCCGCGTCCGCCACGCCGCCGCGCCCGCCGCGGGACGTCATGCGCACCGTGGATGCGCATCCACCCCTCGTATGACGTCCCCGCCACCCCGCCGCGCCCGCCACAGGACGTCATGCACACCGTGGATGCGCATCCACCCCTCGTATGACGCCCGCGACGGACCGGCCCGCTCAGTCCTCGCCCAGCGGACCGGCGCCGGCGGCGTGGCGGCGGGCGAGGTCCTGGTAGTAGCGGGCGTTGGACTCGATCCACGGCTCGGAGCTGCTGCCGGCGACGGGCTTGACCGCGCGGGCGGGGACGCCGGTGGCCACGACGCCGCCCTCGATGACCGCGCCGGGGGTGACCACCGAGCCGGCGCCGACCAGGGTGCGCGCGCCGATGCGGGCGCCGTCGAGCAGGGTGCTGCCGTTGCCGATGAGCGCCTGCTCGCCGACCTCCGCGCAGTGGACCACGCAGGAGTGGCCGATCGAGGCGTTCGGGCCGACCGTGAGCGTCTCGCCGGGTGCGGCGTGGAGCACCGAGCCGTCCTGCACGTTGGTGCCCTCCCGCACCACGATCGTGCAGATGTCGGCGCGCAGGACCGCGCCGTACCAGATGCTCGCGCCGGCCTCCACGGTCACGTCGCCGATGAGGGTGGCGGTGGGGGCGATGAAGGCGTCGGGGTGCACGGTGGGGCGCTTGCCCTCGAACTCGTAGAGCGGCATGGAGCCATTCCACACTCTCCCGGGCCCGCCGCGCGCGGCGGGCGCGCCGCCCGACCCACGGCTCAGCCGGCGAGCAGGTGCACGACCACGCCCGCGACCGCGCAGACCCCGAGGGTCCGCAGCACGGGCCAGCCCCGGCCGAGCACCAGCAGCAGCCCGAGGGCGGTGACGGCGAGGGCGGCGGGATCGAGCGAGGCCGGCACGGGCAGCTCGAGGGCGAGCGGCCCGCGGTCCACGCGCACCGTGTCGGTGAAGAGGGTGTGCACCGCGAAGTAGACCGCCAGGCTCGCGATCACCCCGACCACCGCGGCGGTGATCCCGGTGAGGGCGGTGCGCAGGGCGCGGTTGCCGCGCAGCCGCTCGACGTACGGCGCGCCGAGCAGGATGAAGACGAAGCAGGGCACGAAGGTCACCCACGTGGTCAGCAGCGCCGCCAGCACCGCCGCGAGCCAGGGGTCGAGCGTGCCGGGATCGCGGTAGGCGCCCACGAACGCGACGAACTGCACCACCATCACCAGCGGCCCCGGCGTGGTCTCGGCCAGCGCCAGACCGCGCACCATCTCGCCGGGGGCCAGCCAGCCGTAGACGTTGACCGCCTGCTGGGCCACGAAGGCCAGCACGGCGTAGGCCCCGCCGAAGGTGATGACGGCCGTGCCACCGAAGAAGAGCCCCTGGTCGACGAAGACGCTGTCGCGCCCGGCCAGCACCGCCGCCACGGCGACGGGGGCGGCCCACAGCAGCAGGCCCAGGCCGAGCACGCGCAGCGAGCGGGCGGTGGAGGGGCGCTCGGTGTGGAGCGCCTCGTCGCCGATCAGCGGGGCGGGGCCGTCGTCGGCGAGCGGCGGCGGGGCGGCGCCCAGCCCGGGCAGCCGGGTGCCGAGGGCCCAGCCGAGCACGCCGGCGGCGAGCACGACCACGGGGAAGGGCACCCCGAAGACGCTCAGCGCCACGAACGACGCCAGCGCCAGGCCGACCAGGGCCGGGTGGCGCAGCGCCTTGCGCGAGAGGCGGGTGACGGCCTGCACGACGATGGCGACCACCGCCCCGGCCAGGCCGAGGAAGAGGCCCTCGAGCAGGGTGGTCTCGCCGTAGCCGACGTAGAGCGCCGACAGGGCCAGCAGCGTGACCACGCCGGGGAGCACGAAGAGGATGCCGGCGACCAGGGCCCCACGCACGCCGTTGAGCAGCCAGCCGACGTAGGTGGCGAGCTGCTGGGCCTCGGGGCCGGGCAGCAGGGTGCAGTAGGACAGCGCGAAGAGGAACCGCTGCTGGCCGATCCAGCGGCGCTCCTCCACCAGCGTGCGCTGCATGACCGCGATCTGGCCGGCCGGTCCGCCGAAGGTCTGCAGCGAGATGAGGAACCACGCGCGCGTGGCCTCCCGCAGCGGCACCACGTCGGCGGAAGGTGCGTCGCGCTGGCTCATCGGCGTCCTTGGGGTCGGTGCGGGCGGGCGGGCGGTCGTGCGGCCCGTCGAAGTCTAGTGATCAAGTGGGGTTTGCGGGGCGGGCGGGTGCTCCGACCACCACCCTGCCCGCCGCCGGCGGCATGAGGGTCGTCGGGAAGGACCGGCGGCGGCCCACAACGAAACCGACGCGGGGCGCGTCGACAAGGGGACGGCCGACCGCCGGCCCGTCGCGCCACCCTCCCGCGAAGGACCCCCGATGACCGCCCACCTCCACCCGACCCCTCGCACACCCGCCCCAGCACACGTCCCAGCGCACGTCCCTGCCCGGCGCAGCCCCGGGGTCGTGCGAGCCACCGGGCTCACGGCGCTGGCGGGGCTGGCAGGGCTGGCAGGGCTGGCGGCCCTGGCGCCCGTCACGGCGACGGCGCTGCCACCCGCCGGCGGCGGGGCGCCGACCTCCACGGTGTCGACGGCGACGGACCGCGCCGTGTCCAAGACCGTGCTCGACCCCGGGCAGCTCGAGCGCGGAGCGGGCCCCCGGGTGCCCCGGGTGCTCGGCACCTCCATCGTCGACGGCTCCCTGGAGGTGCCGGTCGACGCCGACGAGATCGACCTGCTCGGCCCCGCCGGCGACGACTACGTCGTGGTGGCCTACGACGCCAGCGGCGGCGTCGTCGAGCGGGTCTCCCCCGACGGGTCCACCCGGGTGCTCCGCGAGAGCAACATCGGCCTCAACGAGCTCTCGAGCGACGGCAGCCAGCTCTTCGACGTCGTCACCCGCGCGCGCGACCGCACCGTGGTGCGGGTGCTCGACACCACCACCGGCGAGGTCACCGCCCGCCGCGGCTTCCCCGGCTTCGTCGACGTGCTCGACGCCGCCGACGGCGTGGCCGTGCTCGGCGGCACGGCGCCGCGCCGCACCGTCTCCTGGGACACCGCCACCGACGAGACCACCCGGATCGTGAGCCGCCAGGGCTACCGCGCCGACCTGGCCGCCGACCGGCTCTCGACCTTCTCCGGCGACCCCTACGACGGCGGCTGCAGCCGGATCACCCCCCTCAGCGACCCGGCCCGCACCCTGTGGCGCTCCTGCGACGACATCGAGGTGGCCGCCTCCCCCGGAGCCGGTCGCCTGCTGACCGTGCCGCTGCTGCTCGACGGCCCGCTGAGCGAGGTCGCCGTGCGCGGGGCCGCGGGCCGGCTGCTCGGGGGCTACGGCACGCGGGGCACGTTCGGTCCGCTCGTCTGGGAGGACGACCGCACCGCGTTGATCACGGTCTACGGGGTCCGCAGGACGGCCGTGGTGCGGTGCACCGTCGCAGGCCCGGCCGAGGACCGCACCTGCGAGCGCGCGACGCGGCTGATCCCGACTCCCGGCCTCTGACCCGACGCGGCGGAAAGCCGGCGCGGTCGGGTCAGGTCGGGCCCCCACGGGCCGATGGACCAGACCGTGACCGGCTCCCCCCGAGGCCCTCGCGCCCACCCCCCGACCCGCCCCGCCCCCCGCGGCGCCGTCCCCGCGGACCCACGCCCTCGACGCCGACGGGCGCTGGTCGCCGTGCTCCTCGGCGTGCTGAGCCTCCTGACGGGTGCGCTGAGCGCAGCCACCGGCACCGCGACGGCGTCGCTGCCTCCCGCGCCGTCCGCGCTGGCGGTGTCACCGACCAGCTACGTCGGAGGCCAGGCCGTCACCTGGACCGGCAGCCTCGGGGTCGCCGGTCCGCGGGCGCTGGTGCTGGAGCACCACATGGGTCGACCGGGCGATGCGTGGGTCACCGAGCCCGGCGTGGTCGGCACGAGCGCTCTCGACGGGAGCTTCTCCTTCGTGCACGAGGCGCCGAGCATGATGAACATCCACTACCGGGTCAGGGGCGGCTCCGCGGTCTCCGCCCCGCTGACGTTCCTCGCCAAGACCCAGGACCTCACCATCCGCGTCGCCGGCACACGCGCCGACGCGGCCAACCCGCCCGGCCGGGTCGAGGCCGGTCGCCCCTTCGCGATCGCCGTCGACACCACCCCCGACGAGCTGCGCGGGCCCACCTCCCGCGGCCTGCCGGTCTTCGAGGGCCGCACCCTCACCCTCCAGCGCCGCGTCGACGCGGACACCTGGGACACCCTGGCCACCACGACGGTGCCCGCCGACGGCGCCACACGCTTCACCGACCTGGAGGCCGACGCCGGCGTCGTCGTCTACCGGGTCCGCGCCGAGGACCACCGCATCGGCGGCCACCGGATCGGCTGGACCCAGTCCTTCCCCCTCTACGTGCTCGTGGGCGAGCAGGCCCAGCAGGCCTGGGACCGCGACCACCCGACGACGATCTCGCCCCGCCCGTCGTACGTCGGAGCCGCTGCGGCTGCGACGACCAGGGCCGCCACCGCCGGCCGGGCCCTCCAGGCCGCGCCGGGGGCGACGGCGGGCCAGCGCCTGCGGTGGTTCCCCGCGCTCTTCGACTTCGCCTGGGAGTTCGGCCAGTCGCTGACCAGCCTGCCGGCGCGCGGCACCCGCCTGGCCGGTGGGTGGGTCGACCACTCCGAGGGCGCGGGTCGGGTGAGCAAGGTCAACGGTGGCCTGGCCATCGACAGCAAGCGCCTCGCCACGGCCGGCCCGGGCGACTTCGGCACCACGCGCGCGACCCTGCGCGGCAACGCCATGACCTACGGCCGCTGGGAGGCGCGCATGCGCATGCGCGACGCCGCCGAGCGCACCGGCCACCCCTACGACGTGCTCGCCGAGCTGGTGCCCGCCGCGGTGGGCGACCAGGACTGCGGCGCGGGCACGATCAGGCTGGCGCGGATCTCGCCCCACTCCCGGGTCGTGCGCTTCGGTGCCCAGTCGGCGCAGCACCGCTGGTCGGGCCGGGTCACCGGCCCCGACACCCCGACGCGCTTCGCCTACGCCGTCGCGGTCGAGGTCGGCCGCGACCACGTGACCTGGTTCGTCAACGGTGTCCCGGTCGGCACGGTGACCGGTGAGGAGGTCGTGCCGGGCGTGCCGCTCACCCTGCGCCTCTCGCTGGTCGGCGACGGCGCGCAGGAGATGGACCACACCGGGCTGATCTCCGACTGGCAGCGCGGCTTCCCGATCACCACCGGTGAGGAGACCCTCAGCCGCGACCGCCTGCCGCGCCGGGCCGTCGCCGCACGCTGCTGACGCCCTGCCCGGCGGGCCTGCCGCCCGCGACCAGCCGCAGACGCCGTCGCAGGGTTTGGGCCGACCCAGGATGGCGGCTACGCCACGCGACCCCAGGGGAAAGGGCGGCTTGTGCCTTCGCTGGATTTTGGGTGGCCCAGTCCGCAGCAAACCCACAGTGGTCATTCTGAATCCTGACTCCGGGTTTGCGGGGCTTGCTGCCCTGAAGCAGGTACTCATTCTTGTGGGTTCCTACTCGGTGGCTGCGGCCTGGTAGTCCTTCACTTGGGTTTCGAAGAGTCCGGCTATCACGTCGGCGTCAGATGACAGAAGACCACCGCCAGCCGTAACGACAATGGTGGGGCCGACAAGGGCGTAGTTCTGCAACAGGACAGTGCCCTCGGCATCAATGCGAACCCCGACCGAATCTTCACCGACCCTGGGTGCTGACATGGCGGCGTACACCAGTCGGGTTCCCTGGAACGTCTCGGATTCGCAGGCGTCGAGCGCTGTAGTGAGGGCCTCGAACGCTGCGCGGGCCCGATCAGGGGTCTCGTACTGACGAAGACCCGTGCGCAGGATCTGCCCGGACACGCCGCCACCCTTGGTGAACTCATGAAAGACGAAGGCGTCCTCCTCCGGGGCCTGGTAGTCGCAGAAGGTCTTGTTCCCCGGCTCACTGGGCGGGTCTTGGCTGTAGCCGACAGGGAGATCCTGAATGGTCAAGAGCGCCGCGGTGAGGGCGCTTTCCGACAGTACGTTGTACGCCGGCTCCGGCGAACCGGTCGCAGAAGGTGAGGCACTGACGGACTCTGACGATGCATCTGACTCAGGGGATATCGGGTCATCAATAGCAGGCGCGCCGCCGCAACCTGCGGCGAGAGCCAGGGCCGCGGCGGAAGTTACGAGAGCTATGCGATTCATGAAAGGCCGTTCTGTCGAGTTCCAGGGTGGGTGCTGAAACGCATCATGTCCGAGAGGGCTGACACTTTCGAGCACCCCGCATCGCTGCCTCGCCGGATCGGTCGACGACATCAGGTCGAACCTGCAGCGTCGCAGAGAGCCAGTTAAAACGTCGCGACGCGGCTTCTGGCACGAGTGACGGCGTAGGGAACACCACCCGCAGGCTCCGCTTGGGAACTTCGTCCTCGCGGCTCACTACGACAGGACAATCAGCCGACAAGCTCTCGGCAACAAGGTGGGACTGTCGAAGGCGCGTACCGCTTGACTCAGCGGGGCGACCGGAGACGACAAAGCCCCACGCAGATCCAGTCCGCACGGGGCTTCGTCGTTCTCGGGTCACGACTTGCGAAACCCATTGGCGGTGGCGGTGGGATTTGAACCCACGGTGGGTTTAACCCCACACATCATTTCGAGTGATGCACCTTCGGCCGCTCGGACACGCCACCGCGGGAGAATGTACCGGAGGGGGTGGGTCAGGGCGAATCCGGCCGGACGTCGTCCCGGGGCCCGCCGCCACGGCGGTCGGGACGACCCCGGCTCGGGTCCGCGCGGCATGATCGGGCCGTGACCCCGAGCAGCGAGACCGGCCCCCGCCACGACGCCAACACTGGCACCGGCCACGGGCCCGACCACGAGCCCGACCGCCACGACGTCGAAGTCGAGGGCGGCGCCCTCGCCACCTTCCGGTACGGCGACCCGGGCGCACCCCCCGCGCGCACGGTGCTGGCCGTGCACGGCATCACGGCCAGCTCGCGGGCGTGGCCAGCGGTCGCGCGGTCGCTGCCCGACGACTGGGCCCTCGTGGCCGTCGACCTGCGCGGGCGGGGCGCCTCCCGCGACCTGCCCGGCCCGACCGGTCTCGACCGCCACGTCGCCGACCTCTGGGCCGTCGTACGGAGCCTGGACCCGGAGGGCTCGGGCGACCTGGTGCTGCTGGGCCACTCGATGGGCGCCTACGTCGGGCTGCTCCTGGCCGCCGACTCCCCCGACGCCTTCGCGCGCGTGGTGCTGGTCGACGGGGCCGTGCCGCTGCCCGTGCCGGCCGGCGCCGACCCCGACGTCGTGCTCGAGGCCACCCTCGGCCCCGCCCTGGCCCGGTTGAGCCAGACCTTCCCCGACGACGACGCCTACGTCGACGTCTTCCGCGCCCACCCCGCGCTGGCCCCGCACTGGAACGACGACGTCGAGACCTACGCCCGCTACGACGCGCTGACCACCGACGCCGGGGTGCGCTCGCGCGCGATCGAGGACGCTGTGCGCGCCGACGGACGCGACCTGCTGGTGCTGGGCGAGCGGCTCGACGCCGCCCTGCGCGGCCTGCGCACGCCGACGACGCTGCTCGTCGCGCCGCTGGGGATGTTCGGGGAGGCGCCCGGGCTGCTGCCGGCCGAGGCGGTCGCGGCCTACGACGCCGAGGTGCCGGCGCTGGGGGTCGAGACCCTCGCGGGGTCCAACCACTACACGATCCTCTTCGACCCGTCCGCCGCGCGGCGGGTGGCCGCCGCGGTCACGGGCTGACCCTGCCCGGGGCGGGCCGGTCAGGCTGACCCGGTCGGGGTGGGGGTCGGGCCGAGCCGGGCAGGGCGGGCAGGGCCGGTCGGTCGGGCCAGTCGGTCGGGCCGGTCGGGGTCGGGCGCGAGGCGCGGCGTTCCTCAGACGCCGCTCAGGCGGACCGGTGAGACTGGTCGCCCGCCGCCGTACCCCCGGAGCACCCCGGAGCCACCTGTGACCGACCTGACCCTCGCCCCGCGCGCCGACGCCCTCCTCGCCCGCATGGAGGCGTGGTCGGCGCGCAGCCTGGCCCGCTCGCTGGCCGTCAAGGCGGCGGTGACCGTCGCCGGGCCGCTCGTGGTGCTCACCGGGGTCGCCATGCTGGTGCTGCCCGGCCCCGGGCTCGTGGTCATCGCGCTGGGCCTGGCGCTGCTGGCGGTGGAGTACCCCTGGGCGCGCCACGCACTCGCCCTGCTCGGTCGCGCCCTCGCGCGGGCCAAGCAGGCCACCCTGCCCGCCGGCGCCTCGGGCCCGCTCCGGCTCCTCGGCGTCGCCGCCATCGCCGGCGTGCTCGTCGCCGGCTTCCTCGCCACCACCGCGGTCACCGCCCTGCTCGGCTCGCTGGCGCTGCTCTGAGGCGGGCGCGGGTTTCGCCGGTCGGCTGGCGAAACCCGCACCTGTCGGCCCACGCGTCGGCCGACAGGTGCGGGTCCGGGCCGACAGGTGTGACGGGTGGTGCCGGTGGGGCAGGCCGCTCGGCGGCCGACGGGGCGTTCAGTCCACGAGCAGCACGTGCAGGGTCCGGGGGCCGTGGACGCCCTCGACGCGGTCGAGCTCGATGTCGCTGGTGGCGCTGGGGCCGCTGATCCAGGTGAGCGGGCGGGCGGGGTCGAGGAGCTCGACGGCGTCGGGCACGTCGGCGACGACCTGGTCGGCGCGCACGATGCAGACGTGGAGGTCGGGCACGAGGGTGATCGCGCGGCGGCCCTGGTCGGGGGTGTGGTCGAGCACGATGGTGCCGGTCTCGGCGACGCCGACGCGGGCGGCGGTGACCACGGCCACGCAGGCGTCGAGCTCGGCGGCGCTGAGCACGCCGGCCTGCCCAGCGGTGTCCGAGGCGTCGGACGTGGCGTCGGGCGAGGGGTCGTCGACCACGGCGCGTGGCACGTGTACGTCGAGCCCGGCGGGCACGACCACCCGGCCCTGCACCGGCAGTGCGGCGGCGATGCGCTCCTCCAGCTCGGCGGCGGTGCAGCGCTCGACCACCGCGCGGTAGTCGGCGACGCGTTCGTCGAAGAGGTCCACCAGCGCGGCGTGGGCACCCTCGTGGGTCGCCGGGGTCGCGCGCGGCGGCACCACCGGCGAGGCGTCTGCGGCCTCGGGCACGACGTCGCCCAGCGCGGCGCGCACCCGGGCGAGGATCTCCTCGCGTGCCGAGGTCGGGGCGCGGTCAGTCATCGGCCAGTCCTGTCTGCGTGGGGCCTGTCTGCGTGGGGCCTGCCTGTGTCGGACCGGACTGTGTCGGACCGGACTGTGTCGGACCGGACTGTGTCGGACCGGACTGTGTCGGACCGGGCTGTGTCGCACCGGTCGGGGCCTGTCCGGCCGAGGGCTGTCCGACGGGTCCAGTCGGGGCGGGTCCGGTGGGGGTGCGTCCGCCGTCGGTGCGCTGCCACCAGGCGCGGAACGACTCGGCGGGCGGGGCGGGCAGGTCGCGGGCGCCGGTCCAGGCGGCGCCGGGCCCGGGGATGCGGCCGGCGGTGGCACGGCCTCCGGGCAGCGACGTACGCGAGAGGCGGGTGAGGACCTTGCCGGTGAGACCGGAGGCCTTCTCGACCAGGCCGAGGCGGCGGGCGTCGGTGAAGGCCCAGGCGGCGGCCTTCATGGCCACGGCCTCGGCCTTGGGCACGCGGTCGCCGCGGTGGCCGTCGACGACCTTGGAGCGCAGGTGGACCAGCACCTCGGGGATGTCGATGCGCACCGGGCAGACCTCGAAGCAGGCTCCGCACAGCGAGGAGGCGTAGGGCAGCGAGTCGGTCTGGGCGCCCGCGGCACCGCCGGGGCCCTCGGGGCCAGTGCCCTTCATCAGCGGGTTGAGGATCGCCCCGATCGGGCCGGGGTAGACCGAGCCGTAGGAGTGACCGCCGGTGCGCTCGTAGACGGGGCAGACGTTGAGGCAGGCCGAGCAGCGGATGCAGCGCAGCGCCTGGCGCCCGACCTCGTCGGCCAGGGCGTTGGTGCGCCCGTTGTCGAGCAGCACGACGTGGACCTCCTGGGGGCCGTCGCCGGGGGTGACGCCGCTCCACGTGGAGGTGTAGGGGTTCATCCGCTCCCCGGTCGAGGAGCGCGGCAGCAGCCGCAGCAGCGGGTCGAGCTCGGCCCAGGTCGGCACGACCTTCTCGATGCCCACGACCGAGACGAGCACCTCGGGCAGGGTCAGGCACATCCGGCCGTTGCCTTCGGACTCCACCACGACCAGGGTGCCGGTCTCGGCGACGGCGAAGTTGGCGCCGGAGACGCCGACCTTGGCCCGCAGGAACTTCTCGCGCAGGTGCAGCCGCGCCGCACCGGCCAGCTCGGCCGGCACGTCGGTGAGGCCCTCGGGCGCGGGGCGGCCGGCCTGGCCCATGTGGTCGCGGAAGATCTCGCGGACCTCGGCGCGGTTGCGGTGGATCGCGGGCACCAGGATGTGGCTGGGCAGGTCGTCGCCGAGCTGCACGATCAGCTCGGCCAGGTCGGTCTCCCAGGCCGCGATCCCCTCGGCGGCCAGGGCGGTGTTGAGGTCGATCTCGGCGGTCGCCATCGACTTGACCTTGACGACCTCGTCGACCCCGTGGCTCCTCGCGACCTGCGCGACGATCGCGCAGGCCTCGGCGGCGTCGCGCGCCCAGTGCACCGTCGCACCGGCCGCGGTCAGGGTCGCCTCGAGCTGCACCAGGTGGGTGTCGAGGGAGCGCAGGGCGCGCTCCTTGACGGCGGCGCCGGCCAGGCGCAGCTCCTCCCAGTCCTCGACCTCGGCGACGACCTTGGCCCGCTTGGCGCGGATGGTGCCGGTGGCGTGGGCCAGGTTGTGGCGCAGCTGGGTGTCGCCGAGCGCCTCGCGCGCGGCGGTCGGGAAGGGCGGCATGCCCACGAACGTGCGGCTCATGCGACGTCTCCGCTCGGGCTAGAGGTCGGGCTGGAGGTCGGCATCGGGGCCTGGACCGGGGTGGCCTCGGCAGGAGCGGCCAGTACGGCACCCTCCTCGGTGGAGGCCAGCACCTCGGCCAGGTGCATCACCCGCACCCCCGAGCGCTCGCGCGAGAGCAGGCCGCCGACGTGCATCAGGCACGAGTTGTCGCCGGCCACCATCACCTCCGCGCCGGTCTCGCGCACGTGGCGGGCCTTGTCGGAGCCCATCGCCACCGAGGTGTCGGCGTTCTTGACCGCGAAGGTGCCTCCGAAGCCGCAGCACTCCTCCGCGCCCGGCAGGTCGACCAGGCGGATCCCCCGCACCGCCTCCAGCAGCCGGCGCGGGCGGTCGCCCACGCCCAGCATCCGCAGCGAGTGGCAGGTCGGGTGGTAGGTCACGCGGTGCGGGAAGTAGGCCCCCACATCACTCACCCCCAGCACGTCGACCAGGAACTCCGAGAGCTCGTGGACCTTCGGCGAGGTCGCCTCCACCGCCCGCTCCAGCGAGCGGTCGCCGCTGCGCCGTGCCACGATGCCGTGCTGGTGACGCGCCGAGCCCGCGCACGAGCCCGACGGCGTCACAATCGCGTCGTAGCCCGCGAAGGCGTCCACGAACGTCCGCACCACCGGCACCGCCTCGTCCAGGTACCCGGTGTTGACCATCGGCTGCGCGCAGCACGTCTGCGCCGCCGGGAAGTCGACGTCGACGCCGAGGCGCCGCAGCAGCCGCACCACCGCCTGCCCCGTCTCGGGGAACATCGCGTCGTTGACGCAGGTCACCATCAGCGCGACGCGCACGGTGTCTCCTTCGGGTCGGTGCTGCGGGGGGAGGGAGTGGTGGGTGCCGGGCCGTGCTCCCTCCGCGACCGTACGCCGGTCGGCGGCGGTCGGCACGGGGGCGGGTCAGGAGCCGCGGGGCAGACGCGCCTCGGCGGCGTCCCAGTCGTGGCCCCCGCGGGGCTCGTGGCGGCGCAGCCCGTGGGTGGCGCGCACGAGTGCGCGCATCGCCGCCAGGTCGGGCAGGTCGGCGCCCAGGGTGCGGGCCTGCACCAGCACGTTGCCGAGGGCGGCCGCCTCGGCCGGCCCGGCGAGCACGGGCAGCCCGCAGGCGTCGGCGGTGAGCTGGCACAGCAGCGCGTTCTGCGACCCGCCGCCCACGACGTGCACGACCTCGAGGCGGCGCCCGGCCAGGTCGGCGGCGGTGCGCAGGTGACGACGGTAGGCCAGGGCGAGCGAGTCGAGCACGCAGCGCACCAGCGCCATCCGGTGCTCGGGCACCGGCTCCCCCGCCCGCGCGGCCAGCGCCACGACCCGGTCGGGCATCGGGTCGAGCGCGGTGCTCGGCGCCAGCAGGGCGGGGTCGTTGATGTCGACCACGGTGCGCAGCGCGGGGGCCTCCCCCGCCCCGGCCAGCAGGGTCGGCAGGTCGGTGCCGGCGAGGCCCTGCTCGGTCCAGGACCGCACGCACTCCGAGAGCACCCACAGGCCCATGACGTTCTTCAGGAACCGCACGGTGCCGTCGACGCCGCCCTCGTTGGTGAAGTCGGCGACCCGCGCCGCCTCGCTCAGCACGGGCTTCTCCAGCTCGAGCCCGACCAGCGACCAGGTGCCCGAGGAGATGTAGCCGAACTCCTCCTCGCCGGCCGGCACCCCGACCACCGCGGAGGCGGTGTCGTGGGAGCCGACGGCGATGACCGGCACGTCCTGGGCGAGGTCGAGCCCGGCGGCCACGTCGGGGCTGACCCAGCCGATCCGGTCGCCGGCGTCGCGCAGCGGCGGCAGGATCGCCCACGGCACGCCGACACGGCGCGCCAGGTCGGTGGACCACTCGCGGGCGCTCACGTCGTAGAGCTGGGTGGTGGAGGCGTTGGTGCGCTCGGCCCCGACCTCCCCGGTGAGCCAGTAGGCCAGCAGGTCGGGCAGCAGCAGCAGGGTCTCGGCCGACTCCAGCGCCGCGGTGCCGCGGGCGGCGACGAGCTGGTAGATCGTGTTGAAGGGCAGCTGCTGGAGCCCGGTGACGGCGTAGAGCTCCTCGGCGGGCACGGTGCGCAGCACCTCGGCGGCCACGCCGTCGGTGCGGCGGTCGCGGTGGCTGTGCACGTTGCCCAGCAGCGCGCCGTCGCGGTCGAGCAGGCCGTAGTCGACGGCCCAGGAGTCGATCCCGATGCCGTGCAGCGGGCCCGAGCGGGCCACCGCACGCAGCCCGGCGAGCACCTCGCGGTGGAGGCCCACGACGTCCCAGTACAGCGAGCCGCGCACGGGCACCGCGCCGTTGGCGAAGCGGTGCACCTCGCTCAGCGCGAGGTGGCCCGGCGCGACGGTGGCGGCCATGACCCGGCCGCTGGTGGCGCCGAGGTCGACGGCGGCGACCCGCAGCGGCGCGCCAGGCACGGCCACCGGGGTCGCTGGGGTGCCCGGGCTCACCGCAGGAACGCCGCGGCCACGCCCGCGTCGACCGGCACGTGGAGGCCGGTCGTGTGGGTCATGTCGGGCCCGCAGAGCACGAAGACGGCGTTGGCGATGTTCTCCGGCAGCACCTCGCGCTTGAGGATCGTGCGCTGGGCGTAGAACTTGCCGAGGTCCTTCTCCTCCACGCCGTAGACCGCGGCGCGGTTGGCGCCCCAGCCGCTGGCGAAGATGCCCGAGCCCTGCACGACGCCGTCGGGGTTGACGCCGTTGACCTTGATGCCGTGGGCGCCGAGCTCGGCGGCCAGCAGCCGCACCTGGTGGGCCTGGTCGGCCTTGGTCGCGGAGTAGGCGATGTTGTTGGGGCCGGCGACGACGGAGTTCTTGGAGGAGATGTAGACGATGTCGCCGCCCATCTCCTGCTCGACCATCACCTTGGCGGTCGCCTTCGAGACCAGGAAGGAGCCCTTGGCCATCACGTTGTGCTGGAGGTCCCAGTCGGCGGCGGTGGTGTCCATGAGCGACTTCGACAGCGAGAGCCCGGCGTTGTTGACGACGAGGTCGACACCGCCGAAGGCGAGCACGGCCGCGTCGACCATGGCCTGCACGGCGTCCTCGTCGGAGACGTCGGCGGCCACACCGACGGCGACGTCGGAGCCGCCGATCTCGGCCGCGGCGGCCTGCGCCTTCTCCAGGCTCAGGTCGGCGATGACGACGCAGGCGCCCTCGGCGGCGAGCTTCTTCGCGGTGGCCTTGCCGATGCCGCCTGCGGCGCCGGTGACCAGGGCGACGCGGGTGGCCAGCGGCTTGGGCTTCGGCATCCGCTGGAGCTTGGCCTCCTCCAGCGCCCAGTACTCGATGCGGAACTTCTCCGCCTCGTCGATCGGGGCGTAGGTCGACAGGCCCTCGGCACCGCGCATCACGTTGATGGCGTTGACGTAGAACTCCCCGGCCACGCGGGCGGTCTGCTTGTCCTTGCCGAAGCTGAACATGCCGACGCCCGGCACGAGCACGATGAGCGGGTCGGCGCCGCGGATGGCGGGCGACTCCGGGGTGGCGTGACGGTCGTAGTAGGCCTGGTAGTCCTCGCGGTAGGCCACCGCGAGCTCCTTGAGCCGCGCCACGCAGTCCTCGACGGGCGCGTCGGAGGGCAGGTCGAGCACGAGCGGCTTGACCTTGGTGCGCAGGAAGTGGTCGGGGCAGGAGGTGCCCAGCGCGCCGAGGCGGGGGTGCTCGGAGGAGGCGAGGAAGTCGAGGACCTCGCCGGTGTCGGTGAAGTGGCCCACCATGGGCCGGTCCTGCGAGGCGATGCCACGGATGGTGGCGCCGAGGGCGGCGGCCTTGGCGCGGCGCTCGGCCTGCGGCAGCGGGGCGTAGCCGGCCAGCGGCGGCCCGAACGGCTCGGGCCGGCTGTGCTCGGCGATGTAGGCCGCGGCCGTGTCGATGATCCACAGCGAGGCCCGCTCGGCCTCGTCGCTGGTCTCGCCCCACGCGGTGATGCCGTGGCCGCCGAGGATGCAGCCGATGGCCTGGGGGTTCTTCTCCTTGATCTCGGCGATGTCGAGGCCGAGCTGGAAGCCGGGGCGGCGCCACGGCACCCACACCACCTTGTCGCCGAAGATCGTCGAGGTGAGCTCCTGCCCGTCGGCGGCGGTGGCGACGGCGATGCCGGAGTCGGGGTGGAGGTGGTCGACGTGCGGGGCGTCGACCAGGCCGTGCATGGCGGTGTCGATCGACGGCGCGGCCCCACCCTTGCCGTGCAGGCAGTAGTCGAAGGCCGCGACCATCTCGTCCTCGCGCTCGACGCCGGGGTAGACGTCGACCAGCGCGCGCATCCGGTCGAGGCGGAGCACGGCCAGGCCCTGCTCGGTGAGGGTGCCGAGGTCGCCGCCGGAGCCCTTGACCCAGACCAGCTCGACGGGCTGGCCGGTGACGGGGTCGGTCTCGGTGCCCTTGGCGGAGGTGTTGCCGCCGGCGTAGTTGGTGTTCTTGGGGTCGGAGCCCAGGCGGTTGGAGCGGGCGATCAGGTCGGCTGCCGCGGGGTGGGTCATGGTGGTGTCAGTCCTCGGTGGGTTCGACGTGGGGTTCGACGTGGGGTTCGACGTGGAGTACGACGGGAGGGCGGGTCGGGTGCGGCTCAGGTCCAGGACAGCTGGGCGCCGCCGACGCGGGCGGCCTCGATCTGCTGCTGGTGGCCGGAGGCGGCGTAGGCCTTCATCGGGTGCGCGGGCAGGCCGCGCTCCTCGCGCCAGGCGGCGAGGTCGGGGCGCACGTCGGTGCTGTAGGCGTCCATGAAGACCTCGTGGGCGCCGAGCACGTCGCCGGCCTCCTGGGACGCGGCGAGCGCGGCGCGGTCGACGAGCAGGGCGCGGGCTGTCATCTCCTGGACGTTGAGCACCGAGCGGATCTGGCCGGGGATCTTGTCCTCGACGTTGTGGCACTGGTCGAGCATGAAGGCGACGTCGCTGCGGCCGTCGACGTTGGCCGGGCCGTAGCCGCCGCCGCGGATGACCTCGAAGAGGATCCGGAAGAGCTGGAAGGGGTCGGCCGAGCCGACGATGAGGTCGTCGTCGGCGTAGAAGCGGCTGTTGAAGTCGAAGGATCCGAGCTTGCCCAGGCGCAGCAGCTGCATGACGATGAACTCGATGTTGGTGCCCGGCGCGTGGTGGCCGGTGTCGAGGCAGACCACGGCCCGCTCGCCCAGGGCGCTGACCTGGGCGTAGGAGGTGCCCCAGTCGGGCACGTCGGTGTGGTAGAACGCCGGCTCGAAGAACTTGTACTCCAGCACCAGCCGCTGCTCCTCGCCGATCCGGTCGTAGATCGCGGCGAGCGACTCCGCGAGGCGGTCCTGACGCCCGCGCAGGTCGGCCTGGCCGGGGTAGTTGCTGCCCTCGGCGAGCCAGATCTTGAGGTCGCGGGACCCGGTGGCGTGCATGACGTCGATGCACTCGAAGTGGTGGTCGATCGCCTTCTGGCGGACCTTGGCGTCGGTGTGGGTCAGGGCGCCGAACTTGTAGTCGTCGTCCTGGAAGGTGTTGGAGTTGATCGTGCCCAGGGCCACGCCCTGCTCCTCGGCGTGGGCGCGCAGCGCGGCCCAGTCGTCGGTGAGGTCCCACGGGATGTGCAGGGCCACCGAGGGCGCGAGCCCGGTGAAGCGGTGCACGGTCGCGGCGTCGGAGACCTTCTCCTGGATCGAGCGCGGGGTGCCCGGCGTGCCGAAGACCTTGAAGCGGGTGCCGGAGTTGCCGAAGGCCCAGGACGGGAGCTCGATGGCCTGGCCGTCGAGCTGGTGCGCGATGTCGTCGAACGTGGTCATGAGGAGCTCCTGTTGCCTCGCGTCTCCGCGGGATTGAATCGATTCATGATGAGGGTGGGGGTCGCCGCCGACCCTCCGGGCGGTCAGTCCTGGGAGGACCCCGCCAGGCGGGCGAGCTGCGACTCGAGGTGGAAGACCTGCTCGAGACGGACGAAGCCGGTGTCGGGGCGGTCGTCGCCGAGGTCGAAGAACTCCGCCATCTCCTGCTGCCACCGGGCGTTGACGGCGGTGGCCGCCATCGCGGCCTGCGCGGCCTCCAGGTCGTCGACCTCGACGTAGCCGATGAGCAGGCCGTCACCGCGCAGGAAGAGGGAGTAGTTGCGCCAGCCGCTCTCGCGCAGCGCCTGGAGCATGTCCGGCCAGACGTCGGCGTGCCTGGCGGTGTAGTCGGCGATCCGGTCCGGCCGGACCTGGAGCTGGAAGCAGACCCGTTGCGTCACGGCTCAGGCCATGCTCACGTGGCGGTGCTCGAGCCCGAGCAGACTCGCGGCGGCGCCGAGGTCGGCGGCGCGGTGACCGACGCACAGGGCCCAGTGGTGACCGATGCCGGTCTGGCTCCAGGCGTCGACCCACTCGCCGGGGTCGCCGCCGAAGGCGACGCGCGAGGTGGTGTTGCCGATGGCGAGCAGCGGACCGGGGACGACGGTGCCCTCCGAGGTGATGAAGACGAAGGATCCGTCGGGGTCCTGTCCGATCCCGAAGGTCGTGACCGGCCCCTGCCGCACGTCGAACTCGACGCTGACCCCCCAGCCGCGCTTGCCGTGGTAGACGCCGAGCCCACGCAGGAGCGGATCCTGCGCGCTCACCGCCAGGTGGGCCGGTCCGTCGTGGCCCATCTCCACGACGTCGTCGTGGAAGTTCAGGGCCTGGATCTCGGTGAAGGACCCGCCGGCACCGATCGCCTGGGCCGCGACCTGGGCGATGGACGTGCGCAGCTCGTACTCGCCGGCCATGGGGATGCCTCGAGCGGTGAGGATGGAGGAGCCGAGGATCATGCCTGCGCCGAGACGCTCGTGCTGCTCCCCCTGGAGCCCGCGGTGGTAGTAGGCCACGGAGTCGAGGTCGAAGTCGGTGACCAGCCGGTCGAGGCCCACCGAGACCTTCGCCCCCCAGGTGAAGTCGTCGTCGTCGACGGAGTCGTCGATGGTGAACAGCTCACGGGCCAGGTCCTTGCGCTCGGCGACCTCGGCGTCGGTGACCTCCGCCACCCGCACCCGCAGGTCGTCGAACTCCAGGACCTCGACGTGCGATCCGAGCTGGCTCGAGACCAGTGTCATGTCGGTCGAGACGTCCAGCATGCCCGGGTAGAGGTGCCCCATGAGGCCGTGGCGGGCGTGGCGTAGCCGTCCTCGGACCGCTGCCGCGTGCACCCACTGGTCGATCCTCTTCCAGGCGCTCTCCTGACGCAGGTGGCCCGAGACCGAGCGGAAGGGGATCCCGGCCCGGCGGAAGACGTTGCCCACCTCCGGCACGGGGCACTGCCCGCAGTAGGCGAGCCACTCGCCGGTGCCGAACGACGCGTGGTCCATCGCCTCGGTCGGCTGTAGGTCGATCACCAGCACCGGCGCCGTGGCGCGCTGGGCGATCGGCAGGACCATTGAGGCGGTGAGATAGGTGGTGAGGAACACCACGACGAGGTCGCAGTCGGCCTGGCGCAGCTTCTCGGCCGCGACCACCGCCTCCTGCGGGTCGGAGATGAAGCCGACGTCGACGACGTCGGCGTCCAGGCCCTGGAAGCGCTGCGTGACGTAGGCCGTCGACTCCTGCAGCTGCGGCAGCAGCCCGGGGAACTGGGGCCAGTAGGCCGCGAGACCGCCGGCGACGAGTCCGATCCGGGTGCGGCGCCGCGTGAAGGGCGTGAGCACGGACGGGAGGGTCAGGGGCTGGGCGGTCGGCTGGTCGGTCGTCGTCATGGTCTTCCTCACCGAGGGGCGTGGGCGGTGACCCGGGCCGCCTGCTGTGGCGGCCCGGGTCTCTCGTGCTGGGTCGTGCCGGGTGCTGCGTGCGCTGGTGGCGCGGGGACTCAGAAGTCGTAGTCGTCGATGTTGTCGGCGTTGAACTTCGTGGGCGGGCCCACGATGACGATGCCGTCGGCCCCGACCTCGCGCTCGCCGAGGTCACCGGCCTCGAAGGTGTCGCCCTCGGCGCCGGTGATGTCGCCGTCGGCCAGCGCCTTGCCGGCGAATGCCGCCACGTATCCCAGCTGGGCCGGGTCCCAGAGGGCGAACTCGCTCACGGTCCCGTCCTTGACGAACTCCCGCATCTCGTTGGGGAGTCCGAGGCCGGTCAGAGCGACCTTCCCCTTGTACTCCGAGGTCGAGAGGTACTTGGCGGCGGCGGCGATGCCGACGGTGGTGGGCGAGATGATGCCCTTCAGGTCCGGGTAGGACTGCAGCAGGCCCTGCGCCTCCTTGAAGGACTTGTCGGCGTCGTCGTCGCCGTAGACCTTGGTGACGATGTTGATGCCCGAGTATTCGGGGTTGGAGTCGATCTCCTCCTCCATGAACCTGATCCACTCGTTCTGGTTGGTGGCGGTGGCGGTGGCGGACAGGATCGCGACGTCGCCGGAGCCGCCGATCTGCTCGGAGATCATCTCCAGCTGCACCAGCGCGACGTCCTTGGCCTCGACCTGACTCACGAACAGGTCGCGGTAGTCGGGGTTGGTGTCGGAGTCGAAGGCGACGATCTTCGCCCCGGCGTCACGCGCGGCCTGCAGCGAGGGCCCGACGGCGTCAGGGTCGTTGGCGGCGATGACGATGACCGAGGCCTGCTCCTGCGTGGCCTGCTCGATGAACGGCACCTGGGCGCTCGCGCTGGCCTCGAGCGGGCCGAGCACGGAGGCCGACATGCCGGTCTCCGCAGCCCCGTCCTCGCCACCGCCGAGCACGACGTCGGTGTAGGGGTTGTTGAGCTGCTTGGGGAGGAAGACGATGCTGCCGGCATCGCTGCCGCCGTCACCGCCGTCGCCGGACTCCCCGCCCACGGAGCCGCACGCGGCCAGGGCAGTGCTCAGGGCGATCGCGGCCACCGCGGCGCCCACGGCTCGTCCACTGCGGCGACCCGACGCCTGGGAGAACATCTTCATGGTTGTTCCTTTCGACTTGCGACGCGTGGGCGTCGTCACCCGGCGGCTGGTGCCGCAGGGGAGCTGGTGGTGAGACGGGACAGACGGCGCTTCTCCCGCGCCCATCCGAGGGCGCTGGGCGTGACCACCGAGAGCACGAGGAGCACTCCGGTCACGATGGGCAGGGTCGTCTCGTCGACGCGGGCCAGCCGCAGCGCGTAGGTGACCGTGCCGATGAGGAGGACGCCGGTCACGACTCCGAAGACCGTGCCGCGGCCGCCGAAGATGGACACCCCTCCGAGGAGCACGGCGGCGATGACCGAGAGCTCCAGGCCCGTGGCGTTGTCGGGGCCGGCGCTGGCGAAGCGCAGCGTCCAGTAGACGCCCACCAGACCGGAGACCGCACCGGACACCACGAAGAGCCAGAACTTCGCGGCCCCCACACGGACCCCCACGAAGCGAGCGGCCTCGGGGCTGAAGCCGAGGGCGTACAGCGTGCGTCCGAACGACGTCTGGTGCAGGACCACGGCGAAGACGGCCACGACGACCGCCACCCCGAGCATCACGACCGGGATGCCGGTGTCGCCGATGCGCTGGGTCGCGAGGCGGGTGAGCTCGGCGGGGAAGTCCGAGACCTTCTGGTCGCCGATCACCACCAGGGCCAGACCCCTGAACAGCGCCAGGGTGCCGATGGTGACCGCCAGCGACGAGACCCCGAGACCTGTGATGAGCAGTCCGTTGAACGCACCGCAGAGGGCACCGACGAGGAGGCAGCAGACGATGATGGTCCAGATCCCCAGGTCGGTGTCACGCCACAGGACCCCCATCACCGCACTGGTGAGGCCCGCGGTGCTGGCCACCGAGAGGTCGATCTCACCGGTGACGATGATCAGCGTCATGGGCATCGCCAGCAGCAGGACGGGCACGATCCCCACGAGCAGGAAGCCCAGCGTCACGGTCGTGGCGAAGTTGACGATCACCGCCGAGGCGGCGATCACGACCCCGACCAGGACGAGGAACAGCATCGTGTCGGGCCGGCGCGCAGCGCGGCGCAGGGCCGAGGGGCGGGGCGGAGCGCCCTGCGGCAGGGGGCTCTGGCGGCGGGTGGCGGTATCAGTCATCTCGGGCCTCACTGACGCGGAGCTTGTTGGCGCGGCGGATGGCGGTGACGCGATCGACGACGACCGCCGCGAGGATCAGCACGCCGACGATGGCCTGCTGCCAGAACTTGTCGACCCGGGTGGCCGTGAGCGAGCTGGTGATCGTGCTGAGCAGCACCGCCCCCAGGCCGGCTCCGACCACGGTCCCGACGCCGCCGGAGATGGCGACCCCGCCGACCACCGCGGCGGCGACGACGTCGAGCTCGAGTCCGCTGCCGGTGAGCGCTCCCACGGAGTTGTACCGCGAGGCGTAGAGGACTCCGGCGAGCCCGGTCAGGGCTCCGCAGGCTGTGAAGGCGAGCAGCACCCGGGACTGCACGCGGATGCCGAAGAGCTTGGCCGCGTCGGGATCGGACCCGATCGCGTACAGGTCGCGGCCCGGCCTGCGGAACGCCAGGTACACCGCCACGACGGCGAGGACGGCCAGGGCGATCAGGGTGATGATCGGCAGACCCAGCACGGTCTCGACCGACAGTCGGCCGAAGCCCGCGGGGTTGTCGCCGGAGAAGTACTGCTTGCTGCCGGCCCAGGTCGACAGGATGCCGCGGAAGGCGTACATCGTGCCGAGCGTGATGACGAGCGCCGGCACCTTGGCCACGGTCACGAGGGCGCCGTTGACGGCTCCGAGCAACCCGCCGAGCAGCATGCCCACGACGAAGACCACGGCGACCGGGGCCTGCGGCGCCGCCTCGAAGAACGCGCCCACCGAGAAGGCGACCATGCCGAGGATGGCTCCGACCGACAGGTCGACGTTGCGGGTGATGAGGACGACCGCCTGGGCCGTCGCCAGGATCACCAGGATGGTCGCGTTGAGCATCAGGTCCTTGACGCTCTGCGCCGACAGGAACTGGTCGTTGATGAGCCAGGTGACGACGATGAGGGTCACGAGGGCCACCGCGACGGGCATCTCCCGCGCCTTGAGGACCGGGGCTGCGCGCGACCCGGACCGTCGTCGCGCACGACGCGCGGAGCCGCTGGGCTGTGGCCGGTCCGACGTCGGTCCCGGGTTGGGCGGGGTGGTGGTGGTGGACATCAGGCGACGGTCTCCTCGGTGGAGGCGGTGGCGGCGTGCATGACGCGCTCGGGGGTGGCCTCGGCGCGGGAGAGCTCGGCGGTGATCCGCCCCTCGTGCATCACCAGCACGCGGTCGGCCATACCGAGCACCTCCGGCAACTCGGAGGAGATCATCACGATGGCCACCCCCCGGCCGGCGAGGTCGGAGAGGAGCCGGTGCACCTCGGACTTGGTGCCGATGTCGATGCCGCGTGTGGGCTCGTCGACGATCAGCAGGGTCGGGTCGGTGGCGAGCCATTTGGCCAGCACGACCTTCTGCTGGTTGCCGCCCGACATGGTCGCCGCCGCGTGCTGCGGCGAGCCGGTCTTGACCTGGAGCCTGCGGGACCAGTCTTCAGCGGCGCGAGCCTCGGCCCGATTGTTGATCAGGCCGAACCGCGAGACCTGTGAGCGCAGGGTGAGGGTGAGGTTGCGGGCCACGGACAGCTCCATGACCAGACCCTGCTTGCGTCGGTCCTCGGGCACGAAGGCCATGCCCGCCGCGATGGCGGCCTGGGGGGACCGCGGGGCCACGTCGGCACCGTTCATCCGCACGCTGCCGCTGTCGTAGGCGTCGACCCCGAACACTGCCCTCGCCACCTCGCTGCGACCCGCGCCGACGAGGCCGGCCAGGGCGACGATCTCGCCGGAGCGCACCTGGAAGGAGATGTCATGGAAGACGCCACCGCGATCCAGCCGCTCGACCTCCAGGACGGCCTCGCCGATCGGGGCGACCTCCTTGGGGAAGAGCGCCTCGATGCTGCGGCCGACCATCTCCTTGACGATCTGGTCCACCGTCACCTCGTCGGTGCGGTGCGTCGAGACGTAGGCGCCGTCGCGCATGACGGTCAGGGTGTCGCAGAGGTCGAAGACCTCCTCGAACCGGTGGGAGATGAACACGATCCCGGCACCACGGTCGCGCAGGCTCCGTGCGACACCGAAGAGACGGTCGACCTCGACACCGGACAGAGCCGCCGTGGGCTCGTCCATCACGAGGAGGCGAGCATCGAGCGAGATGGCCTTCGCGATCTCGATGATCTGCTGATCGGCGATGGACAGGCCCTCGGCCAGCCGGTCGGGGTCGATCGGGACGCCGAGGCGGGCGAAGAGCTCACGCGCCTCCTCGCGCATCCGACGCCGGTCGATCAGGCCGAGGCGGCTGAGCGGCTGGCGTCCGACGAAGATGTTCTCGGCCACGGTCAGGTCGGGGAAGAGCGTCGGCTCCTGGTAGATCACGGCCACGCCGGCGGCCTTCGAGTCGGCCGTCGACGTGAAGTCGACCTCCTCGCCGTCGAGTCGGAAGACCCCGCTGTCGCGTCGGTAGAGCCCGGCGATGATCTTCACCATCGTGGACTTGCCTGCGCCGTTCTCCCCGATCAGGGCGTGGATCGACCCTGACTCCACGACCAGGCTCCCCGAGCGCAACGCCGCCACGGCCCCGAAGGACTTGGCCACGTCGCGCAGCACCAGGGTGGCATCGGCGGGTGCCGCTGCGGCCATGGTTTCCTCACTTCCCTCGTCCGGACCATCTGATTTGAAAGGTTTCAATCTGACGTCCAGACCGTAGGTGACTGCTGTCACAGACGTCAAGCGCTCTACCGCAATTCGGGGGGGAAAGTCCGATCAGCGGACGCGGGACACAGGATCGTCCGCGCACTAGGCTGCCCTAGATCGTTTCAAGCAGCGGGTCCAGACCACCCGCAGGAGCAGGCAGGGGTGGTGGTGTGAGCGACGCTGCGCGCAGCGCCTCGGTCAAGGACGTCGCCGCGGCGGCCGGGGTCTCCCTCGGCACGGTCAGCAACGTGCTCAACCGCCCCGACCGGGTCAGCCCCGCCACCCGCGCCCGCGTGCAGGACGCCATGCGCGAGCTCGGCTTCGTGCGCAACGAGTCGGCGCGCCAGCTGCGCGCCGGCACCAGCCGGACGCTGGCCTACGTCATGCTCGACGCCGGCAACCCCTTCTTCACCGACGTGGCCCAGGGCATCGAGGTCGCCGCCGAGGACGTCGACCTCACCGTGGTGCTGTGCAACAGCGCCAACCGCGCCGACCGCGAGGCCGCCCACCTCACGCTGCTGGAGCAGCAGCGGGTGCAGGGCGTGCTGGTCACGCCCGTCGACCCCCACTCCGCCACGCTCGACGACCTCGTGCGCCGCGGGACCCCCGTGGTCATCGTCGACCGCACCCGCCCCGACGCCTCGCTGTGCTCGGTCTCCGTCGACGACGAGCTCGGCGGCCGCATCGCCGTCGAGCACCTGCTCGACCTCGGCCACGAGCGGATCGCCTTCATCGGCGGGCCCGCCACCCTCGGACAGGTGCGCGAGCGGCTCGCCGGCGCGCGGCGCGCCTGGGCCGACGCCGGCCGCCCCGAGGACGACCTGCTCGTCGTCACCACCGCCGCCCTCGACGTGCGCGAGGGGCGCGAGGCCGGCCAGCGCCTCGCCGGGCTCCCCGCACGCCGTCGACCCACCGCCGCCTTCTGCGCCAACGACCTGCTCGCCCTCGGCCTGCTGCAGCAGGCCATCGGCTCGGGCACCCGGGTGCCCGAGCAGCTCGCCATCGTCGGCTACGACGACATCGAGTTCGCCGCCGCCGCCGCCGTGCCCCTCACCTCCGTGCGTCAGCCCCGCCAGGAGCTCGGTCGCACCGCCGCCGCCCTTGTCCTCGCCGAGGCCACCGACGAGACCCACACCCACCGCCAGGTGCTCTTCACCCCCGAGCTGGTCGCCCGGGCCTCGACGACGGGGTAGGTGGGCGGGCCGTCTGCGGGTTTCACCAGCCGGCTGGCGAAACCCGCACTGGTCGGCCCGTGCGGGGGCCGACAGGTGCGGGGGTGGGCCGACCGGTGTGACGGGTGGGGCGGGCGGGACAGGCCGGAGGCGCGCGGGCGAGGCGCCGCGATCGGGTACGGGGGTCAGGCGCAGGGTCAGACGCGGGGTCAGGCGCAGGGTCAGACGCGGGGTCGGGCGCGGGGGTCAGGCGCGGTGGGCGCGGAAGAAGTCCTCGAGCAGGGCGGCGGAGTCGGGGGCGAGCACGCCGGCGACGACCTCGGGCCGGTGGTTGAGCCGGCGGTCGCGCACGACGTCCCAGAGGCTGCCGACGGCGCCGGCCTTGTCGTCCCAGGCGCCGAGCACGACGCGGTCGACCCGGCTGAGCACGGCGGCGCCGGCGCACATCGTGCACGGCTCGAGGGTGACCACGAGGGTGCAGCCGTCGAGGCGCCACTCCCCGCGGGCGCGGGCGGCCTCGCGCAGCGCGACCACCTCGGCGTGGCCGGTCGGGTCAGCCTCGGCCTCGCGCACGTTGCGGCCCCGCCCCAGGACGGCGCCGTCACCGTCGACGACCACCGCGCCGATCGGCACGTCGCCGGTGCCCAGCGCGGCCCGGGCCTCGGCCAGGGCCTCGCGCATGGCGGGCTCCCACGCGGCGAGGGCGGCCGGCGAGGAGGTCATGGCGGCATCATGCCGGGTCGCCCGACCAGGCGCGGACGCGTGGGCGTCGCGCACCGGCTCGTTCCCGGGGCGGCTCGTGCTCGGGGCGGCTCGTGCTCGGGTCGGCGCGGGCACCGGGCAGCGCGGGCGCGGGGCGGCACGAGGAGAGTGCGGCGCGGGCGCGGGGCGGCGTACGCCGGGGTGGGTCAGACGTCGACCATGCCGACGACGTCGTCGAAGAGCTCGCCGAAGCCGAGGCGGCGGGCGACGTCGGAGAGGATCTCGTCGGGGTAGAGGTCGACGTCGTCGAGCAGCACCCCCAGGTCGAGCTCGTGCATGCCGAGGTCGGCGAGCAGGCCGAGGTCGCCGGCGGGCACCTGCTCGTCGTCGTCGCCGAGGTCGGGCAGGCCGAGGTGCTCCAGCGCGGAGTCGGCGAGGTCCCAGTCGTCGGCGGCGGTGACGTCGGAGAGCAGCAGGCGCACCGACGTGCCGGCGACCCGGAGCAGCAGGAACCAGTCCTCGTCGACGGCCACCATGCCGAGCGCGCCACCCTCGCCGGGCAGGCGGCGCAGCGCCTCGGCCAGGGTCTCGACGTCGTCGAGGTGGTGGTGGGTGATCTCCTGGACGCTCCAGCGGCCCTGCTCGCGGTAGGCCGCCACCGCGAAGTCGACCGCGTCGATCTGCTCGCTCACGGTGCTCTCCCGTCCGCTGCGTCCGTGGCCCCGGTCGGCGCCCGGGTGGTGCCCGAGGGATGACCGGGTGGTGGCTGGAGTGGTGCGGGTCGCCGGAGGTGGCCCGACCCCAGCGTGACAGACCGGGGTGGCCGGGGCCACCCCTGCGCGACGGGCTTGACCGACGGCTGAGCCGGCGCCGTCGGCGTGCCCTAGGGTTTCGCGCATGCGCACCCACGTCGTGGACCACCCGCTCGTCACCCACAAGCTCACCACGCTGCGCGACGAGCGCACCGACTCCCCGACCTTCCGCGCCCTGGCCGACGAGCTGGTGACGCTGCTGGCCTACGAGGCCACCCGCGACGTGCGTGTCGCGACCGTCGAGATCCGCACGCCCGTCTCGGCCGCCACCGGGGTGCGTCTGGCCTCCCCCAAGCCGCTCGTGGTGCCGATCCTGCGCGCCGGTCTCGGCATGCTCGACGGCATGATGCGGCTGCTGCCGACGGCCGAGGTCGGCTTCCTGGGCATGGTGCGCAACGAGGAGACCCTCGAGGCCTCCACCTACGCCGAGCGCCTGCCCGAGGACCTCTCGGGGCGCCAGTGCTACGTGCTCGACCCGATGCTGGCCACCGGCGGCACGCTCGCCGCGGCCATCCGCTTCCTCACCGACCGCGGCGCCGACCACATCACCGCGATCTGCCTGCTGGCCGCCCCCGAGGGCTGCGCGCGCCTGGAGCAGGAGCTCGAGGACATCGGCGTGCCGGTCACCGTCGTCACCGCCGCGATGGACGAGCGCCTCGACGAGAACGGCTACATCGTGCCCGGGCTCGGCGACGCCGGCGACCGGCTGTACGGCGTGGCCCACTGAGCCGAGCGCCCGGGGCGGCGCACGGCTGACGGCGCCACCGGGCGCCACCCGTCAGCCGGCACCGCCCGCCACCAGGCACCACCGGCCACCACCGGGAGACGGCACGAGCCGCCACCCCGGAGGGCGACGGCTCGTGCGAGGTCCCGCCCGAGGGCGGGAGTGGATCCGGTGCGAGGGTCAGGCGCCCTTGCCGACGACGGTGACGGGCACGTTGCCGCGGGTGGCCTTGGAGTAGGGGCACACCTGGTGGGCGGCCTCGACCAGCTCCTGGGCCTTGGCGTCGTCGACGCCGGGGATGGTCACCTCGATGTCGGCGGTGATGGCGTAGGAGTCGCCCTCGGGGCCGAAGCCGACGGCGATCTCGAGCTGCGAGCCCGAGGCGTCGACGCCGTGGGCCTTGGCGACCATGGTCAGCGCGCCCTGGAAGCAGGCGCCGTAGCCGACGGCGAAGAGCTGCTCGGGGTTGGTGCCGGTGCCGGGCCCGCCGGTCTCCTTGGGGGCGGTCAGCGAGAGGTCGAGCACGCCGTCCTCGGAGGTGGCGCGGCCCTGGCGGCCGCCGGTGACGGAGGCGCGGGCGGTGTAGACGATCTTCTCCGGTGTGTTGGTCATGTGTCCTTCAACAGGTGGACCGCGCGGTCTCTTCCCCGACCGCGCCCGACGTCTCGCGATGTGGAAGCGCTCAGAGCGCCTTGAGAGCGGCGAGCAGCCTGGTGAGGGAGTCCTTGGCGTCGCCGAAGAGCAGCGTGGTGGTCGGCTCGTGGAGCAGGTCGTTCTCGATGCCGGCGAAGCCGGGGCGCATCGAGCGCTTGAGGAAGACGACCTGGCGGGCCTGGTCGACGTCGAGGATCGGCATGCCGTAGATCGGCGCCGACGGGGTGGTGCGGGCGGCGGGGTTGACCACGTCGTTGGCGCCGACGACGAGCACGACGTCGGTCTCGCGGAAGTCGGCGTTGATGTCGTCCATCTCGACCAGCTGCTCGTAGGGCACCTGGGCCTCGGCGAGCAGCACGTTCATGTGGCCCGGCATGCGCCCCGCGACGGGGTGGATGGCGTAGTCGACGCGGGTGCCGCGCGCGCCGAGCACGTCGACGAGCTCGCGCAGGGTGTGCTGGGCCTGCGCGACGGCGAGGCCGTAGCCGGGCACGACGATGACGCGCTCGGCGTAGGCCAGCAGGATCGCGACGTCGGCGGGCCCGGCGCTGCGCACGGGCCGGTCGGAGGCCTCGCCCGCGCCGAGGGTGGAGCCGCCGCGCAGGGCGCCGAAGAGCACGTGGGCGGTGGAGCGGCCCATCGCGCGGGCCATGAGCAGGGTGAGGAAGGTGCCGGAGGCCCCGACGAGGGTGCCGGCCACCAGCAGGGTGGTGTTGGCCAGCACGTAGCCGCCGGCGGCGACGCTCAGGCCGGTGAAGGCGTTGAGCAGCGAGATCACGATCGGTACGTCGGCCCCGCCGACCGGCAGCACCAGCAGCACGCCGAGCGCGAGCCCGAGCACGCCCAGGCCGATCCCGAGGCCGACCGAGGGGTCGCGCACGCACAGCACGGCGAGCACCACGGCGGCGACCAGCCCGACCGCGAAGACCACCGGGAGGCCGCGGAAGAGCACGGGGCGGGAGGTCATCAGCTCCTGGAGCTTGGCGAAGGTGACCACGGAGCCGGCCAGCGAGACCGAGCCGACCACGACGGTGAAGACGGTGGCGGCGACGTCGAACCACCCCGTCGACCCGGGGGCGGTGGCCGCCAGGGCGGCCTGGTGGTCGAGCTCCAGCAGCGCCACCAGGGCGGCAGCGCCGCCGCCGACGCCGTTGAAGAGGGCCACCATCTGCGGCATCTGGGTCATCTGCACCCGCCGGGCCCCGACCACGCCCACCACGGAGCCGAGCGCGACCGCGGCCAGGATGAGCGGCACGTGGTCGAGGCCGCCGGGCACCCCGGAGTCGACGAAGGGCACCGCCACCGCCACCACGGCCGCCGCGGCGCCGACCAGGTTGCCGGCGCGCGCCGTACGCGGCCCCGAGAGACCCTTGAGGGCGAGGATGAAGCCGACCGCGCAGAGCAGGTAGACCAGCTCGGCCGCGGTGCTCACGCCCGGCCCCCGCGCCGGGGGGCGTCCGGCGCCTGCGACCCCGGACCGGGACGGCGGCGCACGAACATCTGCAGCATGCGGTCGGTGACCACGAAGCCGCCGACCATGTTGACGGTGGCCAGCACCACCGCGACCAGGCCCACGACGAGGCCCAGGGTGCTCTCGGCGGTGCCGGTGACGAGCACCGCGCCCAGCAGGATGACGCCGTGGATGGCGTTGGCGCCCGACATCAGCGGGGTGTGCAGGGTCGAGGAGACCTTGCCGACGACCTCGATGCCGACGAAGACGCTGAGCACGAAGACGGTCAGCCACACGATCGGGTCGTCGGTCACGGTGCTCCTCCGGTGGACGGGCCGGTGGACGGGCCGGTGGACGGGCCGGTGGACGGGCCGACGGGTGGGCCGTCGGACGGGCCCTCGAGCAGGGCGCGGGTGGGACCGTGGCGCACCACGCCATCGTGGGTGACGCAGGCGGCGTCGAGCACCTCGTCGGCGAGGTCGGGGGCGAGGGCCGCGGGCGCGTCGGCGGTGGGTGGGCGGGTCATCAGGGCCACCAGGTTGACGACGTTCTGGGCGTAGAGGCGCGAGGCCGGCTGGGGCATCTGGGCCGGCACGTTGCGCCCGCCCCAGACCTGGGCGGCGCCGACGCGCACCAGCTCGCCGGGCACCGAGCCCTCGACGTTGCCGCCGGAGTCGGCGGCCAGGTCGACGACCACGGAGCCGGGCGCCATGGCCTCGACCATCGCGCGGGTCACCAGCAGCGGGGCGGTGCGGCCGGGCACGGCGGCGGTCGTGATGAGCGCGTCGGCGGCGGCGACGTGGGGCGCCAGGAGCTCGCGCTGCAGCCGCGCCCGCTCCTCGTCCATCTCGCGCGCGTAGCCGCCGATGCCCTCGAGCGGCGGGAGGTCGAGGTCGATGGCGCGGGCGCCCATCGAGGCGATCTCCTCCGCGGAGGAGGGACGCACGTCGTAGGCCCGCACCACCGCGCCGAGCCGCTTGGCGGTGGCGATGGCCTGCAGGCCGGCCACGCCCGCGCCGAGCACGACGACCTGGGCGGGCTCGACCGTGCCGGCGGCGGTCATGTTCAGCGGCAGGAAGCGCCGCAGCAGCCCGGCGGCGACCACGGCGCAGCGGTAGCCCGCGACCAGCGACTGCGAGCTCAGGGCGTCCATCGACTGGGCCCGTGAGATCCGCGGCACCAGCTCCATCGCGAAGCTGCTGATCCGCAGGTCGCGCAGGTCGGCGACCAGGTCGAGCTCCTGGGCCGCGGGCAGAAACGACACCGTGGTCGAGCCGCTGGCCAGGCGTCGAGCGGTGGCGCGCGCCAGCGGCTGCACCGAGACCACCACGTCGGCGTCCTCCACGGCGCGGTCCTCGACCGTGGCGCCGGCGGCCTCGTAGTCGGCGTCCTCGGCCAGCGCGCCCAGACCCGCGCCCGGCTCGACCACCACGTCGTAGCCCAGCGCGGTGAGCGCGCCCGCGAGCTCGGGCACCAGGGCGACCCGGGTCTCCCCGGGTCGGGTCTCGCGGGCCACGGCGATCCTCACCCGGGCAACGTAGCCCCGCCGGCACCCCTTGCGCGCCCCCCGCGCCGCACCGGCGGGCGTGGTCGGGCCGGCCTCAGCCGCCCAGCGGCAGTGTCGCGAGCACCTCGTGGCGCGGTCGCCCGCGCGGGCCCTCCCCGAGGTGGGACGACAGCAGCGCGACCTCGTCGGCGGTCCACGCCGGGCCGGCGTAGGTGTCGAGCAGCCGGACCCAGTCGAGCACCCCGGCGGGCGCGCCGAGGCGGCCCACGGTCAGGTGGGGTCGGAAGCGCTGGCCCTCGGGCGCGGCGCCGACGTGCGAGGCCGCGCTCCGCACCCCGGCGGCGAGCCGGTCGAGCTCGGCACGCGCGTCGTCGTCGAGGTCGAGGCCCGCCCACAGCACGCGCGCCGCCAGCGGGTCGGGGAAGGCGCCGCCGCCGGCGACCCGCGCGCGGAGCGGCGTACGGCGGGCCGCTGCGAGCGCCAGCGCCTCGACCATGTCGTCGAGCACGCGCTCGGGCGCGGCCGGGCAGAAGGCGAGCGTGAGGTGCACCTGCTCGGCGGCGCTCCAGCGGAAGGGTGCCGCCGCGCGGCGCGGCTCGAGGAACGCGTCGAGGTGCTCGAGCGCCTCCGGTGGCGGCACGAGCGCGACGAAGAGCCGCAGCCGCGCGCCGCGGTCCCGCCCGCTCACGCGCCGTGCCCGGAGGCGGCCGACCGGGCGGGTGGGACCGGCGAGGTCGGCAGCGTCGGCGCGACGGGGAGGAGCAGCGGGGCCGGGGACACCCGGCGATGCTAGGAGCCGACCGCCCGCGGGGTCGACGGGGTTTCCGGCCGGGCCCCGGCGCTCGGTCAGCCGATGCGGGTGCCGAGCAGGGCGCCGACGAGGTAGGTGACGCCCATGGCGAAGAGGCCGCCGGCGACGTTGCGCGCCAGGGCGCGCTGCGGGGGGCCGTCGGAGAGGCGGGCGCTGGTCCAGCCGGTGAGGGCCAGGGCGAGGGCGACCGAGACGACGGTGACCCAGATCCGCAGCGAGGCCGGCACGAGGGTGATGGTCAGCAGCGGGAGCAGCGCGCCCAGGGTGAAGGCGACCATCGAGGCGAAGGCCGCCGACCAGGGGCTGGTGAGGTCCTCGGGGTCGATGCCCAGCTCGGCCTCTGCGTGCGCGCCGAGGGCGTCGTGCGCGGTGAGCTGGCGAGCGACCTGGAGCGCGAGGTCCTGCGAGAGGCCCTTGTCGACGTAGAGCCCCGCCAGCTCGGCCAGCTCGTCCTCGGGGTCCTCGCGCAGCTCGCGCTCCTCCTTGGCCAGCAGCGCCTCCTCGGCGTCGCGCTGGGTGCTGACCGAGACGTACTCCCCCGCGCCCATGCTGAGCGCGCCGGCGGTCAGGCCGGCGACGCCGGCCACGAGGATCGCGGTGCGGTCGGTGGTCGCGCCGGCCACGCCCATCACGATGCCGGCGGTCGACACGATGCCGTCGTTGGCCCCGAGCACCCCGGCGCGCAGCCAGTTGAGGCGGTTGTTGCGGCCCTCGACGTGCGGCTCGTCGGCGTGGGGGCCGGGCTCGAGGGGGAGCCCGTCGGCGCCGTGGTCCAGGTCGATGGTCACGCGCCGATCATGACCCCGGCCGCCGCCCACGACAAGGAAGGCGAGGCTGGGCTGCCCGCCCCCCCCTCGACGGGCCGGCCGGAGCCGCACCGGGGCGCTCAGAGGCCGAGGTCGCGGCCGATGAGCTCCTTCATGATCTCGTTGGAGCCGGCCCAGATCTTCGAGACGCGGGCGTCCTTCCAGGCGCGGGCCACGCGGTACTCGTTCATGAAGCCGTAGCCGCCGTGCAGCTGCACGCAGTGGTCGAGCACGTCGTTCTGCACCTGCGAGGTCCACCACTTGGCCTTGGCGGCGTCGATGGGGGTCAGCTCGGCGCGGGTGTGGGCGAGCACGCACTCGTCGACGAAGGACTGGGTGACGTCGATCTGGGTCACCAGCTCGGCGAGCAGGAACTTGTTGTGCTGGAAGGAGCCGATGCCCTGGCCGAAGGCCTTGCGCTCCTGGGCGTAGACGATGGTCTCGGCGAGGATCTGCTTGGCGTGGGCCAGGTTGGAGACCGCGCAGTTGAGCCGCTCCTGCGGGAGGTTCTGCATCATGTGGATGAAGCCCTGGTCGAGCTCGCCCACGACGTCGTCGTCGGTGAGGCGCAGGTCCTCGAAGAACAGCTCGGCGGTGTCGGACTCGGGCTGGCCGACCTTGTCGAGCTTGCGCCCGCGCGAGAAGCCGGGCAGCGAGGTGGAGACGCCGAAGAGCGTGATGCCCTTGGCCTTCTTCTCCGGGGAGGTGCGGGCGGCCACGACGACGAGGTCGGCGGAGTAGCCGTTGGTGATGAAGGTCTTCGAGCCGTTGAGCACCCACTGGTCGCCGTCGCGCACCGCGGTGGTCTTGAGCGCGGCGAGGTCGGAGCCGCCGGAGGGCTCGGTCATGCCGATGGCCGTGAGCAGCTCGCCGCTGGCCACGCCCGGCAGCCAGCGCTGGCGCTGCTCCTCGGTGGTCAGCTCCACGAGGTAGGGCGCCACGATGTCGGAGTGGATGCCCACGCAGGAGGGCAGCGAGGCGTTGACCTTCGACAGCTCCTCGGTGAGCACCGCGTTGAAGCGGTAGTCGCCGGCGCCCATGCCGCCGTACTGCTCGGGCACCTCGAGGCCGAGCAGGCCCTGCTTGCCGGCCTCGAGCCAGAAGTCGCGGGGCAGGCCCTTGGCCTCCAGGTGCTCCTCGGCGTGCGGGGTGACGGAGCGGTCGACGAACTCCTTCACCGATGCCCGGAACGCCTCGTGGTCCTCGTCGTAGATCGCGCGCTTCATGGCGCCAGGCTACCGGTGGGTAACCGAGGGGTGAAGACACCCCGGGAGAGGGGTGGATCACGCCCTGCCCCCCTCAGGGGTGGGCCTGCTGCCGGCCGGTCGTGCTTTGATCGATCCAAGGTTGGACCCCCACCCGCACCCTCGAGAACCAGCACGGAGTACCCATGGAGATCTGGCCCGGCCACGCCTACCCGCTCGGAGCGACCTACGACGGGAGCGGCACCAACTTCGCCCTCTTCAGCGAGGTCGCCGAGCGCGTGGAGCTGTGCCTCTTCGAGGGCAGCGGCGAGGACTTCACCGAGACCCGCCTGGAGCTGACCGAGGTCGACGCCCACGTCTGGCACTGCTACCTCCCGCAGGTGCAGCCCGGCCAGCGCTACGGCTACCGCGTGCACGGCCCCTGGGCGCCCGAGCAGGGCCTGCGCTGCAACCCCAACAAGCTGCTGCTCGACCCCTACGCCAAGGCGACCACCCACGAGATCGACTGGGACCCCAGCCTCTTCGCCTACGAGTTCGGCGACGAGGAGTCGCGCAACGACGACGACTCCGCCGCCCACATGATGCTCGGCGTCGTCATCAACCCCTTCTTCGACTGGGAGGGCGACCGCAAGCCGCACGTGCCCTACAACGAGACGGTCATCTACGAGGCCCACGTCAAGGGCCTGACCGAGCTGCACCCCGACGTGCCCGAGGCGCTGCGCGGCACCTACGCCGGCCTGGCCCACCCCTCGGTCACCAGCCACCTCAAGCGGCTCGGGGTGACCGCGATCGAGCTGATGCCGGTGCACCAGTTCATCCAGGACAACACGCTGCTCGAGAAGGGCCTGCGCAACTACTGGGGCTACAACACCCTGGCCTTCCTGGCCCCCCACGCCGACTACGCCGCCGCCGCGCGCGACGAGCACGGCCGCGGGATGCAGGTGCAGGAGTTCAAGGCCATGGTCAAGGCCATGCACGCCGAGGGCATCGAGGTCATCCTCGACGTCGTCTACAACCACACCGCCGAGGGCAACCACCTCGGCCCCACGCTGAGCTTCAAGGGCATCGACAACCAGGCCTACTACCGACTGGTCGAGGACGACCAGCGCTACTACATGGACTACACGGGCACCGGCAACAGCCTCAACGTCCGCCACCCCCACTCGCTGCAGCTGATCATGGACTCGCTGCGCTACTGGGTCACCGAGATGCACGTCGACGGCTTCCGCTTCGACCTCGCCTCCACCCTGGCCCGCGAGTTCTACGAGGTCGACCGCCTCGCCACCTTCTTCGAGCTCGTGCAGCAGGACCCGGTGGTCAGCCAGGTCAAGCTCATCGCCGAGCCCTGGGACGTCGGCCCCGGCGGCTACCAGGTCGGCGGCTTCCCGCCCCAGTGGTCGGAGTGGAACGGCGCCTACCGCGACGTCGTGCGCGACTTCTGGCGCGGCGAGCCCTCCCTGGGCGACTTCGCCAGCCGCCTGGCCGGCTCCTCCGACCTCTACGAGCACTCGGGTCGCCGCCCCTTCGCCAGCATCAACTTCGTCACCGCCCACGACGGCTTCACGCTGCGCGACCTCGTCTCCTACAACGAGAAGCACAACGAGGCCAACGGCGAGGACAACAACGACGGCGAGAGCCACAACCGCTCGTGGAACCACGGCGTCGAGGGCCCCACCGACGACGAGGCCGTGCTCGAGCTGCGCGCCCGCACCCAGCGCAACTACCTCACCACCCTGCTGCTCTCCCAGGGCGTGCCGATGCTGCTGCACGGCGACGAGGCCGGCCGCACCCAGGACGGCAACAACAACACCTACGCCCAGGACTCCGAGATCGCCTGGATGCACTGGGACCGTCTCGACGAGCCGCTGGTGGAGTTCACCGCCTCCGTCGCGCGGCTGCGCGCCGAGCACCCGACCTTCCGCCGCAAGCGGTTCTTCACCGGCAACGAGGTGCGCTCCGACGACGGCGAGCGCCTCGACGACATCGTGTGGCTGCACACCGAGGGCCGCCCCATGGGCGACGGCGACTGGGAGGCCGGCGACGCCGAGGGCGGCTGCCGTGCGATCGGGATGTACCTCAACGGCCAGGGCATCGCGGGTCTCGACGCCCGCGGCCAGCGCATCGTCGACGACCACTTCCTGCTCTACTTCCACCCCTGCGCGGAGGACGTCGAGGTCACCCTGCCCCCCGCTCAGTACGCCGAGCGCTGGAGCATCGTCATCGACACCGCGGGCGGCCACGAGCGGGGCCAGTCCCTCGACGCCGGCGCCACCCTGCCGCTGACCGGGCGCAGCGTCGTCGTGCTCCAGCAGCACGCCGACGTCGAGCCCGAGCCCGACAGCTCCGTGGCCGCCTCGGTCAAGGCGCTGACCACCACCACCGAGCAGACCGCCGCCGGCGGTCCCGAGGGCGTCTGATGGCCGGGACCTCCCCCGGGTCCGCACCCGGGGCCACCCCCGCCGGCGGCACCCGGCGACCGGTGTCGACGTACCGCCTGCAGATCACCGAGGACTTCGACCTGCACACCGCTGCGGGGCGGCTGGAGTACCTGCGCGACCTCGGCGTCGACTGGGTCTACCTCTCGCCGCTGCTGGCCGCCGAGCCCGGCAGCGACCACGGCTACGACGTGGTCGCCCACGACCGCGTGGACGAGTCCCGCGGCGGCGCCGAGGGCCTGGCCGCGCTGTCGGCCGAGGCCCGCCGGCTCGGGCTGGGCGTGCTCGTCGACATCGTGCCCAACCACGTCGGCGTGGCCACGCCCACCGACGAGCAGTGGTGGTGGGACGTGCTCAAGCTCGGCCGCGAGTCGGAGCACGCCACCGCCTTCGACGTCGACTGGGCCGCCGGCGACGGCCGCATCCGGATCCCGGTCGTCGGCGACGACGACCTGCCCGAGGGCGACGGCGGACCCATCGGCCACCTCACCCTCTCCCCCGACCGCGGCGAGCTGCTCTACCACGACAACCACTACCCCGTGGCCCCCGGCACGGCCGGCCCCGGCACCCCGGGCGGCGACGACCCGCAGGCCGTCCAAGCGCTGCAGCACTACGAACTCGTCAGCTGGCACACCGCCGACGACGGGCTCAACTACCGCCGCTTCTTCGCCGTCAACACCCTCGCCGCGCTGCGGGTGGAGGACCCCGAGGTCTTCGCCGAGTCGCACCGCGAGATCCGCCGCTGGTTCACCGAGGGCCTCGTCGACGGCCTGCGCGTCGACCACCCCGACGGCCTGCGCGACCCCCAGCGCTACCTCGACGACCTGCGCGACCTCACCGGCGGCGCCTACGTGCTCGTCGAGAAGATCCTCGAGCCCGGCGAGCGGCTCAGCGACTCCTGGGCCACCGACGGCACCACCGGCTACGACGCCCTGGGCCACCTCGACCGCGTGCTCACCGACCCCGCCGGCCAGGCGCCGCTCGACGCGCTCGAGACCCGCCTGCGCGGCCACGAGGTCGACTGGGCCGCGATGATCCACGACACCAAGCGCGAGGTCGCCGACGGCATCCTCGGCAGCGAGGTGCGCCGGATCACCCGCGAGGTGCGCCGGGTCACCACCGAGGCCCCCGAGGCCGCGGTCGTCGACGCCGTGGCCGAGCTGCTGGCCTGCTTCCCCGTCTACCGCTCCTACCTGCCCGACGGCGTCGAGCACCTCGACGAGGCCTTCGCGCTGGCCCGCGAGCACCGCCCCGACCTGGCCGGCACCCTCGACGTGCTGCGCCCCGTGCTCGGCGACATCTGGCACCCGCCGGCGCGCCGCTTCCAGCAGACCAGCGGCATGGTCATGGCCAAGGGCGTCGAGGACTGCGCCTTCTACCGCTGGTCGCGCCTGACCTCCCTCAACGAGGTCGGCGGCGACCCCAGCGTCTTCGCCCTGCCCGTCACCGCCTTCCACGAGGCGATGACCGAGCGGCAGCGGGAGTGGCCCCACGCCATGACCACGCTGTCGACCCACGACACCAAGCGCGGCGAGGACGTGCGCGCCCGCATCACCGTGCTCGCCGAGCGCCCCGAGGACTGGGCCGCCGCGCTGGAGCGGCTGCTGGCCCTCGCGCCGCTCCCCGACCCCGGCTTCGGCTCGCTGCTGTGGCAGGCCGTGCTGGGCGCCTGGCCGGCCAGCTCCGACGGCGCCGGGGTCACCGGCGAGGTGCCCGCCGACCTGCGCGAGCGCCTCCACGGCTACGCGATGAAGGCGATGCGCGAGGCCGGTGACCGCACCACCTGGACCGAGCCCGACGAGGCCTACGAGGCGGCGGTCCACGCCGCCGTCGACGCCGCGATCGACTCCGCCGAGGTCCGCGCCGTGCTCGACGGCCTGCTCGCGCAGGTCACCGGGCCGGGCTGGAGCAACGCGCTGGCCGCCAAGCTCGTGGCGATCACCATGCCCGGCGTGCCCGACGTCTACCAGGGCTCCGAGCTGTGGGAGCAGTCGCTGGTCGACCCCGACAACCGGCGCCCCGTCGACTTCGACGACCGCGTCGCGCTGCTCGCCGAGGTCGCCGCCGACGGCGCCGGGGCTCCGCCGCTGACCGCCTCGGTCGACGACCACGGCGCGGCCAAGCTCCGCGTCACGGCCCGCGCCCTCGGCCTGCGCCGCGGGCGGCCCGAGCTCTTCTCGTCGTACGACGGGGTGCGCGCGAGCGGCCCCGCGGCCGACCACGTGCTCGCCTTCGACCGCGGCGGCGCGGTCACCGTGGCCACGCGGCTGCCCGCCGGGCTCGCCGGACGCGGCGGCTGGCAGGACACCCGGCTCGAGCTGCCGGCCGGCGCGTGGCGCGACGTGGTCTCCGACCGCGTCGTGACCGCCGACGAGCAGGGGCTCGCGCTCGACGACGTGCTCGCGACCTACCCCGTCGCGCTGCTGGTGAGGGAGGACTGACATGACCGGGACCACCGGATCCACGACCGGCACGACCCGCGCACCCGTGCGCGGGCCCTTCGACGTCTGGGCGCCCGTGCCCGACCGGGTGCGGCTGCACGTCGCCGGCGCCGAGCCGGTGGCGATGACCCGCTCCGACGACGGCTGGTGGACCCCCGCCGGCGAGGTGCCAGGCGCCGACTCCGGACCCGTCGACTACGGCTACCTGCTCGACGACGACGACACCCCGAGGCCCGACCCGCGCTCGCGGCGCCAGCCCGACGGCGTCCACGGCCTCTCGCGCAGCTTCGACCCCTCGGCGTACGCCTGGGGCGACGGCGCCTGGACCGGGCGCCAGCTCGCGGGCTCGGTCGTCTACGAGCTCCACGTCGGCACCTTCACCCCCGAGGGCACCCTCGACGCCGCGCTGGGACGCCTCGACCACCTGGTCGACCTCGGCGTCGACCTCGTCGAGGTGATGCCGGTCAACGCCTTCAACGGCACCCACAACTGGGGCTACGACGGCGTCGCCTGGTACGCCGTGGACGAGTCCTACGGCGGGCCCGAGGCCTACCAGCGCTTCGTCGACGGCTGCCACGCCGCCGGGCTCGGCGTGGTGCAGGACGTCGTCTACAACCACCTCGGCCCCTCCGGCAACTACCTGCCGCTCTTCGGGCCCTACCTCACCGAGGGCCGCAACACCTGGGGCGACCTGGTCAACCTCGACCAGGAGGGCTCGGCGCAGGTGCGCCGCTACATCCTCGACAACGTCGCGATGTGGCTCGAGGACTACCACGTCGACGCGCTGCGCCTCGATGCCGTGCACGCGCTGCAGGACACCTCCGCGGTGCACCTGCTGGAGGAGATGGGCCTCGAGGTCGCCGCGCTGTCGGCCCACCTGCGCCGCCCCCTCACGCTGATCGCGGAGTCCGACCTCAACGACACCCGCATGGTCACCCCCCGCGAGGGCGGCGGGCGCGGTCTCGACGCGCAGTGGAGCGACGACTTCCACCACGCCGTGCACGTCGCGCTCACCGGCGAGACCACCGGCTACTACGCCGACTTCGAGCCGCTCGAGGCCCTGGCCAAGGTGATCACCCGCGGCTTCTTCCACGACGGCACCTACAGCTCCTTCCGCGAGGCCGACCACGGCCGGCCCGTCGACACCGCGACCATGCCGACCTGGCGCCTGGTGGTCTGCAACCAGAACCACGACCAGATCGGCAACCGCGCCGTCGGCGACCGGCTCACCGAGCACCTCGACGAGGGCGGCCTCGGTCTGGCCGCTCTGCTCACGCTCACCGGCCCCTTCACCCCGATGCTGTTCCAGGGCGAGGAGTGGGCGGCCTCCACGCCGTTCCAGTTCTTCACCAGCCACCCCGAGCCCGAGCTGGGCAAGGCGACCGCCGAGGGGCGGATCGCGGAGTTCGCGAAGATGGGCTGGGACCCTGACGCCGTGCCCGACCCGCAGGACCCCGCGTCCTTCGAGCGCTCGAAGCTGGACTGGTCGCAGGTCGAGGACCCCGCGGCCGGCGACGGCGTGCACGCCCGCGTGCTCGACCTCTACCGCCGCCTGGTCGCGCTGCGCCGGGCCCGCCCGGAGCTCACCGACCCCGCGTTCGGCGCCACCACCTGCGAGGTCGACGAGGCGGCCCGGCTGGTCACCCTGGGCCGCGGCGCGCTGCGCGTGGTCGCCAACCTCGGCGACCGGCCCGTCGTGGTCACGACCGGTCCGGGCGAGGTGCTCCTGGCCACCGCCGACGGGGTCGCCCTGGACGCCTCCGGCACGCTCACCCTGCCCGCCCACGCGGGCGCGGTGGTCGAGCCGGCCTGACGCGTCCGCGGCACGCCCCACCCGCTCGGCGGCGGACAAGTAAGGCTAGCCTTACCCGGTGCCGACCCCCCCCGCTCCCGCGCCGGCCACCGGCGGGGCGCTGCTGCGGCGGGCGCTGCGGCGCAACGCCCCCCGGCTCGGCGGCGCGTCGGCGCTGATCGCGGTGTGGCAGGTGTGCGAGGCGATGGTGCCGGTGATGATCGGCGTGGTCGTCGACCGCGCCGTCGCCACCGGCTCCTGGTCGGCGCTGGCGCTGTGGGGCGGGGTGCTCTGCGCCCTCTTCGCGACCCTGGCCTTCAGCTACCGCGGCGGCGCGATCGTCGGTGAGGGCGCGCTGCAGCGCGAGGGGCACCGGCTGCGCACGGAGGTGTCGGGCCACCTGCTCGACCCCCGTGGCGCCCGCGCCGACCAGGTGCCCGGCGACCTGCTCGCGGTGGCCACCGGCGATGCCGACCAGGCCGCGGCGGTGCTGCGCCAGGCGTGGTTCGCGGTGGCGGCGGTGGTCGGCTTCGCGGTCACCGCGGTGGTGCTGGCCCGCATCGACCTGGTGCTCACGCTGGTGGTGCTGGTCGGCGTACCGGTCGCGCTGCTCGTCAACCACCTGCTGGCCGGCCCCCTCACCCGCCGCAGCGCGGTGCGCCAGGAGGCGCTCGGGCGCGCCACCGGCATCGCCACCGACCTCGTCACCGGCCTGCGCCCGCTCAAGGGCATCGGCGCCGAGGACGTCGCGCTGGCGCGCTACCGCCGCGAGAGCCACCGCGCCGCCGAGGCCAGCGTCGCCGCCGCCCGCTGGGAGGGCCTGCTGTACGGCGCGACCCAGGGGCTCAGCGGCGTCGTGCTGGTGGTGGTCGCCCTGGTCGCGGGCTCGCGCGCCCTCGACGGGGCGCTGAGCATCGGGGAGCTGATCGCGGTCGTCGGCCTCGCGCAGTTCGTGGCCGAGCCGCTGCAGACCCTGGCCTACTTCGTGGCCCAGCTCGCCCAGTCGCGGGCCTCGGCCGACCGCCTCGTCACGGTGCTCGCCACGCCCCGGCTGCTGCTCGCGGGCGAGGCCGCGGCCACCGGCCCGGCCGACCTCGCCCTCCGCGACGTCCACAGCGGCACGCTGCGGGGCGTGGACCTGCGCGCCGAGCCCGGCGAGCTGGTCGCCGTCGTGGCCGGGGACCCCGCCGACGCCGCCGCCCTGGCGCGGCTGCTGCGCGGCGAGCTGCGCCCCGACCGCGGCGAGGTGCGCCTCGGCGGCACGCCGCTCACCGACCTGACCCTGGCCGAGACCCGCCGGCTGCTGCTGGTCGCCGACCACCAGGTCGACCTCTTCGAGGGCACCCTGCGCAGCAACGTCGACCCCGGCGGCCGCCTCGACGACGAGCGCCTCGCGGCCGTGCTCGTCGCCTCGGCCGCCGACGAGGTGGTCGCCCACTGCGCGGGCGGGCTGGAGGAGCCGGTCACGGTCGGCGGCACCACGCTCTCCGGCGGGCAGCGCCAGCGGGTCGGGCTGGCCCGTGCCCTCGCCGCGCCGGCCCCCGTGCTCGTGCTCCACGACCCCACCACCGCCGTCGACGCGGCCACCGAGCACCGCATCGCCGCCGCCCTCGTCGCGGAGCGCCACCCGGGCGAGCAGGGGGCGGCGGCCGCCACGAGTGGCGCGCCCACGACGCTGCTGCTCACGAGCAGCCCGGTGCTGCTGGCGCGCGCCCACCGCGTCGTGCACCTCGACGCGGGGCGGGTGAGGGCCACCGGCACCCACGCGCAGCTGGTGCGCGACGACAGCGCCTACCGCGAGGCGGTGCTGCGATGACCACCCTGCTCCCCCGCTCCACCCCCCGCGAGGCCGCCCGGCTGACGCTGACCCTGCTGCGCCGTCGTCGCCTCGACGTCGCGCTCACCGCCGGGCTCTACGTGCTCGTCGGGCTGGCCGGTCTCGTCGCGCCCTGGCAGCTCGGCGCCGTCGTCGACACCGTCGCCGAGGGCGGCAGCCGCGACGACGTCGTGCGCTCGGCGCTGTGGATCCTCGGCGCCGCCGTCGTGGTCATGGTCGGCACCGCGCTCGCCACGGGCCGCCTCGCACGGGCCGGCGAGCCGGCGCTGGCCGAGCTGCGCGAGCAGGCCCTCGACCGGGCGCTGCACCTCGACGGCGCCACGGTCGAGGAGGCCGGCAGCGGCGACCTGCTCAGCCGCGTCGGCGACGACGTGCGCCTCGTCGCGCAGTCACTCACCGAGGTGGTGCCGCTGCTCGTGGGCTCGGCGCTCGCGATCGTGCTCACCGCCGGCGGGCTCTTCGCGCTCGACTGGCGGCTGGGGCTGGCCGGGCTGCTGACGGCCCCGGCGTACGTGCGGGCGCTGCGGTGGTACCTCCCCCGCTCCGCCCCCCTCTACCAGCGCGAGCGCGAGGCCAACGGCGTGCGCGCGCAGGCCTTCCTCACCGGCGTGCACGGCAGCCGCACCCTGCGCGCCCACGGGCTCTCCGCCGCCCACCAGGAGCAGGTCGACGCCGCCTCGTGGGCCTCGGCACGGATCTCCCTCGACGTGGTCGGCTTCTTCACCCGCTTCGGGCTGCGGCTCAACCGCGCCGAGCTGGTGGGCCTGCTGCTCGTTCTCGTCGCGGGCTTCCTGCTGGTGCGCGCCGGGGAGGCCAGCGTCGGCGAGGTCACGGCCGCGGGGCTGTACTTCCACCGGCTCTTCAACCCCATCGGCGCCGTGCTCTTCCTCTTCGACGCCGCCCAGTCGGCCGGCGCCTCGCTGACCCGCCTCGCCGGCCTCGCGCTGCTGCCCGCGCGCGTGCCGCCCCACGGCACCCGCGCCGGCACCGACACGACCCTGGAGGTCCGCGACCTCACCCACGAGTACGCCGAGGGCCGCCCGGCCGTCGACGGGGTCTCGCTGCGGGTGCCCGCCGGGCAGCGCGTGGCCGTCGTCGGGGCCAGCGGCGCGGGCAAGACCACCCTCGGCTCGGTGGTCGCCGGGCGCCTCGCCCCGACCCGCGGGGAGGTGCTGGTCGGGGGCCTGGCCGCCGACCGGGTCGTCGCGCCGGGTCGCGCGGGCCGACCGACCGTGGCGCTGGTGAGCCAGGAGGTGCACGTCTTCACCGGCAGCGTGCGCGACAACCTCACCCTGGCCCACCCCGGGGCCGAGGAGGCCGAGGTGGTCGACGCCCTCGACGCCGTCGGCGCCCTCGGCTGGGTGCGGGCGCTGCCCGAGGGCCTCGACACCGCGGTGGGCGCCTCCGCCCACCCCCTCACCCCGGCCCAGGCCCAGCAGCTCGCGCTGGCCCGCGTCGTGCTGGCAGACCCGCTGGTGGTCGTGCTCGACGAGGCCACCGCCGAGGCCGGCTCCGCCGGCGCCCGCGACCTCGAGGCCGCCGCCCTCGCCGTCACCCGTGGCCGCACCTCGCTGACCATCGCCCACAGGCTCACCCAGGCCGCCAGCGCCGACCGGGTGGTCGTCATGGCGGCCGGCCGCGTCGTCGAGGACGGCCCCCACGCCGACCTCGTCGCCGCCGGCGGCCCCTACGCCCGCCTCTGGGCCGCCTGGTCGGGCACCGAGCCCGCTCCCCCCGCGCAGCTGTGACGCCGGGTCGCCTCCTCTGCCGGCCCGTCGTGACGAGCGGCAGATGCGCTGACGGGGCGTGAGCGCCGGGCGGCGCGGAGTGACCAGTGGCGGCGCGAAGTGACCGGTGGCGGCGCGGGGCGGGTCAGTCGGCGGCGGGGCCGAGGAGGTCCTCGACCCAGGCGGGCACGAGGACGCCGGCGGGGCCGTGGCGGGCCTCGCGGAACCACGCGGTGCCCTCGCTGGGCTGCAGGTTGAGCTCGAGGGTGGGCACACCGTGGCGGGCGGCCTGCTGCACGAAGCCGGCGGCGGGGTAGACCGCGCCGGAGGTGCCGATGGAGACGAAGAGGTCGGCGCGGCCGAGGGAGTCGAGGATGCGGTCCATCTCGTAGGGGATCTCCCCGAACCACACCACGTCGGGCCGCAGCGCCGGGGCCCCGCAGCCGGGGCAGGCGGGGTCGCCGCCCATCGGGCCGTCCCAGGGGTGACGGCCCTCGCAGGCCAGGCACCACGCCTTGAGCAGCTCGCCGTGCATGTGCAGCACCCGGGTGGAGCCGGCGCGCTCGTGCAGGTCGTCGATGTTCTGGGTCACCACGAGCAGGTCGTCGCCCAGCGCCTCCTCCAGCCGCGCGAGCGCGCGGTGGGCGGGGTTGGGCACGACGCCGGCGAGCGCGGCGCGGCGTGCGTCGTAGAACTCGTGGACCAGCACCGGGTCGGCGACGTAGGCCTCCGGCGTGGCGACGTCCTCGACGCGGTGGCCCTCCCACAGCCCGTCGGCGTCGCGGAAGGTCGGCACCCCGCTCTCGGCGGAGATGCCCGCCCCGGTCAGCACGACGATCCTCACGGCCGCCACCCTAGGGGGTCCCCGCGCGCGGGTCGCCCCGCCGCGTCCGGGGAGCGACCGCACCTCGACCCGGGAGCCCCCTCGTCCGGGCGTGGGCCGCTCAGCCCGCGTCGACGATGTCGAAGATGACCTGGAGGCCGTCGTTGCCCGTCGACGTCGCCTCCACGGCGCCCTCGCCGTCGGGCGAGGCGATCTCGCAGCGCGAGGTGTCGCCCGCGGTGGCCGAGAGGTCGTCGGAGCACTCGACGGAGTCCACGGTGATGCCCTGGCCTTCGACGTAGTCGGCCACGAAGTCGGCCAGGGCCGCGGCGGTGACGTAGAGGTCGATGGAGAAGTCGACGTCGTCCTCGTTGACGGTCTCCACGGTGGCGCGGATGTTGGTCTGCTGCGGGTCGCCCTCGGCGGTGGCGACGCACTCCTGCGAGGCGCCCTCCTCGGCGTCGAGGTCGCCCTCGCAGGTGACGTCGATGGTGTCGGCGTCGGCTCCGGTGATGAAGCCCGCGACCTGGGTCTCGAGCTCCTCCTGGGCGACCGTGCCGGGGTCGGTGGCGGTGTCGCTGTCGGTGTCGCTGGCGGTGTCGCTGGCGGTGTCGGTGCCGGCGCTGACCGAGCCGCTGCAGCCCGCGGCCAGCAGGGCGACGGCCGCGGCGAGCGCGAGGCCCGCGCGACGGGCGGGCGACGACGTGGAGGGCTGACGGGTGGGACGCGGCACGGGACACCTCGGCGGTCGACCTGGCTGCCCGCGATCGCGGGCCCGCGCCAGTATGGAACCGTCCGCGCCCCCGCCGGGCCCGAACGCCGCGCCCGGTCCACCCGGTCTAGCCGTCCCCCGCTCCGGCCCCCGGACGGGCGGCGCGCGTCCTACTGACCGTTGCGACCTCTACCTGACAGTCATGACGCCCTGCCAGTGGTCGCAACGATCAGTAGGACGCGATCGCGGCGCAGCTCAGTAGTACCAGGGGAAGGGCGACCAGTCGGGCTCGCGCTTCTCGAGGAACTGGTCGCGGCCCTCCTGGGCCTCGTCGGTCATGTAGGCCAGGCGGGTGGTCTCACCGGCGAAGAGCTGCTGGCCCACGAGGCCGTCATCGATGGCGTTGAAGGAGTACTTCAGCATCCGCTGGGCGGTGGGCGACTTGCCGTTGACCAGGCGGCCCCACTCCAGGGCGGTGGCCTCGAGCTCGGCGTGGGGCACGGCGCGGTTGACGGTGCCCATGCGCACGCCGTCCTCGGCGGAGTACTCCTGGCCGAGGAAGAAGATCTCGCGGGCGACCTTCTGGCCCACCTGGCGGGCGAGGTAGGCCGAGCCGAAGCCTCCGTCGAAGGAGCCGACGTCGGCGTCGGTCTGCTTGAAGCGGGCCTGCTCGAGGCTGGCCAGGGTCAGGTCGCACACGACGTGGAGGCTGTGGCCGCCGCCGGCGGTCCAGCCCGGCACGACGCAGATGACGACCTTGGGCATGAAGCGGATCAGCCGCTGCACCTCGAGGATGTGCAGGCGCCCGAGGCGGGCCTTGTCGACGGTCTCGACGGTCTCGCCCTCGGCGTACTGGTAGCCCGCGCGGCCGCGGATGCGCTGGTCGCCGCCGGTGCAGAAGGCCCACTTGCCGTGCCGCTCGGCCGGGCCGTTGCCGGTGAGCAGGACGCAGCCGACGTCGCTGGTGGTGCGGGCGTGCTCGAGCACCCGCAGCAGCTCGTCGACGGTGTGGGGGCGGAAGGCGTTGAGCACGTCGGGGCGGTCGAAGGCCACCCGCACCGTGCCGTGCGCCCGCGCGCGGTGGTAGGTCAGGTCGGTCAGGTCCTCGAAGCCGGGCACGACGTCCCAGGCCTCGGCGTCGAAGATCTCCGACACCCCGTCGATGGCGCTCATGCGGGCAGGCTATCGCCGCGGGCCGCTGCGACCCGCCGGGGTCTGGAATACCGCTGCGCCGCGTGGTCTTCTGGCCCCATGGCACTGAGTGGAGAGTACGAGCCGAGCCCCGAGAAATGGGTCCGCGAGCAGGTCGAGCGCTACGAGGCCACCGGCGGCGCCGAGGCCAACACGCTGCCCGACCGCCCCGACTGGCCGATCGTGGTGATCACCTCGCGGGGCGCGAAGTCCGGCAAGCTGCGCAAGAACCCCGTGATGCGCGTCGAGCACGACGGCGTCTACGCCGCGGTCGCCTCCAAGGGCGGCGCCCCCGAGCACCCGACGTGGTACCACAACTTCCTGGCCCACCCCGAGGTCGAGCTCCAGGACGGCCCCGAGCCCCACACCTACCGGGCGCGCGTGGCCGAGGGCGAGGAGCGCGCCGTGTGGTGGGAGCGGGCGGTGGCGGTCTACTCGCCGTACGCCGAGTACCAGGAGAAGACCGACCGCGAGATCCCGGTCTTCCTGCTCGAGCGCACCGACTGAGACCCGGCCCGCTCGGATCGGCCCAGGGCCGGCGGCTCAGGGCGGCAGGTCAGGGCGGCGGGTCAGGGCCGGGCGATGGTCATGGCCAGGCCGGCCAGGTGGCCGATCCGGGCGACCTCGGAGTCGAGGAACTCCGGACCGCCGCGGCGACCGACGACGACGATCTCGTTGCCCGAGAGCCGGGCGCCGACGTGGATGGTCGTCTCCTCGCCCTCGACCTCGAGGCGCGCCGCGCGCTCGACCTCGACGAAGGGGAGCACGGCGGGGGCCGCCGCGGTGGCGTAGGTGACACCCTGCGAGCGGTGCACCCGCGCGGCCCAGTCGGAGCGGAAGACCACCGGCAGCAGGTCGACCAGCCGGTCGGGGGCCTCGCTCGGGTTGGTGGTGAGGTCCTCGACGGCCTCGAGGTCGAGGAAGAGGTTGCCACCGGCGCCGTAGCGGCTGATCCACACCACCCGCACCCCGGCGAGCGCGTTGCAGGCCGAGACGATGGTGTCGGGCATGGCGGTGGGCGGCAGCTCGAGCAGCACGTCGTCGAGGGCGGTGCCGTCGTGGCGCTTCTCAACGATCTCGATCGCCTCGATGTCGCCCCCGGCCTCACCGATGGCGCCCGCGAGGCGTCCCAGCGATCCGGGGACGTCGGGCAGCTCGACACGCAGCAGGAAGGACACGCCGCGACCCTAGTGCGTCGGTGTTGCCGGCGGATTTCCCGCTGTCCGCACTGCGGGCCCCTCCGCAGCGGGGGTGTCGGCGCCGGCCAGCCGCTGGCGCAGGCCCGTGGCGCGCCGGGCGCGGCGCTCGACGGCGGCCCGCACGGCCGACTCCGTGCCGACCACGCGCACACGCCGACGGGCCCGGGTGACCGCGGTGTAGAACAGCTCGCGGCTCAGCAGCGGGGAGTCCTCCGGCGGCAGCAGCACGGTCACCTCGTCGGCCTGGCTGCCCTGGCTCTTGTGGATCGTCATCGCGTGCATCGTGTCGACGTCACCCAGGCGCGAGGGGCTGAGCTCGAGGTGGTCGCCCACCCCGGCGACGACCGCGCGCAGGGCGGGCCCGCCCCGACCGCGACGGTCGGCCCGCCCCGCGGTCTGGTACTGCGACGTGCGCCCGTCGGGGTCCTCGGGCCCGGCGACCACGACACCGGTGTCGCCGTTGAAGAGGTGCAGGCCGTAGTCGTTGGCGGTCACCAGCAGGGGGCGTCCGACGTACCACTCCTGGCCCCAGCCGGGGCCGACCGGCGTCTCGGTGGCCTCGGCGACCCAGCGCTCGACCTGACGGTTCCAGTGCTGCACGCCGTAGGGGCCCTGGCGGTGGGCGCAGAGGAGCCGGTGGCGCTCGAGCACGGCCAGCGCGGTCTCGACGTCGCCCGCCGCTGCGGCCTCGCGCAGGTCGAGGGCGTGGCGCAGCAGCACCTCACGCAGCAGGGCCGTCCCCGGCCCCGGTGCCTGCGCCGCCACGGCTCCGGGGGGCGCGCCGGCGGCGGTGGGCCCCGGGTCGATCCACTCGACCTCCTCGCCGCCCTCGGCGAGCAGCGCCAGGACGCGGTCGGCGTCGCCGACGCGCACGGCCTCCGCCAGGCGCCCGATGCCGGCGCCGAAGCGGTGGGAGGTGCGCAGCGCGACCACGGCGCCGGGGTCGCGCTCGGCGAGCCCGCCGACGAGGTCGGCGAGCACGGCCCCGGCCTCGACCGACGCCAGCTGGTCGGGGTCGCCCACCAGCACGAGCCGGGCCTCGGGCCGCACGGCCTCGACCAGGCGGGCCATGAGGGTCAGCGACACCATCGAGGTCTCGTCGACGACGATCACGTCGTGCGGCAGCCGGTTGCCGCGGTGGTGGCGGAAGCGCGTGCGCGAGCCCGGGCGCCAGCCCAGCAGGCGGTGCAGGGTGGAGGCGGTGAGCGCGAGCGGCGCGAGGCGCGCCCGGTCCTCCTCGTCGAGGGTCAGCGAGGCCTCGGCCACCGCCTGCTGGAGCCGCGCGGCGGCCTTGCCGGTGGGCGCGGTGAGCGCCACCCGCGGGAGGGAGCCGGTGGCCTCGGCCTGCTCGGCGAGCATGGCCAGCAGGCCCGCGACCGCGGTGGTCTTGCCGGTGCCGGGCCCGCCGGTGAGCACGGTGGTCCAGCGGCCGGCGGCGGTGCGCGCGGCGGCCCGCTGCTCGTCGAAGCCGTCGTGGGGGAAGACCCGCACCTCCGCGGCGCGCAGGGTGCGGTCGTCGACCGTCGGCGCCGCGCGCCCGGCGCGGGCCAGCAGGTCGTCGCGCACCTGCCCCTCCTCGCGCCAGTAGCGGTCGAGGTAGAGCAGGCTGCCCTCGACGTGCACCACCCCGGCGGCGGCCAGCGGCCCGGCCGCGACCCGCTGGGCCCACCCGGTCGCCTCGGGCCACGGCAGGTCGGCGACCTCCGGGGCGGCGGCGAGGTCGGCGGGGTCGAGCAGGTCGGCGAGGTCGACGCAGACCGACCCGTGACGCACGGCCCGCACGGCCAGGGCCAGCGCGAGGCGCACCTCCTCGTCGGTCTCCCCGGCCAGTGCGCTCGCGCGCTCGGCGACGTGGACGTCGGCGGCGGTCAGCACCCCCGCGAGGTTGAAGTCGCGCAGCAGCCCCGCGGCGCCGCGCGCCAGGCGCGGGTCGTGGGGGTCCTCGACGTCGAAGAGCTCGATCACGGCGCACCCGCCAGCAGGTCGGAGGCGGCCACCACGAGCGAGGCGGGCGGGCGCCAGCTGAAGACGCCGGCGGGGTGGCCGTCGACGACGGGGGTCTCGGGTCCGCACATGCCACGGACGTAGAGGTAGGCCACGCCGCCCAGGTGCACCGCCGGGTCGTAGCCGGGCACGCGCCAGCGCAGGAACCGGTGGGTGACCACGGAGTAGAGCAGCGCCTGGAGCGGGTAGTGCGAGTGCAGCATGGCCTCGCGCAGCCGGTCGGGGGCGTAGTCGGCCGCGGTGAGCGGACGGCCGGGCTCGCCGAGCAGGTTGGTCTTGTAGTCGACCACGACGAAGCGCGTCGCGCCGTCGACCTCCGCGCGCAGCACCACGTCGACCGATCCCGAGAGGTAGCCCCGCAGCACCTGCCCGCCCAGCAGCGGCTGCTCCAGCCGCGCGGCGTACGGCGCGAGCGCGTCGTCGGCCGGGAGGTGCTGGCGCAGCAGCCGCCCGAGACCACGCAGGTGCACCTCGGCGGGCCGCCCGCGCACGTCGCCACCGTCGAGCGGGATCTCGAAGTCGAGCTCGCGCAGCCGGTCGCCCAGACCGATGTCGCCCAGGGTCAGCCCCGGGAGCAGCGGGCCGAGCGGCGTGCGGTGCAGCGGCACGAGGGCCTGGGCGAGGTCGTCGGCGGGCACGTCGACGGGCCACCAGCGCAGCTGCTCGGCGGTGTGCCCGCGCAGCTCGGCCAGCAGGTCGGGCGCGTCGGGGTCGGCGTGCTCGAGCACCGCGTGGACCAGGCTGCCGAAGCCGGCTCCGGCGGGCAGGTCGGCCATCGGCGAGACCACGGCCGCCTCGGCGTCCGCGACCGGGTCGCCCGGGTCGAGGGCCGCGGCGGCGTCCGCGGCGGACGCCGCGGCCAGGGCGTCGCCGGCGAGCGTCGCCTCGTCCTGCAGACCGGGCTCCTCGGGCTCGCTGACCACCCCCGGCGTGGCCGGGCCGGACGGGCCCGCCTGCTCCTCCTCGACCCGGATCAGGCCGGAGTAGGAGGTGCGGCGCCACTCGGCGTCGACGGCGCGCCCGAAGCGCCTCAGGCTGAGCGGCGCGTCGTCGGTGGCACGGGCCGTGACGGCGGCATCGGCGACCACCGACTCCTCGCGGGTGGGTCCGCCGAGCTCCTCGAGCAGGCCGAGGACGCGGGTGACGTAGTCGTCGTCGCGCACGGGCTGCTGGTCGGGCACCACCGCCACCCCGGGCTGGCGGCCGAGCAGGAGACGGTGCAGGCCGCCGTCGGCGGTGTTCCTGGTCGGGGCCCACCAGGCCACCACCTGGCCCTGGGCGCGGGTGAGGGCGACGTAGAGGTCGCGCAGCTCCTCCCCGGCGTCCTCGCGCTGGTGGGCGGCGGCGCTCGCGGCCCAGTGCGGCCCGGAGCCGGTGACGTCGAGGGCGCGGTCGTGGCCGGCGTGGAAGCGGGCGACCTCGACGGGGCGGACGAAGGTCTGGAAGAGGAAGGGGAGGTAGCACACGGGGTACTGCAGCCCCTTGCTGCCGTGGACCGTGACGATCTGCACCGCCGCGAGGTCGCTGTCGAGGCGGCGCGGGCGCTCGGTGCCGGCGGTGCGGCGCCGCTCGTCGCGGAACCACTGCAGCAGCGCGGTGAGCCCGAGCTGCTCGCGCACGACGACCTCGTGCATCACCTGGGCGAGGTGGCGCAGGTCGGTGAGCAGCCGCTCGCCGTCGGCCCCGGCGAGCACGCGGGCGCTCAGGCCGCGCTCCTCGGCGGCCTCCACGAGGGCCGCCACCCCTCGGCCGCGCAGCAGCAGCGCCCACCCGCGCAGGGTGTCGGAGACTGCGTCGGTGAGGGAGTCGGCCCGGGAGTCGGCCCGGGGGTCGCCGTCGGCGTCGAGGTCGGCCACGTCGTGGCCGAGGAAGCAGGTGAGCGCGGCGGCCCGCACCCGGCCCGAGCGGTGCGGCTGCTCGAGGCCCTCCAGCAGCGCCAGCCAGTCGTCGGCGGCGGGCGTGGCGAAGACGTGGCCGCCACCGGCGACCACGGAGGCCACCCCGCGCTCGGCCAGCGCGCGCTGCACGAGCAGCCCGTGGTCGCGGGTGGCCACGAGCACGGCCACGTCGGCGGCGCGCAGGGGGCGGCCCTCCCAGGTGGCGTCGGAGGCCAGCAGCGTGGCGATGTCGCCCGCGCAGTCGCGGGCGACGTGCTCGCGGGCGTCGGCGGCGCGGATGTCGCCGGAGCGCAGCAGCCGGAAGCCTGGGCGCAGCACCTGGCGCAGCCGGAAGGGCGAGGAGTGGGGCGCGCCGGCGAGGCGCGGCGGGGCGCCGTCGGCACCGTGGTGGGCCGCGACGTCGCGCACCACGATCTCGGGGTGGCCCAGCGCGGCGCCGCGCAGCACGGTCTGCAGCCGGCGCACGAGCCCGTCGTCGCTGCGCCAGTTGGTGGCGAGGGTCGCGCGGTGGGTGGCGGTGGCGGCGGCCGCGAGGTAGGCGACGACGTCGCCGCCCCGGAAGGCGTAGATGGCCTGCTTGGGGTCGCCGATGAGCACCATGGTGGCGGCGCCGGAGAAGGCGCGGTCGAGCACCTGCCACTGCACGGGGTCGGTGTCCTGGAACTCGTCGACGAGCACGATCCGCCAGCGCGCCCGCATCCGCTCGCGCGCCGGGGCGTCGTCGGCCTCGAGGGCGCCGGCGAGCCGGCTGAGCAGGTCGTCGTAGCCGAGCACCCCCAGGCGGCGCTTGCGCCGGTCGACCTCGGCGCGCACGGCGGCGGCGAAGACGAGCCGGGCGCCGCCCGGCGTGCCCGGGTCGGGGGCGGGCTCGGAGCCCGGGCCGCCGTCGGGCACGAGCCGGGCCTGCGGGTCGCCGACCGCGGCCCGGGCCAGCTCGAGCGCGGTGGCCCGGTCGAAGGGCGGCGCGTCGGGCAGGTGGCCGAAGCGGGCGAGGTAGAGGTCGTCGACGACCTCCACCACGAGGTCGTCGAGCGACTCCACCAGCGTGGCGCCGGTGTCGGTGTCGCCGGCGACCCCCAGGGAGCGCAGCACGAGCTGGCAGAACTGGTGGGTGGTGGCGATGGTCGCGCCGTCGAAGCCGGCCAGGGCGTCGCGCAGCCGGTGGCGGCGCTCCGCGCGCTCCGCGTCGTCGACGGGCGCCGACGCCGTGCCGTGCACGAGCAGCGTGAGCAGGGCGTCGTCGGGGGCGACGCCCGCGGGGTCGCCGAGGGCGCGCTCGGCCGCCACCAGCTGCTCGCGCACCCGCTCGCGCAGCTCCTGGCTGGCGGCGCGACCGAAGGTGATGACCAGCATCTCGTCGAGCCGCGCCCGGCCCTCCGCGACGTAGCGGGTCACCAGCGCGCCCACGGTCCACGTCTTGCCGGTGCCGGCGCTGGCCTCGAGCAGGGTGGTGCCGGTCGGCAGCGGGCCGGTCACGTCGAAGGGGGCCATCGCGCCGCTCGTGCCCGCCCCGGGGGCGGCCCCGGGACCGACGCCGTGGTCGGCCCCGTGGTCGGTCCCGGCGCGGTCGGTCGCCGGTGTGCCGGCCTCGCCCGGGGTCACCACGCGCCCTGCTCGGAGTCGAGCAACGGGCTCCACAGGCGCAGGGCCAGGGCGCCGAAGCGGGTGGTCTCGCCGTTGTGCTCCTCGCCCTCGCGGGGGGCCTGGTCGAGACCCGGCACCGGAGCCCCCGGACCCCAGACCCGCACCTGGGCGGGGTCGGAGCACTCACCGGGGAAGCGGTCGTCGTCCCAGTCCCACGACACCTTCTCGAGGGCCTGGTCCTGGGGGGCGCGGGTGCGGCGCTGGGTGGCGTAGCGGAAGGACGACTTCACCGGCAGCGGCAGCGGCTCGCGGCGCCCCTGGTCGAGCAGGGCGACGAGGTCGCGCAGGTGGGTGAGCGCGGTGTGGTCGACGGGGCCGAGCAGCGAGCGGCCGACCGCCTCGCGCGAGCGGCCGTTGGAGGGACGACCCAGGGTGTGGGCGGTCCAGTTGCGGTCAGGGTCGCTGGCGCTGAGCGCCAGGAGCTGCACCCACGACTGGAGGCGGTGGGTGGCCCCCAGGCGGGAGTAGCTCACCGGCACCAGCCGGTCGCCGAAGACCTCCGGCACGGTGCCGCGCAGGCGGCGGCCGCGGCCCAGGTCGACGTCGACGTCGACGGCCCGGGCCTCGTGGCCGCGGCGCTGGGCCAGGCCCTCCGCGGCCAGCGGGGCGGCGCGCTCGACGACCTGGCGCAGCAGCCGCCAGCCGAGCCGACCGGGAGGCAGCACACCGCGTCGCCACTCGCGCTCGGTGGCCCGCGCGGGGTCGAGACCGGCCAGCAGGTCGCGCACGACCCGGTCACCGACCCCCCACTGGGCCAGCTGGTCGATCTCGACCGGCAGCCCGTCGTCGACCGGCTCCTCGTCGAGGGGCAGCGCGACGTCGAGGCGCTGGCGCACGAAGTCGCGCACCGGGTGCTTGAGGAAGGTGGCCAGCTCCTCCAGCGACACGTCGTCGTCGGCGCCGCGCGCAGGGAGCACGCCGGGGACGAAGGGCACGGGCTCGCGGCGCGGACCCGCCGCGGCGCGGGCGCCCGCGAGCGCCGCGGGGTCGAAGGTGAACCCGGCGTCGGGCACGAGAGCGCCGCGGGTGAGGTTGCGGGCGTCGAAGGGCTGCAGCGGGTGGCGCACCCGCACCACGTCGCTGACCCGGCGGGCCTGCACCCCGGTGGCCGCGGGGACGGTGGCGGTGAGGTCGAGGGCGTCGAGCAGCTCGCCCAGGGGCACGGCGGGCGGGCGGGCCTGGCCGGAGTACTCGTCGGCGCCGGCGTAGGTGACGACCAGGGTCTCGGTGGCCGCGAGCACGGCGTCGAGCAGGAGCTGGCGGTCCTCGCTGCGGGCGTCGCGCTCCCCGGTGACCGGGTCGCGGGCGAGCACGTCGTCGCCGTCGACGGCCCCGGCGCGGGGGAAGACGCCGTCGTCGAGCCCGAGCAGGCACACCACCCGGTGGGGCACCGAGCGCATCGGCACCATCGTGCAGACCGTGAGGGTGCCGGTGCGGAAGCTGGCCCGGGTGGGCCGCCCGGCGAGGCGGTCCTCCAGCAGCGCCCGCACGTCGGGCAGGCGCAGCTCGGTCGCGGCCAGGCCGGCGGCGTCCTCGCGCACCCGGGCCAGCTCGCGCAGGGCCTGCCCCGACTGCCACGCCTCGTCGCCCGCCACCGCGGTGAGGTCGCCCAGCCCGGAGGCGAGCACGTCGAGCCAGTGCTCGAGGGGGTGCACGCCGACGAGGTCGTCGGTCACCCGCTGCAGCCGCGCCACCAGCTCGGCCAGCCGCCCGGCCAGCTCGACCTGCCCGCTGCCGACGTCGTCGAGGGGCAGGGTGCGGTCGAGCCAGGCGCCGGCGTCCTCCGACATCGCGACCCCGGCGAGCAGCCGGTCGAGGCCGAAGCGCCACGTGCCGGAGACGTAGTCGGCGAGCCCGAACTCCTCGCGGTGCTCGGCGTCGAAGGCCCAGCGCACTCCCGACTCGCGCACCCACTCGGTCAGCTGCTGGAGGTCGTCGTCACTGAAGCCGAAGCGGCGGCGCACGGGCTCGCTGTGGGCGAGGTCGAGCACGTCGCCCGCGCCGGCGCGGCCGCCGGCGAGGTCGAGCAGACGGGTGGCCACGCCCAGCACCGGGTTGGTGCGGGCCAGGGAGCGGTCGGCGAGGCTGACCCGCAGCCGGTGGGCCGGGTGGCCGTCGGCCCCCACCACGTCGCCGAGCCCGAAGCCGGCACCGACCAGCGGCGCGAAGGACTCGATGTCGGGGCACATCACCAGCACGTCGCGCGGCTCGAGGGTGGGGTCGTCGGCGAGCAGGCCGAGCAGCACCTCGCGCAGCACGTCGACCTGGCGGGCCTGCCCGTGGCAGGCGTGCACCTGCACGGAGCGGTCGCCCGGGGCGAGCACGCGCCCGCCCGCCGGGCCGACGGCGTTGGCGCGCAGGTCCTCCTGGAGCCACCCCAGCAGCGACGGGCGCGACCCGGTCGGGAGCACGGACGGGAGCACGGGCGGGGAGGGCACGGGTGGGGTGTCGGTGAGGTCGACCGTGGCGAGCACGCGCTGCAGCTCGCGGGTGTCGCGGCCCAGGGTGGAGAGCAGGGGGTGCTCGACGCGGCGGTGGGAGGTGTCGAGCGCGCGGGGCACCGGGCCGCCCGCGGTCTCCGCGGCCAGGGCGTCCCACAGCGCGGCCGAGGGGTGCGGCAGCCACAGGTGCACGTCGCGGTGCTCCCCCAGCGCCGCGAGCAGGTCGACCTCGGTGAGCGGGAGCCGGGTGTGGCCGAAGAGGGAGAGCCGCGGGGGCAGGTCGCAGGCCGCGGGGTCCTCGCGCAGCCTGGCCACGGTCTGGGCGTGGCGCTGCGGCGGCGGTGAGCCGACCCGGGCCACCAGCCGGCGCCACAGCTCCGGCTGCCAGGCCAGGTCGGGGGCCAGCGGGCGGCCCGCGCCGTCGGTGTCGCGCCCCGCCGACCAGTCGGCGACGAGGGTGGGGCGCTGCACGGCGTAGGACGACAGGAGGCGGGCCAGCCGCCGTGCGACCGCGAAGCGGCGGCCGCGCCGCAGGTCGCCCTCCTCGCCCGGCGTGTCGCCCTGCCCGGGGGCGGTGTGCCCCAGGTGCAGCGCGAGCGTGCGCGCCCACGGCTCGTCGAGCGAGGCGTCGAGGGTGGCCAGCAGCGGCCAGACCAGGGTGTCGGGGGCCCAGGGGTCGTCGTCGCGGGTGCCGGTCACCTCGGCGACCAGCGAGGTCGGCGAGCGGAAGTCGACGCCAGCGCAGACCCCGTCCTCGCGGCCCGGGGCGCGACCCAGCCGGTGGGAGACCCGCTGGCTCAGCCAGCGCTCCACGCCGCGGGCCGGGACCACCACGACCTCGGTGGCGAAGGGGTCGGCGAGGGGGGTCGCGAGGAGCTCGGCGAGGCCGTCGGCCAGCACGTCGGCGCGGGGCGCACGGTGCAGGGTCAGGGCCATGCGGCGCACCCTAGCCGCCGGTGCCGACAGGCCGGGCGGACCGGTCGGCGAGCGCTCGACGCAGGCTCGAGGCGGGCTCGACGCAGGCTCGGTGCGGGCCCGAGCGGTCCGGGGCCCGCTCAGCCGCTCGTGAGCGGTGACGCCTTGTCGGCCTCGTCGATGTCGCCCTCGAGGGCCTCGACGGCCTCGGGCTTGCCGTGGAAGCGGCGGTAGCTCCACACGATGAGGCCGAGCGCGATGAACATCGAGGCGACCTGGGTGATGCCGGTGGCCAGCCCGCCGGGCAGCCACCAGCTGTCGGCGAGGGTCCACCAGCTCGGCGGCGGCGGGTCGCTGATCCACAGCACGCCGCAGGCGCCGACGACCAGGGCCACGAGGGTCGAGGCGACGATGCGGGGCCAGGTCTCCACGCTCTCCGCGGCGCCCTTGAGCGCGCGGTACTTCAGCGGCTCGAGGCGGCGCTCGGCCCACTCGTACTGCTGGGAGAGCACCGCGACCCCGGCGAACATCAGGATCAGCCCGGGGCCGGGCAGGACGAGGGCAGCGATGCCGACGACGAGGAGGGTCCAGCCCACGACCTCGAGCGTGACGCGCCTGGCGGCGCCCTTCACGGCCTGACTCCTGCACGATGCATGGCACGAGCATCCCAGAAGAGGCCAACTCCCGCGCCCCTCTCCTCCGAGACCGTCACCACGACCTCGCCACGAGGGTGCGACGGCGGGGCGACGACCTCACCCGACCGCCCCGCTGCGCCGGCCCTGCGACCGGTCCGGCGACCGGCCCCGCGACCGGCCCCGCGACCGGTGCGGCGGCGCGTCCTGCGGCGCTCCCGACGCCCCCGACGCCCCCGTACCGCGCGCGCCGAGCGCCTCGGTGACGCCGTGGAAGCGGCGGTGGGCCTGCACGGTGAGCCCCAGGGCCACGACGCCCGACACCAGCTGGCCGACGCCCGCCCAGGCGCCGCCCGGCAGCCAGGTCCACGCCGGCAGCACCCACCAGGCGGGCTGCGGCGGCGCCCAGAGCCACAGCAGCCCGCTGAGCCCGAGGGCGGTGGTGACTGCGACGGTCGTCAGCGTGCGCGGCCAGGTCGCCACGCCGCGCGCGGCCTCCCGCAGCGCGAGGCGCCGCCAGGGCTCGAGGCGCGCCGCGGCCCACGGGTCGTGGCGGGCCAGGAGCGCCGCGCCCACACCGAGCAGCAGCAGCCCGGGACCGGGCAGCGGGAAGAGCACCACGCCGAGGGCGACCAGCAGCCAGCCCGCGCCCGACACGAGGACGCGGCGCACGGGCGCGGGGGTGACGGGCATCCGGACACGGTGGCCGACGTCGGTGAACGGCGCGGGAGCGGCAGGCGGCGGGGGCGCGACGCGCCGAGGGATTTCCCCTATCGGAGCGATGCACTGCATAATGATTAGTAATTCACTACGCTTTACATCTCTCATCGACCACGTCGGGCCTGGGTGCGGGTCCGAACTCACCGATTGGCTCACTCATGCGCAAGCTCCTGGTCCTCGGATTCGTGGGCCTCCTGGCCCAGCTCATCGACGGCTCGCTCGGGATGGCGTACGGCGTCACCTCCTCGACGCTCCTGCTCGCCGCGGGCGTCGCCCCGGCCGCCGCCTCCGCCGCCGTCCACTTCTCCGAGATCGGCACCTCGCTGGTCTCCGGCTTCTCCCACCACAAGCTCGGCAACGTCGACTGGCGCACGGTCTCGATCCTGGCCATCCCCGGCTTCGGCGGCGCCTTCGTCGGTGCGACCTTTCTGGCCAGCCTCGACGGCGACACGGCCAAGCCGTGGGTCGCCGGCATCCTGCTCGCCCTCGGCATCTACGTGATCTGGCGCTTCCTGGTGCTCGGCGGGCGCCGCCCCACCTTCAAGTCGCGCCCCTCGGCCAAGATGCTGGCCCCGATGGGCGTCGTCGGCGGCGCGCTCGACGCCATCGGCGGCGGCGGCTGGGGCCCGGTCGGCACCACCACGCTTCTCTCCTCGGGTCGCCTGGAGCCCCGCAAGGTCGTCGGCTCGATCGACACCTCGGAGTTCGTCGTCGCCGTCGGCGGCTCGCTCGGCTTCATCCTGGCCCTCGGCTCGCAGGGCATCATGTGGTCCTACGCCGCGGCGCTGCTGGTCGGCGGCGTCATCGCCGCCCCCATCGCCGCGTGGCTGGTCAAGAAGCTCGCCGCCCGCGTGCTCGGCGTCGCGGCCGGCGGTCTGATCGTGCTCACCAACTCCAAGACCATCGTGGAGTCCTTCGGCGCCTCCGGCACCACCGTGGTCGCCGTCGCGATCGTGGTGGGCGTGCTGTGGATCGCCGGCATCGTGTGGGCCGTCAAGCAGGAGCGCCTCTCGCGCGAGCTCGCCGCCATGACCGACGAGCAGAGCCTCACCCCGGCCTGATCCCCGCCTGATCCCCGCCTAATCCCCGCCTGATCCCCGTCTGGTCGACGCGTCGGCCCGACCCCGCGAGGGGCCCGGCCGCCCCTCCCACCAGTCCCTCGCCACGGCCCGGTCGCACCCGCGACCGGGCCGTGGCGCGTCACCGGGGCGCTCCGGGCCGGCGCGGTCCAGACCACCCGGTGTGATGTGGGCGACCTCGCCCGCGCCCCGTCACGCGGTCGTAACGTCCGACGGGTCGCCGGCCCCCCGAGCCGGACGGGAGAGGGAGAACCATGATCCGCAGCATCCTGCGCCTGGGCCTGGCCGCCTGCGCGAGCATCCTGCTCGCCGTCGGCCTGCTCAGCGCCGCCACCAGCACCGCCACGGCCGCCCCGGCCGCCGCCCCCACCGGCCTCACCGCCGCGCGTGCCGCCGACTGCAGCACCCAGCAGGCCCAGGTCGACAAGGCCCGCACCAAGCTGGCCGAGGCCCGGGCGAAGGACCGCCGCGCGGCCCGCGCCGTCGAGCGCGCCCAGCGCCGGGCCGACCGCGCCGACACCCGCGCCGAGAAGGCCCAGGCCCGCAAGCAGGTCACGGCGGCCAAGGAGCGCAAGGCCACCACCGCGAAGGGCAAGAAGGCCCAGCAGCAGCGGGTGGCCCAGGCCGAGCGGCGCCTCGCCGCCTGCGAGGCCGGCACCGAGCCGGAGCCCGCCAACGCCCTCCAGCCCGCCTGCGACGCCGGTCTGCCCCAGGAGATCTGCGACGCCTTCGCGACCCTGCCCACGCCCGGCGGCACCGGTGGCGAGAGCCCCATCCAGGCGCTGTGCGACCTCGGACTGCCCCAGCCCATCTGCGACGCCGCCACCAGCCTCCCCTCCGTGCCCAGCACGCCGGGCGGCGGCGACAGCCCGATCCAGGCCCTCTGCGACGCCGGCCTGCCCCAGCAGATCTGCGACCTCGCCGCGGGCGGCATCCCCACCCTGCCGAGCCTGCCCGGCATCCCGACCGACGGCACCGACGTGCCCGCGATCCCCGGTTTCCCGGCCTTCCCCGGGCTGGAGGACCTCGACGCGCTGAGCACCCTGCTGCTCGCCCTGCTGCCGGCCGACTTCCCGGGCCTCGAGGCCGTCTGCGACCTCCCGGTCGTCGGCGCCGCCCTGCAGCCGGTGTGCGACCTGCTGCCCTGATCCACCCCGTTCGACCCACGACGACCCACGACGACCCACGACGACCCACGACGACGCCGCCACACCGCCACCGGGTGGCGGCGTCGTCGTACGCCGGGGTCCTGAGCGCCCCGCGCTGGTCCAGACCGGTGCGGCGACTCGCCCGAAAGCAAAGAAATACCGGCCTCGGGGCCGCTAGACCGTCTTCAGACACCACGGACAGTCTCGGGACACCACGGGCCGGCACACGTCGGCGAGGAGGGAAACCCCATGATCCGCACCAGCACGAAGGCGGTGGTCACGGCGCTGCTCGGCATCGCCATGGTCGTCGGCTTCGCCACCGTCTCGACCGCCGGCTGGGCCGGGAGCCCCGGCCGCACCACCGCCGCCGCGGCGTCGTGCACGGCCGAGCAGCAGAACGTCGCGAGCGCGCAGGAGCGCCTGGCCCAGGCCAAGCGGGCGGTGGCCCAGGCCACCAAGCGCGTGAAGGCGGCCCAGAAGAAGGTCCGCGCCGCCGAGACCCGGCAGCAGCGCACCACCGCCAAGCGCCAGCTGGCCCAGGCCAAGCGCACCCGCAGCGCCGCGCTGGACACCAAGATGGACCGCGCGGCCGAGCTCTCGCGGCGCCAGCGCGAGCTCGAGGCCTGCCAGGCCTCGCCGACGGCGAGCCCGACCAGCAGCCCGACCTCCTCCACCAGCCCGTCCAGCAGCCCCTCGAGCAGCCCCTCGAGCAGCCCCTCGAGCAGCCCCTCGAACAGCCCGTCGGCCAGCACCACCCCGACCCCGACCCCGACCAGCACCGGCCCCGTGCAGCCGGTCTGCGACGCCGGGATCCCGCAGGCCGTCTGCGACGCCCTGGCCACGCTGCCGCTGCCCGGCGGCACCGGGGGCCCGAGCCCGATCCAGGCCCTGTGCGACCTGGGCCTGCCGCAGGCCATCTGCGACGCCGCCAGCGCGCCCAACCTGCCCGACGGCTCCGCGGCCATCCAGCCGCTGTGCGACGCCGGCCTGCCCCAGGCCATCTGCGACCTCGCCGCCGGCGACGTGCCGAGCCTGCCGGGCCTGCCGGGCATCCCCGGCGTCTCGGGCCTGCCGATCGATCCCTTCGGTGGCTTCGAGGGCCTGCCGAGCCTGCCCCCGGGCGGGCTGGGCGGCCTCGACTCCGCGTGCACGCTGCTGGAGACCGTGCCGATCCTGGGCGACGCCCTCCTCGGACCGGTCTGCGACCTGCTCCCGTGAGCGACTGACCGACCCGCACCACCGCACCTGGCACCACCGAGCGCCGCCACCCCGAGGGGGTGGCGGCGCTCGCGGCGTACCCGGCCCTGACGCGCGGGCGCCGGCTCGGGAGCCGGCCCGGCTGGTCGGCCCAACTGATCGGCCCAGCGCGTCAGCTCAGGTGGTGCACCTCCTGCAGGGCGTAGACCGGGGTGTCGAGGCCCTCGTGGCGGGCCTTGAGCTGCAGGGCGAGGTAGAGCGAGTAGTGGCGCGACTGGTGCAGGTTGCCGCCGTGGAACCACAGCCCGGGCTGCTGCGTGGGCTTCCACATGTTGCGCTGCTCGCCCTCCCAGGGGCCGGGGTCCTTGGTGGTGTCGGAGCCCAGGCCCCACACCTTGCCGACCCGGTCGGCGACCTCCTGGCTGATGAGGTCGGCGGCCCAGCCGTTCATCGACCCATAGCCCGTGGCGTAGACGACGAGGTCGGCGCGCAGCTCGGTGCCGTCCTCGAGCACCACGGAGTCCTCGGTGAGGTGGTCGACCTGGCCGTGGGCCAGCTTCACCTCGCCGTCGGCGACCAGCTCGGCGGCGCCGACGTCGATGTAGTAGCCCGAGCCGCGGCGCAGGTACTTCATGAACAGCCCCGACCCGTCGTCGCCCCAGTCGTGACGGAAACCGGCGCGCTCGAGGCGCTCGTAGAAGTCCTTGTCGTCCTCGGCCATCGCCTGGTAGGCGGGGATCTGGAACTCGTGCATGATCCGGTAGGGCAGCGAGGCGAATATCAGGTCGGCCTTCTCGGTCGTCACCCCGGCCTCCAGGGCCCGCTCGGAGTAGAGGTCGCCCAGCCCGTGCTCCATCAGCGAGCCGCTCTTGACGATGTGGGTCGAGCTGCGCTGCACCATCGTCACGTCGGCGCCGTGCTCCCACAGCGCGCCGCAGATGTCGAAGGCGCTGTTGTTACTGCCGACCACCACGACCTTCTTGCCGGCGTAGGCGTCGGGCCCGGGGTGGGCCGAGGAGTGGTGCTGGTCGCCGCGGAAGACGTCCTGGCCCGGGAAGGACGGCAGGTTGGGCTTGCCCGACATGCCGGTGGCGAGGACGAGCTGCTTCGGTCGCAGCGTCAGCGGCGTGCCCTCGCGCTCGATCTCGACGGTCCACTCCTGGGTCTCCTCCGACCAGCTGGCCGAGGTGGCCACGGTCGAGGACCAGTAGGGCACCTCCATGACCTTGGTGTAGGACTCCAGCCAGTCCGCGATCTTGTCCTTCGGGGCGAAGACCGGCCAGTTGTCGGGGAACTTGAGGTACGGCAGGTGGTCGTACCAGACCGGGTCGTGCAGGCACAGCGACTTGTAGCGGCTGCGCCACTGGTCGCCGGGGCGGGGGTGCTTGTCGATGACCAGGCTCGGCACCCCGAGCTGGCGCAGCCGGGCGCCGAGCGCGATGCCGCCCTGGCCGCCACCGACCACCAGCACCGCGGGCTGCTCGGTGGAGCCGAGGCTCTCGGCCTCCTGCTGGCGCCGCTCGGCCCAGGTGGTGCGGTCCTTGCGGGCGCCGTGCTCCGCCCCAGGCGGACGGCGCAGCCCGCGCGGCTCCTCGTGGCCCTTGAGCTCGTGCAGCGTGGTGAGCAGCGTCCAGGCGCGCCACTCGCCCTCCTCCTCGACCAGGCGCAGCAGGCCGCGCCCGCGACCCACCGCGGTCTCGAACTCGATCCAGGCCGTCACCACGCCGTCGGCGAGGTCGGCGGGCTCGGCGGTCGTGAAGCCGGTGGGGTCGGTGCGCTCGAGGTTGTGCTCGAGGAGGTCGGCGACCCCGGACCGGTCCTCGACGGTGACCAGGTTCCAGGTGAAGGAGACCAGGTCGCGCCAGAAGCTGGTCGTGGCGAAGCAGTCGGTGGCCGCACGCACGTCGCGGGCGCGCAGGGCCGACTCGAAGCGCTCCAGCCACTGCGTGGCGACGCGCTGGCCCTCGCCCCCGGACGGCTCGGTCGAGGTGGGCGGCTCGGTGGCCGGCTCGATGGCCGGCTCGACGGTCTGGGTCATGCTGCCTCCGGTGGTGCGCGGACGGATCGGGACCACGGGTCCCGGACGTGTGACGTGGGGCCTGTGACCCACAGCACACCGCGCGCGACGGCGCAGCGGAAGGGTTGCAGCGCGTTGCACCGCCTCCGGCGGAGCGGGCACCGGCCCGGCGCGGACGTCCACCGGCCCGTCCACAGGGGCCGTCCGGCCTGTGGCGCGCGTCACGCCCGCGACCTACGATCGCGGTGACGGGGCGGACCGGGTGGGAGGTGGAGCGTGGTGCACGCGCAGGCGTCGGGAGCCGACCTGGCCGAGCAGGCCCGCGCGCTGACCCGCATCCACGACGCCGTGCTGGGCGGGTCGCGCCCGCCGCAGCGACCCCGCGCCCTGGTGGCCCGCTCGTGGTCGCGGGTGATGCGCCTGGGGCTCGACCCCGACGGCGACAACGCGCGCGACCCGCTGCCGACGGCCGACCTGGAGCTGCGTCGACGTACGTCGCGCCTGGCGCTGGTGGTCGACGAGGTCCGTCGGGTGCTCACCAGCGTCGCCGACGCCTCGCAGTTCCTCGTGGTCGTCTGCGACGCCGACGGGGTCATCCTGTGGCGCGAGGGCGCCGCCCGGGTGCAGCTGCACGCCGACGGGCTCGGCTTCTCCGAGGGCGCCACCTGGACCGAGGAGGTCGTCGGCACCAACGCGATCGGCACCGCGCTGGCCGAGGCCGCGCCGGTGCAGCTGTTCTCGGCCGAGCACTTCGAGCACAAGCAGCACGCGTGGTACTGCACGGCCTCGCCCGTGCACGACCCCCGCACCGGCGAGCTGCTCGGCGTCGTCGACGTGTCCGGGCCCGCGCTGACCCTCCACCCCGCGCTCGGCGCCCTGGTCGACAGCGCGGTGCGCCTCGCCGAGGCCGAGCTGTGGCGCCACCACCAGCAGGGGCTGGAGCACCTGCGCCGCGCCGTCGAGCCGGTGGTGGGCGGTCTCACCGGGCCGCTGCTGGTGGTCGACGACCACGGCTGGGTGGCCCACCACGCCGGCATCGCCGCCCGCGACCGGATCGAGGTGCCGGTGGCCCACCGCGCCCTGGCCGTGCCGGGCCTGGGCTCGTGCGTGCCCGAGCGGCTGGCCGGCGGCTGGCTCGTGCGGCCGCGCGGCGGCACCGCACCGGTGACGGCCCGGCTCGTCGACGACGCCGCCGGGCGGCCGGTGCTCGAGGTCGACGCCGGCAGCGGCGCCTGGCGCTCCCCGCTCACCCGGCGCCACGCCGAGATCCTGGTGCTGCTGGCCCGCCACCCCCACGGCCTCACCGCCGCCGCCCTGAGCACCGCGCTCTACGGCGACGCCGAGCACCTCGTCACCGTGCGCGCCGAGGTCTCCCGCCTACGCCGCAGCGTCGGCGCCCTGGTCTCCACCCAGCCCTACCGGCTGGCCGACGACGTCGTCCTCCTCGTCGATCCCCACACCTGAGGCAGCGTGTCCGGCTGATCCGGCCGAACGCCCACGCGACCGCTCCGGCGGGCCTACCCTGCGAAGAACCCCAGTCCACCGCCGCCGGCGTCCGACGTCGCGCGGCGACCCCCAGGAAGCCGCGCCATGACACCAGAGCCCGCACGGACCCCCCGCCCCACCCCGGACGCACCCGTCGCCCCCGTCGCCCTCCGGCGCCGCACCGGTCGGCCGGCGGCCGTCTCGGCGCTGCTCGGCGTCCTGCTCCTCAGCGGGGCGGTCGTCGGCGGTGTCAGCGCGATCGCGGTGGCCGACACCGGGTCGAGCCCGCGCGCCGCCGCGACCGCGACCAGCACGCCGACGTCGTCGAGCACGTGCCCCGAGGAGGCCGAGGCCGTCAACCGGGCCCAGACCGAGTACGACACCGCGCAGGCCCGCTACGAGCGCGCCCAGGAGCGTGTCGTGCGCGCGAAGGCCCGGCTGAAGGCGGCCGACACGGCCAAGGAGAAGAAGGCCGCGCGCGCCAACCTGGAGCAGGCGAGGAAGAACCGCGAGCAGTCGGAGGTGCAGGTCGGGCAGAAGGAGAAGGCCCTGGAGCAGCGGCAGAAGGAGCTGCGCCGCTGCGAGGAGCAGAACCCGCCCTCCCCCACCGCGTCGCCGACGACGTCGCCCACGGCCACCCCGACCGACGACCCCGGTCTCTGCCTGCCCGAGCTGGGCCTGCCGCTGCCCCCGATCTGCCTGCCGCTCTGACCCGGGCGCGACCCCGTCGCGACCCCCGCCGCCCGTCGCCCGCCGGGCGCACCCGTACGACGCACGAGGCCCCGCCGACCACTGCGGTCGACGGGGCCTCGTGCTGTGCGGTGGGCCGGTCCGGGGGTGCCTGACCGGCGCCGGCTCAGCGGCGGCTGAGCGTGTCGGGGTCGTCGAGGTCGCTGGCGAACTCGTCGACCGGGCCGGTCGCGGCGGCGTCGGCCGTGGCGCTCTCCCCGGCGGCCTTCTCGGCCTTGGAGGAGGCAATGAGGCTCGTGACGGTGGTGAACACCAGGATGCCGACGATGACGCCGAGCGAGGCCAGGGTCGGGATCTCGGGCACCGAGCTCCACTCCATGTGGGCCCAGTGCAGGACCAGCTTGACGCCGATGAAGCCCAGGATCGCGGCGAGGCCGTAGGACAGGTGCACGAGCTTGGCCAGGGCGCCCTCGAGCACGAAGTACAGCGCGCGCAGGCCGAGCAGGGCGAAGGCGTTGGTGGCGAAGACGAGGTAGGGGTCCCCGGTGATGCCGTAGACGGCCGGCACGGAGTCGATGGCGAAGACCACGTCGGTGGCGAAGACCGCGACGACGACCAGCGCGAAGGGGGTCAGGGCCCGCTTGCCGGCCTGCTTGACCGTGAGCTTGGGGCCGACGTACTCGTCGGTGACGGGCATCAGCCGCTTGGTGAGCTTGACGATCTTCATGTCGGCGACGTCGGTGGTGTGCTCGTTGCCCGACAGCGCGTCCTTGAGCAGCTTGGCGCCAGTGAGCAGCAGCACGAGGCCGAAGACGAGGAAGACCCAATCGAAGGCCGACAGCGCGGCGGCGCCGAGGGCGATGAAGATGCCGCGCAGGACCAGCGCGCCCACGATGCCGTAGAGCAGCACGCGCTGCTGGAGCGCCTTGGGCACCGCGAAGGCGGCGAGCAGCAGCATGAAGACGAAGAGGTTGTCGACGCTCAGCGCCTTCTCCACGAGGTAGCCGGTGTAGTACTCCACACCGCGCTCACTGCCGTGCTGCGACCAGACGTAGCCACCGAAGGCCAGCGGCAGGGCGACGTAGAAGATCGACCACAGGGTGGCCTCGCGCATCGTGACCTCGTGGGGCTTGCGCGTGGCGATGAAGTCGAGCACGAGCAGGCCGACGACGGCGGCGATGGTGACCGCCCAGAGCGTCGGGGTGCCGATCGTGTCGATGACCAGCACCGGGGGTGCGGCGGGAAGGGTGATGGACACAGGTCTCCTCAAGCATGGTGGCTTGAGGTCTCCCCCGCCCGGATCGCTCCGGGCGTCCAACCGGGACGTCCGCGGGGACGTCGTACTGACCGGATGGGCCTTGGGTGGGGTACTCCCCTCGGGATGAATGTTAGCCAGGCAGCGCGCGCCGCTCCAAACCGTGCACCACCAGGTCGGCCAGGCGGCGGTACGCCGAGGCGTCGTCGAGCCCCGTGGCCTCGCCGATCGCGCCGGACTGGATCGCGGTCATCACCTGCGCGGTGGCGGCGCCGACGAAGGTGGCGTCGACGGGTCGCAGCGCACCCGCGGCGACCCCGTCGGCGACGAGCTCCTGCACGCGGCGGGCGGCGTGGCGGGTGTTGTCGCGGTAGACCTCGCCGGCCGGCGCGTAGGCCTCGAGGTCGGCGTGGAAGCGGGCCGAGGCCGGCTCGAGCTCCTCGGCCACGGCGGCGAGGTAGACGGGGATGCGCTCCCCGGGGTCGGGCTCGGCGTCGACACGGGTGGCGATGCGCTCGGCGGCGCGCTGGAAGTAGCGCCGCACGGCGGCCTGGATCAGCTGCTCCTTGCTGCTGGCCACGTCGTAGAGCGTGGAGCGCGAGCAGCGCAGCCGGGCGGCGAGGTCGCCGACGCCCAGGGCGAGGAAGCCCTCGGCGAGGTAGAGGTCGACCAGGCCGTCGAGCAGCTCGTCGCGGCGCACGCGGGCCCGGTCGGGCTGCACACGGGTCGGGGTCACCTGCCGAGGGTAGCGCCGGGAGACGGCCGCTCCGGCTGGCGATCAGTACTCAGCGGCGTACTCTGGTACTAACCAGCGTCCTCGCCCGACGCAGCGGTCGTCCCACCGCCCGACCCCACCCCTGGAGGCCCCCATGCCCGCACGCCGCGTCCTCGCCACCGAGGAGTCCGTCGACCTGCTCCGCCTCGTGCGGCAGATCGCCGCCGACGAGCTCGCCCCCCGCGCCGCGGAGGCCGAGGCCGACGAGGCCTTCCCCCGCGACGTCTTCCGGCTGCTCGGCCGCTCGGGGCTGCTGGGCCTGCCCTACCCCGAGGAGCAGGGCGGCGCCGGGCTGTCCTACGAGGTCTACCTGCAGGTGCTCGAGGAGATCGGCGCGGTCTGGTCGAGCGTCGGCGTGGGCGTCTCGGTGCACGCGCTGTCGTGCTTCGGCCTGGCGCAGTTCGGCACCGACGCCCAGCGCGAGCAGTGGCTGCCCGACATGCTCGGTGGCGACCTGCTCGGGGCCTACTGCCTCTCCGAGGCCCACGCCGGCTCCGACCCCGCCGCCATGCGCACCACCGCGAGGCGCGACGGCGACGAGTACGTCCTCGACGGGGCCAAGGCCTGGACCACCCACGGCGGGCAGGCCGACTTCTACAAGGTGATGGCCCGCACCAGCGACGAGGGCGCCCGCGGGATCTCCTGCTTCCTGGTGCCCGCCGACGCCGAGGGGCTCTCGGCCGACGCCCCCGAGCGCAAGATGGGCCTCACCGGCTCGGCCACCGCCACCATGCGCTTCGACGGCGTGCGCGTGCCCGTCGAGCGGCGCCTCGGCGACGAGGGCGCGGGCCTGCGCATCGCCCTCGCCGGCCTCGACTCCGGACGCCTCGGCATCGCCGCCGTCGCCGTGGGCCTGGCCCAGGGGGCGCTCGACAAGGCCGTCGCCTACGCCCAGGAGCGCGAGACCTTCGGCAAGCGGATCATCGACCACCAGGGCCTGGCCTTCGTGCTCGCCGACATGGAGGCCGCGGTGCAGTCGGCGCGCGCCACCACCCTGCACGCCGCGCGGCTGCGCGACGCCGGCCTGCCCTTCGGCCGTGAGGCCTCGATCGCCAAGATGGTCGCCACCGACCAGGCCATGAAGGTCACCACCGACGCCGTCCAGGTGCTCGGCGGCTACGGCTACACCCGCGACTTCCCCGTCGAGCGCTACATGCGTGAGGCCAAGGTCATGCAGATCTTCGAGGGCACCAACCAGATCCAGCGCATGGTCATCGGCCGCTCGCTCGACAAGGACCCCGGCGGCCAGATCACCCTGGCCTGAGCGCGCCGGCCGGGTCCGCAGCGGTACGGCGGTCGGCGTGCGGCGGGCGGGGCGGTGGCCGCTCGCGCAATTGCGCCGTTCCAGCAACTGGCCGACCCGCCCGCCCGCTCCAACCACGCAAACCTCGACCCCCGGCGGGCGGCCGCCCGCGCAATTGCGCCGTTCCAGCAGCCCACCGAACCACCCACCCGCTCGGACCACGCAGACCTCGGCCCGACGATCGGGGTCTGTCAGCGGCGCAGGGCGACGAACTGCTCCAGGGCGCTGGGGTCGTCGACGGACTTGGCGTTGGCCGCCTCCTCGGGAGGGAGCCCCGAGAGGATCCGCTTGACCGGCACCTCCATGCGCTTGCCGGTGAGGGTGTGGGGCAGTCGCTCGACCACCACCACGTCGTCGGGCACGTGGCGCGGGGAGAGGTCGGTGCGGATCGCGGTGCGCAGCCGGGCGACCACGTCGTCGTCGACGACCGCCCCGGGCGCGGCGACCACGAAGAGCGGCATCCAGTAGCCGCCGCCGGGCTCCTCCAGGCCGATGACCAGGGAGTCGGCGACCTCGCCGAAGGCGTCGACGACCTCGTAGATCTCCGCGGAGCCCATGCGCACGCCGTAGCGGTTCATGGTGGCGTCGGAGCGGCCGTGCACGACCAGGCTGCCGCGCTCGGTGACGGTCACGAAGTCGCCGTGGCGCCACACGCCGGGGTAGGTCGAGAAGTAGGCGTCGGCGTAGCGCGAGCCGTCGGCGTCGTCCCAGAAGAGGACCGGCATCGAGGGGATCGGCGCGGTGACCACCATCTCGCCGACGTCGCCCACGACCGGTCGGCCCTCGGTGTCCCACGACTCCAGCGCCACGCCGAGCAGGGGGGCCTGGATCTCGCCGGGCACGGCCGGCAGCGTCGCCACGCCGCCGGCGAAGGCCGAGCAGACGTCGGTGCCGCCCGTGGCCGAGGCCAGCCACACCGCGGGCAGCCGCTCGTTGACCCAGGCGGCCGTCGACTCCGGCAGCGGCGACCCGGTCGACCCCACGCCGACCAGCGACGCGAGGTCGAGACCGGCGAGGTCGAGGTCCTGCTTGTGGCTGCCGGCGAGGTAGGCCGCGCTCGTGCCGAGGTAGGTGAGCCGCTCGGCCTCGGCGAGGCGCCACGTCGCGTCGGGCGCGGGCCAGATGGGACTGCCGTCGTAGAGCACGATCGTGGCGCCGAGCAGCAGCCCCGCGACCTGGGCGTTCCACATCATCCAGCTGGTGGTGGTGAACCAGTGGAAGCGGCTGCCGGGGCGCAGGTCGAGGTGGAGCGCGGCCCACTTGAGGTGCTCCAGCACGATGCCGCCGTGGCCGTGCACGATGCCCTTGGGACGCCCGGTCGTGCCGGAGGAGTAGAGCACCCACAGCGGGTGGTCGAAGGGCACCGGGAGCGGTGCGGGCTCCACCGGCGCCGCCACCACCTCGTCGTACGACGCACCGCGCGCACCGCCCGCGGCCGGGTCGAGGTGGCCCACCAGCAGCCGGGCGCGCAGGCTCGGCAGGGCGGCCGCCAGCTGGTCGGCCTCGGCGGTGCGGTCGTGGCGGCGCCCGCCGAAGTGGTAGCCGTCGGCGGTGACGAGCACGACCGGGTCGAGCTGGGCCAGGCGGTCGGCGGCGCCGGCCGGGGAGTACTCCATCGAGCAGGCCGACCAGGTCGCGCCGAGGCCGGCGGCGGCCAGGAAGCAGACGACGGCGGCGGGGAGGTTGGGCAGGTAGCCCGCGACGCGGTCGCCGGGCCCGACGCCCTGCTCGCGCAGCCAGGCCGCGACGGCGCCGACCTGGCCGCGCAGGTCCTCCCAGGTGAGCTCGGCGCGGGTGCCGTCCTCGACGACGAGCACGACCGCGACGCCGTCGCCGCGGTGGCGCAGGACGACGTCGGCGTAGTTGAGGGTGCTGCCGGGGAACCACTGCGCGCCCGGCATGGCCCGCGAGCCGAGCACGGGCGCGCCCGGGACCCGCTCCAGGGGCACGTCGAAGTAGTCGACCAGCGAGCCCCAGAACTCCTCGGGCCGCTCGACCGACCAGCGGTGCAGGTCGGCGTAGGGCTCGGTCTCCGCGCCCGCCGGCCGCAGCCCGTGGGCCACGAGCCAGGCCTGGTAGTCGCGCAGCACACTGGCCTCGACCAGGTCGGCGGGGGGCGTCCAGGCGGAGTGGGGCTGCGTGGTCACGGGGTCCTCCCGAGGGGTCGGCGGCACGTGCCGACATCATGGACCCATGAGCCAGCCCCCTGTGACGCCGGGCACCTCCGGTGCCTCCGGCCCCGACGCCCCCGCCCCGGGCGAGCGCGGCGCCCCCGCGGTGACCCCGGCCGACGTCGACCGCGCGGCGGTGGGCCTCGCCTCGGTGGTCGACCCGACCCCGCTGCACCGCAGCGACCGGCTCTCGGCGCTCACCGGCCTCGACGTGTGGCTGAAGCGGGAGGACCTCCAGCCCGTGCGCTCCTACAAGCTGCGCGGCGCCTACACCCTCATCAGCCAGCTCGACGACGACGCCCGTGCCCGTGGCGTGACCTGCGCGAGCGCCGGCAACCACGCCCAGGGCGTGGCCTTCGCGTGCGCCCGCGCGGGCGTGCGCGCCCGGGTGCACCTGCCCCGCACCACGCCGCGGCAGAAGCGCGACCGGGTCGCCGCCCTGGGCGGCGACATGGTCGAGGTCGTCATCGGCGGCGACACCTACGACGACGCCGCGGCCACCAGCCGCCACTTCGCCGAGACCACCGGCGCCACCCCGGTGCCGGCCTTCGACGACCCCCGCACCATCGCCGGCCAGGGCACCGTGGCCACCGAGGTGCTCGCACAGCTGGCCGCGGCGGGGCGCCCCGACCCGGCCGCGGTGGTCGTCGCCGTCGGCGGGGGCGGGCTGGTCGCCGGGGTGCTCACCGTGCTCGCCGAGCGGGCCCCCGGCGTGCAGGTGGTCGGCGTCGAGCCGGCGGGTGCGGCCAGCATGGCGGCCGCCGTGGCCGCCGGCGAGCCCGTGGAGCTCGCCGACCTCGACGGCTTCGTCGACGGCGCCGCGGTGCGCCAGGTCGGACGCCACACCTTCGACGTCGTGCACCGCCACGCCCCGCACCTGCTCGCCGTGCCCGAGGGCCTGGCCTGCGTCGAGATGCTCGACCTCTACCAGTCCGACGGGATCATCGCCGAGCCCGCCGGGGCGCTGGCCACCGCCGCGCTGCGCCTGGGCGCCGACCCGCTGCTGGCCGACCCCGTGCTGGCCGGCCTCGCCCCCGGCTCGACCGTGGTCGCCGTGGTCTCCGGCGGCAACAACGACGTCAGCCGTTACGCCGAGATCGTGGAGCGCGCCCTCGTGCACGAGGGGCTCAAGCACTACTTCCTCGTGGAGTTCCCCCAGGAGCCCGGCGCCCTGCGTCGCTTCCTCGACGAGGTGCTCGGCCCCGACGACGACATCACGCTCTTCGAGTACGTCAAGCGCAGCAACCGCGAGACCGGCCCCGCGCTGGTCGGCGTCGAGCTCCAGGACGCCGCCGACCTGCCCGCCCTGCTCGCCCGCATGGATGCCTCGCCCCTGCGGGTCGAGGTCGTCGCCCCCGACAGCCCGCTGTTCCGCTTCGTGCAGTAGGCGGTCCCGGGCGCGGGTTTCGCCAGCCGGCTGGCGAAACCCGCACCTGTCGGCCCACGCGTCGGCCGACAAGTGCGGGTCCGGGCCGACCGGTGTGACGGGTGGGGCGGGCGGGGCGGCCGCGGGTACGGCGGCAAGAGCGCGCCGCCCGCCGCGGCCCGGGAGGTGGCGGCTGGCCGCGTGGGCGCGGGTTTCGCCAGCCGGCTGGTGACACCCGCACTGGTCGGCCCACGCCGCGGCTCGGGCGGCGGCGGCTTCCACCCACCGGAAGCCGGCGACGGGAGCCGGGCCGGGGGCGCCGTACGGTCGCGGTGTGAACGCCGTCACCCCCGAGACCACCCGCGTCGGCATCGTCGGCGGCGGGCCCGCCGGCCTGATGCTGTCGCACCTGCTGGCGCTGGCCGGCATCGACTCCGTCGTGGTGGAGGTGCGCGAGCGCGCGGTCATCGAGCGCACCCACCGCGCGGGCATCCTCGAGCGCGACAGCGTGCGGATGCTCGTCGACGCAGGGCTCGACCGGGTGCTGCGCGACGGCCACGAGCACCGGGGCATCGACCTGCGCTTCGGGGGCGCCAGCCACCGCGTCGACTTCGCCGACCTGGTCGGTGCCTCGACGTGGCTCTACCCCCAGACCGACGTCTTCCTCGACCTCGCCGACGCCCGCGAGCGCGACGGCGGCGACGTGCGCTGGGGCGTCACCGACGTGGAGGTCAGGGGCGTCACGCGCGACCCCGCCGACCGGCCGGTCGTCGCCTTCACCGACGCCGAGGGGCGGCGGCGCGAGGTGCGCTGCGAGGTGGTCGTGGGCAGCGACGGCTCGCGCGGCATCTGCCGCGACCTGGTGCCTGAGGCCTCGCGGCGACGCTCGTTCCGCGAGTACCCCTTCGCGTGGTTCGGCATCCTCGCGCAGGCGCCCCGCACCCTCGACGAGCTCGTCTACGCCCGTGGACCCGAGGGCTTCGTGCTGGTGAGCTCGCGCACCGACGACGTGCAGCGGATGTACGTGCAGTGCGACCCCGCCGACCGCGTCGAGGACTGGTCCGACGACCGCATCTGGTCGACCCTGCAGGCGGGGGTCGCCGGCGACGACGGCCTCGCGCTGGCCGAGGGGCCCATCCTCGAGCGGACGGTGCTGCCCTTCCGCAGCTTCGTGCAGGAGCCGATGCGCTGGGGCGCCCTCGTGCTCGCCGGCGACGCCGCCCACACCGTGCCGCCGACCGGGGCCAAGGGCCTCAACCTGGCGCTGGCCGACGTCCGCGTGCTCGCCGAGGCCCTCGAGCGGACCCTCCTGGGCGACGACGCCGACGCCCTCGACGCCTACTCCGCCCGCGCCCTCGAGCGGGTCTGGCGCACCCAGTACTTCTCCTACTGGATGACCACCCTGCTGCACCGCCTGCCCGGCGCCAGCGCCTTCGACGAGCGCCGCCAGCTCGCCGAGCTCGAGACCCTCGCCTCCTCCCGCGCCGCCTCCACCCACCTCGCCGAGTGCTATACCGGCTGGCCGACGGGCTGAGCCGCGACTGACCGGGCGGCGACCGACCGGGCGGTGACGCCCGGGCTTAGTCGGGGGTCGGGGTGGAGCCGTGCCGGGTCTCCTCGGGGGCCTCGGTGCGCTCGTCGGAGTCGGCGAGGATCGCCGCGGCCTGCGCCTCGGGGTCGTCGCTGCCGGCCTCCTGCTCCTCGGGGAGCAGCTCGGCGCGGGTCTCGACCCGGTCGGGGTCGTGCCCGGCTCCGGGCGTGGTCGCGTCGTCGGGGCGGTCGGCCTGCTCGTCCTCGCCGTGGCTCATGCACCGAACCTAGCGCGGGCGGCCCGGGTCAGCCCCCGTGCTCACCGAGCGCGGCCGGCGGTACGACGGGGCCGGCCCGGGCTGTCGGCGGGGGCGGGCACGATGGGCGGCATGAGCGAGCCGATCGACGTCCCGAGCTCCGTGGTCCTGGTGGTGGGCAGCGAGCAGTTCACGCCCCCCACCACCTTTGAGGGGCTCTCCTGCGCGGCCTCCGACGACTGCGTCGCGGTGGTGGTGAGCAGCCCGCTGGTGGTCGACTTCGCCGGCGCCGCGCCGGGCGACGCCACGGTGGACCTCGGCACCTTCACCCTCGCCACCGAGGGACAGCTCTCGGTGCGCGACGTCTACAACCGCGGCTTCGAGTCGGCCGGTGTCGAGCCCGGCGCGGTCAGGCTCACCGTGTGGGGCGACCGCGCCGACGAGCCCGGGCGGATCGTGGTGCAGGTCCACCCCGACTGAGCGACCGGCCGGGTGCCCCTAGGGCTCCTCCGGGCCCGCCCAGCGCACCGAGCACCACACGGCCTTGCCGACCGGGGTGATGCGGGTGCCCCAGTCGTCGGACACGGCCTCGATGATGTTGAGCCCCCGACCGTGCTCGTCGGCGTCGTCGGGGCGCCGTCGCCGCGGGCGCAGCACGGTGTGGTCGGAGACCTCGAGCAGCAGCTCGTGCTCCGTGCGCTGCAGCCGCAGGTCGAGGGGCGGTCGGGCGTGGACAAGCGCGTTGGTGACCAGCTCGCTGGTGGCCAGGACGAGGTCGTCGACGCGCTCGGCGGGCACGCCCCACGCGCGCAGCCGCTCGGCGACGGCGTGACGGGCCTGGGCCGGGGCGACGTCGCGGTGGGCGAAGCGCTGCTGGAGCACGTCGACGTAGGGCGAGCCCACCACCCGCGCCACCACGACCGCGATGTCGTCGTCGGCGGCGTCGCCGGCGAAGCGCGCGGCCAGGCCGTCGGCGAGCTCGGTCGGGCCGCCCGGGGCAGCCCCGGCCGGCGCCGACGCGGCCCGCGCCGACCCGGCCCGCGGTCCGTCGGCCACCGCCTGCCCGACCACCCGCTCCACCACGTGCTCGACGAGGTGGCCGATGGTCGCGTCGAGGTCGCCGTCGCGGCGCTCGACCAGGCCGTCGGTGTAGAGCACGAGGGTGCTGCCGGCGTGGGCCTGCTCGACGCGGGTCTCGGCGCCGAAGAAGCCGGCGCCGAGGGGCGGGCCGCTGGCCTCGAGCAGCAGCGAGCTCCCGTCGGGGTGGGCCAGCACGACCGGGAGGTGCCCGGCGTTGGCCCACGAGAGGGTCTGGTCGGAGGCGTCGAAGACGGAGTAGACGCAGGTGACGATCTGCTCGCCGGCGAGGTCCTGCACGAGGCCGTCGAGCTGCTCGAGCACGTCGGCGGGGGTCAGGCCCATCCGGGCGAAGGCCCGCACGGCCGCGCGCAGCTGGCCCATGACCGCGGCCGCGCGCACCCCGCGGCCCATCACGTCGCCGACGACCAGGGCGGTGCGGCCGGCGCCGAGGTCGACGACGTCGTACCAGTCGCCGCCGACGTGGGTGCCCTCGGTGCCGGAGCGGTAGAAGGCGGCGAGGTCGAGGGCCTCGACGGCGAAGGTGTCGTCGGGCAGCAGGCTGCGCTGGAGCTCGTCGGCGATGAGGCGCTCGCGGGCGGCGGCCCGGGTCTCGGCCTCGGCGGCCACGAGGCGTCGCTGGGTGGCGCGCTGCTCGGTGATGTCCTGGAAGGAGCCGCGCAGCACGCGGGTGCCCTCGCCGGGCTCCTCGGCCCGACCGCGCAGCAGGAAGAGCCGCTCGCCGCCGGAGGGGAGCACGATCCTGGTCTCGTACTCGATGAGGTGACCGGGCACGGCCCCGGCCAGCTCGGCGGTGACCCGCGCGAGGTCGTCGGGGTGCACCAGGGTGCCGATCACCGCGGCCGTGCCGAGCCGGTCGAAGTCCTCCTGGGTGTGCTCCATGAGCTCGAGGAAGGTGCGCGAGGCCATGATCGTGTCGCGCTCGAGGTCGATCTCCCAGCTGCCGATGCGCGCCAGGCCCTGCGCCTGGTCGAGCAGCTCCTCGCTGCGCAGCAGCGCGTCGCGCACCCGCTCGGCGCGGTCGAGCTCGAGGTTGACCCGCACCCGCGCGAGCAGCTCGCGCGCGGAGAAGGGCTTGACCAGGTAGTCGTCGGCACCGGCCTCGAGCCCCTCCAACGTCGCCTCCTCGCCGCCGCGCGCCGAGAGCATCACGACCGGCACCGTGGCGAGCAGCGGCTCGGCCTGCATCGCGCGCAGCAGCGCGAAGCCGTCGAGGCGGGGCATCATCACGTCGGTCAGCACGAGGTCGGGCCGCTCGCGGGTCATCTGCTCGAGGGCGTCGACACCGTCGACGGCCACGCTCACGTCGTACGCCGCGCCGCGCAGCAGGTCGCCGACGTAGCCGCGCATGTCGGCGTTGTCGTCGACCACGAGCACCCGCGCGACGCCGGCCTGCGCCGCGACGCCGCCGGCCCCGGAGTCCCGGGCGTCCCGGGAGTCGGCGTCGGAGGGCGCCCCGTCGCCCTGCCCCGGGACGGCCGCGGCCGGTTCGGCCAGCCACCGCATGGTCTCGGCGACCTTGCCGCGGGCCTGGGTGCCGGCCACGGCGTGGTCGCCACCGGAGGGCTCGTGGGCGACCTGGTCGAGCGGGAGGTGGCCCGAGCCCGTCGGCAGGGTGACGGTGAAGGTGGTGCCGACGCCGACCTCCGAGGCCACCGCCACGGTGCCGCCGTGGAGCGCGGCCAGCTCGGCGACGAGCGCGAGCCCGACCCCCGACCCCTCGTGGGAGCGCGAGCGCGCGCCGCGCACCCGGTGGAAGCGGTCGAAGAGCCGCTCGAGCTCGTCGGCGGCGATGCCCTCGCCGGTGTCGGCGACCCGCAGCTCGACCCGGCCGTCGGCCTCGACGAGGGTCACGGTCACCGCACCGTCGAAGGTGAACTTGACGGCGTTGCTGAGCAGGTTGAGCACGATCGTGGCCCAGTGCTCGCGGTCGACGTAGGTCGGCGACGACACCTCGCCGCTCACCCGCAGCGCGAGGCCCGCCCGGGCCGTGGCGGACGCGAACATCCCCACCAGCTCGGTGGTCTCGCGCACCAGGTCGACGCGCTCGAAGCGCCCGGTGGTGTGCCCGGCCTCGAGCCGGGAGAAGTCGAGGAGGGTGTTGACCAGCTGCAGCATCCGCTGGCCGTTGCGGGCCACGACCTCGAGACGGTCGCGCTGCGGGGGCCCGAGCGGCGTCTCGGTGTCGGCCAGGGCGTCCTCGGCCGGGCCGAGCAGCAGGGTCAGCGGCGTGCGCAGCTCGTGGCTGACGTTGGTGAGGAAGTCGGTCTTGGCCTGGTCGAGACGCGCGAGGCCCTCGGCGCGCTCCTTCTCGGCCTCGATCGTCCGTGCGTCGCTGATCGCGGAGGACAGGTGGGCGGCCACGAGCTCCACGAAGCCGGCGTAGCCCTCATCGAGGGGGCGGTAGCGGTTGAGCCCGACGACCAGCAGGCCGTAGGGGTGGCCGCTCGCGCCCTGCGCGGTGACGGGCACCACCAGGGCCCGCAGCGGCGGCTCGGCCCAGGCGCCGGTGGGCAGGTCGGCCCAGGTCGGGTCGACCGCGGGGTCGAGGTCGACCACCGAGGTCTCCCCGCGCCGGGCCGCGGCCGCGGGCCAGGGGGAGGCGGGGTCGTCGACCACCAGCGCCGACGGCGCGGCGGCGTGGTCGGTGGAGATGCCGGCGGTGCCGGCGCGCACCGCGGTGCGGCCGTCGTCGTCGAAGAGGTAGACCGCCACGAAGGGCAGCGACGCGGCGCCCCTCTCGAGGTGGGCGCAGGCCTCGGCCACCGCGGCCGCCTCGGTGCGCGCGGCGCCCGAGCGGACGCCCAGGTCGCGCAGGGTGGTCATCCGGCGCTCCGCGACCACCTGCTCGGTGACCTCGGCGACCACGCACAGCATGCCGGCGATGAGCCCGTCGTCGTCGGCCAGCGGGCTGTAGGAGAACGTGTGGTAGCTCTCCTCGACGTAGCCGCTGCGCTGCAGGAAGAGCTGGAGGGCCTCGTCCCAGGTGGCCTCGCCGCTGGTCATCACGTGGTCGATGCGCGGCTCGATGTCGGCCCAGATCTCCGACCACACCTGCGCGGCGGGGCGACCCAGCGCCCACGGGTACTTCTCCCCGAGGGTGTCGCGGCGGTAGGCGTCGTTGCAGAAGAAGGTGAGGTCGGGGCCCCAGGCCATCCACATCGAGAAGCGCGAGGTGAGCAGGATCCTCACCGCGTTGCGCAGGCTCAGCGGCCAGTCGTCGGGCTCGCCCACCGACGTGGTCGCCCAGTCGACGTCGAGCAGGTCGCGGCCGACCTGTCCCCCGGCGGCGAGCACGTCGCGCATCGACCAGGCCGGCGGCAGCGCCGCCGGCGCCACGCGAGCGGTCGGCGTCGCCCCGGACCCCTCTGGGGTCACCCCCGCGGCTCCGGCTCCGCGACCCTCTCGGGCGCGCCCGGCTCGCGTGCGTCCTCGCGGGCGGAGGCCAGCGCCTCCTCGAGGGTCGCGTGCACGGTGAAGACCCGGTCGAGCGCGGTCAGCCGCAGCACCCGCAGGATCGCGTCGTTGACCACGACGAGCACGAGCGTGCCCCGGAAGACCCGGGCCCGCTTCTGCGCGCTGACCAGCGCACCGAGGCCCGAGGAGTCCATGAAGGTGACGCCGCTGAGGTCGACCACGAGACGGGGGCTGCCCTCGACGAGGAGGTCGGTGAGGCGGGTGCGCAGGGAGCCGACGGTGCGGACGTCGACCTCGCCGACCACGGCGAGCACGGTGGCCGGCGGGTGGCTGGACTCGCTGAGACCGAGGGTGCCGTCGACGGGCGTGGAGGCGGTCGCAGACGCGCGCTGGGGCGCGTCCCCGGAGATGGGCATTGGCCGATGGTCCCAGACCGCGCCGCCGATCGGACCCCCTCCGGGCGAAGTCCACCCTTTCGGGTGCCCGACGCGCGGGCCCGGTCGGGGCCGGGCGGTCAGGCCCGCACCAGCCGTACGTCGAGCCGCGCGGCCAGCTCGTCGTACGTCGTGCCCCAGGTCTCGAGCACCTCGACCCCGCGCCCGTCGGGGCCGGTGCCGACGCGGAAGGTCGCGAGGTCGGTGTAGACCCGGTCGACGCAGCCGGCGCCGGTGAGGGGGTAGGTGCAGGCCTCGACCAGCTTGGGCGAGCCGTCCTTCGCGAAGAGGCTCATCATCACCAGCACCTGCTTGGCGCCGATCGCGAGGTCCATGGCCCCGCCGACCGCGGGGATGGCGTCGGGCGCCCCGGTGTGCCAGTTGGCCAGGTCGCCGCCGGCGGCGACCTGGAAGGCGCCGAGGACGCACACGTCGAGGTGGCCGCCGCGCATCATGGCGAAGGAGTCGGCGTGGTGGAAGTAGGAGGCGCCGGGCAGCTCGGTGACGGGGACCTTGCCGGCGTTGGTGAGGTCGGGGTCGACCGGGTCGTCGGGTCCGCCGGTGGCGGCCGGGCCCATGTGGAGCATGCCGTTCTCGGTGTGGAGCACCACGCCGGAGCCCTCTGGCAGGTGGTCGGCGACCAGGGTGGGCTGGCCGATGCCGAGGTTGACGTAGGAGCCGGGCGGGATGTCGCGGGCCACGACGGCCGCCATCTCCGCCCTGCCCAGCGGGCCGCGGTCGGTGTGCTCGAGGGTCATGCCTGCTCCTGCTGCTGGGGGTCGCCGGCCATGACGCCGGGGCCCGCCCCGGGGGCGGCGACGACGCGGTCGACGTAGATGCCGGGGGTGACGACGTGCTCGGGGTCGAGCCCGCCGACGGGCACCACGCGGGAGACCTGGGCGATGGTGGTGCGGGCCGCGGTGGCCATGACGGGACCGAAGTTGCGCGCGGTCTTGCGGTAGACCAGGTTGCCCATCGCGTCGGCCACGTGGGCGCCGATCAGCGCGTAGTCGCCCCTGATCGGGTGCTCGAGCACGTAGGTGCGGCCCTCGATCTCGCGGGTCTCCTTGCCCTCGGCCAGGGGCGTGCCGACGGCGGTGGGGCAGAAGAACGCCCCGATGCCGGCGCCGGCGGCCCGCATCCGCTCGGCCAAGGTGCCCTGGGGCACGACCTCCAGCTCGATCCGCCCGGAGCGGTAGAGCCCGTCGAAGACCCACGAGTCGGACTGGCGGGGGAAGGAGCAGACCATCCTGCGCACCCGCCCGGCGGCCAGCAGCGCGGCCAGGCCGGTGTCGCCGTTGCCCGCGTTGTTGGACACCACGACCAGGTCGGAGGCGCCCTGCCGGATGAGGGCGTCGACGAGGTCGACGGGCATGCCGGCCATGCCGAAGCCGCCGATCAGCACCGTCGACCCGTCCTCGACCCCGGCGACGGCCTCGTCGTGGGTCTCGTGGACGGTCGTCGCGCTCACGCCCGGCCCGTCCCGGCGTGCTCGTTCTCCAGCACCACGGCCAGGCCCTGCCCGACGCCGATGCAGATCGCCGCGACGCCCCAGCGCTCGCCGCTGGCGCGCAGGCGGTGGGCGAGCGTGCCGAGGATGCGCGCACCGCTGGCGCCGAGGGGGTGGCCGATCGCGATCGCGCCGCCCCAGGCGTTGACCACCTCGGCGTCGCGCAGGCCGCGCGCGAGCCAGGCGTCGACGCAGGCGATCGACTGCACGGCGAAGGCCTCGTTGAGCTCCACGGCCCCGACGTCGCCCCACGCGACGCCCGCGCGGTCGAGGGCCTTCTGCGCGGCCTCGACCGGGGCGTAGCCGAAGCGCTGCGGCTCGAGCGCGTGGACCCCGCGGCCCGCGACCCGCGCGAGGGGCTCGACGCCGAGCAGCTCGGCGGCCGACGCCGAGCCGAGCACGAGGGCCGAGGCGCCGTCGTTGAGCGGCGAGGCGTTGCCGGCGGTGATCGTGCCGCCCGCCTCGGCGCTGCGGAAGGACGGCGTGAGGCCCGCCAGCGACTCCGCGGTCGAGCCCGGGCGGATGCCCTCGTCGCGGGCCAGGTCGACGCCGGGCACCGGCACGACGAGGTCGTCGTAGCGCCCCGCGGCCCACGCCTCGTCGGCCAGCACGTGCGAGCGGGCGGCCCAGGCGTCCTGACGGGCCCGGTCGATGCCGAGCTCCTCGGCGAGCATCTCGTTGCTCTCGCCGAGCGAGACGGTCCACTCCGCGGGCATCCGCTCGTTGACCAGGCGCCAGCCCAGGGTGGTCGAGACGGCGGTGACGTTGCCGGCGGGGAAGGCGCGCGAGGGCTTGGGCAGCACCCAGGGCGCCCGGGTCATCGACTCCACGCCGCCGACGACCACGACGTCGGCGTCGCCGGTCTCCACGGTGCGCGAGCCCTGCATGGCGGCGTCGAGGCTGGAGCCGCAGAGGCGGTTGACGGTGGTGGCTGGCACGGAGACGGGCAGGCCCGCGAGCAGGACGGCCATCCGCCCGACGTTGCGGTTGTCCTCACCGGCGCCGTTGGCGTTGCCCCACAGCACGTCGTCGATGCGCGCGGGGTCGAGGTCGGGCAGCCGGTCGAGCACGCCGCGCAGCGCGGTCGCGGCCAGGTCGTCGGGGCGCACCTGGGCCAGTGCGCCACCGAAGCGGCCGAAGGGCGTGCGGGCCGCGGCGTAGAGGTGGGAGGTGGCGGCCCCGGAGGCCGGGGCGGGCGAGGACGGCATGGCGGGCTCCTGTTCCGAGCGCGACGTCCGGCGGCGTTCGCATGCCGAACATTCATTCGCTCTGCGAACAGGCTACCCCTCCACGGCGTCCAAGCGCGAGAGGATCCGGGTCATGACCTCGCCGAAGGCGGCGACCTCGTCCTCGCTCAGGGCGTCGAAGACGAGCGAGCGCACCGTGCGCACGTGGTCGGGGGCGGCGCGCTCGATGGCGGCGCGACCGGCGTCGGTGACCGCGATGAACGCTCCGCGTGCGTCGTCGACGCAGTCCTCGCGCTCGACCAGTCCGCGGCGCCCCATCCGACCCACGTGGTGCGAGAGCCTGCTGCGCTCCCACTGCAGCGAGGCGGCGAGCGCCGAGACGCGCATGCGACCCTCGTCACTCTCGGTCAGCCGCACCAGCACGTCGAAGTCGGGCAGGGACAGGTCGCTGCTGCGCTGGAGGTCGCGGTGCAGGGCCGCGGGCAGGCGGCCCGACACCCGGATCCACTGGCGCCAGACCGCCTGCTCGCGGTCGTCGAGCCACGGAGCGTCGGCGTCGGCATCGGCGGCAGAGGTGGTCATGGGGACACCTTACGGAATAGTTGACATATCACCTAAGTTCTCCTCTGGTAGTTGACGTATCATCTACCCATCGTCCCCGGAAGGACCACCCATGAGCGACCGCAGCACCCCCCGCAGCAGCGCCGCCCGGCTCGACGAGGGCCTCGACGTCCGACGCTCCTCCGACCGCTTCGCGAGCAGCTTCGGCTGGCTCGACTCCAAGCACTCGTTCTCCTTCGGCCACCACCACGACCCGGCCAACACCCACCACGGGCTGCTGCTGGTCAACAACGACGACGTGGTCGACGCGGGCACGGGCTTCGACACCCACCCGCACCGCGACATGGAGATCGTCACCTGGGTGATGCAGGGCTCGCTCGTCCACCAGGACTCGACCGGTCACTCCGGCATCATCTACCCCGGCCTGGCCCAGCGCATGAGCGCCGGGCGGGGCATCCTGCACTCGGAGAAGAACGACTCCTGGCGTCTCGAGGGGCAGGCCCACACCGACCCGGTGCACTTCGTGCAGATGTGGGTCGTGCCGGACGAGTCGGGCATCGTGCCCGGCTACGAGCAGCTCGAGATCGACGCCGAGCTGATGAGCGGCAGCCTGGTGCCGGTCGCCTCCGGGATGAAGCAGCACGACGGCGCCTCGGCCATCCGCATCCGCAACCGCTACGCCGCGCTCCACGCCGCGCGGCTCCAGCCCGGCCAGAGCGTCGAGCTGCCCGACGCGCCCTTCCTGCACCTCTTCGTGCCGCGCGGTGAGGTGGTGCTCGAGGGCGCCGGCCCGCTCGCGACCGGCGACGCCGTGCGCTTCACCGCCACGGGCGGCCAGAAGGTGACCGCCACCGAGGCGGCCGAGATCCTGGTGTGGGAGATGCACGCCACGATCGCAGCCTGAGCCCGTCCAGGGCGTTCCCGCCCTCCCCGCACCTCCCCCGCACCAGCACCAGCACCAGCACCGCACCGCACCGCCCCCAGAGAAGGAGCCCCCCGTGAGCGAGCAGGACCGCGACCTCGTCGCCATCGAGGCCGAGCGCACCCGGATCCGCGACACCCACCTGCGTCCGGCCGCCGAGCGACCCGCCTCCACCGCACGGGGTCTGCACCACACGGCCCTGATCAGCAGCGACGTCGAGCGCACCGTCCGCTTCTACCAGGACGTCCTCGGCTTCCCGCTGACCGAGCTGATCGAGAACCGCGACTACGCCGGCTCCTCGCACTTCTTCTTCGACATCGGCAACTCCAACCTGCTGGCGTTCTTCGACTTCCCCGGTCTCGACGTCGGCCCCTACGCCGAGGTGCTCGGCGGCCTGCACCACCTGGCCATCTCGGTGGAGCCCGAGCGCTGGGAGGCGCTGCGGGCGCGGCTCACCGAGGCCGGCGTGGAGCACGAGGTCCACTCCGGGGTCTCGATCTACTTCCGCGACCCCGACGGCGCGCGCATCGAGCTCATCGCCGACCCGCTCGGCGAGATGTACGGCGAGCACGTCCTCTGACCCACCGGCGCCCGGCCGTGGGACGAGCCCGCCGCGATGCAGCTGCGCAAGCGCCTCAGCCCGCCGCTCAACCCGCCGTGAGGGCGAGGTCGGCCGCCACGGCCGCGGCGGTCTCCCGCAGGGCCTCGAGGTGGGTCAGCGGGTCGGGCCCGGTGGCCGAGGTGGAGATGTTGAGGGCCGCCACCACGGCGCCGTGCGCGTCGCGCAGCGGCACGGCGAGGGAGCGCAGGCCGAGCTCGAGCTCCTGGTCCACCAGCGCCCACCCCTGCCGGCGGGTCTCCTCGACCCGGTCCCGCAGGACGCTCGCCTCGGTCACGGTGTGCGGCGTGAGCGGGGTGAGGGCGGCAGCGTCGAGGTGGGCCGCGACCGCCTCGTCGGACAGGGCCGCCAGCAGCACCCGCCCCATCGACGTCGCGTGGGCCGGGAAGCGGGTGCCCACGGTGATCCCCACCGTCATCAGCCGCCGGGTCGCGACCCGCGCGACGTAGACGATCTCCGCACCGTCGAGCACCGCCGCCGACGTCGACTCGCCCACCTGCGCCGAGAGCCGCTCGAGGTGCGGCTGGGCGACCTGGGGCAGCCCCATGCCCGACAGGTACGCCGTGCCGAGACGCAGCACCTGCGGGGTGAGGGAGAAGCTGGTGCCGGTGAGGCGCACGTAGCCGAGCTCGACCAGGGTCAGCAGCAGCCGTCGCACGGTGGCCCGGCTCAGCCCGGTGCGGGCCGCCACCTGGCTGAGCGTCATCGAGCCGTGGTCGGCGTCGAAGGCCGTGATCACGTCCAACCCCCGCGCCAGGGACTGCACGAAGTCCTCGCCCGGCCCGCGCCGCCGGCCCGCCGGTGCGGCGACAGCGGGGTCGGGGACGGGCTCGCTCATGGCGGCGAGCATAGGGCGGGACGGCAGCGTCGCAGGCCGCGCCGCACCCGGCCCGGGGCGACCTGCTCGCGTGCTAGGGGGAGGGGCACGGTCGTGCCCCTCCCCCTAGCACGCCGGCGCCTGCACTTCCCCGGCCCCGGAGCCGGCCTCGCGAGGTCAGGCTGCCCACCTCGCTCGTCGTACGCCGCTCGACGGGGCCCGCGCCCACCTGAGCCGGGCGCGCGGGCGGGGCCGGGCGCGCCCGGCCCGGTACCGTGGAGGGCGTGCCGCGCCGCCTGCTCCGCCCCCTCGCCGCCCTCACCGCTGCCGCGGTCTGGACCCTCGCCGGCTGCTCGACCACCTACGTCGACTCCACCCCCGACGGCGCCGACGAGGACGCCCCGGTCGCGGCCGGCTGGACCCGCGTCGACCCGATCGCGGCCGAGCTGCCCACCGACCAACCCCTCGGCGGCACCGACGCCACCAGCGCCGACCTCACCGAGCCCACCCTGGTCAACGTCTGGGCCAGCTGGTGCGAGCCCTGCCAGGCCGAGATGCCGCTGCTCGACGAGGTGTCGCGCTCCGGCGACCTCCAGGTGCTCGGCCTCTCCCGCGACGTCACCGCCGCCCAGGGCCAGACCATGATCGACGACCTCGACGTCACCTTCGACAGCTGGCTCGACGCCGACGCGGAGTTCGCCGTCGCCCTCGACGGCCGGATGCCGCTCAACAGCGTGCCCGCCTCCGCCATGGTGGTCGACGGCGAGGTCGTGGCCGTGCACCTCGGCGAGTTCCGCGACCGCGCCGAGGTGCTCGACGGCCTCGACTACGTGCCCGCGCGCTAGCGAACGCCGCCGGCGCCGCGGTCGCGAGGCCCCACCCAGGGTCGGCGCGCGGGCGGCCGGCGCGGTGCGACGTACGGGCCGGGTCAGCCCTGGCGGACCTCGCCGGTGAGCAGGAAGCCGATGTCGTCGGCGAACTGGCTGGGCGAGGTCTCGCGGCCCCAGATCGCCGGAGCCTCGCCGTCCTGGTCGACGGCGATGACGTAGGTGCCGTGGGCGTTGGGGTCGTAGCCGCCGCCGGGCAGCGCCTCGCCGTCGTCGACGTAGACGCCGACCGACTCCCCGAGCTGGTTGACGGCGTCGAGGTCTCCGGTGAGGCCGGTGAAGGAGGGGTCGAAGTTGCCGAGGTAGTCGTCGATGACCGCCGGGGTGTCCTTCTTCGGGTCGGTGCTGACGAAGACCACGTCGACCTCGCTGCGCTGCTCCTCGTCGAGCTTGAGCAGCCCTGAGGCCAGGGAGTTGAGCACCTGCGGGCAGATGTCGGGGCACGAGGTGTAGCCGAAGAAGAGCAGCGTCAGCGGCTTGTCGGCGTCGGTGGCCAGCGTGAACGGCTGACCGTCGGTCGTCTCGAGGGTGGTGTCGGCGACCTCGAAGGGCGGGTCGACCACGCGGCCGGTGAAGTCGACCTGCTGCTCCTGCGAGCAGCCCGAGGCGACCAGCGCGGTCACGGTGAGGGCGGCCAGCGCCCCCGCCGTACGCCGCCGTCGCGGGCTCGGACTGGTCGGTCGGGCGGATCGGATGCGCACGGGATCGATGGTACGAGGGCCTCCCGCAGGCCCCGCCGGGCCGGTGGCGGCCGGTCGCGACCGGTGTCGGCTGGGCCACAGCCGCCACGTCAGCCACACCTGTCGGCCCGGACCCGCACCTGTCGGCCCACGCACCGGCCGACAGGTGCGGGTTTCGCCAGCCGGCTGGCGAAACCCGCCGAGCCGCCGCTCAGGCCTCCCCGAGGTCGGCCAGCACCTGCTGGGCGACGCGGAAGGCGGCGTTGGCGTCGGGGACGCCGCAGTAGATGGCGGTCTGGAGCAGGACCTCGCGGATCTCCTCGACGGTGACGCCGTTGGTGCGGGCGGCGCGCACGTGCATCGCGAGCTCCTCGTGGTGGCCGCGGGCGACGAGGGCGGTGAGGGTGACCAGGGAGCGGCTGCGGCGGTCGAGGCCGGGGCGGTTCCAGACGCCGTCCCAGGCGTAGGCGGTGATGAAGTCCTGGAAGTCGCGGGTGAAGTCGGTCGTGGCGGCCCGGGCGCGGTCGACGTGGGCGTCGCCGAGCACCTCGCGGCGGGTGACCAGGCCGGCGGCGACGCGCGGGTCGTCACCGTCGTACGCCGCGGGCGCCGCGCCACCCGCGCCACCACCCGCGCCACCACCCGCACCGCCGACGGCACCGGCGCCGGCGAGCGCCTCGTCGAGCGAACCGCCCAGCAGGTGCGCCCGCACGAGCCGGGCCACGACCTCGGGGGCCTCGGCGGGGGCGAGGTGGGCGACGTCGGGCAGCTCGACGTAGGAGCCGTGGACGACGCCCTCGGCGATCGCGCGCAGCGACTCCGGCGGGGTGGCGACGTCGTGGCTGCCGGCGACGGCGAGGACGGGGGCGGTGATCTCGCCGAGGCGGTCGCGCACGTCGAAGGCCGCCAGGGCGCCGCAGACGGCGACGTAGCCCTCGTCGCGGGCCGCCGAGAGCGCGTGCAGCAGCGCGGAGCCGGCTTCGGGCTCGCGGTCGAGGAAGCCGGGCCCGAACCACCGCTGCGCCGACCCGCTCACCATCGCGGGCGTGCCGGAGTCGGTGACCGTAACCATCCGCTCGGTCCAGGAGGCGGCGGTGCCGATGCGCGCGCCGGTGCACAGCAGGACGGCGGCGTCGACGCGGTCGGGGGCGTCGAGGAGCAGCTGGAGGCCGACGGCGCCGCCGACGGAGTCGCCGGCGTAGGCGAAGGACGAGCCGGGCGGGTCACCGCGCTGGGTCATCACCTCGTCGACCAGCACGAGCACGCCGGCGGCCAGCCCGGCCAGGTCGAAGGCGCGCGCGGGCACGGCGGTGTTGTGGCCGTGTCCGGGCAGGTCCCAGGCCAGGACGTCGAAGGCCTCGGTGAGGCCGGCCGCGGCGCAGCGGGTCCACAGGGTGGCGGCCGAGGTGCCGAGCGAGGGTCCGAGCACGAGCAGGGGGAGGTCGGCGCGGTGGGCGGCTCCGCTGAGGCGCACCCCGGTGACCGCGGGCACGACCGGCGGCTCGCCGGAGGAGCCACCCGCCGCGGCCGGGGCGGGACGCGGGTCGGGGGTCGGGGCGGGCGTCGGGGCGGGCGTCGGGTCGGGCGTCGGGTCGGGGGTCGGGTCGGGGGTCACGGGGTCACCTCACGGGCTCGGTGGAGGACGGCGTCGACGAGGGCGTGGGTGGCGCCGAGGTAGGTCGGTCGGGGGTCACGCCCGGTGAGGGCGGCCATGCTCCGCTGCTCCGCGCGTACGTCGGAGCCCGCGGCCTCCAGCGTGGCCGCCATCCGCGCAGGGTGCACCCGGAGGCCGGCGAGCAGGTCGGCGGTCTGGGAGGCGGCGGTGCAGGTGCGGCGCAGCAGGTCGCGCAGGGTGGCCCACTCGGCGTGCCAGGCGCCGTCGGCGCGCTGGTCCACCTGGTCGGCGGCGGCGAGGTGGAGGGTGGCCGCGAGCTGGGGGGTGGTGAGCGCGGCGCGCCGCACGAGCACGGCCAGCACGGGGTTGGCCTTGTGGGGCATCGTCGAGGACCCGCCCCCGGCGCCCTCGGAGAGCTCGCCGATCTCGGGGCGGGTCAGGGTGAGCACGTCGCGCGCGACGTGGCCCCAGGCGTCGGTGCAGCGCACGGCGGCGTCGCCGACGCGGGTCAGCGGGCTGCGCACGCCGTGCCACGGCACGGCGGGCGCGAGACCGAGGGAGGTGGCGACCTCGGCGGTGAGCGCGAGGGGGTCGTGGCCGGGCGCCAGCAGCTCGCCGAGGGCGGCGAGGGTGCCGGCGGCGCCGCCGAGCTGCGCGGGCAGCGCCCGCCCGCCGAGGGCGGCGACCTCGTCGTGGGCGTCGAGCACGCCGCCGAGCCAGCAGGCGGCGACGAGGCCGAAGGTCGTGGGCACGGCGTGCTGGGTCAGCGTGCGGGCGGTCATCGCGGTGGTGCGGTGCTCCTCCACCAGCGCGACCAGGGTCGTGACCTGCGCGCCGAGGTGGGTGGCCACGTCGTCGAGGGCGGCGCGGGCCAGCAGCACCAGCGCGGTGTCGACGACGTCCTGGCTGGTCAGGCCGCGGTGCAGCCAGCGCGCGGCGTCGGTCTCGGCGCCGAGGCGGGAGCGCAGCAGCGCCAGCAGCGGGAGCACCGGGTTGCCGCCGGCCTCGGCCCGCTCGGCGAGGCCGGGGAGGTCGCCGGGTCCGACGAGACCGCCGAGGTCGGCGCGGGCGCGCACCGGCGCCACGTCGGCGGCGACGAGCGCGGCGAGCCAGGCCTGCTCGACGTCGAGCATCGCGGCCAGGAAGGCCTCGTCGGAGAGGACGTCGCGGGCCCGGTGGTCGCCGGGCCAGAAGAGGTCGGCCACGGCGTCAGTGTGTCCCACCGTCGCCGGGGGGCCCGCCCGGCCGCGCGGAGTGGTCGAGGAAGACGGTCTCGTGCTCGCCCTGCAGCCGCAGGTCGATCAGCAGCCCGTCGCCGTCGTCGGTGCAGCGCAGGGTCGCGGCGCGCGGACCGAGCGCGAGCAGGAGGTCGTCGTCGGGCGCGTCGGGGAGGTAGGCGCGGGTCTGGAGCCGGTCGAGCAGGCCGCGGGCGAGCAGCGTCAGGGCGACGTACGGCGTGCCCGGGCGCAGCGTCACGAAGGACCAGCGCCCCTCGCCGTCGGTGGCGCAGCGGCCCCAGCCGGTGAAGGTGACGCCGTCGCGGCGCAGCGAGCCGGGCTGCTGCACGACCGTGCCGTCGGGGGCGGTCTGCCACAGCTCGACCAGCGCGTCGGGCACGGGCTCTCCGGCACCGTCGAGCACGCGGCCCCGGAGCACCACCGAGCCGGGCGAGCCGGGCGGCACGAGCTCGCGGTCGCGGGGGAAGGGCAGGGCGTCGTGGAAGAACGGCCCCACGGTCTGCCCGGGCGTGGGAGCGGGCGTGGGAGCGGCGGCGGTGCTCATCGGGCGTCTCCTGCTCGGTGCTCGGCGTGGTCGGGCTCGACGTCGTCCTCGCGCGGGGTGCGGTGGGAGCCGGTGAGCACGATGTCCCAGCGGTAGCCGGTGGCCCACTCGGGCTGGGTGAGGTCGTGGTCGTAGGTCGCGACGAGCCGGGCGCGGTCGGCGGGGTCGGTGACGGCCTGGTAGATCGGGTCGAGGGCGAAGAGCGGGTCGCCGGGGAAGTACATCTGCGTGACCAGGCGCTGGGTGAAGTCGGTGCCGAAGAGCGAGAAGTGGATGTGTGCGGGTCGCCAGGCGTTGCGGTGGTTGCGCCACGGGTAGGGCCCCGGCTTGATCGTGGTGAAGCGGTAGGTGCCCTCGGCGTCGGTGAGGCAGCGACCGACCCCGGTGAAGTGGGGGTCGAGGGGTGCGGGGTGCTGGTCGCGCTGGTGCACGTAGCGCCCCCCGGCGTTGGCCTGCCAGACCTCGACGAGCTGGTGGCGCACGGGGCGACCCTCGCCGTCGACCATGCGACCGGTGACGACCATCCGCTCGCCGATCGGCTCGCCGCGCCCGCCGATGGTGAGGTCGGCCTCCAGCGGGTCGACGTCGCGCCGCCCGAAGACCGGGGCCCACAGCTCGAGCCCCTCGGGGTCGACCTGGTGCAGGGCCTGGGTGGGGTGGCGCAGGGCGGAGGACCGGTAGGGCGGGTAGTCCAGGCGCGGCTGGCGCCCGGGGGTGCCGTCGAGCGCGGCGATCTCGGCGCTGACCTCGGCCTGGCTGCCGGGCTCGGGGGCGGGCTCCGGGGTGATGGGTGTGCTCACCCCGGCACCGTAGGGCGACGCCGGTCACACCGGCGCCGCCGCCCTTCCGCTGACCGGAAGCGGCCGGTGGTCGACGCGATGTGAGCGCTGTCACGGTGAGGCCATGTCCTCCTCCCCCTCCCCCACCCCCGCGCGGCCCGGCACCGCCCCCGGGACCACCTCCCCCGGGGCGGCCGACGCCCCCTCCGGACCCGCCGGGTCGGCGAGCCCCGCCGCGTGGTGGCCGGTGGCCCTCTGCTGGGTCGCGGTCGCCCTCGACGGCTTCGACCTCGTGGTGCTCGGGGTCGTCATCCCGGTGCTGTCCGCGACCGGGGCCCTGGGGTTCACCGACGCCTCGCTCACCTGGGCCTCCACCCTCGGCCTGGTCGGGGTCGGCATCGGCGCGGTCGCGGTGGGCCCGCTCACCGACCGCTTCGGTCGTCGCCGCGCCCTCCTCACGAGCATCGCGGTCTTCTCCGTGCTCACGCTGGTGCTCCCGCTGGCGCGCACCGTCACCGAGTTCACCGTGCTGCGCTTCCTGGCCGGTCTGGGTCTCGGCGCCTGCCTGCCGACCGCCCTGGCCTTCATGTCCGAGCACGCGCGGCCCGGCCGCGGCGGCAGTGCCGTGACCCGCATGATGACCGGCTACCACGTCGGCGCCGTGCTCACCGCCCTGCTCGGGCTGTGGCTGGTCGACGCCTACGGCTGGGAGGCGATGTTCGTCGTCGGCGGCGTCGCCGGCCTGCTCACGCTCCCGGTCATGTGGGCCCGCCTGCCCGAGTCGGAGGCCTACCTCCGCGCCCGCGACGAGCGCGCGACCGCGGGACCCACCTCGAGCAGCACCACCGGCGCCACCACCCGCGGCGCCGGCGGCCCCGACCGCCACGGCTCCGTCACCCCCGACGCGCCCGTGGCGCGCGCGGCGCGCGCCTCCGACGTGGTCCGCGGGGTCTACCTGCGCATCAGCCTGGGGCTGTGGGTGGCCTCGTTCATGGGCCTGCTGCTGGTCTACGGGCTCAACACGTGGCTGCCGAAGATCATGGGCGAGGCCGGCTACTCCATCCAGGCCGGCACCGGCCTCATCCTGGTGCTCAACGTGGGCGCCGTGATCGGGCTGCTGGTCGCCGGCCAGGTCGCCGACGCACGCGGCAACAAGCGCACCGTGCTGGTGTGGTTCGGGCTCGCGGCGGTCTTCCTCGCGCTGCTGAGCATCCGCATCGAGAGCTCGCTGCTGGTCTACGTCGGCGTGCTGCTGGCGGGCGTCTTCGTCTTCAGTGCCCAGGTGCTGGTCTACGCCTTCGTCGGCCACCTCTACCCGCCGCAGGTGCGCGGCACCGCGCTGGGCATGTCGGCCGGCGTCGGTCGCGTCGGCGCCATCGTCGGGCCCTCGCTCGGCGGCGCGCTGGTCACCGCCGGCGTGGCCTACCCGTGGGGCTTCTACGCCTTCGCCGTCGCGGCCGTGCTCGCCGTCGTCGCCCTGGCCACCGTGCCCGCCCACGTGCGGGCCTCGGCGACCGCGGCCTGAGGAGTGGCGCCGGCCGGGGTCCACCGACCGGCGCCCGGTGGCAGGATCGCGACCATGGCCGGCAACTCCTCCGCCCCCGGGGCCAGCGTGGCCAGCAAGGTGCTGGCACTGCTGGAGGCCTTCGACGACGACCACCGTCGGCTCTCGCTGACCACGCTGGCGCAGCGCGCCGGCCTGCCCGTGCCCACGGCCCACCGCCTGGTGGCCGAGCTGGTCGGGTGGGGGGCGCTGGCCCGCGTCGAGAGCGGGGAGTACGTCGTCGGCCGTCGCCTCTGGGACCTCGGCCTGCTCGCCCCGCACCAGGCCGGGCTGGTCGAGATCGCCTCGCCCTTCCTGCAGGACCTGCACGCCGCCACCCGCTCGACCCTGCACCTCGCGGTGCGCGACGGCCTGGAGGTGCTCTACCTCGACCGCCTGCGCGGACACGCCTCCGTGCCGGTGGTCAGCACCGTCGGGTCGCGGCTGCCGCTGCACGCCACCGGGGTCGGCAAGGTGCTGCTGGCCCACGCGCCCGCCGACGTGCAGGCCCAGGTGCTCGCGCGGCTGACCCGGGTGACGCCCTACACCGTGGTCGCCCCCGGCACCCTGCGCCGCCAGCTCGACCGGGTCGTCGCGGAGGGGTACGCCACCACCTCGGAGGAGATGAGTCTCGGCGCGTGCTCGGTCGGCGTGCCCGTGCGCCGCGGGGACGAGGTCGTGGCCGCCGTCGGCATCGTCGTGCCGTCGCTGCGCCGCGACCGGGCCCGTCTCGTGGCCGCCCTCGAGGTCGCCGCCCGCGGCATCGGCCGGTCGCTGGGCTGAGCGCCGGCCGGCCCGGCGAGCGGGGCGTCATGCGCCCCGTGGATGCGCATCCACCCCTCGCATGACGTCCCGCCCCACGGCCACCACAGCCACCCGCTCGCCGCGGCCCGGCAGACCCACCCCACGACGTCATGCGCCCCGTGGATGCGCATCCACCCCCCGCATGACGTCCCACCCGCGGCCCCCCTCGACCCCGCTCGTCCGCAACCCGGCGCACCCACCCCGGGGCGTCATGCGCCCCGTGGATGCGCATCCACCCCCCGCATGACGTCCCACCGCGCGGCCACCACAGGGGTGGGACCCGCCCGGGCGGCGTAACCATCGGCGGGCGGCCCCGTTGAGTGAGCGTGGTCACGCGCGTGGCCGCACGCCTTGGGAGGGGTTTCTCGGACATGTCAGCACCCGCAGCACGCCGAACGCCCGGCCGGACCGGCCGCGCCCGCACCACCACCCGCACCGCCCGCACCGCCACCCGGGTGGCCGCGACGACGGCCGCCGCGGCGGTGGCCGCGTTGGCCGCGAGCCCGGCGATGGCGGCCGGACCGGTCGCCCAGGCCAGCGCGACGGCGCTGGAGGTCACGGTGGCCAGCACGCCCACCGACTCGGGGTCCTACTCCGTGACCAACGACGGCCGCCGCGAGCGCGCCACCGGCACGAGCTCCCCGGCGATCACCGCCCTGGCCGGCCAGGACTTCGTGGGCGCCGGCACCCTCGCCCAGGACGCCACCACCCGCATCGTGGGCCGCGACGGCCGCTCGGCGGCGTGCGCCGGGCTCGCGGGCGACGGCGCCACGGTCGCCGCCGCCGGCGACAGCAGCTGCCTGACCCCGGGGCAGAACCTCACCCTCGACGCCGCGTCGCTCGACCTCACCGGCGTCCAGCTGGTGCAGTCCGACGTCCTGCAGGGCCTGGACCAGCAGCTCCAGGACGCCCTCGCCCCCGTGCTCGACCAGGCCTTCCCCGCGCTGCAGGACGCCGTCGGTCAGGTGCTCGACGCCGCCGACCTCGGGGTATTCCTCGACGCCGGCGCCATCCAGAGCCGCTGCACGGCCGCGCCCGGCACCGCCGACGGCAGCGCCGACCTCGCCGACGTCAGCGCCTACGCACGCGTGATGGGACAGCGCGTCGACCTGGTCTCGCTGCCGGTCAGCCCCGCCCCCAACACCAAGGTCGTCACCGACCTCGGCGAGGTCGCGGCGCTGCTCGAGCAGGCGCTGCAGGAGCAGCTCACCACCGCCCTCGACGGAGCCCTCGGCCCGCTGGGCGACGCGATCGACCAGGCCGCGGTGGTCAACGAGGCGCTCGCGACCCTCGGCGAGCAGCTCGCGCCGCTGGAGGAGAACGTCCTCGACCTCACCCTCAACAAGCAGGTCCGCCCCAGTGACGGCGCCATCGAGGTCACCGCGCTCGACCTGGCCGTGCTCCCGGTGACCAGCGACTTCGGCGTCGAGGTGCTCGGCGCCCAGGTCGGCCGCAGCACCTGCGGCCCCAACGGCCGCGTCGGCGCGCCGCCGCAGACCCCCGACCCGACCCCGACGCCCCAGCCCACCGACGTGCCCACCTCGGTGCCGGCCGGCGTGGCCGAGGCCGGCGCCACCGCCGGACCCGACAAGGGCCTGGGCGCCGGCGGCACCCTCGCCCTCGGCGGGCTGCTGGCCCTGGCCGGCGCCGCGGGCGTCGCGAGCTGGCGCCGCGCCACGAGGGCCTGAGCCGTGGGCACCGACAGCCCCGCCGCCCCGGGAGCCGGGGCGGGCGTCACCGCCCGTCTCGGAGCCCTCACCACGGCCCTGCTCGTGCTGGGCGTCGGGCTCGTCCTCGGTGGGCTGGTCCTGCCCAGCGGCACCGACGACAGCGGCCCGTCGTACGCCGACCTGGGCCCGGCCGACCCCGTGCGGCTGCAGGTGCGCTCGCTGCGCATCGACGCCCCCGTCGTGCCCGTCGCCGTCACCACCGACCGCGTGCTCGACCCGCCCACCGACGTGCTCGACGTCGGCTGGTGGGACGCCTCCGCGCAGCCGGGCGCCGAGAGCGGCCAGACCGTGATCGCGGGCCACACGGTGCACACCGGCGGCGGCTCGCTGGACCGCCTCGGCGACGTGCGGCGCGGCGCGGCGGTCGACGTGACCACCCCGCGGGGACGGATGCGCTACGAGGTGACCCGCGTCGTGGTCTACGACAAGGACCAGCTCGCGGCCAACGCCCAGCAGGTCTTCGGCCAGGACCGTCGCGACGGGCGCCTCGTGCTCATCTCGTGCACCGACTGGGACGGCGCGGCCTACGCGAGCAACGTGGTCGTCTTCGGCCGCGCCCTCGGCGAGCCGGTCTGACCCGGCCCTCCGGACAGCCCGGGGCCGACCGGGGCCGACCGGGGCCGACCGCCGGCCCGGTTCCTGGCCGGCCTCGCGACCGGCCACGTGCCCGGCCGCTGGTCCGGTCACTGGTCCGGTCACTGGTCTGGTCCGAGGGGCACCCGGGGCCGCCCGGTGGGGTGTGAACAGTTGTCCACACGTTCCTCAACACCCTGTGGAGGTTTACAGTGGCGCCATGAACGACGCGTCGAACCCCGGTCCCGAGACCCTCACGATCGGTGACCTGGCCTCGCGCACGGGCGTCGCCCCGGCGACGCTGCGCATGTGGGAGCAGCGCCACGGCTTCCCCAACCCGCAGCGCCGCGACAGCGGTCACCGGCGCTACTCCGCGGCCGACGTCGAGGTCGTGCTCGACGTGATCCGCCGCCGCCAGATGGGGGTGCGCCTCGACGTCGCCGTCGAGCAGGCGGTCTCCGCGGCCTGGTCCGACGCCGAGCCGACGACCCCGTCGGCCTACGCCGAGCTGCGCCGGCTCCACCCGCGGCTCAGCAGCTACCGCCTGCGCAAGTCGACGCTGCTGGCGCTGTCGTGGGCCATCGAGGACGAGTTCTGCGCGCTCGCCGACCGGCCCTACCTCTTCGGCGCCTTCCAGCACGAGAAGTTCTACGCCCACTCCCAGCAGCGCTGGGAGGAGCTGGCGCGGGTGGCCCGCCAGACCTTCGTCTTCGCCGAGTTCACCAGCCCGCCCGTGACCCGCAGCTCCGACGACGGCACCACCACGCTGTCGGCCGGGCCCGCCTCGGCCGGCGCGCCCGGGTCGCAGCCCGGCGCCGGGGCTCGCCCGACGCGTCCCGCGCGACCGCAGCCGCCGCGTCGTACGCCGATGGCGGTGACCCTGCCCCACGACGCCCCGATGCGCCGCGAGTGGACCGTGGTCTGCGACGCCCCCGACCTCTCCGCCGCCCTCACCGCCTGGGAGCTGCCCGGCCAGGACGACACCCCCGACCGCGACCGGGTCTTCGAGTCGCTGTGGACCGTGGAGCCCGGCCCGGTGCGCGACGCGGCCCGGGTCTGCGCCCGCGTGGCCCAGGCCGCCGGCGTCGAGGAGGCCCGGCCCGTGCTCTACGAGCTGGCCAGCTCCCCCGACCCCGCGCTGGCCGACCTGGCCTCGGTGACGGCGATGTTCAACCGCGTCGTGTCCTACGTCGACCGCTACGCGGTCCGCTGACGTGACCCCTGCCGGGACCGCCGCCGAGGCGACCGGAGCGAGCGCCGCCGCGACCGAGACCGACGTCCTGGTCGTCGGCGCCGGTCTCGCGGGCCTGCGCTGCGCCCGCGTGCTCGCCGACACCGGCCTCGACGTGCAGGTCTGGGAGGCCGGTGACGCCGTCGGCGGCCGGATCCGCACCGACATGGTCGACGGCCACCGGTGCGACCGCGGCTTCCAGCTGCTCAACCCGGCCTACGCCGCCGTGCGCGCCTGGGTCGACGCCCCGGCGCTGGGCCTGCAGTCCTTCGGGGCCGGGGTCGTCGCCGGCACCGAGGACGGCCGGCTGCTGCTCGGCGACCCGCTGCGCGCCACCCGCACGCTGCCCTCCACGCTGCGCCACGTGGCGCCCCGCGCCCTCGACGTGCTGCCCCTGGCCCGCTGGGCCGCGCCCCTGCTGCGCCACCCCGCCGGGCGCCACCTGGCCCACCACCTCACCAGCGGCGGCGACACCGACCTGCGCGCCGCCCTCGACCGGGCCGGCGTGCACGGTCTGCTGCGCCGGGTGCTCGACCGCTTCCTGTCCGGGGTGGTGCTCGACGACTCCGGCGCCACCTCCTCGGCCTTCGCGCTGCTGCTGCTGCGCTCCTTCCTCACCGGCGTGCCCGGCCTGCCCGCGCAGGGCATGCAGGCGCTGCCCGAGCAGCTCGCCGCGCCGCTCGGCGGGCGGGTGCGGCTCGACCACCGCGTCGAGCGGGTCGGCTCCACCGGGCCCCGCGGGGTGCTCGTCGAGGGGCCGGCCGGCTCCGTGCGCGCGCGCCGCGTGGTGGTGGCCACCGACGGCGTCGACGCCGCCGGGCTCACCGCGCTGGAGCCGGTGCGCACCCGCGGCGTGGTGACCACGTGGTTCGCCACCGACGAGCCGGTCGGGCTGCGCAGCGTCACCGAGGCCCGCATGCTCCACGTCGACGCGCGCGAGGTGCCCGCCGGTCCGCTGGTCAACACCGCGGTGGTGTCCGCAGCGGCCCCGACGTACGCACCGGAGGGGAGCCACCTCGTGCAGGGCTCGGCCCTGCTGCGGCGCGGCACCGCGCCGGCCACCGACGGCGAGATCCGCCGCCACGCCGGGCTCCTGCTGGGGGTCGACACCTCCTCGTGGCGCGTGGTGGTGCGCCACGAGGTGGAGCACGCCCTGCCGGCCCAGCCCGCGCCGCTGGCCGCGCGCCGCCGCCAGGCCCTCGACTCCGGCGTCGTGGTCTGCGGCGACCACCGCGACACCGCCTCCATCCAGGGCGCCCTGGTCAGCGGCGACCGCGCCGCCCGCACCGTGCTCGCCGACCTGTGAGCGCCGACCTGTGAGCGCCACCCCGTGAGCGGTCCGCTCGGCGACCCCGACGTGGTGCGGGCGGCGCTGGTCGCCGTCACGTGGCTCCACCTCGGCTTCCAGGCGGTCGTCAGCGCGCTGGTCTACCCCGTGCTGGTGGCCACCGGACGTGAGCAGCCCGAGCGCTGGCCCACCGCCCACGCCCGGCACTCGCGGGTGATCGCCCCGCTCGTCGGGTTCGTCTACGGCGCCCTGCTGGTCGTCGGCGTCGTCGCCGCGCTCGTCGTGCCCGGTCCCGCCGAGCTGGTCGCCCTCGCCGCGGCCGGCGGCGCCGTCGCGGTCACCGCCACGCTGGCCGCCCCCACCCACGGCCGGCTCGGCCGGCCCGGGCCCACCGGCGCCGTGCGGCCCGACCCGGCCCTGCTGCGCCTGCTGATGCGCGCCGACCTCGCCCGCGCGGTGCTGGCCCTCGTGGCCGCCGTCGCCGCGGCCCTCGCCGTGCTCGTGGCCTGACGCCTCCGGCCACGGCCCCGCTCACGCCCCGCACACGCCCCCGCTCACGCCCCCGCTCAGGGGCGTCGGGCTCAGCCCTGCGGGCCCATCCGGATGGCGAGCACGGTGGTGTCGTCGTCCTTGACGCCGGCGACGGCCTCGACGATCTCGTCGACCCACTCCTGCATCCGCTCGCCGGGTCCGACGCAGGAGGTGACGCGCAGCTGCTCGAGCGTCTCGGCGATGTCGAGGCCACGACGCTCGACCAGGCCGTCGGTGTACATGAGCACCGTGGCGCCGCCGGAGAGGTCGACCTCGTCGACGACGGCCTGCCCCACCCCGATGCCGAGCAGCGGGCGCTGCCGCAGCGACAGCTCGTGGGCCTCGCCGTCGACGCACAGCAGCGGCGGGAGGTGGCCGGCCGAGGAGAGCTGGAGCACGCCGCTCGCGCGGTCGAGCACCCCGACGAGGGCGGTGGCGACCCGCTGGTCGAGCAGCCCATCCATCAGCCGGTCGAGCCGGTCGAGACAGCCCGCGGGCGTGTCGCCGCCGAAGAGGTAGGCCCGCAGCGCGGTGCGCACCTGGGTCATCGCGGTCGCGGCCTGCACGCCGTGGCCGGCGACGTCGCCGACCACGAAGGCCACCCGGCCGTCGTCGAGCTCGAAGGCGTCCCACCAGTCGCCGCCGAGCTGGTAGGTCGAGGCCGGCAGGTAGCGCGCGGCGATCTCCACGCCGTCGAAGTCCGGGGCGACCTCGGCCACGACCGAGCGCTGCAGCGACTCCGCCATGGCGATCTGCTCGCGGGAGCGGGCCAGCAGCACCCCGGTGACGTGGGCGTTGAGGGCCTCGGCGGTGTCGACCTGCCAGGCGGTCCAGGGCTCGCTGCGCCCGCGCACGACCTGGCGCCACTTGTCGAAGGACTTGCGGGGGCTGAGGCGGACCTCGGGGCCCTCCGCGTCGTAGAGCAGCTTGTTGGTGGGGTCGCCGCCCCAGTCGACGACCTCCTCGAGCTCGGGCCGCACCCACATCAGCCAGCTGGTGGGGTCGCTGCTGCCGATCACCATCGCGCCGGCGGCGACGTCGGCGACCTCCTCGAGGTCAGGGGCGAGGACGCCGAGGTGGTGGGTGTGCACGGCGCGGCCGTCGGGGCGGTGCAGCAGGGCGCCGATGCGCCGCAGGTGCCGCTCCTCGGGCACGCGCCCGGTGGTGGTGATGACGCCCTCCACCGACAGCGCGGCTCCGCCGGCCCCGACCAGGCGCAGCAGCGCCGGGTCGGCCATGAGCTGCACCAGCGGGTTGAGCTCGGAGGCGGTGAGGGCGGCGGTGAACCGGTTGAGCTCGGCCTGGCTCCCGATGGCGGCCTCGCGCCCGTCGGCGCGCTCGCGGTCGTTGATCATCTGCGAGGCGACCTGCCCCAGGAACTCCACCGCGGCGCGCGCGTCGTGGCTGGGCCGGTGCGGCCCGGAGTAGTGGTGGCACGCCACCAGGCCCCACAGCTCGTCGTCGATGACCAGCGAGACCGACATCGAGGCGCCCACGCCCATGTTGGTGAGGTACTCGACGTGGATCGGCGAGACGCTGCGCAGCGTGGAGTGCGACAGGTCGAGCGGGGCGCCGGTGACCTCGTCGAGCACCGGGTCGAGCGGCACCGGGGTGTAGGAGACGTCGGCGATCAGCCGCGTCCAGTTCACGGTGTAGAGCCGCCGGGCCTGGGCCGGGATGTCGGTGGCGGGGTAGTGCAGGCCGAGGAAGGGGTTGAGGTCCTCGCGGCGGTCCTCGGCGATGACCTCGCCGTTCCAGTCCTGGTCGAAGCGGTAGACCATGACCCGGTCGAAGCCGCTGAGCCCGCGCACCTCGTGGGCCAGCCGGTCGGCCAGCTCCGGCACCGACCCGGCGCTGGCCAGGCGGGCCATCGCGCCGCGCGCCGACTGGTAGGACAGCGTGCCGGCGCCCGGGCCGCCGAGCTGCTCGAGCTCGACCACCACGCGCTCCCCGGAGCGGTGCACGGTGACGTCGACGTCGGCCCCGGCCAGCGCGCCGCGCGCACCGGTGGCCAGCGGCAGGTCCTCGGGCAGGCGCAGCACCATCGGCTCACCCTTGGTGGGGCTCGCGGCCCGCGGCGCGATCGCCGCGGCCGCCGCCTCGCCGAGCAGCTCGGCCAGCGCGCGTCCGCGCGCGGCGCCCGACGGCACCCCGAGCAGCTGCTCGCAGTTGGCGGAGACCACCACCGCGGTCAGGTCGTCCGGCTCCAGGGCCAGCAGCACGCCGTGGGGCTGGATCGCGCCGGGCACGTGGATCGGCTCCCGGTCGCACGTCGTGAGGTCGACACCGCCGTAGGCGGGGGTGTGCGACGGTCGGACGTCGGTCAACGCGGGGCTCCAGGCGACGAGGGGGCGAGGGGGGGCGGGCGGTCACTGCGGGGTACGGCGGGCACGGCCCGGTCGTGCCGGGGGCTCGGCGCGTCGCGGCGTCCTGCTGGGGAGCCTAGGCGCTCCACGCCGTTCCCGTGCCCGCCCCGCCCCGACCTCGCCCGTCCGGGCGGGGCGCGACGCGCCTCCCGGGCTCAGGCCATCGCGCGCAGGGCGTCGACCAGCGGGGTCGTGGGGCGCCCGGCCAGGCGGGACAGGTCGCCGGGGGTCGCGGCGAGCGCGCCCTGCGCGATGGCGGCGTCGAGACCGGCGACGAAGCCCGCGGTGCCCTCGTCGAGCCCCGCCTCGCGCAGGGCGGCGACGTGGGTGTCGGTGTCGACGGCCCGCAGCGTGACGTCACGGCCGAGCACCTCGCCGAGCGCGGCGACCAGCTCCTCGGCGTTCCAGGCGTGGTCGCCGGAGAGCTCGTAGGCCGCACCCACGTGCTCGGCGCCGTCGCCGGCGGCCACGTCGACGAGCACGCGCGCGGTGGCGGCGGCGTAGTCGTCGCGGGTCGCGCTGGCCACGCGGCCCGCCCCGGTGCTGGTCAGGACGACGCCGGTGGCGCGCGCCTGCTCGAGGGTGGGGGCGTAGTTCTCGGTGTACCAGCCGTTGCGCAGCAAGGTCACCGGCAGCCCGCTGGCGCGCAGCAGCTCCTCGGTGGCCTCGTGCTCCGCGGCCAGCGACAGCGGGGTGGCGCCCGCGCCGAGGACGCTGGTGTAGGCGACGTGCGCGACGCCGGCGTGGACGGCGGCGTCGATCGCCGCGGCGTGCTGCGGCACGCGCCCGCCGGGCTCGCTGCCGGAGACGAGCAGGAACACGTCGCCGGCCGACAGGGCCGCCCCGAGGGTCGCGGGGTCGTCGTAGTCCATCCGCGCGGTGCGCACGCCGGTCGCCTCGCCCAGCGCCGCGAGCCGCCCCTCGTCGCGACCGCCGGCCACCACGTCGGCCGGGGCCACACCCCGCGCCAGCAGCTCCTCCACCACGCGCCGGCCCAGCTGCCCCGTCGCCCCGCTCACCACAATCGTCATCCCTGTCTCCTCCACACGTCGCTGCCGCGGCGGTCACCGCGGCGGGCCGCGCCGTCGGCGGCCCCGCCCCTGCCAACCTCGCCCGGCCCGACACCCTTCCCGCGGTGGGGTACGCACTTCGAAGTGGGGTACTCACCTCGGAGTAAGGTCGGATCGTGACCCCCCTCCCCCGCACCCCCGCCGCCGCGGTGCCCGTGGACTCGCTGTGCCCCGCGACCCGCGCCGTCTTCGAGCATGTCACCAGCAAGTGGGGCGTGCTGGTGCTGGTCACCCTGGCCGAGGGCACGCTGCGCTGGAGCGCCCTCAAGCGCCGCATCGACGGGGTGAGCGAGAAGATGCTCATCCAGACCCTGCAGACCCTCGAGGCCGACGGCCTGGTGCTGCGCGAGGCCCTGCCGGTCGTGCCGCCGCACGTGGAGTACTCCCTCACCCCCGCCGGCCAGCAGGCGGTCGCGCTGATGACGCCGCTGCTCGGCTGGATCCGCGACCACGTGGCCCCGCTCGCCCCCTGACGACGGCGGTCGCCGCCGCGCGCGCATCCTACTGACCGTTGCGACCACTGGCCGACCGTCGTGACGGTCAGGCAGTGGTCGCAACGGTCGGTAAGACGCGCGCGGCCCGCCTGACCCCCGCGGGTGTGGTGCCCGGCGGGGGGGTGCGAGGAGGGTGGGAGCCATGAGCCACACCTCGCGCGACGTCGCAGCCACCCCCGAGACGGTCTGGGAGGTCCTCAGCGACGGGTGGATGTACCCCCTCTTCGTGGTGGGCGCCTCCCGGATGCGCGAGGTCGACGAGGACTGGCCCGAGGTCGGGTCACGGCTGCACCACTCCGTCGGCGCCTGGCCGGCACTGCTCGACGACAGCACCCAGGTCGTCGAGATGCACCCGCGCACCACCCTGACCCTGCTCGCCTACGGCCGGCCCTTCGGCCGAGCGCGGGTGACCTTCCGCCTCACGCCGTCGGGCGCCGGCACGTCGGTGGAGGTCGAGGAGCGCGTCGACCGCGGACCGGGCCGCTTCGTGCCGAGCCTCCTCCACGACCCGCCGATGACCTGGCGCAACACCGAGACCCTGCGCCGGCTGGCCTACGTGTGCGAGAACCGCCCGTGACGGGAGCGACGTACGACGCCCTCGTCATCGGCTCCGGCCCCAACGGGCTCGTCGCCGCCAACCTGCTCGCCGACGCCGGCTGGTCGGTGCTCGTGCTCGAGGCGCAGCCCGACGCCGGCGGCGCGGTGCGCAGCAGCCACGAGCTGGCCGACGGCTTCGTGCACGACACCTTCAGCGCCTTCTACCCCTTCGCGCGGGCCTCGCCGGTGATGCTCGGGCTCGACCTGGAGCGCCACGGCCTGACCTGGTCGCACCCGCCCGCGGTGCAGGGCCACCCCTTCCCCGACGGCTCGTGGGCGCTGCTGCACCGCGACCGCGGGATCACCGCCGACCTGGCCGAGCGCGCCCACCCCGGCGACGGCGAGGCCTGGCTGCGGCTGTGCGCCGACTGGGACGCCATCGGCCCCGCGCTCATCGACGCGCTGCTCACCCCGTTCCCGCCCGTGCGCGGGGGCCTCGGGGTGCTCACCCGGCTGCGCCACGTCGGCGGCGTCGACTTCGTGCGCACCCTGCTCAGCCCCGCGCTGACCATGCTCGACGGACGCCTGGGCGGCGAGGCGCTGCGCACCCTGGTGGCCGGCAACGCCGGCCACGCCGACATCCCCCTCGACGCGGCCGGCTCGGGCATGCTCGGCCTGCTGCTGACGATGATGGGCCAGACCGTCGGCTTCCCCGCCCCGCAGGGCGGCGCCGGCGAGCTCAGCGCCGCGATGGTGCGCCGCCTGGAGTCGCTGGGCGGCGAGGTGCGCTGCGACGCCGAGGTCGTGGCCGTCGAGACCGACCGCGGCCGCGCGACCGGGGTGCGGCTGCGCTCGGGCGAGCGGTACGCCGCGCGCCGCGCCGTCGTCGCCGACGTGGGCGTCGAGGCGCTCTACCGCCACCTGCTCGACCCCTCCGACGTGCCCGCCCGGGTCGCCCGCGGGCTCGACCGCTTCGAGATGGACCCCGCGACGGTCAAGGTCGACTGGGCCCTCGACGGCCCCATCCCCTGGGCCAGCGCCCCCGAGCACGCCCCGGGCACGCTGCACCTGGCCGCGTCGCGCGCCGAGATGGCCGAGGCCACCGCGCAGGTCGCCTCCGGCTACGTGCCCGCCCACCCCTTCATGCTCGCCGGGCAGATGACCACCGCCGACCCCACCCGCTCCCCCGCCGGCACCGAGGCGGTGTGGGCCTACACCCACGTGCCGCAGCAGACCCGCGGCGACGCCGCGGACGGCGCGGCGAGCGGCTCGGGCAGCACCGGCGGAACGGTCGGCGGCGGCTGGGGCCCCGACGACCGCGAGCGCTTCGCCGACCGCATGCAGGCGCGCTTCGAGGAGCTGGCCCCGGGCTTCGGGTCCCTGGTCAGGGCCCGTCGCGTGCTCGGCCCCCGCGAGCTGGAGCAGCGCAACGCCAACCTCGTCGGCGGCGCCGTCGGCGCGGGCACCTCCCAGCTGCACCAGATGCTGCTCTTCCGGCCCGTGCCCGGCCAGTGGGGCCGCGCCGAGACCGGCGTCGCCGGGCTCTACCTCGGCTCGGCCGCCGCCCACCCCGGCGGCGGCGTGCACGGCGCCCCCGGCAGCAACGCCGCCCGCGCCGCGCTGGCCCACGCCCGGGTCTCGACGCTGACGGCGCTGCCGCGCTCGGTGGGACGCTCGGTGCGGGGCACGCTCGGCCGCGGCACGGCCGGCGGGGGCGCGTCGTGACCGGCCCCGGCGCCGACCACGCGGTGCGGCGGGCGGAGTTCGGGCCGCTCGTGCTGACCTTCGACGACCGGGTGCTCGAGCCGCGGGAGTGGACGCTGGCCCAGTCGCGGTGGGCCGCCGAGCTCCTCGCCGAGCGGGACGGCACCGCCGCCGGGGCCGCCGGGGCCGCCGGGGCCGCCGGGCCCGAGGGGCCCGAGGGCGCCGTGCTCGAGCTGTGCGCGGGGGTCGGCCACATCGGCCTGGCCGCGGTGGCCGGGTCGCGGCGGGCGTTGGTGTGCGTCGACGCCAACCCCGTGGCCTGCGCCTTCGCCCGCGACAACGTCGCCGCCAACGCCACCGCGGAGCGGCCCGCCGAGCTCACCGAGGTCCGCGAGGGCGACCTGCGCGAGGCCGTGGCCGACCACGAGCGGTTCGCGCTGGTCATCGCCGACCCGCCCTACCTGCCCTCCGCCGACACCGGGCGCTTCCCCGCGGACCCGCTGCTGGCCATCGACGGCGGGGCCGACGGCCTCGACCTGGCCTGGACCTGCCTGGAGGTCGCCGAGCGCCACCTGCTGCCCGGCGGCTCGGTGCTGCTCCAGCTCGCCGACACCGCGCAGTGCGACGTCGTCGAGGCGGCCTGGGGCACCCGCCACGGCCTCGTGCCGGTCGACCGTCGCGTCGTCGGTCGTGGCGCCCTGCTGCGCCTCGACCGCGCCTGAGCCCGCCCCGCGCAGGCTGCGGTCGGGCTGCCGTCAGGGACGCAGCCCGGCGGGCAGCACCTTGTGCGTGCCGTCGCACCACGGCAGCGTGGCCGAGCGGCTGCAGCGGCAGATCGCGGAGACCGGGCGGTGGGTGGTGTGCCGCACGCCCTGGTCGTCCTCCACCACGAGCCGCCCGCGCACGAGCATCGGGCCCCCGGGGCAGAGCACCACGTCGGGGCGTGAGACGTCGTCGACCACCGGGGCGGCCTCCCCCGCCCCCACCACGGGTACGCCGGCTCCGCAGGCGCCGACCCGCGGCGGGGCCGTGCGGGGGGTCGGGTCGCTCACGCCGCGCGGTCCCAGCGGGCGAACAGGTCGGTGGCGGTGCGGGCCTCGAGGTCGAGGCAGATCGCGGCGCCGAGGAGCACGTCGCCGGCGAGGTGGGGCTCACGCTCGACCAGGGCGCCGCAGATGGCGCGCACGGCGAGCTGCTCGTGCACGGCGTCGGCCTCGACGTGCTCGGTGTAGTACTCCACCATCTCGGGGGCGAAGCCGAGGCGCTGCAGGCCGCGGGCCATGCGTCGCGACGGCCCGGAGCTGCTGGCCTCGACGGCGGCGAGGTGGCCCAGGGCGGCGCCGCGCAGGCGGCGGTGCAGGCCCAGCATCGACAGCGCGGCGTTCTGCTCCAGCACCGCGGCGCTCGCCTCGTCGACCGTGGCGCCGTAGTCGGCGCTCATGCCCGAGGCGGCCAGGCCGCGGGCGAAGAGGTGGTGGTGCAGGCGGGCGGGGTCGCCGCCGCCGTACTCGTCGAGCTGCACCTCCATGAGCGCGGCCTTGACCGTGGCCTCCAGGCGCGGCACGACCCAGGTCGTGGGGTCGGCCTCCTTGAGGTGGTAGACCGAGCGGTGGCGCAGCAGCTCCTCGACCTCGTCACGGGTCGCGGTGGTCTCGACGTGGCGGGCCAGCGAGGGTCCGTCGTCGGCCTCGACCATGGCGAAGAGCCGCTCGGCCAGGCCCTCGGCGGTGTGGTCCTCGGGTCGCGGCACCAGGTCGGCGTGGCGCTCGCGCAGCCGCGCCTCGAGGTCGGCCTCGAGCTCCCAGCGCAGCGCGTGCACCGCGGGGTGCCACTCGAGGGCGTCGTCGACGTCGTCGAAGCCGCGGTAGTGCAGCTCCTGGAGCGCCCAGAGCGTGACCGCGGCGTCGTCGCGGGAGTCGGCGTCCCCGCCGCGGCCGAGACCCGCACTCGCGGTGTCCTCGAGGCCTCCGGTGAGCTGCGGGAAGACCCGCTCGCTCAGCGTTCCTCGGGCCTGGGGGATCAGCATCGGTGGTCCTCCCTGGTCGGCGGTGGTCACCCGGGCGGGCGGCCGCGCGGGGCGCTCCTCCGACGGTAGCCACGGCCACCGACGCCGCTCCCACCCCTGCGGGTGTGAGTCCTGGGTGATCGCCCGGCGGGCCCCCTACCGTCGCTCGGGAGGGCCTCGTCGGGGCCCCTCGGACCCGCCCGGGACCCGCGTCGAGCCGCCGCACCACGGCCCGCGCCGACCGGGCCCGCACGCAGGAGGAGCCATGGAGCTGTCGGGAGCACGCGCACTGGTCGTCGGGGCCTCGGGGGTGCTCGGCGCAGGCATCGCCCGCGCCCTCGTGGAGCGTGGCGCGACCGTGAGCGTCGCCGGTCGCGACGCCGGGCGGCTCGCGCCGGCGGCGCAGGCCTGCGGCACCGAGCCGCTCGTGCTCGACCTGGTCGACACCGACGCCTGCCGCGAGGTCGTCGGGGCGGCGGCCGACGCCATGGGCGGCCTCGACCTGCTCGTCGTGGCCACCGGGGTCGCGGGCTTCGGTCCCGCGACCGAGGCCGACCCGGCGGTGGTCGAGGAGCTCTTCGCCGTCAACACCCTCGGTCCGATGGCGCTCGTGCGCGCGGCCGCCGGGCGCTTCGAGGACGGCGGCACGGTCGCGGTGCTCTCGGCCATCCTGGCCGAGCTGCCCACCAACCAGATGGCGGAGTACTCCGCCACCAAGGCTGCCCTCTCCACCTGGCTGACCGTCCTGCGCCGGGAGAACCGTCGCGCCTTCACCGTGCTCGACGTGCGCCCGCCCCACCTCGACACCGGGCTGGCCGAGCGCGCGCTGGCCGGCGAGCCGCCGAAGCTGCCCGCCCCGCTGCCCGGTCAGGTCGTGGTCGACACCGTGGTCGAGGCCCTCGCCTCCGGCGCCACCGAGGTCGTCTGGGACGCCGGCGCCAAGGAGCTCGTCGCCCACTGAGGCCGGGCGCGCGAGGCCAGGAGGCACCGGGGCGGTCGGTCAGGCCTCCAGGGCCCGGGCCAGCCGCTCGATGTCGGCGGGTCCCACGCGGCAGCAGCCGCCGACGAGCCGGGCCCCGGCGCCGACCCAGCCGGCCGCGGGCGCGACGTCCCAGTCGCGCTCGCCGCGCCAGACCTTGGCCACCGCGTCCCAGGTCTCGCCGCGGTTGGGGTAGACCACGCCGGGCAGTCCGGTCACCTCGGCGGCCACCCGCACCGCCGCGGCCACCTCGCCCGGGGCGGAGCAGTTGAGCCCGGCGGCCACCACGCTGGTGCTGCCGGCCAGGACGGCGTACGCCTCCTCGAGCGGCTGGCCCGCGCGCGTGCGTCCCCCGGCGACGGAGTAGGACACCCACGCGGGCAGACCCAGGTCGTCGAGGAGCGGCACCAGCACCTCGGCCTCGCGCACGTCGGGCAGCGTCTCCACCGCGAGCAGGTCGGGTCCGGCGGCGGCGAGCGCGTCGAGGCGTCGCGCGTGGAAGTCGCGCAGCGCGGTGGGGGTGAGCCCGTAGTCGCCGCGGTACTCCGACCCGTCGGCCAGCACCGCGCCGTAGGGGCCCACGGACGCCGCCACCAGCAGCCGACCGCGCTCGGCCCCCCGGTGCCCCGGCCCGCCCGACCCCGCGCGCAGCTCCTGCGCCGCGTCGCGGGCCCGGCGGGCCACCTCGACGCTGCGCGCCAGCAGCGCCCGGGCCTCCTCGGGCGTGCCGCCCGCGGCCACGACGCCCTGCTCGCTGACCTGGTAGCTGGCGGTGGTCGCGACCTCGGCCCCGGCGGCGAAGTAGGCCGCGTGCACGGCCTCGACCTCCTCCGGCGACCCGCGCAGCACCGTCGCGGTCCACAGCTGCGACGACAGGTCGACGCCGCGGTCCTCGAGCGCGTTCGACAGCCCGCCGTCGAGCACGACGGGTCGGTCGGCGGACTGCGGGGCGAGGGCGTCGAGGCCGGCTGGGCTGGCGGGACCGGCGGGGTTGGCAGAACTGGCGGGACCGGCCGGGCTGGCAGAGCTGGCGGGACCGGCGGGGTTGGCGGGACCGGCAGGGCTAGCGGGACCGGCGGAACCGGCGGGGCGGGGAGTCACACGCCCATCGTCCCCCGCCGCGGGCGCGGCGCGGCGACGGGCGGCCCGCGGTGGGCGGACGGCGGCGGTCGGCGGCGGACGGCGGCGCCGGGCGGGCTGGGCGCGCTGTGCTGGGATGGCCGCGTGACCTCCACTCCCCAGCCGACGACCGCCCAGCCGACCACCGGGCCGACCACCGGGCCGACCACCGGGCCCACCCCGACCGCCGACCTCGTCGACGAGCACGGCGAGGCGCTGCAGTCCTGCGACCTCCAGCTGCGCCAGTACGGCGCTCGCGCCCGCTTCGCCGGCACCGCCGTGACGCTGCGCTGCCACCAGGACAACGCCCTCGTGAAGGCCACCCTCGCCGAGCCCGGCGCCGGCAAGGTGCTGGTCGTCGACGGGGGCGGGTCGCTGCACACCGCGCTGATGGGCGACCTGATCGCCGCCTCGGCCGTCGCCAACGGCTGGGAGGGCGTCGTGATCCACGGTGCCGTGCGCGACGTCGCCGCCCTGCGCGAGCTCGACCTCGGGGTGAAGGCCCTCGGCTCCAACCCGCGCAAGAGCTCCAAGGACGGTGCGGGCGAGCGCGACGTGGTGGTGGAGTTCGGCGGCGTGTCGTTCGCCCCCGGCGCCACCGTGGTCAGCGACGACGACGGGATCGTCGTCCTGCCCTGAGCCGGACGGGGCGCAACGCCTCGTCGAGCGGGACGTCATGCGCTCGGTGGATGCGCATCCACCCTTCGCATGACGTCCCCCTCGACGCCCCGCGGACGCCCGCCGGACGTCATGCGCTCGGTGGATGCGCATCCACCCTTCGCATGACGTCCGTGCGCGCCCACCTGGACGACGCCCCGGCCCGACCGCGCCGCAGACGGGACGCCATGCGCAGGCGGGACGCCCATGCGCGGCGTGGATGCTCATCCACCCTTCGCATGCCGTCCGCGAGCCCACTTGAACGACGCCCCGGCCCGACCGCGCCGCAGACGGAACGTCATGCGGGGCGTGGATGCGCATCCACCCTTCGTATGACGTCCGTGCGCGCCCACCTGGACGACGCCCCTCCCCGACCTCACCGCAGGCGGAACGCCATGCGCAGGCGCGACGTCATGCGCGGCGTGGATGCGCATCCACCCTCCGCATGACGTCCGGCGCGGCGCTCAGTCGTCGATCTCCTCGCTCATGTCGAGCTCCCGCACGAACTGCATCGTCTCCCGGCGCTCGGCCGCCCGCGCCCGGGCGCGGGCCGCGTCGGCGCGCACCTGCTCCTCGCGGGCCTCGCGGGCGAGGCGCTCCTCCTCGGTCTCCTGCATCTGTCCACGGTGCCCGATCCGGGCTCCGCGCGGAAGCCTCGCGACCACTAAGCGCGTAGCGGAGCGGGTCACGCGGCCGGTCACGCGGCCGGCGGCGGACCTGGCGGACGGCGGACCCGGCCGCCCGGCTGCCCGGCCGCCCGCCCCCCCGAGCGGGTGGCTCAGCCGCGGGGCACGGCCACCCGGGTCACCCAGTACTCGGTGGTGGGGGTCGGCGGGGTGGAGAAGCGGGCGTTGGGCAGGTAGAGCCGGTCGCCGAGTCGCGCGATGGTGGTCGGCACGTCGAACTGGCCGGAGGTGAGGGTCCGCTGCAGCGTGCCGTTGCGCCCGCCGGCGGAGACGCGCAGCACAGCCACCTGGTTCAGCCGGTTCTGCACGACGTAGAGCCGGCGGCCCTCGAGCAGCATCCCGTCGCCGTTGGTGAGCTCGGCTCCGCCCAGGTTGACCTGCGTGGCGTCGCCGGTGGCGGGGTCGACGCGGAAGAGCCCGCCGGAGGCGGAGTTGACCACGAGCAGCGCCTTGCCGTCGGGGGTGGCGGTGATGCCGTTGGCGTTGAGGCCCTCGGCCTGCTCCCAGTCCCCGCCGAGCGGCAGCCGCACGACGTCGGCGGCGTCGGGGAGGTCGCCGCCGTCGAGCGGCAGCCCGAAGAGCTGGGCGTTCTCGGAGTCGGTGAACCACGCGGTGTCGTCGGTGAGCACGACGTCGTTGATGAAGGCGGCGTCGGAGTCGGCGGGCACGTCGACGAGCTGGTAGCCGGCCAGCACCTCGCCGCTGCCGGCCTTGACGACACGCACGTCGCCGGCGGTGCCGCCGGAGACGAAGATCCGGTTCTGCTCGTCGACCTTGAGGCCGACCGACGGGGTGCCGGGGCCCTGGCTGATCACGCGGCCGGTGCCGGTGCGCAGGTTGGCGCGGTAGAGGTCGCCGTCGAGACGGGACCCGAAGTACGCCGCGAAGCCGCGTCCGACCGCGATGCCCTCGGGCTGGAAGCCGTCGGGCAGCGCCACGCGCTGCGGGAAGGGCCCGTCGCCGGGGGCCTGCGCGGCACCGGCCGCGGTCGGGGCGAGCAGGGCGGAGGCCGCGAGACCGGTCGCGGTCAGACCGGTGGCGGCCAGTGCGGCGAGCCGCGCCAGGCCCTGGCGCGGACGCCGGCGGCCGGTGCGGCCGGCGAGGGGGGACGAGCGGGGCGGGGAGAGCAGGGTCATCGGTGGCTCCGAGAGTGAGGGCGCCCGGCTGGACGCGGCTGGTCGGGACCTCCTCGACGCTAGCCACGCCCCTGCCCCCGGACCTCCCCCTTCCGGCCCGGCCCCACTCGGGTGAGCCCGTCGCGGCGGGGGCGGTGGCACCGTGGCGGCATGCCCATCCAGACCAGCGCCTACGCCCACGTCCGCCTGACCGTCACCGACATCGAGCGGTCGCGGAAGTTCTACGACGACGTCTTCGGCCTCCCCGTCGCCTTCGAGCTCCCCCCGAACGCCGACGAGGAGACCCGGCAGCAGCTCTCGTTCCTCTTCGGCGGCGTCATCTACCAGCTCGGCGACAGCCTGCTGGGCCTGCGCCCGGTGGCCGACGACCACTTCGACGAGGACAAGACCGGCCTCGACCACGTCGCCTTCGCCGTCGCCGACCAGGCCGCGATCGAGGCCGCCGCGGGCGTGCTCGACGACCTCGGTGTGGCCCACGAGGGCGTCAAGGACATCGGCGCCGGCTGGATCCTGGAGTTCCGCGACCCCGACAACATCGCGCTCGAGGTCTTCGCCCCCAAGGCCTGACCCGCCCCGCACCACGTCGAGGGCCCGGCCCGGCTCGCCGTACGGCGCGCGCGCCGGGCCCTCCGCGCGCCCGGCGGGCCGCCCGCGGTCAGGTCGGACCGCCCGGCCCGTCGGCCTGGTCGCCGATCCCGCGGCGCTCGGCCCAGACCGCGGCCGAGGTGCGGTCGGCGACGCCGATGCGGTGGAAGATCGACGTGAGGTGCGACTTGACCGTGCCCTCGGAGATGCCGAGGCGTCGCGCCACCTGCTTGTTGGCTAGGCCGGCCCGCACGAGCGCCAGCACCTCGACCTCGCGCGGGCTCAGCCCGTGGCCCTCGGGCGCGGCCGGGCGGGCCGAGAGCAGCGTGCGCGCCGCGCGCGGGTGCAGCGGCGACTCCCCGCGGGCGACGGCTCGCACGCCCTCCACCACCTCCTCGGGCTCGGCGTCCTTGAGCAGGTAGCCGACCGCGCCGGCGTCGAGGGCGGCCAGGATGCGCTCGGAGTCGGAGTAGGACGTCAGCACCAGCACGTCGCAGCCGCCCGCCGCCACGATGGCCCGGGTGGCGGTGACGCCGTCGGTGCCGGGCATCTGCAGGTCCATCAGCACCACGTCGGGTCGGGTCCGGGCCACCACCTCGACCGCGGCGTCGCCGTCGCGGGCCGAGCCGACGACCTCGATGTCGTCCTCGCCGGCCAGGAACTGCTCGAGCGCGCCGCGCAGCACCGCGTGGTCGTCGACGAGCACCAGCCGGATCGGGGTCGGGGTCATCGTCGTACCTCCAGTCGGACGGTGGTGCCGGCCCCGGGCGACGACTCCACCGTGAGCCGGCCGCCGTGGTCCTCGGCGAGGCTGCGCAGCCCGCGCAGCCCGTAGTGGCTGCCGGCCTGTGCGACGTCGGCGCGGAAGCCCGCGCCGTCGTCGACGACCTCGAGCAGCGTGGTCGACGCGCCGCCCCCGACCCTGACCTGCACGGTCGAGGCCCGGGCGTGGCGCAGGGCGTTGCGCACCGCCTCCTGGGCCACGCGCCACACCAGTCCGAGGGTGGCCTCGTCGACGTCGTCGAGGTCGCCGACCTCGACGTCGGCCACGATCCCGGCCGCGGCGAGGGGCGCCACGAGGTCGGCCAGCGCCGACGGCAGGGTGGTCGCGGTGAGACCGGGCGGGTGGATCTCCACGAGCAGCGAGCGCAGGTCGCGCATGCTGCGCCGCAGCGCGGCCCCGGAGGCGAGCAGCTCGCGCCGCTGGGTGCCCTCGGCGCGCCGCGCCAGCGTCGAGAGCCCGAAGGCGGTCGCCGCGAGGTCCTGCACCACGCCGTCGTGCAGGTCGCGGGCGATGCGCCGCCGCTCGGCCTCCGACGCCGCGGCGGCCCGGTCCATGAGCCGCTCCCGCTCCAGGCCGGCCAGGCGGATCCTGCGGTTGAGCAGGTAGAGCAGACCGGTGGCCACCGCGACGACGAGGGCGAGGGCGAGCAGGTTGATGCGCTGGAAGGGCGCCACGACCTCGTCGCTGCGCGTGGCGATGAGGTCGGAGGAGTAGTAGGTCTCGAAGAGCAGCGGCTCGCCCTCCGGGGAGTCCAGCCGGGTGTAGACCTCGATGAGACCGCGGCCGGGTGCCTCGAAGCGGTTCTCGGGTGCGCTGAGGTCGGAGACCTCGGCGTCGGTGCCGCCCTCGGCGAGGATGCGCTGCTCGTCCTCCCCGAGCTCGAAGCGCCTGCCGATCAGACGCACGTCGTCGGAGTAGAGCACCGTGCCGTCGGCCGCCCACACCTTGACCCGGCGCACCCCGGCCCCGACCAGGCGCGCCAGGGCCGTGCGGTCGAAGCGGTCGACCGCGCCGGGCACCCCGTCGACGAGACCGCGCGGCACCGAGGGCCCGGCCACGGAGCGGGCGAGGAGCTCGGTCGTCGAGCGGGCGTCCTGCAGGGCCTCGGCCCGCGCGGCGCGGTCGCCGAGGTGCTGGCTGACCCCGACGATGACCGCGCACGCCAGCAGCCCGACCGCGAGGAACCACACGATCGGGCTGCGTCCGGCACCGCGCCACCTGCGCCCGAGGGGGCGGGGCAGCGACGCGGGTCGGGTCTCGGGACGGCTCAGAGCGACACCTTGGCCACGCACACCTCACCGCTGGCGGCGTTGGTCGCGCGGAAGGTGAAGGCATCGGTGCCGGCGGCGTCCACCAGCCGCCGCTCGACGCTGAAGGAGCCGCTCGGCGCCTTGGTGGTCGAGCTGCCGCGTGCGGCCACGGAGCCGTCGTGCCTGAGCACCCAGCCCCAGGTCTGGCCGTTGACGTTGCTGTCGATCTCGGCCTCGACCTCGATCCGGCCGTCGTCGGGCTTGGCCTTGATCTTCCAGTCGGTGCTGCCGGTGCAGGAGCCACGGCGGATGACGTCGGCGTCGTTGGCGCTCGCCGAGGCCGTCACCACCAGCGGCGCGGCGAGGGTGAGCGGCACGACGAGGGCGAGCACGGCGCGGGCGGTCGTGCGGGTGGTGGTGCCGGTGGTGGTGCGAGTGGTGGTGCGGGGCGAGCGGGTCATGGCGTCTCCTGGTGGGTGCGGCGGTCGGCCGGGCCGGTCGACCGGGCTGGTCCCCTCCAGCGTGCGACCCGCGAGGATGCAGCCGCCATCCGCCAGTGGTCATACGACCACCGGCCGGCCCCCGGGGGACGGGTCGAAGGTCCCGAGCCGATCGGACACCTCAGCGCGGATCGGGCAGCTCGAACCACACGGTGGCCCCACCGCCGGCGGTCTCGCGCAGCCCGATGCGCCCGCCGTGGGCCTCGATGATGGCGCGGCAGGTGGCCAGCCCCAGCCCGGCGCCGGGCGCCAGCGCCTCGTGCTCGCCCACCCGCGCGAAGGCCTCGAAGACGCGCTCGCGCTCGGCCTCCGGCACCCCGCGGCCGTGGTCGGCCACCTCGACGAGCCACGACCGGTCACGCCGCGACGCGGTCACCGTCACCTGGCCGCCGTGCTCGGTGGCGGCGAACTTGGCGGCGTTGGACAGCAGGTTCTGCAGCACCAGGCGCAGCAGCGGGCCGTCGGCGACGACGACCGGCAGCGCCCGCGCGGTCACGTCGACCCCGTCGAGGGCCGGGCCCAGGTCCTCGCGGGCGTCCTCGACGAGCGAGCCCAGGTCGACGGGGTGCGGCGAGGCGGGCGCGCCGGTGGCGTGCACGAAGAGGTTCTCCACCACACCGCGCATCCGGGTCGCACCACGCAGGGCGCGGGCCAGCACGGGCTCGAGGTCGGGGGGCGACCAGCCCTGCGACAGCCCGACGCCGAGCAGCTCCAGCGACAGCGTCATGGTCGACAGGGGGGCACGCAGGTCGTGGCTGACCTGGCCCGCGAAGGCGCGCAGGCTCTCGTTGTCGGCGCGCAGCCCCGTGCGCACCTCCTCCAGCGCGCGGACCTCCTCGGTCAGCCCCCGCACCCGGCGGTCGAGCTCCAGCACCCCGACGACACGGTCGGCGAGCGCCTGCAGCAGGCTGCGCTGCTCGGCGCCGAGCACGTGGGGCCGCTCGTCGAAGACGCAGAGAGTGCCGATGGACACGTCGGCGGCCGTGCGGAGCTGGAAGGCGGCGTAGAAGCGGATGCGGCCCTCGCGCACGAAGGGGTTGGCGAGGAAGCGAGGGTCCTCACGGGCGTCGGCGACCACGACGGGTCGGGGCTCGTCGACGACAAGGCTGCACATCGAGTCGCGGCGGGGCAGGGCCACGATCTCGAAGCCCACCGTGGCCAGGGCGCGCTGCTCGTCACCGGCGAGGAGGTGGATCGCAGCCGTCGGCACCCCCGCCGCGGCCGCGGCCACCGCGACCAGCGCCGACAGGTCGTCGGCGGCCGGGTGCTCGCCATCCGGCAGACCGAAGTCGCGCAGCGCCCGGAGGCGGGCGCGCTCGCGTGGATCGTCCAGGTCGTGTCCGCTGTGCGTCCCGGCTGCACTCATGCCGCTCCCTCCCCCGAGACACGACGACCGCCCGTGCATCGGGCGTGGGGGGCCGCCGCACCCGTCAGGCAACCAGGTGGGGGCCGGATCGGCCAGGGTCCAACGGACAGTTGACATGGCCCGATCGGACTTGTCGCGAAACTGCTGACAGACCACCACCCGTTGGCTACAGTGGATCTCGAAGGCGCCGGGGACCCGAGACCCCGGCGCCTTCTTCTATTCCCGCACGGACCCGCCGCCCCGCGGCGAGCCCCCTCTCCCCCGTCCCACCCGGCCGAGCGGGCCGTCCGCCAGCGCCGCTGGGGCCCGCCGTCTAGGCTCTGCGGCGGACCTGGGGAGGGACGTGGAGACCGACGAGCACGCGCCGACGACGCTGCCCGACGGGGTGGTGCGCGAGGCGCACGGCCCCGAGCGGCTGGTGGTGGTCTGGGCGCGCACCGACCTCGGGGCGCTCCTCGCCACCCTCGAGCGCGCCGGCCACCTCCCGCTCCTCGTCGACCCGGCCGAGACCGAGGACCTCCTCGAGACCGCGGGGGCGCCCGCGCTGCTCCTCGTCGAGTCCGACCTGCTCGACGAGGCCACCGTGGCCGTGCTGGAGCGCGTACGGCGACGCTCGCGCCAGACCCGCGTCGCCGTCGTGGCCGACGCCGGGGCCGGCGCCCACGGTCTGCTCACCGCGCTGCGCCACGGCCTCTCCGACGTCGTCGCCCCCGACGACCCCGCCGCCCTCGAGCAGCTGCTGCCGGCCCGGGCCCACCACCGCGGCGAGCGCGTCCTGGCCATCGGCGCCCACCCCGACGACGTCGAGATCGGCTGCGGGGCCACCCTGCTGCGCCACGCCGCACAGGGGCACCCGGTGTCGGTGCTCACCCTGAGCCGGGGCACCGTGGGCGGCCCGCGCGAGGAGCGCCGGCGCGAGGCGGTGGCCGCCGCCACCGCGATGTCGGCCGAGCTGCTGATGGCCGACCTGCCCGACACCCGGCTGGAGGAGGCCCACGAGATGATCGGGCTGATCGAGGCCGTGATCGCCTCGGTCTCCCCCACGACGGTCTACGTCCACTCCGCGGCCGACAACCACCAGGACCACCGCGCCGTGCACGCCGCCGCCGTGATCGCGGCCCGGCGGGTGCCGCAGCTGTTCTGCTACCAGTCGCCGTCCTCGCGCAACGGCTTCGCGCCCACGCGCTTCGTGCCCGTCGAGGACACCATCGAGGCCAAGCTCGACCTGCTGGCCTGCTACCGCTCGCAGTCGGCGCGCGACTACCTCGAGCCCGACCTGGTGGTGGCGAGCGCCCGCTACTGGTCGCGCCAGGTCTCCCACACCCGCTACGCCGAGCCCTTCGAGGTGCTGCGCGCCAGCGAGGTCGTCGGCGGCTGACCCGCCCCCCGGTGCAGGGTGCTCAGCGGCGTCCGGTCGTCGCGCCGAGCGCCGGCACGAGCCGGAGCCCGGCGGCCCCGGCGGCCTCACCGCGGGTGCGTGTCGCAGGGGGCGCGGCCGGCGCGGCCGGCGGGGGCCAGAGCGGCTCCGACCCGAGCCGCAGCAGACGGCGTACGGCCGGCGACTCCGCAAGCACCCCGACGTCGGCGCCGTGGGCCACCGCGGCGCGCAGCGCGCGGCGCAGCCAGTGCAGGCCCGCGGTGTCGACGAAGTCGACCTGCTCGAGGTCGACGAGCACCACCGTCGGGCGCGCCCGGCGCAGCCGCTCCACCACAGCGCCGACCGCCGGCCCGGCCGACACGTCGAGGTCGCCCCTGACCACCAGCGCCATCGTCGGGCGCCCCTCGCGCCCCGTCGGACCGTCCACGAGCTCCACCGAGCACGTCGTCCTGCACACGTCACGACCCCCTTGTCGTCCGTTCCCCCGGGTCCGGACCCCCCGCCCGGCACCCGGAGCAACGACGCCGATCCGGCAGGGTGAGGCCGCGGCCGCGAAACCCCCCGGACGGGCCATGGTCGGCGGTGGTGGCATGGCCCGTCCGGGCCGTGCGGGGCGGCCGGTCGGAGGATGCCGCGCACTCGCGCGACTCCGGGCCGCCGCGCGACCGGCCACGCGGTCGACCACGCGGTCGACCATGCGGTCGACCATGCGATCGACCGTGCGATTGACACGGTCGGGAGCGCCGAGCAGCATCGCCGCAGCGGGGACGACGAGGTCCCCCTCTCGGTGTGAGGTGGCTGGCTGTGGCGTACTACCGACGGGTCGGAGAGGTGCCGCGTCAGCGGCACACCCAGCTCCGCGACGCGCAGGGCGCGCTGCGCTCCGAGGAGCTGATGGGCGAGGAGGGCTTCTCCTCCGACTCCTCGCTGCTCTACCACCGCGGCGTGCCGTCGGCGATCGTGGCCAGCGAGGTCTGGGACCTCCCCGACCAGGCCCTCACCCCCAACCACCCGCTCACGCCGCGCCACCTGCGCCTGCCCGACCTCGTGCCCGCCGACGTCACGGGCGTCGACGCGGTCACCGGACGCCGGCTCGTGCTCGGCAACGCCGACGTCCACCTGTCCTACGTCGTCGCCGCGGCCGACTCCCCGCTCTACCGCAACGCACTGGGCGACGAGTGCGTCTTCGTCGAGGCCGGCAGCGGGGTGGTCGAGACCGTCTTCGGCGTCGTGCCCTACCGCGCCGGCGACTTCGTCGTGGTGCCCCGGGGCACCACCCACCGCTGGCGCCCCGACGCGGCCTCCGGGCCGAGCCGGCTCTACGCGGTCGAGTCGGCCAGCCACGTCGCGCCGCCGAAGCGCTACCTCTCGCGCTACGGCCAGCTGCTCGAGCACGCCCCCTACTGCGAGCGCGACCTCCACGGCCCCACCGAGCCGCTGCTCGCCGGCGCGGGCGAGCCGGCGTCCGACGTCGAGGTGCTCGTCAGGCACCGCACCTCGGCCGGGATCGTCGGCACCCGGATGACCTACGCCACCCACCCCTTCGACGTCGTCGGCTGGGACGGCTGCCTCTATCCCTACACGTTCAACGTCGAGGACTACATGCCGATCACCGGCAAGGTCCACCAGCCCCCGCCGGTGCACCAGGTCTTCGAGGGCGCCGGCTTCGTGGTGTGCGCCTTCCTGCCCCGCAAGGTCGACTACCACCCGCTCGCCGTGCCCGTGCCCTACTACCACTCCAACGTCGACAGCGACGAGGTCATGTTCTACGTCGCCGGCGACTACGAGGCCCGCAAGGGCTCGGGGATCGGTGTCGGCTCGGTGACCCTCCACCCCGGTGGCCACGCCCACGGTCCCCAGCCCGCCGCCGTCGAGGCCTCCCTCGGCGCCGAGGCCTTCGACGAGACCGCGGTCATGGTCGACACCTTCCGGCCCCTCGAGCTCGGCGAGGCCGGGCGGGCCGTCGACGACGGCGCCTACGCCTGGAGCTGGGCCGGTCGACGGCTCTGAGGCACCGCGCGCCGGAGCGGCCGACGGCACGACCCGCCGGACGTCACGTCCCGAAGAGCCGGGCGACCTCGTCGAGGTGGGGTGACGGGTCGAGGTCGTGCTCGACCAGCCAGGCGTCGGAGTAGTAGGTGTCGGCGTAGCGGTGCCCGTCGTCGCAGAGCAGGGTGACGACGCTGCCGGTCTCGCCGGCCCGACGCATCCGGTCGACCAGCTGCAGGGCGCCCCACAGGTTGGTGCCGGTCGAGGGTCCCGGCCGGCGGGCGAGCAGCCGGTCGACGTGGCGCATCGTCGCCACCGAGGCCGCGTCGGGCACGGTGATCATGTGGTCGACCACCCCCGGCAGGAAGCTCGGCTCCACCCGCTGGCGCCCGATGCCCTCGATGCGGGAGCCGCGGTCGGTGGTGAGGCCGAGGTCGCCGCTGCTCCAGGCGGGGTGGAAGGCGGAGTGCTCGGGGTCGACGACGCACAACCGGGTCGGCAGGCCCTGGTAGCGCACGTAGCGGCCGAAGGTCGAGGCCGTGCCGCCGGTGCCGGCGCCCACGACGATCCAGGTCGGCACGGGGTGGCGCTCCAGGCGCAGCTGGTCGAGCACCGACTCGGCGATGTTGTTGTTGCCACGCCAGTCGGTGGCGCGCTCGGCGTAGGTGAACTGGTCCATGTAGTGCCCGCCGCACTCGCGGGCCAGCCGCTGGGAGACCTCGTAGACGCCGGCGGGGTCGTCGACGAGGTGGCAGCGCCCGCCGTAGCCCTCGATGAGGCTGATCTTCTCCGCGCTCGTCGTGCGTGACATGACCGCCACGAAGGGCAGCCCGACGAGCTGGGCGAAGTAGGCCTCCGAGATCGCGGTGGAGCCCGAGGACGCCTCGACCACGGTGGTGGTCGGGCCGATCCAGCCGTTGACCAGCGCGTGGAGGAAGAGGCTGCGGGCGAGGCGGTGCTTGAGGCTGCCCGTGGGGTGGGTCGACTCGTCCTTGAGGTAGACGTCGACGCCCCACTCCTCGGGCAGCGGCAGCCGCAGCAGGTGGGTGTCGGCCGACCGGTTGGCGTCGGCGCGGATCGTCGCGACGGCCCGGTTGACCCACGCGCGCCGCTGCTCGTCGTGGACCCCGGCCTCCGGCCCCGCGGGGCCGTGACCCGCCGTCATCCGGCGCACACCCACAGCACCTCGTACGGCGCGAGCGCCAGGCCGTCGCCGCCCGGGTCGGCCCCCTCGCCCAGCGCCCGCCCGGTGATCCGGTCGACCGGCGGCCCGCCGACCAGTGAGGTCAGCCGGCCACGGGAGACCCACTGCGGCTCGGGGGTGACGTTGGCCAGCATCACCATCGCGCCGAGCGGGTGGACCCGCCGGGTGGCGAAGACGCCGGAGGCCGGCGGGTCGAGGACCTCGGTGGGCACGCCGGCGTGCAGGTGGGGCAGGTCGCGGCGCACGCCGACCAGGTGGCGCAGCCGCTCGCGCAGGCCGTGGGGGTCCTCGACCGGCCAGGGCATCACCGGGCGGTGGACCCACCGGTTGTCGGCGGCGTGGGCGGGGTCGGCGTCCCAGTCGTGGTCGTTGAGCAGGCCCACCTCGTCGCCCATCCACAGCACGGGCAGGCCACCGAAGCCGAGCACGACCGCGTGGACCGCCAGGATCCGGTCGACGGCGTGGGGGTCACCGGCCTCCAGGCCGGCCAGGGAGGCCAGGGAGCCGGAGATGCGCTGGTCGCCGGTGCGCGGGTTGTCCTGGAAGACCAGTCCGCGCGCCCACGAGCCGGGGAAGTCGCCGGCGTGGAACTGCGAGAGGAAGCGGCGGTGCAGGTGGCCGTCGAGCCCGGCGGCCGCCGCGTCGGCGTCGTCGATGGCCCACCCGATGTCGTCGTGGCAGCGGGCGTAGGTCACCCAGGAGGTGGAGGCGGGCGTGGCGGGGAGCCGCTGGAGGGCGCGGGAGGCCAGCCCGGCGTCCTTGGTGGCCAGCATCGACCACACGTGCACCATGAGCGCGTTGTGGTAGGCCAGGTCGCTGACCTTGCCGTGGTGGCGGCCCTGGCCGAGGTAGGCAGGCAGGTCGTCGGGGCCGACGATGGCCTCGGCCTTGAACACCACCGCGGGGCAGGCGATGCGGCCCAGCACCCGCAGCGCCTGGGTGAGGGCGTGCACCTGCGGGAGGTTCTGGCAGGTGGTGCCGAGCTGCTTCCACAGGAAGGCGATGGCGTCGAGGCGGAAGACCTCCACGCCGTCGTTGGCCAGGGTCATGATGATGTCGGCGTACTCGCGCAGCACCGCGGGGTTGGACCAGTTGACGTCCCACTGGAAGGTGTTGAAGGTCGTCATCACCCAGCCGTCAAGGTCGGCGTCGAAGCTGAAGCTGCCGGGGGCGAAGTCGGGGAAGACCTCGGGCAACGTCTGCTCGAAGGCGTCGGGCACGCTGCGGTCGGGGTGGACGTAGAAGTAGTCGCGGTAGGCCGGGTCGCCGGCCCGGGCCCGCTCGGCCCACTCGTGCTCGCGGGCGACGTGGTTGAGCACCAGGTCGAGGCACAGGCTGATCCCCGAGGCCCGCAGCCGGGCGGTGAGGGCGGCGAGGTCCTCGGTCGTGCCCAGGTCGGAGCGCACCCGGCGGTAGCTCTGCACGGCGTAGCCGCCGTCGCTGTCGCCGGGCCGCGGCTCGAGCAGCGGCATCAGGTGCAGGTAGGTGACGCCCAGGTCGCGCAGGTAGTCGATGCGCTCCGCGACGCCCGCGAGGTCACCGGCGAACCGGTCGGCGTAGGCGGCGTAGCCGAGCATCTCGGGGCGCTGGAACCAGTCGGGTGCCAGCGAGCGGCGCAGGTCGAGGTGGTGCAGCTCGTCGCTGCGCTCGGCGTAGCGCTGCGCGGCCAGGGCGACGAGGTCGTCGGCCAGGCCCTCGGGGTCGGGGTAGACCTCGGCGAGGGCCTCGACCAGGTCGGGACGCCACCGCTCGACCCGCGCGGCCAGCACCTCGGCGCGGTGGTCGGGCGCTGCGGGGCCGGTCGCGCCGCCCGGCGCGCCCTCCTCGGTCGCCGGGCCGGCGTGACGACCGGCCGGTCGCGGGGGCTCGTGCCCGCCGCCGGACGCGTCGGGGGCAGGACCGGAGCCGCCCACGCTGCCCGGCGCGGGCGCCGCTGCGGCCGGCGGCGCGGCGGGGGTCGGGGGACGGTGGCGACGGGGCAGCAGCGGCATGCGCCGCATTCTCCCCGGCCACCTCCCCGGCGGCGACCCCGCCGGGGTCGGGTCTCAGCCCTCGGGGTCGGCGTCGAGGCGGGCGAGCTCGTCGGCGGTGAGATCGAGGTCGGCAGCCGCGGCGGAGTCGGTCACCGAGGAGGGACGCTTGGCCCCGGGGATGGGGATGACGACCGGCGACTGCGCGAGCTCCCACGCCAGCGCGACCTGCTGCGGGCTGACACCGCGCGCCTCGGCGACCTCGGCGAAGGCCGGGTGGTGGGCGGCCAGCTCCTTGGCGTCGCCCAGACCGCCCAGCGGGCTCCACGGCAGGAAGGCCAGGCCCAGCTCCTCGCAGACCTCGATCTCGGGGGCGCTGCTGCGGAACTTCGGGGAGAACTGGTTCTGCACGCTCACCAGCGCGCCGCCGAGCACGGAGTGGGCGAGACGGATCTGCTCGGGGTCGGCGTTGGAGAGCCCGAGCCGCTTCACCTTGCCGGAGTCGTGGATCTCCTTCAGCGTCGCCACCACCTCCTCGTAGGGCACGGCGGGGTCGGGCCGGTGGTGCTGCCACAGGTCGAGCTGCTCGACGCCGAGCCGCTCCAGGCTCGCGTCGACGGCCTCGTGGAGGTGCTGGCGGGAGCTGTCGACGTCCCAGCCGCCCCCGTCGGTGCGCACGTGACCGCCCTTGGTGGCCAGCAGCACCCGCTCGCGCAGCCCGAGCTCGTCGAGCAGGCCGATGGCCAGGCGCTCGTTGGCGCCCTGGGCGTCCTGGCCCAGCTCGTCGCCGGGGCCGTAGGCGTCGGCGGTGTCGAAGAGGGTCACCCCGGCCTCGACCGCCGCCTGCACGGTGTCGAGCAGCTGCTGGCGCGGCTGGGTGCCGGTCTGGTCGAAGGTCATCAGGCCCAGGCCGATCGCCCCCACCTGCACGCGTCCGACGGTGTCGTTGCCGATCTCTCGAGTCCTCATGGGTCCTGTCTACCGCCGCGCGCCGACACGCAGCACCGCCGGAGGGGTGAGCACGCCACCGACGCGCGGCTCCCGAGTCGCGTCGCACCCGGCCTCCCGGGGGCCCTCGTAGGCTCGAGTCATGAGCACGACACGCGTCACGAGCACCTCCGCGCCCGCCCTGGGCCACGTCTTCGCCGACGCGCTGCCGGAGCTGGCCAAGCCCTGGCGGGCCGAGGAGGCGCCCGAGCCCCGGCTGCTGCACCTGGGCGAGGAGCTCGCGCGCGAGCTCGGCCTCGACCCGGAGTGGCTGCGCACGCCCGAGGGCGTCGGTTTCCTCGTCGGCGGTGAGGTGCCCGAGGGCGCCCACCCCGTCGCGCAGGCCTACGCCGGGCACCAGTTCGGAGGCTTCAACCCCGGCCTCGGCGACGGCCGGGCGCTGCTGCTCGGCGAGCTCACCGCCCCCGACGGCCGCCTGGTCGACCTGCACCTCAAGGGCTCCGGCCGCACGCCGTTCGCCCGCGGCGGCGACGGCCTGGCCGCGGTCGGCCCGATGCTGCGCGAGCTGGTGGTCAGCGAGGCCATGCACGCGCTCGGCGTGCCCACCACGCGCGCGCTGGCGGTCGTCGCCACGGGTCGCGGCGTACGCCGTGAGCTCGGGGTGCTGCCCGGCGCCGTCCTGGCCCGCACGGCGGCCAGCCACCTGCGCGTCGGCAGCGTGCAGCTCGCCCGGGCCCGCGACGACCGCGACCTGCTGGCGCGTCTGGCCGACCACGCGATCGCGCGGCACCACCCGGCGGCCGCCGACGCCGAGCACCCGCACCTCGCCCTCTTCCAGGCCGTCGTGGCCGCGCAGGCCGACCTGGTGGCGCGGTGGATGCTGCTCGGCTTCGTGCACGGCGTCATGAACACCGACAACATGACCCTCTCCGGCGAGAGCATCGACTACGGCCCCTGCGCCTTCATGGAGGCCGTCGACCCCGCCACCGTCTTCAGCTCCATCGACCACGCCGGCCGCTACGCCTACGCCCAGCAGCCGCCGATCGCGGAGTGGAACCTCGCCCGTCTCGCCGAGGCGATGCTGCCGCTGCTGCACGACGACCAGGAGCAGGCCGTGGCGCTGGCCGTCGAGGCGCTCGGCGGCTTCCGCCGGCGCTACGACGCCGCCTGGACCGAGGGGATGCGCGCCAAGCTCGGCCTGCCCGAGGGCGTGGCGCCCGACGTGGTGCTCGCGCTGGCCACCGACCTGCAGGCGCTCATGCAGGCCGGCCGCGTCGACCACACGTCCTTCCACCGGTCGCTGTCGGCGGCGGCGCGCGGCGACGCCGAGCCGGTGCGCGGGGTCGTGCTCGACCTGCCCGCGCTCGACGCGTGGCTCGAGCGGTGGCGCGCGCTGGGGCCCGACCCCGACGCGATGGACCGGGTCAACCCGCTCTACGTCCCGCGCAACCACCTGGTCGAGGAGGCCCTCGACGCCGCCACCGCGGGCGACCTCGCTCCGCTCGAGCGGCTGCTGGACGCGGTCAGGTCGCCCTACGTCGAGCGCCCCGGCCTCGAGGCCTTCGCGGCCCCCGCACCGCCCGACTTCGGCGCCTACACCACCTACTGCGGCACCTGAGCCCGCACGGCCCCCACCCCGCGCGGACCCCGCGCCCACCCTGCGCCCACCCTGCGCCCACGACGCCGCCTGGGGAGTTCGCCCGCGCGGCGGCCCCCGGCCCCCTACGCTCGGCGGGTCGGGCACAGGGCCGGCGCGCGAGCTGAGGAGACGAGACGGCGATGGGCTTCATGGACAAGGTGCGCGGGCAGTTCATCGACATCGTCGAGTTCCTCGACGACGGCCGCGACACCATCGTGTGGCGCTTCCCGCGCCAGGGCAACGAGATCAAGAACGGCGCGAAGCTCGTGGTGCGCGAGGGCCAGGTGGCCGTCTTCGTCGACGAGGGCCAGATCGCCGACGTCTTCAGCCCCGGCACCCACACCCTCGACACCCAGAACCTGCCGGTGCTCTCGACCCTCAAGGGCTGGAAGTACGGCTTCGACTCCCCCTTCAAGGCCGAGGTCTACTTCGTCGGCACGCGGCTCTACACCGACCTCAAGTGGGGCACCCAGAATCCGGTGACCGTGCGCGACGCCGAGTTCGGGATGGTGCGGCTGCGGGCCTTCGGGGCCTACGCGCTCCAGGTCGTCGACCCCGCCGCGCTGCTGCGCCAGCTCGTCGGCACCGACCCCGACTTCCGCACCGACGAGGTCGCGGAGTTCCTCCGGCAGAACATCGTCAGCCAGGTCGGCACGGCCCTGGCCAACTCCCAGCTCCCGATGCTCGACCTCGCCGCCCAGCAGCAGACCATCGCCGCGACCCTCGCCGGGACGCTGACCACGAGCCTGGCCGACATGGGCGTGAGCATCCCGAAGTTCGTCATCGAGAACATCTCGCTGCCCCCGGAGGTCGAGGCCGCCCTCGATAAGCGCACCCAGATGGGGGTGCTGGGCAGCCTCGACCAGTACGCGAAGTTCCAGGCCGCCACCGCCATCGGCGACGCCGCCACCAACCCCGGCGGCGCGGGCGAGGGCCTCGGCATGGGCATGGGCATCGCCCTGGGCCAGCAGATCGCCCAGGCCATGGCTCCCCAGGCCGCTCCCCAGGCCGCTCCGCCGGGTCCGCCGCCCCTGCCCGGGGCGGCCCAGCCCTGGTTCCTGGCCGTGGGCGGCCAGCAGGTCGGACCGGTCCCCGCTGCCGACCTGCCCGGCCGGGTCGCCTCGGGCGAGCTCACCGCGACCACCCTGGTCTGGCAGCAGGGCATGACCGCCTGGACCGCGGCGGCCGAGGTGCCGGCGCTGTCCGCGCTCCTCGCCGCCACGCCGCCGCCGCTGCCGCCCCAGGCCTGAGCCGAGGAGACCCGGTGCCCACCGACCCGACCCCCACCGGCCAGCAGCCCGCCGACCCGGCGGGTCCCCCTCCGCTGCCCGGCGGGCGCACCGCGGGGCCACCGCCGCTGCCCGAGCCGCCCGCGACCTCGCCCCCCGGCGCAGCCCGCGTGGTCGACCCGGTCGGCCCGGTCGGCCCGGTCGACGCGAGCGACCCGGTGACCCCGGGCGCCGCGACGCTCAGCGCCACCTGCGGCAGCTGCGGCGCGCAGGTCGCCCACGCCCCCGGCACGACCTCCCTGCGCTGCGGCTCGTGCGGCGCGCAGACCGCCATCGCCGCGACCGGAGCCACGATCCGCGAGCACTCCTACGACGCGTGGCGCGCGCGCAACGGCGACACGACGGTCGCCTCGATCGGAGCCCACGTGCTCCAGTGCGGCGGGTGCGGCGCACGCACCGAGACCGTCGACCTGGCCGGGCGCTGCCAGTTCTGCAGCGGTGCCCTGGTGGTCGTCGACCACCCCGAGGGTCTCGTGGCGCCCGAGGCGGTCATCCCGTTCCACGTCGACGAGTCGGGCGCCCAGCGGGCCTTCGGCGAGTGGGTCGGCTCGCGGCGCTTCGCCCCGGGGGCCCTGAAGGAGGTCGGCTCGACCCACGGCCTCCAGGGCACCTACGTGCCGCACTGGACCTTCGACGCCCAGACCGTCACCGACTACACCGGCCAGCGCGGCGAGCACTACTACGTCACCCGCACCCGCACGGTCTCCGACGGCAAGGGCGGCACGAGGACCGAGACCTACCAGGAGCGCCGGACGCGGTGGCACCCCGCGTCGGGTCGCGTCTCCCGCGGCTTCGACGACGTCCTGGTCGTCGCCAGCGAGCGGCTGGAGCCGGGGAAGCTGGCGAAGATGGGGCCCTGGACGCTCGCCGACGCGCGCCCCTTCCAGCAGGAGTACCTCACCGGCTACTCCGCCCTGCGCTACGACGTCGACCCGCAGGAGGGCGCCAAGGAGGCCCGCGGCCAGATGCGCGAGGTCATCGAGGACGACTGCCGCCGTGACATCGGCGGTGACGAGCAGCGCGTCAGCGACATGGACGTCACCTACGCCCAGGCGACCTTCAAGCTGCTGCTCGTGCCGCTCTGGCTGGCCAGCTACCTCTACCGCGGCACGACCTACCAGGTGATGGTCAACGCCACCACCGGCGAGGTCGTGGGCGACCGGCCCTGGAGCGTGCCGAAGATCCTCGCCGCCGTGCTGGTGGCGCTGCTGCTCGTCGGCGCCGTCGTCGCCGCCCTCGTGCTCACCGGCGACAGCAGCACCGCCCCGACGCCCGCCCCCGGCACCCGACCCTGATCCACGCCCCGGTCCACGCCCCGGTCCACGCCCCGGTCCACGCCCCGGTCCACGCCCCGGTCCAGGCTCAGCCGTTGATGCGCAGCGCCCGCATCCGCGCGTAGAGCGTGGTGCGCGAGAGCCCGAGCGCCTCGGCGGCGCGCACCTTGACCCCGCCGGCGTCGCGCAGCGCGGTGACGATGACGTCGCGCTCGGCCTGCTCCAGCGCGGTGAGGGCGCCGGCAGGAGCACCCGAGCGGTACTGCTCCGGCAGGTCGTCGACGGTCAGGCCGCCGGTGGAGCGGGCCTGCGCCAGGTGGACCACCACGGCCTTGAGCTCGCGCAGGTTGCCCGGCCACGCCTGGGCGCACAGGGCCTCGACCACGCGTGGGGTCAGGTGCACGGGGCGCCCGCCCGCGACCTCGCGCAGCATGGAGGCCGCGAGCTCCGGCACGTCCTGACGGCGGGCCGCCAGCGGCACCAGCTCCTCGCGCCGGGTGGCCATGCCCGCGAGCGTGGCGGCCGCGCCCTGCAACCCCGCGACGGGGCCCGAGGTCAGCACGAGGTCGGGTCGGGTGGGGGCGTCGACCCACCCGGTCACGACGTCGAGCAGGGCGTCGGGAAGCAGGTCGATGCCGTCGACGCAGACGGTGCCCGACCCCCGCCGCATGGCGGCCTCGAACTGTCGGGCCCACTCCTCGGCGCCCTCCAGCAGCGCGGTCGCGGGTCGCATCACCTGCACGGGGAGGTGGTCGGCGGCCAGCGCGCGGGCGCGGGTGGTGCGGCCGCTGCCCGAGACGCCCGCGACGAGCCGGGGCGGTCCGACCCGGTCGCGACGGGTGCGGCTGCGGGTGGTCACCGCCCGCGCCAGCGCACCGCTCACCTTGTCGACGCGCAGCAGCGCACCGCGGCGGGCTCCGCTCACGCGGGTGACCTCGACGCTCACCGGCTGGCCCGACTCCAGGGTCAGCTCGATGGCCTGCTGGTCGCGCTGCTGGGGCTCGTCGGCCAGCACCCGCAGGAGGGCGACGTCGGCGGGGCTGAGCAGGTCCTGCGCGGCGTGGTTCGAGAGCACGATGTCCTCGCCGACGGCCAGGATCGGACGGCGCCGCAGACCCACCGCGCCCTGGAAGGCCGCCAGCAGGCTCTTCTCCGAGGCCCGGCTGCCGTCGAGGAGGCGCTGCTCGATCTCGTGCACGGCGCGCGAGACCAGCGGCGCCAGCAGCGGGCTGGCCTGCTCGCGCAGCGCGGTGAGGTCCAGCACGCCCTCGATCCGCTTGGTCAGGGGGTGACGGATCGGGTGGCCGTAGCAGCTGAAGGCCTGCAGGGCCTCCACGAAGTGCTCGCTGCCGTGCACGGCGACGCCGTGGCGGGCGACCATCGCGGTGCCCAGCGCGTTGGTGCCGATGCGCTCCTCGAGCAGGCTGGCGCCGACGCGCACGTCGAGGGAGTCGAAGGCCTCGCCGAGCCGCGGGTCGTCGCACCAGCGCCGGGCCACGCGGCAGTCGCGGTCGACGAGCACGGTGGAGTAGCGGCTGCCGCGCAGCCCCTCCTCGAGGTCCTCGAGCACCGGCACGGCGCCGCGCAGCAGCGTGCTGCCGACGTCGGCGACCGTCTCCACCCCCGCGTCGGCGTCGGTGTCCACGGGCGCCGCGGGGTCGAGACCGGCGAGGCGCACACGGCGCCAGGAGGAGGCGATCTCCTCGCGCACGCCCGGCGCCCCGGCCGCGGGCGCCCCGGCCGCGGGGGGCAGGCCGGGACCCGCAGCCGCGCCGCTGGTGCGCCTCATCGGTCCTCCCGGGCCCGCTGGCGGTCGCGGGCGGTCGACGTGTGTCGCAGGTCACACCCTGCGCCGTCGAGGTTGGTCCGCGGTTGCCCGACCCCGCGGCGGCGCAGTGCCACCCCGACGCCGGACCCGGGGTGCGACGGAGTGTGCAGAGACTGAACAGTCACCCCGCCCCCGGCTTGTCATGGTGTGGCTCCCGTCACGTCGCCCGACGACCCGCGCCCGGCCGCTGCGCCGCCGCGGCCGCCCGGCGGACCGCCGTACACCCCAGAGGAGCCACCGATGAAGACCATCGCCGCCGTCGTCTACGAGCCCGGCAAGCCGATCGAGATCGAGGAGCTCGACCTCGACGGCCCCCAGGCCGGTGAGGTGCTGATCCGCTACACCCACGCCGGGCTGTGCCACTCCGACGTGCACATCGCCCACGGCGACCTCGAGGCGCGCCTGCCGATGGTGCTGGGCCACGAGGGCGCCGGGATCATCGAGGAGGTCGGGCCGGGCGTGACGCGCGTGCAGCCCGGCGACCACGTGGTCTGCTCCTTCATCCCCAACTGCGGGTCGTGCCGCTACTGCGCCAACGGCCAGCAGTCGATCTGCGACATGGGCGCCACCATCCTCGAGGGCTACCTGCCCGGGGAGCGCTTCCCGATCACCGGCCCGCGCGGGCAGTACGGCGCGATGTGCATGCTCGGCACCTTCAGCCAGTACGGCGTGATCCACCAGAACTCCTGCGTCAAGGTCGACGACGACCTGCCGCTGGAGAAGGCGGTGCTGGTGGGCTGCGGCGTGCCGACCGGCTGGGGCGCGGCGGTCAACACCGCTGGCGTGCGCGCCGGCGACACGGTCGCGATCTTCGGCATCGGCGGCATCGGCATCAACGCCGTGCAGGGCGCGCGCCTCAGCGGCGCGAAGAACATCGTGGTCGTCGACCCCCTGGAGAACAAGCGCGAGAAGGCCATGGAGCTCGGCGCCACCCACGCCTTCGCCAGCGCCGAGGAGGCCCAGGACACCATCACCGACCTCACCCGCGGCCAGATGGCCGACTCCGCCATCCTCACCCCGGGACTGATGACCTCCGAGATCGTGGCCAGCGGCTTCAACGCCGTCGGCAAGGGAGGCACGGTCGTGCTGACCGGGCTCAACAAGCTCGACGAGCAGAACATCGAGCTGCCGGGCTCGATCATGACCCTCTACCGCAAGACCCTCAAGGGCAGCCTCTTCGGCGACTGCAACCCCACGACCGACATCCCGAAGATCCTCGGGCTCTACCAGAGCGGCGACATCAAGCTCGACGAGATCATCACCCGCACCTACCGCCTCGACCAGGTCAACGAGGGCTACGACGACCTGCTGGCCGGCAAGAACGTGCGTGGCGTCGTCGTGCACGAGCACTGAGCGGCCCGTGCCCGACCACCCCACCCCGGTCACCGCGGGCGCGACGGCCGACGCCGTCGCGCCCGTGGCCGCGGTCGACCGCTCCGAGGAGGCCCAGGTGCTCCAGGCGGCGCTGCGCAGCGGCGCCCACGTGCTCCTCGAGGGACCGCCCGGCACCGGCAAGTCGACCCTGCTGCGCCAGGTCGCGCGCGAGCGCGACATCCCCTTCGTGCTCGTCGAGGGCAACGCCGAGCTGACCCCCGCGCGGCTGGTCGGCCACTTCGACCCCGCGCTGGTGCTGGCCCGCGGCTACAGCCCGGAGATCTTCGAGGACGGGCCGCTGCTGGCCGCGATGCGCTCGGGAGGCCTGCTCTACGTCGAGGAGCTCAACCGGATCCCGGAGGAGACCCTCAACGTCCTGCTGGCCGCGATGTCGGAGAAGGAGATCACCGTGCCCCGCCTGGGCTGCGTGGTCGCCGCGCCCGGCTTCGGCCTGGTCGCCGCCATGAACCCCTTCGACGCGATCGGCACCGCGCGGGTCTCCAGCGCGCTCTACGACCGCACCTGCCGGATCTCGATGGGCTACCAGCCCGCCGAGGCCGAAAGGGCCATCGTGGCGCTGCACACCGGCGGCCCGGGCAGCACCGGCGGCACCGGCGGCACCGGCGGCACCGCCGGTCCGGAGTGGGAGGCGAAGGTCGTCGAGCTGGTGCGCGCCACCCGCGAGCACCCCGACCTCGAGTGGGGCTCCTCGGTGCGCGGCGCGATCGACGTGGCCCGGATCACCGTCGAGCTGGCCGCCCTGCGCGGCGTGCCCGCCACCGAGTGGCACGTCGGCCTGGCCGCCGCGAAGGCCTCGCTCACGGGGCGGGTCAGGCTGCACGAGGGCTGCGGCCGCACCCCCGAGCAGGTCGTCACCGAGCTGTGGACCCGTGTCTTCGGGCCGCCCCCGGAGACCGACCCGCCCGACGGCGCGCCCGACACCGGGGAGGCGGGGCCGGGGGAACCCTGAGCCCGCCCACCCCGGCGGGCTCGCCCCCCTCACCCTCGGCCCCCTCCAAGCCACAGCCCCGCGAGCGACTGCGCAACGAGCGCACCACCGGGCGCTCGGAGCTGGCCCGCAACCCCCGCTTCGCCGAGCTCTCCCCCGAGACCGGCGTGCTCGACCAGGACGCCCTCGACGCCGCGCTGCGCGAGGACCCCGACCTCACCCTCACGCTGCTGGTCGACATGTCGCGGGCCACGGACGAGGCGCTGCGCGCCCAGGTACGCCGGCTGGCCCCCCGCCTCGTGCTCGACCAGACCCGTCGTGGTCTCCCCCGGTCGGCCGGGGTCGCCCGCCGGCGCACGCGCCCCGCCGTGGCGGGCGGCGACCTCGACCTCGACCGCTCGATGGAGGCCGTCGTCGGCGCCCGCGCCGAGGGCCGCATGCCGCGCCTCGACGAGCTGGTCTCCTCCGACTGGGCCCGCCCCGACCTCGCGCTGTGCCTCGTGGTCGACCGCTCGGGGTCCATGAACGGCGCCCGCCTGACCGCCGCCGCCGTGACGACCGCCGCGTGCGCCAGCATGGCTCCGCGCGAGCACGCCGTGCTGACCTTCGCCTCCGGCGTCGACGTCCTCGCCCCGCTCACCGCGCGCCGCCCGGCCACCGAGACCATCGCCACGGTGCTCGCGCTGCGCGGCCACGGCACCACCGCCCTGCCCGCCGCCCTCGACGCCGCGCGGCTCCAGCTCTCGCGCGCCACCGCCCGCCGCCGGGTCACCCTGCTGCTCTCCGACTGCCGCACCACCGACGACGACGCCGTGCCCGCGGCCAGCCGGCTCGACGAGCTGGTCGTCCTCGCCCCGGCCGACGACGACGAGGAGGCCCGCCGCCTGGCCCTGCGTGCCGGCGGGCGCTGCGCCAGCGTCGCCGGCGTGCTCGACGTGCCCCGCGCCCTCAACCGTCTCCTCGCCGACGACCGGCCCTAGACCACGCCTCGCCCGGCAGCCCCGGCGACCGCAAGCCCTCGACGGGCACGGCCTGGCTGCTGCTCGTGCTGCTGACCCCGTGGCTGGGCCTCGAGGCGTGGTCGCTCAGATCCGCCCGGCTGCGCTGCGTCGACAACGTCACGCGACTGACGGCAGCCTTCCAGTGAGCGCCGCCGGGCCTCACGGAGCGGCAGCGACACGGGCGTCGCTCGGGGCCTCCCCCCTGACGAGCTTGCGACGGGCCTTCTCCTCGGCCGCCCGCTGGCGTCCGAGGGCGACGGCGACGGCGGCGACGAGCGCACCGCCGCTGAACATCGGGTCGAGCCACTGGGCGTTGGTGGCCAGCTGGAGACCCTTGACCCCGGTGGCCAGCACGAAGATGGCGAGCACCGTGCCCCAGACGTTGAAGCGGCCCGGGATGACCTGCGTGGACCCGAGGAAGACCGCCGCGAAGGCGGGCAGCAGGAGCGAGGCGCCGTAGGTCAGCGACGGCCCGGCGAGGGAGGCGTAGATCGCCCCGGTGAGACCCGCGATGGTGCCGGAGGCGATGAGGGCCAGCCACGTGTAGAGGTCCACGCGCGCGCCGGACAGGCGTGCCGCCTCCGGACTGCTGCCGATGGCGAAGAGGTAGCGGCCCACCGGGGTGTGCTGGAGCACCCACCACAGCAGGACGGCCAGGATCAGCATGTAGACCACGACCACCTGGAAGCCCAGGATGGTGGACTGGGTGAACGCGGCCCACGAGGCGTTGATCGGTGGGAGCGGCTGGGCGTTGTCGGTGATGATGATCTGGAAGGCCGCGATCATCGACGAGGTGCCGAGCGTGGTGATGAAGGAGCTCACCTTGAGCTTGACCACGATGAAGCCGTTGACGGCTCCGATGAGGGTGCCGAGCAGCGTGCACACCACGACCACGGTCGGCCACGCCCAGTCGTCGTTGACCAGCATGACCGCGGAGATGGTCGAGATGTTGGCCGTGGCGCCGACCGAGAGGTCGAAGGCACCGCACGCCAGCGGCACCAGGATCGCGAGGGCCAGCATCGCCGCGATCGACCGGTCGGCGGCGATCGAGTGCACCGTCGCCATGGTCGGGAAGTAGAGCGGCTGCCAGACCGAGAAGACCACGATGAGCACGGCCCACAGGTAGAGGCCGCTGAAGCGTTCGAGGCCGAGGCCGCGCGGGAGCCGGGTCATCGCAGATCTCCTTCGAGGCTGCCGACCGCCGCACGGTCGGAGCGGTGGTCGACAGGGTGGTCGGGCGAGTCGGTCGTGAGGTGGGGGTGGCGGAGGTCAGCCGGGTCGCCCTCGCTCTCCATCACCTCCATGAGGTCGGAGGCCTGGTCGGGCTCGATGCCGAGGCAGGCGCGGGTCAGGGCGTGGGCACTGATCTCGTCGCCGACGAGCTCCTCGACCAGCTCCCCCACCCTGAGCACGAGGACGCGGTCACAGACCGCGATCAGCTCCTCGGTGTCGCTGGAGCTGACCAGCACGGCGGCGCCCCGCTCGGCGGCCTCGAAGAGCGCGCGGTGGAGCTCGGCCTTGGCGCCGACGTCGACGCCCTGGGTGGGCTCGTCGAGCAGGAAGAGCACCGGCTGACGCTCGAACCACTTGCCGTAGACGATCTTCTGCTGATTGCCCCCGCTGAAGGTCGACATCGCACGCTCGGTGCCGGACCGGGGCCGCACGTCGAGCCGCTCGAACCAGCCCGTGGCGAGGTCGTGTTCGCGGCGCCGACTGAGGCCGGCGCCGCGCCAGAGGCTGCGCAGGCTGCCGAACCCGATGTTCTCGCGGGCGGGCAGGTCGACGAAGCAGCCCTCGAGCTTCCGCTCGGCCGGCACGTAGGCCACGCCGGCGGCCATCGCACGGTCGGGTCGGTCGGCCCCGACCCGTCGTCCCGCGACCCTCACCTCGCCGTGGTCGCGGTGTCGTGCCCCGAAGACGGTGCCCAGGAGCGAGTCGCGCCCCGAGCCGGTGATCCCGGCCACGCCGACCACCTCGCCGGGACGGACCTCCAGGTCGATCCCGTGCAGGCTCTCCGAGCCCAGGCCGGTGACGCTGAGGGCCGGCTCGGAGGCCGGGTCCGACCGCAGTGGCGGCCGCTCCTGGGCTTCGAGAGCGGCCCCCAGCAGGTGGTGCAGCAGGGAGTCGCGGGTCAGGCCGGCCACCGGCTGGGTCGTCATCCGCACCCCGTCGCGGAGCACGGTGGCCGCCGTGGCGACGGCGAAGACCTCGTCGAGGCGGTGGGTGACGTAGAGGACGCCGATGCCGCGTGCCGAGACCCGGCCGACGATCTCGAGGAGGGCCTCGACCTCGTGCTCGGGCAGTCGTGCGGTGGGCTCGTCGAGCACCAGCAGGTGCACGGGGCTGGACTCGTCGTCGAGCAGGGCGCGGGCGACGGCGACGCCGGTCTTCTGGGCCGGGGAGAGCCGGCCGACGTGACGGTCGGGGTCGACCTCCACGCCCACCGACTCCAGCGCGCGGGCGGCCCGTGCCCGGGCCGCGCGGCCGCGGATCGTCCCGAAGCGCGTCGGGAAGCCAGGGCCGAAGGCGAGGTTGTCGCTGACCGAGCAGTCCTCGACCAGCCCGAGGTCCTGGTGCACGAAGCGCGCACCCAGGGCGTACGACGACGCCGCGCTGCCCGTCACCAGCTCCTCGCCGCCGATGCGGATGGAGGCCCCGGGATCGGGGCGGTGGAAGCCCGAGAGGGTCTTGATGAGCGTGGACTTGCCCGATCCGTTCTCGCCCAGCAGGGCGTGGACCTCCCCCGCGCCGATGCGCAGGTCGACGTCGCGCAGCGCGTGACCGCCGACGAAGGTCTTGGTGAGACCGACGATGTCGAGCGCCGGGGCGGAGTCCGTCCCGGCCGTCGCGGAGGAGGTCCCGGTGCTCACTTGCCCCACAGCGCCTTGTACTGCTCGCGGTAGTCCTCGGGGAACCCGAGCCCGGCGGGAGAGGGCGTGCCGACGTTGTCCTGCACGGCGATCATCTGCACGCGACCCCCGTCGGCCTCGGGCACGTCCATGCCGGTCATGGTGCGGGCGACGATGTCGACCGCGGTCCACCCGTACTGGTCCTCGGCGGTGGCGCTCACCGCCGCGATGTCGCCGCTGACGACACCCTGCAGGCTGTTGATGTCGGGCGAGCCGCCCACCACCTTGACCCCGCTGATGCCGGCGGCCTCGAGGGCGCTGGGCAGGCCTGCGGCGAGGAAGGCGGTGTCGGTCGAGACGACGTAGTCGATGTCGGGCTTCTTCTGCAGCTCCGAGACCACCGACGGGACGATGCCGTTGGAGGCCAGCTGGGCAGGGGCGTTCTCCAGCTCGGTGATGGTGCAGCCCGAGCAGTACTCCGCGATGCCCTCGCGGAAGCCGTCGCCGTAGGCGGCGAGCACCGCGAAGGCCGGCACGTCCTGGAGCAGGATGGTGGCGTCGGCCGCGGAGTCGGCGGTGACCCAGGCGGCCATGGCCTTGCCGGAGGCCGCGTAGTCGAGCTGGCTGGCCGAGCCCTGCGTGACGGGGCCACCCGGCTCGGTGTCGCCCACGGCGACCGGGGTGATGATCACGCCGGCGTCCTCGAAGTCCTGGACGAGGGGCTGCCACAACGTCTGGCTGAAGCCGATCGGGGCCACGGCGAAGGGGTCGTAGGTCAGCGCCTCCTTCATGGCCGAGGTCAGCGTGGCGCCGTCGGTGGTCTTGTAGGCCAGCAGCTCTGTCTCCCACCCCATGGCCTCGGCGGCCTCGAGGGTGCCGTCGGAGATCAGCTGGCACTGGGGCAGCTCACAGGTGATGACGACGAAGGGCTTGTCGCTGGAGGTGTCGCCGGTGATCGGCTCGGTCTGGTTGATGGTGCTGGGCGTCTCCAGGAGTGGGGTCACCACCTCCTGGGCGGCGCTCACCTCGGCCTCGGCGGCCGACCCGGCCTCGGCCGTCGCCGCGGCCTCCGGCGCTCCTGCGGAGTCCTCGGGAGCGGCGCAGGCGCCGAGGATCAGCATCCCGGCGGCGGCGATCCCTGCCATGCCGCGCAGTCGTGCGTGGTGGTTGGTCATCGGTGGGTCCCTTCGAAGGCCCGAGAAGCACGGCGACGAGCCTGGCGGCGCGTCATGTGTCGTGCATCACAACAGCCTGCGATCCGACTGTCAACTGCCGTGTTGACTAAATCTACGAACGTGTTGACCTGGGTCGACGTCGGTCCTACCGTCGACCCACGCCCGCCGGGCGACAAGGAGGAGCACCCGCATGAGCGTTCTCGACCGGTTCCGACTCGACGGCCAGGTCGCCGTCGTCACGGGCGCCTCCTCAGGGCTGGGGGTCGCCTTCGCCGTGGCCCTCGCCCAGGCCGGCGCCGACGTCGTGCTCGCCGGTCGACGTGAGGAGCGGCTGCGCGAGACCGCCCTCCTCGTCGAGGCGGAGGGGCGCCGGGCAGTGCCGGTCGCGACCGACGTGACCGACCCGACGGCCTGCACGACACTCGCGCAGACCGCCATGGAGCACCTGGGCCGCATCGACGTCCTGGTCAACAACGCTGGCGTGGGCACGGCGCACCCCGCCACACGGGAGACACCGGAGCAGTTCCGCGAGGTGCTCGCGACCAACCTCGAAGGTGCCTACTGGATGGCCCAGGCCTGTGGCCGGGTGATGCGCCCCGGGAGCAGCATCGTCAACATCTCCAGCGTCATCGGACTCCGCCCCCAGCCCCTCCCCCAGGCCGCCTACGCCTCGAGCAAGGCCGCGCTCATCGGTCTCACCCGCGACCTTGCCAACCAGTGGACCCGCCGCAAGGGGATCCGTGTCAACGCCATCGCGCCCGGTTTCTTCGAGACCGAGATCAGCGACGGCTACGCACCGGGCTACGTCGACACCCAGCTGGAGCGGGTCGCGGTGGGTCGCCAGGGCGACCCCGAGGAGGTCGCCGCGACGCTGGTGTGGCTGGCCAGCAGCGCCGCCGGCTACGTCACGGGGCAGACCGTGGTGGTCGACGGTGGGTACGTGATCGGGTGAGCGCCACGGCGCGGCGCACTAGGGTGCCCGACGTGAGCGACGACCGCACCCCTCCCCTCTCCAGCGGCGCGGGCGACCCGCCTCCGGCCGACCCTCCCGCCGCCGACCCCGACGACAGCGGCATCGGCCGGCGCCGGGCCGCCGCGCGAGGACGCAAGAAGGGCGGCTACAGCCTCAGACGGACCGAGATCATCAACGCCGCCGCACAGGTCTTCAAGGTCCGCGGCTACCAGGGCACGTCGCTGGCCGACATCGCCGAGGCCGTCGGCACGGAGCGGGCCAGCCTGTACTACTACGTCAGCAGCAAGGAGGAGCTCCTCGACGAGGTCGTCACCGACGTCGTCAAGGCCAACCTCGTGGTCGCCGAGGGCATCCGCGACTCCGACCAGCCGGCGCCCGCGAAGCTGCGCGAGCTGATCACCTCGCTCATGGTCAGCTACGCCGAGAACTACCCGTTCCTCTACGTCTACCTCCAGGAGAACCTCGCCCACGTCGCCGAGGCGCGACGCGAGTGGGCCGAGGAGATGCGCAAGGTCAACCGTCGCTGGGAGGAGGCCGTCACCGCGATCGTCACCCAGGGCGTCGAGGAGGGCACCCTGCGTCCGGTCACCGACCCGCGGGTCATGGCCTACGGACTGATCGGGATGGTCAGCTGGACCAACCGCTGGTTCAACCCCGAGCGTTCCGCCGTCGACGCCGCCACCATCGGGGAGTCCTACGCCAGCATGCTCCTGGACGGCGTGGAGGTGAGGTGAGCGTGGCGGAGCCCACCGCCCACCCCGACGTGGCGCGCCTCGTGGCCCAGTTCGACGAGCTGGCCGTGCCGACCTACGACACCGTGAGCGTGCCGCACGCCCGCGCGCTGCTCGACGGAGTGCTGCGCCTGCAGCACCCGGCCACCCCGGTCGCCGGGGTGCGCGACGTGCTGCTGCCCGGAGACGCCGGCTTGCTGCCCGCCCGGGTCTACCACCCCTCGCCCGACGAGCAGCGCCCGCTGGTGCTCTACCTGCACGGTGGCGGGTTCGTGCTCGGCGGGCTCAAGGCCGCCGACCGTCCGTGCCGGGCCCTGGCCGCCGCGAGCGGCTGCGTCGTGGTCTCCCTCGACTACCGCCGGGCACCGGAGACCCGCTTCCCCGGCCCGCTGCTCGACTGCGTCGCGGCCGCGCGCGCCCTCGCCGCCGACCCTGCCGCGCTCGGGGGCGACCCCGCACAGGCGCTGGTGCTGGTCGGCGACAGCGCGGGTGGCAACCTCGCCGCCGCGACGGCGCTCGAGCTGCGCGACAGCCCAGGGGCCGTGCGGGCGCAGGTGCTCGTCTACCCGTGCCTGCACCCCGCCCTCGACACGCCCTACGCCTCCTACCGCCGCCGCGCCGACGGACCGCTCATGACCGCGCGGGAGCTGGCGTGGTTCTGGGACCTCTACCTGCCCTCGCCCGCGGCCGGCCGGGACCCGCGCGCGGCGCCCGTGCTGGCCGAGGACCTCAGCGGCCTCCCGCCGACCACCATCGTGACCGCGGAGCTCGACCCGCTGCGCGACGAGGCGCTGCACTACGCCGCGCGTCTCGCCGAGGCCGGCGTCGCTGTCGAGGAGACGACGTACGCCGGGGCGGCGCACGGATTCTGGTGGATGGACGCGGCGCTCAGCCAGGCCGCCGAGCTGACGGAGCTCCTGGCCGCGACCTGCGCCGGCGGCGCTGGTCCGACCTGGTCGGCTCAGGCCTGAGCCGGCTCCCGCTCGCGGCTCGAGGAGAGCTCGAAGCCGGAGTAGCCCTCGTCGACCACCCGCTCCAGGATCCTGCGGTAGGCGCGCACGCCACCGGGGTAGGGCATGAAGACCCGAGGCTTCCCCTCGACCTCGTCACCGTTGTAGTAGCTCGTGGCGAGCGGGTAGAGCGTCTCCTGGGCCCGCTCGTTCACGTGGGCCACCCACGCCTGCTCGGCCGCCTCGGTCGCCTCGACGACGTCGGCGCCGACGGACTCCAGGTGGGCGAGGAGCGCGGCGATCCAGTCGACGTGCTGCTCGGTCGACAGCAGCACGTTGCTCAGCAGGGAGGGGCTGCCCGGACCTGCGACGATGAACAGGTTGGGGAAGTCGTGCACGCACAGCCCGAGCTGAGTGACCGGCCCGGCCGACCACTTCTCCTTCAACGTGAGCCCACCCCGACCGGTGATGGTCGGACGCAGCAGGGAGCCCGTGAGGGCGTCGAAGCCGGTGGCGAATACGACGACGTCGAGGTCGTGCTCCGCACCGCTCGCCGTGCGGAGCCCGGTCGGGGTCATCGCCTGCAGCGGATCCTCCCGGATGTCGGCGAGCGTGACGTCGTCGCGGTTGAAGGTCTCGAAGTAGCCACTGTCGACCGAGGGGCGCTTGGCGGCGAAGGGGAAGTCGCGCGGCATCAGCTTCTCGCGCAGCACGGGGTCGTCGATCTTGGCGGCGATCTTCTCCCGGATGAAGTCGGCGGCGGTGTCGTTGGCGGCCCGGTCGCGCAGGATGTCGTAGTAGACGAGCGCGAACCCGAAGCCGGCGGTGGCCCAGTAGTCCTCGTAGCGCTCACGACGCTCGGCGTCGCTCACCTCGAGCGCGGAGGTCCTGCTGATGGGGATGGTGCCGAGACCGCTCGGCGAGTTGCGCGAGGCCTCGCGGCGCTCGGCGTAGGACGCCTTGACCTCGGCGTCACGCTCGTCACTGATCGGCCCGTTGGTGGCCGGCACGCTGAAGTTGGGGGTGCGCTGGAAGACCGTGAGGTGGGCGGCCTCCTGGGCGACGACGGGGATCAGCTGCATGCCGGACGACCCGGTGCCGATGACCCCGACCCGCTTGCCGGACAGGTCGACGCCCTCGCGGGGCCACTGCGCGGTGAGCAGCACCTGGCCGCGGAAGTCGTCCTGGCCGGGCAGGCTCGGGGTCTTGGTGGTCGAGAGCTGCCCCGTGGCCATGACCAGGAAGCGGGACCTCCAGGCCCCGCCACTCTCGGTGCTCACCGACCAGCGGGCGCTCGCGTCGTCCCAGGTGGAGTCGACCATCCGCTGGCCGAGGCGGACGTCTCGACGCAGGTCGAAGCGCTCGGCCACGTGGTGGATGTAGCGCAGGATCTCGGGCTGGGTCGCGTAGCGCTCGCTCCAGCGCCACTCCTGCTCGAGCTCGGAGGAGAAGCCGTAGGAGTAGTCGTAGCTCTCCACGTCGCAGCGCGCACCGGGGTAGCGGTTCCACTGCCAGACGCCGCCGATGTCGTCGCCCGCCTCGAGCACCACCACCGAGTGGCCCGCCCCGCGCAGCGTGTGCAGGGCACGCAGACCGGCGAAGCCGGCCCCCACCACCACGACGTCGACCTCGGTCACGTCCACCACAGGGTCCACCACAGCCGGTCTCCTCGCTCGTCGTGCTCCGGAACACCGACGGTAGCCATCGCGATCCGCTCGGTCAACACACTTGTTGACGGGACAGGGAGGACTCCTTGCGACACCCCGCGTCAACGCTTATGTTGATCCACAGTGACGTGCATCACCCAGCGCCGCGTCGGCCGAGCCGACGACGAGCAGACAGGAAGGCCACCCATGGAGCTCGAAACGCTCGTCTACGAGAAGTCCGACCGCATCGCGACGATGACCCTCAACCGCCCCGACCGTGGCAACGCCCTGTGCCGGCAGATGCGCGACGACATGGACCTCGTCATGGACGACCTCGACCGCGACGACGACACCCGCGTGCTCGTCGTGAAGAGCAACGGCAAGAACTTCTGCACCGGCTACGACCTCACCGAGTGGGGCTACCTGTGGGGCAGCGGGGAGCCCTCGCGTCCCGAGGACAGCCGCCCCCACCGGCGTGCGCCGATCTTCTCCAGGCGCGAGTTCCACGAGTCCCGCGAGAGGTGGATGCGCCTGTGGCGCATCCGCCAGGCCACTGTCGGGGTCGTGCGAGGGGCGTGTGTCGCCGGTGGGCTCGATCTCGCCGGCGTGCTCGACATCGTCTTCACCGCCGACGACGCGCAGTTCGGGCAGCCCGAGGCCCGCACCATGGGCGAGATCCACACGTTCGGTCTGTGGCCGGTCCACCTAGGCATGCGCAAGACCAAGGAGTGGTTGTTCACCGGCGACAGCATGACCGGCACCGAGGCCGCCGAGCTCGGGCTCGCCAACCGCGCCGTGCCCGCCGAGGAGGTGCTCGACGTGGCCATGGCCTACGCCGAGCGCATCGCGCACGTGCCGCTGGAGATGCTCTACTCCCACAAGGAGGCCACCAACCGGTGGTGGGACGCCATGGGCATCGCCTCGGCGATCGCGGCCGCCAACGACGCCGACGCCATGGCCATCGCCGGGCCTGCGATGGCGGACTTCAAGCGGTTCCAGGACGCCCACGGGGTGCGCGCCGCGGTCGAGGACCGCGATGAGCCCTTCTCCCACCACCGCACCTACTGGGACGCCTACCAGGCCTCGCGCGGTCGGCAGGGCGGCCGCGAGGACGAGCAGCACGACGACCACCTCCGCACCCGCGCCGACCAGGGCGTGGCCGCGCAGAACGGGAAGGGCTGAGCCGATGCTCCCCAGCGTGGCCGAGCGCCAGGAGGCGCTCGAGGGGCGGCACCCGGCCTGGGTCGCGCGACGCCTCGACGAGCAGCTCGACGCCGCTGTCGAGGAGTTCGGTGACCGCCCCTACGTCGTCACCGACCACCGCAGCTGGACCTACCGCGAGGTCGCGGACTGGTCACGTCGCCTGGCGCGTGGCCTGGTCGCCGCCGGGGTGCGCCCCGGGGACCTCGTGGCCCTGGTCATGGCCAACCACCCGGAGTTCGTGGCGCTCAAGTACGCCATCGCGCGCGCCGGGGCCACCGCGGTGCCGGTGAACTTCCTCAACCGCCGCGACGAGCTGGGCTACGTGCTGCGCCAGTCGGGTGCCTCGGCGCTGGTCACGATGGACGCGTTCCGAGACCTCGACTACCTCGACATGCTCGACGACCTCGCCCCCGGCTGGGAGTCCGGTGGAGGAGGGTCCGACCTGCCCGACCTGCGGGCGGTCTTCGTCCTGACCGGGGAGGGACGCACGCCGCGCCCCGGAGCCCGCACCGTCGAGGAGCTCGGCGGTACGGACGAGGGCTGGGAGCCCGTGACCTCGACCGGTCCGGGCGCCCCCGCGGACGTGCTCTACACGTCCGGCACGACCGGCAGCCCGAAGGGCGTGCTGCTCACCCACGACATGCTGCTGCGCACGGCGTACGGCAGTGCCTTCGGCCGGGCCTTCCAGGATGGTCGCCGGGTGCTGTTCTCCCTGCCGATGTACCACGTCTACGGCTACGTCGAGGGCCTGCTCGCGACGCTCTTCGTCGGCGGCTCGATCGTGCCACAGCTGACGTTCACCCCTGCCGCGACGCTGGCGGCGATCGAGCGCCACCACGTCGACGACGTGCTGCTCATCCCGACGATGACCCAGGCCCTGCTCGACGAGGTCGAGACGGGTGGGCCGGTCCACGACCTGTCGTCGCTGAGCTCCATGATCTCCTCCGGCGGCGTCTCCCCCACCGGACTGTGGCACCGGATCGAGGCCGTCCTCGGCCCCCTCGAGCTCACCACGGGCTACGGGATGAGCGAGACCACCGCCTCGACCACCGTCACCCGGCCCGACGACCCCCGTGAGCGCCGCCTCAGCACCAACGGCAGGCTGCGCGACGTCGGCGTCGCCGGCGACCCCGCCCTGGGCGGCCGGCTCGCGGTCTACCGCGTCGTCGACCCCGCCACCGGCGCGGTGCTCGGGGTCGACCAGGTCGGCGAGCTCCAGGTGCGCGGGCCCGGGGTCACCCCTGGTTACCACCGCAAGCCCGAGGAGGACGCCGCCGCCTTCACCGACGACGGCTGGCTCCGCACGGGCGACCTGGGCCGCCTCGACGTCGACGACTACCTCACGCTCGTGGGACGCAGCAAGGACTGCTACCGCTGCGGCGGAGAGCAGGTCGTGCCCAAGGAGATCGAGGACGTGCTGACCTCACACGATGCCGTCAACCAGGCCCACGTCGTGCCGCTCCCCGACCGGCGGATGGGCGAGGTCGGCGTCGCCTACGTCGTCCTGCGCCCAGGCCGCGCCGTCGACGTCGACGAGCTCCTCGCCCTGTGCACCGCCCGTCTGGCCCGCTTCAAGGTCCCCCGGCACGTGGTGGCCATCGGCGCCCACGAGGTGCCGGTCACCCCCAGCGGGCGGCCCCGCAAGTTCCTGCTCGCCGAGCGCGCCCGCGCCGAGCTCCAGCCGACCGGCGCCGCGTCGTGACCCGCGAGGCGGTCGGCAAGGAGCCCGCAGGGCCCCCGGTCGCGATCGTGACCGGGGCGGCCCGCGGCATCGGCGCCGAGATCGCCGTGCGTCTGGCCGACGACGGACACGACGTCGCTGTCGTCGACCTCGACGAGGCCGCGTGCGCGCAGACCGTGAATCGTGTGAGGGAACGGGGCCGGCGAGCGCTGGCCGTCGGGGCCGACGTGTCGCGGGAGGACACCGTCGTCGCCGGCGTGGCCCGGGTGGCCGAGGAGCTCGGTCCCCCGCTGGTGCTGGTCAACAACGCGGGGGTCCTGCGCAACGGCCTCGCCTTCAAGATGAGCCTCGACGACTGGGACACCGTGGTCGACGTCAACCTGCGCTCCGCGTTCCTGATGAGCAGGGAGGCCCAGCGCCACATGACCACGCGCGGCTGGGGCCGCATCGTCAACCTGTCCTCGATCGCCGCCCTCGGCACCGTGGGCCAGGCCAACTACTCCGCGGCCAAGGCCGGGCTGCAAGGCCTCACCAAGACCCTCGCCCTCGAGCTGGGTCGCTACGGCGTGACCGTCAACGCCGTCGCGCCGGGCTTCACCGTCACCGAGATGACGCGGGCCTTGGCCGAGCGCGCAGGCGTGTCCTTCGACGACCTGGTCTCCGAGCAGGTGGCCGGGATCGCGGTGGGGCGGGCCGGCGCGCCCGACGACATCGCCCAGGCGGTGTCGTTCTTCGCCGACGTGCGGTCCGGCTTCGTCACCGGCCAGGTCCTCTACGTCGCCGGCGGTCCCCACGGCTGAATCCGGGGCGGCGACGGGGAGGGCCCGACGCACACGCACAGCGGCCCGGTCGTCCGAGGACGACCGGGCCGCTGCTTCCCCCGGGACCCGGGGCCGACTCACCAGTCGGCGGGGCCGTACTCGATGAGGCCGCGGATGTTGGTGCCGGCGTTCATGTCGGCGTAGCCCTGGTTGATGTCCTCCAGGCGGTAGCGGGTGGTGATCAGCTCGTCGAGCATGAGCTCGCCCTCCATGTAGAGGCGCAGCAGGTTGGGGATGTCGAAGCGGGGGTTGCCCGAGCCGAAGATCGCGCCCTGCAGCCGCTTCTGGAGCAGGGTCAGCTCGAAGAGGCTGAGGCTGACGTCGGTGTCGAGCATGGAGCCCATGCCGGTGACGACCGCCGTGCCGCCCTTGCCGACCAGCGACAGGGTGCCGGCGATGTCCTCACCGCGGATCCGGCCCACGCAGATGATCGCCTTCTGGGCCATCGCACCCCACGTCAGGTCGGTGACCGGCGCCGTCGCCTCCTCGATGCTGGCGTAGGCGTGGGTGGCGCCGAGCTTCATCGCCATCTCACGCTTGAACGGCACGGGGTCGATCGCGACGATGTGACGGGCTCCGGCAGCACGGGCGCCCTGCACGGCGTTGGCGCCGATGCCGCCGACGCCGACCACGACCACGGTCTCGCCGGCCCGCACGTCGGCGGCGTAGACCGAGGAGCCCCATCCGGTGGTGACACCGCAGCCCACGAGGGCGGCCTTGTCGAGCGGGATGTCGGGCAGGATCTTGATCGCCGAGGCCTCGTGCACGGTGACGTAGGGCGAGAAGGTGCCGAGCAGGCACATCGGCGAGGCGTTCTGCCCCTTCACCTGGATGCGGTTGGTGCTGTCGGCGATGGCCTGGCCGGTGAGCAGCGTCGCACCGAGGTCGCAGAGGTTCTGGTGACCGCGGGCGCAGGCTGCGCACTGCCCGCAGGAGGGGATGAAGCCGAGGACGACGTGGTCGCCCTCCTTGACGCTGGTGACCCCGGGGCCGACCTTGGTCACGACCCCCGCGCCCTCGTGCCCTCCGATGAAGGGGAACGCGCCGGGCTCCACCATCGGGATGTCGCCGACGCGCACGTGCTCGTCGGAGTGGCACAGGCCGGAGGCGGCGAGCTGCACCTGCACCTCGTTGGCGACCGGGTCGCCGAGCTCCACCTCCTCGACCTGCCAGTCCTGGTCGGCTCCCCACAACACTGCTGCTTTGGTCTTCACGCGCTTGTCCTTTGGTCGGTCCTGACGGTGCTGGGTGGTCCCGAGATGGTCGTGCTGGCTGGTACGTCGTGCCGGTGGGCGCCGCGGTGCGGCGCCGCTCAGCGCTGGATGGCCTTGGTCTCGAGGAACTCCTCGATGCCCGCCGGGCCGGCCTCGCGGCCCAGGCCCGACTGCTTGTAGCCGCCGAACGGAGCCGCGGGGTTGAACGCTCCGCCGTTGACCTCGATCTGGCCGGCTCGCAGCCGCTTGGCCACGCGCAGCGCTCGCTCGTCGTCGCCGGACCACACCGCGCCGGCGAGGCCGTAGTCGGTGTCGTTGGCGATCGAGACGGCCTCCTCCTCGTCGGAGTAGGGGAGGATCGAGAGCACGGGGCCGAAGATCTCCTCCCGGGCGATGGTCATGTCGTTGGTGACGTCGCTGAAGATCGTCGGCGTCACGAAGTAGCCGCTCTCGTGCTCGTTCTCCAGGCCCCCGACCACCAGGCGCGCGCCCTCGTCGATGCCGGTCTGGATGAAGCCCCGCACCTTCTCGTGCTGGGTGGCGTTGACCAGGGGGCCGAGCACGCTGGACTCCTGGTCCCACGGGCCCGTGGTGTAGGTCGCGGCGACACGGGTGGCGATCTCCTCGACCTCGGCGAGACGCGAGGCCGGCACGAGCATCCGGGTGAGCGCGGTGCAGGCCTGGCCGCAGTTGAGGTAGGCGTTGGCCAGTCCCCCGGTGACGGCCTGCTCGAGGTCGGCGTCATCGAGGATGACGTTGGCCGACTTGCCGCCGAGCTCGAGCGCGACCCGCTTCACCGTGCCGGCGGCGACCTCGGCGATCCGCTTGCCGGCTCGCGTCGACCCGGTGAAGGAGATCATGTCGACGTCGCGGTGCGCGACGAGAGCCTCGCCGACCCCGGGCCCGTTGCCATGGACCATGTTGAAGACACCGGCCGGAAGGCCGATCTCGTCGAAGATCTCGGCCAGGGCCACCACCAGGAGCGGGGTGACCTCGGTGGGCTTCACCACCACGGTGCAGCCGGCGGCGAAGGCCGCGGCCACCTTGAGGGCCACCTGGTGCAGGGGGAAGTTCCACGGCGTGATGCAGCCGACCACGCCCACCGGCTCGCGCACGATGAGGGAGTTCCCGATCTCGGTGCCCTCGAAGTCGTAGGAGGTGGCCAGGTCGGCGTAGTAGCCGAAGTTGAAGATCGGCAGGCCCAGCTGCACGGCCTTGACCGCCTCGAGCGGGGCTCCGATGTCCCGCGACCCGAGCTCGGCGAGGGCCTCCATCCGCTCGACGAGCAGCTCGGAGGTCCTGGTGAGGTAGGCCGCCCGCTCGGAGGGGGCCAGGGCCGCCCAGGCGGGGAAGGCGGCCCGCGCGGCGGCGACGGCCTTGTCGACGTCGGCGGCGGCGCCCTCGGCGACCTCGGCGATGACCTGCTCGGTGACCGGGCTGCGCACCTCGATGCGCCCGGGCGCGTCGGAGGCGACCCACCGCCCGTCGATGTAGAGGGCGGTGGCGTCGACGACCTCGTCGGCACGGAGGCCGGCGAGCATCGCCTCGAGGGTCGGGCTGGCGAGCGTGCTCTGCGACATGGGAAGCGTCCTTCGCGAAGGGCCTGGCGGGCCGGATGGCTGCGTGTCGCCAGGGGCACTCCGAGTCGTGCGCCGGGCTGTGGTGTCGATCACACCACCCTGAGGTGCGGGCGTCAACCCTGGTGTTGACAAAAGTCCGGGAAGGGCGGGCGGCCTCCCTCCCCAGCGCCCTCGGGGCGGCCGGAGGAGGGCAGGCGCGCAGCGCGCACCGCCGCCCGCAGCACCTCGGGGGCCGCCCACTAGGGCGTCCGGCCCCACACGGGTGGGCGCTTCTCGGCGAAGGCGCGTGCACCCTCGCGAGCGTCGTCGGAGGCGGCGAGCGCCTCGAGCAGCTCGTCCTGACGGGCCACGTCGTCGGCCGAGGGCGCGAGCCGCCGGTCGAGCAGCTCCTTGCTCGCCCGCAGCGAGCCCGGCGCGCTGGCCGCGACCTGGCGCGCGAGGGCCAGGGCGCGGTCGAGCGCCTCCCCGGGCGCCGTCACCTCGTTGACCAGGCCCCATCGCTCCGCCTCCTGCGCCGAGAACGGCTCCCCCGTGAGGGCGCACCGCATCGCGACCGCCCGGGGCACGCGTGCGGAGAGCCGCAGGAGGCCACCCGCCCCCGCCACCAGACCCAGCCTGGCCTCGGGGAGGCCGAGACGCGCGTCCAGGGCGGCCACGACGAGGTCGCAGGCCAGCACGAGCTCGAAGCCACCCGCGAGGGCCGTGCCCTCGACGGCGGCCACCAGCGGCTTGACCGGCGGCCGACGGGTGAAGCCGAGACCGCGGCCGGGCACCTCCGGACGCTGCCCGGTGGCGAGGAAGGCCTTGAGGTCCATGCCGGCGCAGAAGTGGCCGCCGGCGCCGGTGATCACCCCCACGGCCAGGGCCGGATCGTCGTCGAGGCCGTCGAGGGCCTCGGCCAGGGCGGTCGCGGTCGGGAGGTCGAGGGCGTTGCGCACCGCGGGGCGGTCGAGGGTGACCACGCGCACGGCCCCGACGTCCTCGACACCGACCGCGGCACCCATCAGTCCGCCTGCCGCGACTTCTTCAGCGCCGAGCGGGCCGCCAGCCGGTCGGAGACCACGACCCCGCTCGCCACCTTCCCGTCGACCACGGTGACGAAGCCGGCCACGTCCATCACGGCGCTGCCGCCGGAGCCGTCGGCCGCCGCGCCGGCGAGACGCCCGTGGAAGGCGACCCGCGAGCCCGCCGACACCACCACGTCGACCTCCCCGCCGTGCGCCGTCAGCGCAGGGCCGGCGTCGTCGAGATCCGCGTCGTCCCAGACCACGCCCTCGACCGCTGGCAACCCTGCCTCCAGCCACGCCAGCACGACGGACTCGGCGGTCGGGTCGGCGGGCTCCGCGGGGGTGTCCCACGGCGCCACGGCCGGGGAGCCGACCGGGTCGGGCGTGCCCGAGGCGAGCTGTCGACGCCGCGCGGCGTAGTCCTCCTCGGCCCAGGCGCGGGTCAGCCGGTCGCCGCCAGCCCCGTTGCCCCTGACCCCGGAGTCGGAGTCGGAGTCGAAGAGCACGACCCCTGTCCAGGCCGCGGCGTTGCCGTCGTGGCGCAGCGAGACGCCGTGCTCGGTGAAGTGCACCGCTGCCTGGCGGCCGTTGGTCAGCACGTCGTGCACAGTCAGCACGAGCCCGGGGAACTGCGCGAGCTGGCCGACCGTGGCCTCGACGTAGTCGTCACGGCGGTCGACCTCGAAGGTGCCGATACGCAGCCGGTAGTCCTCGGCGAGCAGGTCCTCGCACGCAGCGGGGTCGTGGCCGTTGAGCCAGCTCACCGTCCACCGCCTCACCAGCGGTAGGACCCGGTCGGGCACGGCCCCGACGGAGCCCTTCTCGACACCTGCCACCTCGGCGCTCACGAGACGGGACTTCCGTGGGACATGCGCAGCTCCTTCTTGAGGATCTTGCCCGAGGCGTTGCGGGGAAGGACCTCGATGGTCTCGACCGCGCGGGGGCACTTGTAGTGGGCGAGGCGGTCGCGGGCGAAGGCGATCAGGTCGGCGGCGTCGACCTCGACGCCGGGGCGGGGCACGACGAGCGCCTTGACGCTCTCGCCCCACCGCCGCGACGGCACGCCGATCACCGCGACCTCCAGCACCGCCGGGTGGTGGGCCAGGACGTTCTCGACCTCGGCGGGATAGACGTTCTCACCGCCGGTGATGACCATGTCCTTCATCCGGTCGTGGAGGAAGAGGAAGCCGTCGGCGTCGCGGTAGGCAGCGTCCCCGGTGCGCAGCCAGCCGTCGGCGGTCAGCGCCTGCGCGGTCGCCTCCGGCTGGCGCCAGTAGCCGGGCGTCACCTGGCCCGAGCGGACCCAGATCTCCCCCACGGCGCCCACCTCGGCCGCCTCGAGTGTCACCGGGTCACGCACCTCGACCTCGCAGGCCCACGGCAGGGCCTTGCCGATCGAGCGCAGCAGGTGGGCGCGCGGGCCGCCCGGGTCGTGGTCGGTGGCAGCCAGCGCGACCACGGTGCCCGAGGTCTCGGTCATCCCGTAGACACCGAGGAAGTCGCAGCGCAGTGCCGCGATCGCCGACTCCAGGAGCGCCTCGCTCATGGGTGCCCCGCCGTAGGCCACCAGCCGCAGGCTGGAGACGTCGGAGGTGCGCAGCGCCGGCGAGCCGACGATGCCCTGGATCACGGCAGGCACCATGAAGGCGTGGGTCACCCCGTGACGCTCGATCGCACCCAGCAGCGTGAGGGGGTCCGAGTCGGGCACCAGCACGGTCGTGCCGCCCTGGGTCAGGGCGGTCGAGCCGTAGCCCGCGCCGCCGATGTGGAAGAGCGGCGAGGGCACCAGGTTCACCGTGTCGGCGTCCATGCCGTAGAGCAGGCGACCGCTGGTCCGGGTGAAGGCGAGGTTGTCGTTGGTGATGAGCGTGCCCTTGGGCAGGCCGGTCGTGCCGGAGCTGTAGAACTGCAGCAGCACGCTCTCCCCACGCGTGCGCGTCTCGACCGGGGTGTCGTCGGCCGCGGCGACGAGGGCGTCGAGCTCGGACCCCGTGGTCACGACGCGCACCCCGGCGTCGGCGTCGACCAGGTGCACGAGGTCGGGCGAGACCACCAGCAGCGACAGGTCGGCGTCGGCGGTGATCGAGACCAGCTCGGAGCGGGAGAGTCGCCAGTTGAGCCCGACGAGCACGGCGTCCTGGAGGCTGCAGGCCAGGGCCAGCTCGAAGAAGGCCGGGGAGTTCCTGCCCAGGAACCCGACGCGCCGCTGGTCGGCGACGCCGAGACCGTCGAGCACGTGGGCCAGCCGGGTGCCCCGGCCGTGGAGGTCGGCGAAGCTGAGGCGCTGCTCCTCGAAGAGGATGGCCGTGGCGTCGGGGGTGCGGGACGCCAGGTCGCCCAGCGCCTCCGCGAAGGTGAAGGTCACGCCGCTCTCCTCAGTAGCTCTTGGGCAGCCCGAGGCTGTGCTGCGCGACGTAGTTGAGGACCATCTCGCGGCTCACGGGAGCCGTCTTGAGCATGCGTGCGGTGAACCACAGGTCGGAGAGCCCATACTCGTTGGACAGGCCGTTGCCACCGTGGGTCTGCATCGCCTGGTCGAGTGAGAGCAGGCAGGCGTCGGCGGCGGCGAGCTTGGCGATGTTGGCCGCCTCGGCGCAGGCGGCGTCCTGACCGGTGTCGTAGAGCTCCGCGGCGCGGAAGTTCATCAGCCGGGCCTGCTGCACGTCGATGTAGGCCTTGGCGAGGGGGTGCGACAGGCCCTGGTGGGCGCCGATGGGCTGGCTCCACACCGTGCGCTGGTTGGCGTAGAGCGCTCCGCGCTGCAGGGCGTACAGCGCGATGCCGGAGGCGATCGCCGCAGCAGCGACCCGCTCGGGGTTGAGCCCGGCGAAGACCTGCTGGAGACCGCGGCCCTGGTCACCGACGATCGAGTCGGCGGCGACGGGCACGTCGTCGTAGAAGGTGACGAACTGTCGCTCCGGCGCCCGCAGGGCCGAGTCGATCACGGTGTAGCTGAATCCGGGCGCGTCCGTCGGGATCAGGAAGAGCGACAGCGTGCGCTTGCCGTCGGGGCCCGGCTCGGCATCGCGGGCCACCACCATGACGGCGTCGGCCTCGTCGACCCCGGAGGTCCAGTACTTCTGTCCCGTGAGGGTCCACCCGCCGCCGGGCGACGGCGTCGCGGTGGTGGAGATGTTGTGGGTGTTGGTGCCGGCGTCGGGCTCCGTGATCGCGAAGACCACCTTCTTCTCCCCGCTGCAGATCCCCTCCAGCCACCTCTCCTTGAGCACCTCGGATCCGTGGCGGGCGATGATCGATGCGGTGATCGAGCTGATGACGATCATCTGCATCGGGCAGCCCTGGGCGGCGCACTCCTCGATCACGACGGCCAGGTCGGCCAGGCCCCCGCCCCCGCCGCCCCACTCCTCGGGCATGTTCACGCCCAGGAAGCCGGCGTGCCCGAGGTCGCGGTAGAGCTCGTCGGGGAAGCCGCCCCGGGCTGCCGCCTCCTGGAAGTAGGCACGACCGTACTTGCCGGCCAGGGCCGCCACCGACTCCCGCAACGCCCGACGCTCCTCGGTCTCCGGGATGAGCGGAGAGTGGCTCAGCTTCAGGTCGGACATCGGGACTCCTCGTGGTGGCGGGTGGTGGACGGCGCGTGGCAGGTCGACCGGGTCAGAGCAGCTCGAGGATCGTGGCGTTGGAGAGCCCGCCGCCCTCGCACATCGTCTGGAGGCCGTAGCGCACGCCGGCCTCGCGCATGTGGTGGACCATCGTGGTCATCAGCCGAGCCCCACTGGCGCCGAGCGGGTGGCCGATGGAGATCGCACCACCGTGGGGGTTCATCAGGGCCGGGTCGGCTCCGATCTCCTTCTGCCAGGCGAGCGGCACCGAGGCGAAGGCCTCGCTGACCTCGAAGACGCCGATGTCGGAGAGCGACAGGCCCGAGCGGTCCATGGCCTTGCGGGTGGCGGGGATCAGGGCGGTGAGACTGATGATGGGGTCGTCGCCCGCGACGACGGCGGTGTGCACCCGCGCGATCGGCGTCATGCCGAGCTCTCGCGCCTTGTCGCCGGTCATGACCAGCAGCGCCGCCGCGCCGTCGTTGATCGAGGAGCTGTTGCCGGCGGTGAGCAGGCCGTCCTCGGCGAAGACCGACCGCAGGCCGGCGAGCTTCTCCAGCGAGCCGCCCGGCCGGATGCCCTCGTCGTGCTCGACGGTCACTCCGTCGGCAGTGGTCACCGGGACGATCTGGCTCTCGAAGAGGCCGTTCTTCTGGGCGTGGGCCGCCTTCTCGTGCGACGACAGCGCGAACTCGTCGAGCTGGGTGCGGGTGAGCGACCAGCGACGGTTGATCTCCTCGGCGCCGAGGCCCATGTGGGGTCGACGCCCGTCGTAGCGGGCGGCGAAGCGCTCCCCGAACGGGTCCTTGTCGAGCACCGAGGCCCCCATCGGCACGCGGCTCATCACCTCGACGCCGCCGGCGACGACGATGTCGGCCTGCCCCGAGACGACCATGGCGGCGGCGGAGTGCACGGCCTGCTGGGAGGAGCCGCACTGCCGGTCGAGGGTCGTGCCGGGCACCGACTCGGGCCACCCGGCAGCGATCACCGCGTTGCGCGCCACGTTGTAGGTCTGCTCGGCGACCTGGTGCACACAGCCCCAGTGGACGTCGTCGACCAGGGCGGGGTCGAGTCCGGTCCGGGCGGCGAGGGCGACGAGCAGGTCGGCCGAGAGGTCGACCGGGTGCTCGGCGGACAGGCCGCCGCCCCGCTTCCCGACGGGGGTACGGATGGCTTCCACGATCACGGCGTCGCGCACGGTCACTCCTCAGGTGGTGTCGGTCACACCAGTATCAACACATGCGTTGACGCTCCACAAGGCCTACGGGCGCTCTCCTTCGGACCAGTCGAAGAACCCGCGCCCCGACTTCCGGCCCAGCCGACCCTCGGCGACCATCTCCTCGAGCAGGCGCGGGGGCGCGAACCGCGGGCCGAGGGACACCTCGAGCTGACGGCTGATGTCGAGGCGCACGTCGAGACCGACGATGTCGCTGAGCGTGAGCGGCCCGACCGGGTGGCGGTAGGCCAGCCGCACGGCCCGGTCGATGTCCTCGGCCGCGGCGACACCCTCCTCGAGCATCCGGATGGACTCCAACGCCAGCGTCAGGTCGAGCCGGCTGGTGGCGAAGCCCGGCGAGTCGTTGACGACGGCGCTCTCCTTGCCCATCGCCCCGACGAGGTCGAGGGCGAGGGCGAGGGACTCCGCGCCGGTGCGAGCCCCCCGGACCACCTCGACGAGCCCGATCGACCAGACCGGGTTGAAGAAGTGCAGGCCGCAGAAACGCTCAGGATGCGCCAAGGGAGCAGCCAGGGCGTCCACCGACATCGAGCTCGTGTTGGTCGCGAGCAGTCGTGGAGCGAGCGCCTCGGCCGCGGCGAGCACTGCCGCCTTGAGGTCCGCCCGCTCGGGCACGCTCTCCACGATCACGTCCAGACCCACGGGGAGGTCCTCGACCGACCCGACGACCACGAGGCCCTCGCGGACGGCGTCGGCCCGCGCCTCGTCGAGGCGTCCGCGGGCGACGCCGCCGGCCAGCGCGGCGTCCACCTCGTCGCGCAGGGCCCTCACGCGCTCGGCACTGGGCTCCACCACCGTGGTGCGCAGGCCGTGGGTGGCCATCACGTAGGCGATGCCCACCCCCATGGTGCCGCCGCCGACGACCGCGCCCCGGAGCGCCGCCCGCACCGGAGTGCTCACCACCCGGCTCCCCTCACACGGTCGCAGCACGGACGGGAAGGTCGGGTCATCGTGGTCCTCGGCTTCACTCGGTCGGCCCGACGGTCGGGGACCGCCCCGACCGTACGGCGCCCCGCGCTCGACCGTCAACGTTCTTGTTGACGGACTGCGGTCCGCTCGCACGGGCGGCTCAGCGACGCGAGCGCGGCGAGCGCGGCGAGCGCGGCAGCAGGCAGCGCGGCGAGCGGGCGCGCAGAGCGCCCAGCCACAGGCCGGTGCCGTAGGCGAGGTCGTCGAGGCGGCGGCCGAGCAGCAGCAGGCGGGGGTCGGCGCGGGGGTGCTCGCGCACGCCGACCACCAGGTCGACCACGAGGGCCGAGACGACGGCGCGGCGCACGTCGCGGCTGAGGGCGACGCCGACCACGGTGAGCGGCCACCAGTGCCGCAGCAGCAGGCCGGTCTCCTGGCGCACGGCCCAGCCCAGGCCGCGGGCGGTGAGGCCGGCGGCCAGGCGCGGGCGCTCCGGCGCCTCGGGCAGCGTGGTGGCCAGCGCGTGCGCGCCGCGGGCCACGGCCAGGGCCGCCACCGGGGCCGACCAGCGGCGGCGCAGCAGCAGCGCCGCCGCGGCGAGCGCCAGCTCCGGTGAGAGCACCGCGGGCGCGCCGCGGTCGCCGTGGCGCTGGGCCAGCAGCGCCCCACCGGTGCCGTAGAGCACCTTGCGGCCCAGCCAGCCGCGCACGGTGGCCCGGGCGTCGTGGTCGACCTGCTCGCCCGCGTCGTAGCGCACGGTGCGACCGGCGGCGTCGAGGCGCCAGACGAGGTCGACGTCCTCGGCCACCCGCAGCCCGGGCTCGAAGCCCTCGCCGAGGTCGGCGACCCGCCCGACCAGGCAGGCGGCGGGCAGCCAGCCGACCGCGGCGCCCGGGCGCACGACCCCGCCGCGGGTGCCGAGGCCGAGCGAGGAGGCGACCTCGTCGTAGCTCTCCCACCACCGCGCCCGCGTGCTGCGCGCCCGGCCGACCACCCGCGGGCCGACCAGCGCGACCGTCGGGTCGAGGAGGTGCCGGGCCAGGCGCAGGAGCAGGTCGGTGCCGACGGTGACGTCGCAGTCGACGAGGGCGACGTAGGGCGTGCGCACGTGCGCCAGGCCGGCGTTGCGGGCGCCGCCCGGCCCGACGTTGACGGCGAGCGCGAGCACCTCGACGCCGTGGCGGCGGGCGACCGCGGCGACGGCGGCGGGGTCGCGGGAGGCGTCGTCGACGACGAGCACGCGGCAGGCCCGACCCAGGGCGCCCAGCGCGCGGTCGAGCTGGTCGCAGCGGTCGCGCACGGGCAGCACCACGGTGAGCAGGTCGGCCGCGACCGGTGCGGGGTCGAGCACCGGCTCCGCGACGTCGGCGCGCAGCAGGCTCGCGGCCAGCGCGGCCGAGCGGTCGTCGGTCACCACGAAGCCGCCGTCGCCCAGCACGGCGAGCGCCGCGGGCGAGAGCCGCATCGCGCGCATCGGCGAGCCCCCGACGAGCAGCCGTCCGCCGTCGAGGCGGCGTACGTCGGGGCGCAGGGCCACCCGGAAGCCGTCGGGCAGCCGGTCGGGGGGGCGGGCGGCGCGGGGAGCCGCGGCGTCGGCGCGGGTCGGGGCGTCGAGACTCATCGGCGCGGGACCCTCATCCGGGGAAGCCGCCGTCGGCGTGGACGACGCCGCCGTGGAGCACGGCGCCGGCCGGCGAGCAGCAGAAGGCGATGGTCGCGGCGAGCTCCTCGGGCTCCAGCGGTCGGCGCAGCAGCTGGTGGGCGGCGAGGGCGGCGACGTCGGTGTCGTAGAGCGCGGCGGTCTGCTCGAGCATGGGGGTGCGGGTGGAGCCCGGCGAGACGGCCACGGCGGTGACGCCGGTGCCGACGAGGTCGGCGGCCAGACCCTTCACGAGGCCGACCACGGCGTGCTTGACCGCGTTGTAGCCCGCCATCCGGAAGAGGCCGTGGGTGCCGGCCGCCGACGCGACCGCCACGAACCGGCAGCCCGACGGGTCGGGCCCGGCCAGCATCGCGGGCACGCTCACGGCGGCGGTGAGCCACACTCCGCGGGCGTCGACGTCCCAGAGCAGGTCGAGCTCCTCGTCGGGGGTCTCCCACAGCGCTCGTCCCCCCGCGACCACGGCCGCTGCGGCGACCACGGCGTCGAGGCGGCCCCAGCGCTCCAGCACCCGGGCGACGGCGGCGGCGAGGGCGGCGCGGTCGCGCACGTCGGCGACGCACGCCTCGACCTCGGGCCAGGGCGCCACCACGGCGTCGAGGTCGGCCCGCGTCGGCAGGGCGTACGGCGACGCCTCGGGGCCGGCGCACGCGTCGAGCGCGAGCACCGCCCAGCCGTCCTCGGCCAGGCGCGCGACGGTCGCAGCGCCGATGCCGCGGGCCGCGCCGGTGACCAGGGCGACCCTCACGCGGGGGCCCCGGCGGGCTGCGCCGCAGCGGTGCCCTCGCGCGCGAGGCGCTCCACCACGTCGCGCGCCATCGCCTCGAGCACCCGCTCGCCCTCCGCGGCGCTCGCGCCCGCGGGGTCGCCGAGCACGCCGTTGGCCGAGACCGCGCCGACTCCCCCGCTCCGCAGGGCGGGCAGCAGCTCGTGCACCGGCGTCGTGTTGCCGGCCACCGCGCGGTCGAGGCGCACCGACGCGGGGCGCAGGTGGAGCATCAGCGAGGTCTCGGTGTAGCCGGCGTGGGCGTCGACCTCCTCGGTCGCGCAGGGCGCCCAGGTGACGTCGTGACCCTCCGCGCGCAGCTGGCGCAGCGCCGCACCGAGGGCCTGGAGGTTGCCGCCGTGGGCGTTGACGAAGACCACCCGGCCGGCCCACGTGCGCAGCGAGCGGGTGAGCTCGACCAGGAGGGTGCGGAGCGCGTCGGTGCCGATCGAGGCGGTGCCGGCGAACATCTGGTGCTCCCCGCTCGCGGCGTAGACCACCGGCGGCGCGACCCACAGGTCGCCCGACCCGTCGGGGTCGAGCAGCTCGGCCACCCGGCGGGCGACGGCGTCGGCGATCGCGGCGTCGGTGTCGAGCGGGAGGTGCGGGCCGTGCTGCTCCAGCGACCCCAGCGGCACGAGCACCGTCGGGGTCGCCGGGAGGTCGGGCCAGGTGGCGTCGGCCAGGTCACGGCGGTCGACCGGCGTCGCGACGCCGGCCGGCGCGGGGTGCGGGTCCACCGGGGCCCTCAGTGGTGGACCGGGTCCGGGGCCGCGTCGGGGGCCCCCTCGGGGGTCGGCGCGTCGGCCGGCACGCCGAGGGCACGGACGAAGCCGTCGGGCACGACCAGCAGGTCGGGGGTGAGCTGGTCGATCGACGACAGACCCATGCCGAGCAGGGCGGAGTCGATGCCCGAGCGCAGCACGTCGAGCACGTTGCCGACGCCCTGCTCGCCGTTGGCGGCCAGGCCCCACAGGTAGGCGCGCCCGATCATGACCGCGCGGGCGCCCAGGGCCAGGGCCTTGACCACGTCGGAGCCGCGCCGGACGCCGCCGTCCATGAGCACCTCGACGTCGTGGCCGACGGCGTCGGCGATCGGCGCGATCACGCGGATGGTGGCCGGGGTGCCGTCGAGGTTGTTGCCGCCGTGGTTGGAGACCGAGATCGCCGTGACGCCGCAGTCGCGGGCCCGCAGGGCGTCGTCGACGCGGCAGACGCCCTTGAGCATGAACGGCATGCCGCTGAGCTGGGTCCACTGCTCGCGCATCCACGCGACGTCCTCCCAGGTGGGCGGGGTGGTGGTCATCCACTCGTAGTAGGCGCCGAAGAACGTCGGCCCCTTCGCCTGACCGGGAGGGGCGAGGTTGGGGGCGGTGAGGTCGGGGATCGTGCCCGTGCGGCCGAACTGGTAGAGCCAGCGCGCCTTGGTCGCCACCTGGGGCGCCATGCGCACCATCGTCCTCAGGTCGACCTTCTCGGGGATCTCGGGGCTGCCCCAGTCGCGGCCCATCGAGAACGACCAGTCGAGGGTGGCGATGAGGCCCTTGGCGCCGGCCTTCTTGGCCCGCTGCATGCGCTGGAGCATCACCTCGCGGTCGCCGGTCCAGTACATCTGGAAGAAGGTCTGGTCGTTGACCGCGCAGACCTCCTCCACCGACTTCGAGGCGAAGTTCGACAGCCCCATGACCGTGCCGCGCGACGCCGCCGCCCGGGCGACGGCGACCTCGCCGTCGGGGTGGACGGCCTGCACCCCGGTGGGGCTGATCACCACCGGCAGGGAGATCTGCTGCCCCATGACGGTGGTGGCCATCGAGCGCTCGGGCTGGTGGCCCGCGACGTGCGGGGCGAAGCCGATCTCGGCGAAGGCGGCCTGGTTGTCGGCGATGGTCTGGCCGCGCTCGGAGCCGGCCACGAGAGCGCCGTAGACCGGCGCGGGCAGGCGCTTGCGGGCCCGCTCCTGGGCCACCGCCACCGACTCGAACCACGGGTTCTGCTTCCAGGGGTTCTCCACCTTGGAGAGCCACTCGGGCTTGGTCATGGCGCTACCTCACTGCTCGGCGTGCGGGATCGACTGCGGGTCAGACTGCTGGACCGGCTGCTGGACCGACTGCTGGGGCGGCTGCTGGACCGGCTGCTGGGGCGGCGGGGGCACGAAGCCCGCGAGCGGGCTCTCCGCGCACGCCGAGACCGGCGGGGCCGACGGCAGGGTCAGGGTGTCGGGGCGCCGCCCGAGGGTCAGCATCACCGGCTGGTTGCGCGTCGGCGCGGTCTTGGAGTGGTCCTGGCTCGACGCAGGCACCTGGCGCCCACCGGCGGCGTCGAGGGCGACCAGCGCCTGCTCGCCGTAGCCCTGCACGCACTCGGGGTCGGGGCCGTCCATGGGCAGGCCGGTGAAGAACTTCGCGGCCATGCAGCCGCCGCGGCAGGTGTCGTAGAACTGGCAGCTCGCGCAGGCCCCGCCGGTCTGCGGCGCGCGCAGCCCGAGGAAGAGCTCGGAGGTCTGCCAGACCTTCTGGAAGCCGCCGTCGGCGAGCAGGTTGCCCGCGAGGAACTCGTCGTGGATGGCGAAGGGGCAGGCGTAGACGTCGCCGACGGGGTCGATGAGGCACACCACGCGCCCGGCGCCGCACAGGTTGAGCCCGGGCAGCGACTCGCCGTAGGCGGCGAGGTGGAAGAAGGAGTCGCCGGTGAGGACGTCCTCGCCGTGGGCGACCAGCCAGTCGTAGAGCTCGCGCTGCTGGTGGGGCAGCGGGTGCAGCTCGTCCCACACGTCGGCGCCGCGGCCGCTGGGGCGCAGCCGGGTGAGGCGCAGCGTCGCGCCGAAGCGGTCGGCGAGGGCCTTGAACTCGTCGAGCTGGCCGATGTTCTCCCGCGTGCAGACCACCGAGATCTTGGCGTCGGTGAAGCCGGCGTCCTGGAGGTTGGCCAGCGCGGTCAGCGCGGTGTCGTAGGAGCCCGGGCCGCGCACGTGGTCGTTGACCTCCGCGGTCGCGCCGTCGAGGGAGATCTGCACGTCGACGTAGCCGCCGAAGGCGGGCGAGGCCAGCAGCCGTGCGTTCTCCGGGGTCAGGCGCACGCCGTTGGTGGAGAACTTCACGCCGACCTGGTGGTCCACGGCGTACTGCAGCAGGTGCCAGAAGTCGGGGCGGATCGTGGGCTCGCCGCCGCCGACGTTGACGTAGAAGACCTGCATGCGCTGCAGCTCGTCGATGACCGCCTCGGCCTGCTCGGTGGTGAGCTCGCGGGGGTCTCGCCGGCCGCTGCTCGAGAGGCAGTGGGCGCACTCGAGGTTGCAGGCGTAGGTGAGCTCCCAGGTCAGGCAGATGGGGGCGTCGAGGCCGAGCTCGAACTGCTCGACCAGCGTGCCGCCGAGGGGGCGCTCCCGGGTGGTCGGGGCGGCGGGCGGGGTGGCGGGCGGGGTGGCGGGTCGGACGGGGGCGAGGGTCATGCGACGGCCTCCTGGGCGCGCGGGCGGATCATGTCGGAGTCGGCCAGGCCGCGCAGGGCCCCGGCGTACGCCGCGTGCTGCGGCTCGGGCACGCCGACGGCCTCGAGGGTCGTGCGGACGTCGGGGTGGTCGGCGAGGGCCCGGACCACTGCCACCAGCTCCGGGCGCTTGAGGAAGGTGAGCTTCCGGTTGCCGAAGTGGTAGGCCAGCGCACCGAAGGGCTCGGGTCGCAGGGCCACCGAGGGCGACAGGGTCCAGGCCTCGTCGAGCATCAGTACACGCCGCACATGCCGTCGATCGAGACCTCCTCGATGAGGCTCTCCGCGGTCAGGCCGGCCTCCGGGCCGGCGGCCTCGGGCGTGGTGTCCGGCGTGGTGTCCTCGGGGTTCATGGGTGCTCCTCTCGTGCTGCTGCGGATCGTGGTGCAGGTCACATCGGACGCTAATGGCACCCGTGGCCAAAACGCCAGGGGTCAGGGGCCCCGAATCCGGCGCGGCCTCAGAACCCTCCGAACGGGCAGGTGCCGCCGCCGCCCGGCCGCGCAGGGCCGCCGCGCGTCCGCGGGTGTACCTTGCGGCCGTGGTCGACGACAGCGCGCGCCGTCAGGGGCGACCGGTCGTCACCACCCACGCGGCCATCGAGCAGGCCGCCTTCCGACTCTTCGCCGAGCGCGGCTTCGAGGGCACCACGCTCGACGCGATCGCCGACGAGGTCGGCGTCGGGAGGCGGACCCTCTTCCGCTACTACCGCTCCAAGAACGACATCCCGTGGGGCCGCTTCGACCTCACCCTCGCGCGCTTCCGCCACCTGCTGGCCGACGCCCCGGCCGACGAGCCGCTGTGGCGCGGCGTGCACCGCGCCGTGCGCGCCTTCAACGAGTTCCCGCCCGCCGCCGACCCCACCCACGTCGACCGGATGCGGCTGATCCTGCGCACCCCGGCGCTCCAGGCGCACTCCGTGCTCCGCTACGCCGAGTGGCGCCAGGTCATCGCCGAGCACGTCGCCGCGCGCACCGGCACCCGCCCCGGCGACCTGCTCCCTCAGACCGTGGGCCAGGTCAGCCTCGCCCTCGCGCTCGCGGCGTACGACGTGTGGCTCGACGACCCCGCCCGCTCGCTGCCCGACCTGGTCGACGCCGCGATGCTCACCCTGCGCGCCCACCTCGACCCCACCGCCTGACCCCGGCGCCTGACCCCGATCCGCGCCGCCGGTGCGCGCCGCCGGTGCGCGCCGCCGGCGCCGGTGCCTGGCTGGCGTGGCGCGCGGATCGCACGCAGCCGGCGCGTGCGATCCGCGCGTCAGGCCCCGCCGGGCCGTGTCAGTCGCGCGGCTGGGCCTGCTTCCACTCGCGGAAGCCCTCCTCGGTGCGGCCCCGGCGCCAGTAGCCGGAGATCGACAGGTCGGCGCGGTCGACGCCGCGCTCGCCGAGCAGGTGGGGGCGCAGGCGACGCATCACCTCGCCCGCCTCGCCGTGCACGAAGGCACTGACCCGCCCGGGCGGCCAGTCGAGGGAGCGCACCGCGGCCTCGAGGGTGCCGCCGTCGCTGCGGTACGCCACGACCAGCTCGCCGTGCTCGTCGGGATCCAGCCGGGGAGCGTGCGCGGGCGACTCCACGAGCACGACGATCCGCACGACCGCGTCGGGCGGCAGAGCGGCCAGCGCGGCGGTCACCGCCGGCAGCGCCGACTCGTCGCCGACGAGCAGGTGCCAGTCGGCGGTGGGGTCGGGCGACCAGGCACCACCCGGGCCGTTGACCACCAGCGTGTCGCCCGGCGCGGCCCGCGCGGCCCACGGCCCCGCGACGCCCTCGTCGCCGTGCACCACGAAGTCGATGGCCAGCGTGCCGGTGGCGACGTCGGGGAAGAGCGCGGTGTAGGTGCGCACGACCGGCAGGTCCTCGGGGGCCATCGTGGTGCGCAGCGCCCGCAGGTCGAGCTCCTCCAGCGGCGCGGGGTAGGCGACGCCCGGGCGGGGCAGGACGAGCTTGACGTAGCGGTCGGTGTGGTGGCTGTCGGCGACGGCCGAGAGGTCGTCGCTGCGGAACCACACGCGGCGCAGGCCGCTCGGCGTGGTCTCGGCGCTGGTCACGGTGAGGCGGGTCGCCATGGCGCTCCTGGGTCGGTGGTCGTGGGCTGCCCCTCCTGCCTACCGCACCTGCCCAGCAGTGGTCCTCGAACCGGCTGTGGGGAGTCTGGGGATCCGGAGGGGGCTGCGGGTTTCACCGGCCGGCTGGCGAAACCCGCACCTGTCGGCCCACGCGTCGGCCGACAAGTGCGGGTCCGGGCCGACCGGTGGGACGCAGGAGGCTGATGGGACCAGCGGCCCAGCGGGTGCGCCGAGGGCGCGCACCGACGGGAGCCAGGCAGCGAGCGGGCGAGATCGGGACCGGCGTGGCCGCGAGCGGACCGGCGGAGCGCACCGGCGGAGCGGACCGGCGGAGCGGACCGGCGGAGCGGACCGAGCCCCCCGCTCCGGCAGGGCCGGGGCGGGGGGCTCGACGGGTGCCGCGGGTCGGCGGCAGGTCAGCGGCAGGTCAGCGGCGGCGGCCGGTGAGCTTGCCGAGGACGCTGCGCACGCCGCGGCCGATGGCCTCGTCCTGCGAGCGGCTGCCGCCCGTGGCGGTGCCCCCGACGGGACGACCGGTGGTGGCGCCGGTCGAGCGGCCGCGTCCGAGGACGCGCGAGACGATGCTGGTGATCATGGTGCTCCCTCCCGGGACGGCGACGGTGCCGTCCCGGAGCCCAGGATGGCGTGGCGGGACCTGCGACCGGACCACCCCCGGGGAGGACCCGGACGGCCACCACCGGCGGACCCGATCGGACGACGCCCGCCGGGCGGCGGCGCTGATAGCGTCGAGCCATGGACTCGGGGGGGCCGGCGCTCGGGCGCACGCACTTCGACACCGCGCGTGTCGTCGTCGCGGGCCTGCTGGTGCTGACCACCCTCCTGCTGCTGCCGTGGCTGCCGATGGGCGTGCGCGGCTCGGTCACGACCGTCGCGCTCCTCGCCGCGGGTGTGCTCGGCTCGGCCAGCGCGGCGCTGCGCGCTCGGCGTACGACGCCCCGCGACCGACGGCCGTGGCTGCTGCTGGCGATCGCCGGCGTCGCGGCCATCAGCGGCAACGCGTGGTCGGCGGCCATGGGGTCGGACCCCGTCTCCTCCCCCAGCGTCGTGGGCGACGGCCTCTTCGCGGTGGCGCTGCTCATCGCCACCGCCGGGCTGCTGTCCTTCCCCACCGCACGACGCCGCGGCGCCGAGCTGGTCGTGATGTTCCTCGACGGGCTGGTCGCGGGCGGCGCGCTGCTGCTCATCGTCTCCGTCCTGGTCTACCCCCAGCTGCTCGACTCCTCCGCGCGCGACGGGTCGGCAGCGCAGGCGCTCGCCCTGCTGCTGCCCCTGCTCGACGTCGTGCTGGCCACGGTCGCGGTGCTGCTGCTCCTGCGGGTCTCGCGCTCGCAGCGCCTCGGGCTCGGCCTAGTGGCCACCGGCTTCCTGCTCTACGCCGTGGGCGACCTGACCTTCGCCGTGCGCGCGGCCGAGGGCAGCTTCGTCTTCGGCACGGTGCTCGACCTCGGCTGGATCGCGGGCTACGCCTTCTTCGGGCTGGCCGCCTGGGCCCCCCTGCCCAGCGAGGACGAGGACACCGGTCGGGGCCTGCCGGAGTCGATCGGCACGATGGTGGTCTTCGCGGTGCTGCTCGTCGCCGCCGTGGTGCAGGTGACCCTCGGGGAGTCGCGCAACCCCAACGGCGCGCAGGCGGTGGCGTGGCTCGTGCTGATCGTCGCCGCCGGGGTGCGGCAGGTCCTGCTCACCGCCGACAACGCCGCCCTGCGGCGCGGGCTCGAGCGGCGGGTGGCCGAGCAGACCGAGCACCTGCGCCAGCTGGCCCGGCAGAACGAGCTGCTCCTCGACTCCGTCGGCGACGGCATCTACGGCGTCGACCGCGACGGCCGCGTCACCTTCCTCAACCCCTCGGCCGGCGAGGCCCTCGGCTACACCCTGGCCGAGCTGGAGGGACGACCGGCCCACCCGGTGCTGCACGCCACCACCGTCGAGGGACGCCTCGTGCCGTGGGAGGAGTGCCCGGTCTTCGCGGCGATGAGCACCGGGCAGGTGCAGGTGGCCGACGACGAGCTGCTGCGCCGCGCCGACGGCTCGACCTTCCCCGCCGACATGACCGCGGCGCCGCTCATCGACGACGACGAGGTGCTGGGCGGGGTCATCGTCTTCCGCGACGTCACCCAGCGCCGCGAGGTCGACCGGATCAAGGACGAGTTCCTCTCCGTCGTCAGCCACGAGCTGCGCACCCCGCTGACCTCCATCCGGGCCTCCCTGGAGATGGTCGCCGACGGCCACCTCGGTCCGCTGTCGGCCGGCGCGACCCGCATGGTCACCGTCGCGCTGGAGAGCAGCGAGCGCCTCTCCCGGCTGATCAACGACCTGCTCGACCTCGAGCGACTCGAGACCGGCGAGGCCACCCGCTCCCACACCGCCCAGCCCGCCCGCGACCTGCTCGAGGCCGCCGCCCGCCAGATCGAGGGCATGGCCGGGTCGCTCGGCGTCGGCATCGAGGTCGGTCGCGCCGACGGCGTCGTGCACGCCGACGCCGACCAGGTGATGCAGACCCTCACCAACCTCATCGGCAACGCCTGCAAGTTCTCCGAGCCCGGCTCCGTGGTCACCCTCGAGTCCGGTCCCACCGCCACCACCACCGCCATGGACACCGCCGCCGCCACCGCCACGGCCACCGCCACGGCGGGCCGGGCGGCCGAGACCGGCGCGGTGGTCGCGGGGCCGCAGGTGCTGTTCGAGGTGCGCGACCACGGTCGCGGCATCCCCGCCGACATGCTGAGCAGCGTCTTCGAGCGCTTCGAGCAGGTCGACTCCTCCGACACCCGCGAGAAGGGCGGCACCGGTCTCGGCCTGACCATCAGCCGCCAGATCGTCACCCGCCACGGCGGGCGGATCTGGATCGAGAGCGAGGTCGGCGTCGGCACGTCGGTGTTCTTCACCCTGCCCGCCGCCTGACCCTCCCCGCACCCCGGTCCGCCGCTCCCCCGGTCCACCGCCGGACCGCCGCTCCCCCGGGTCCACCGCCGGACCGCCGCCGCGCGCGGGGGGTGGCACGGAGTCGGACGGGCACAGTCGCCGCGGCCGACCCGCGCCGACCCGCCGACCCCCGCCGCGGCAGGCCGCCCGGCCCGCTCGCCCGACGTCGCGTGCCCCTGTGCCCGTCCGACCCGTCACGTCGCGGCGGCCGGGCACCCGGGGGGCCGATCGGGCAGCAGGGCATGGCCCGTCCGGGGGGTGCCGGCGCGCCGATCGACGGGGGCCGGTCGGTGCGCGGGAGAGCGCGGCGTACATAATTCCGATGACGGCACGACGTCGCCCCGGGCCGGGACGGTGGCGCACGCGGGTCGTCGACGCGTGCGGCGGGGACCGCAGCGGTCGACGGGAGACGCATGGGCCACGACACGACACTGCGCGCAGGACGCTCCGGCGAGGCGGCGCAGACCCTCGACATCACGGTGCGCACGGGATCGGGGTCGGGCCGCACCCCGCTGTCGGCCTTCGACGCGGCGCTCCAGGGCGCCGGCGTCGCCGACTTCAACCTCGTCACCCTCTCCTCGGTGATCCCGCCCGGCTCCCGCGTGCGCCAGGTCGGCGCCGACCTGCCCGGGGGCCACGGCGACGTGCTGTTCTGCGTGCGCGCCGAGGCCTACGCCGAGCGACCCGGCGAGACCGGCTGGGCCGGGCTGGGGTGGTGCGTCGACGCCGAGGGAGCCGGGCTGTTCGTGGAGCACCACGGCCCCACCGAGGAGTCGGTCCTGGAGCAGATCGAGCTCAGCCTGGCCGACATGAAGGCGACCCGCCGCGGCCACTACGGCGCGGTGCAGACGGCCGTCGCGTCGGTGACCTGCGTCGACCTGCCCGCGTGCGCGGTCGTCCTCGCGGCCTACCTCGTCTCGTCGTGGTTCGACCCCGCCGCCGTCACCGGCCCCCTCGCTCCCACGGCCTCCTCGGCCCCCGCGGGCCGCCCGTCCGGCGTCGCCCCGACCGTCGCGACCGCTCCGACGGTCCCGCCGGGCGTCGGCGGCGGGAGCGGCAGCACCCCGGGCGCCGGCGTGCCCGGGGTCGACCCGAGCGCCGCTGCGCCGGCGGGCCGGCACGACGGCGTCGTCACGACGGCGCTCGCCGCCCCACCCGAGCCGACCGAGGGCCGGGCGCGGGCCGCCGCCTTCGCGGCGGCGCCGGCGACGCGGCCGGTCGGGCGCGTGCGCCCGGGGCTGACGATCACGGTCGAGAAGGAGGTCGACGAGGCGACCTCCCAGCGCTACTACCGGCTCTACCGCGACACCTTCAGCGAGCTCGAGACCCTCGCCGCGGCGCGCCAGCTGCTGCACGAGGAGGAGTTCCACGCCGAGATGGTCGACCCGCGCGTGCAGAAGTGGGTGGCCTGGGACGAGGCCGGCGAGGCCGTGGGCATGGCCACCCTGACCGACGACCTCGACACCGTGCCGTGGATCAGCCCGGGCTTCCTGGCCGAGCGCTTCCCCGACCACGCCGCCCGCGGCGCGGTCTACTACCTCGGCTTCACCCTGGTCGCGCCGACCCACCGCAGTGCGCGGGTCTTCCACGCCATCATCGAGGAGATGGCGGCGCTGATGGTGGCCGAGCGGGCCGTGGCCGCCTGGGACATCTGCGCGTTCAACGACGACCGCCGGCTCAGCGGCAACGCGGGGCGGCTCCTCTCCCGGCTGGCCGAGGTCAGCATCGAGCCGGTGGACCTGCAGACCTACTACGCCGGCACCTTCCACGGCCCCAAGCAAAGAAGTGGCGGAAGGCCCGCGCTGGCGGCCGTGCGCGACTAGCCTGGCTCCTCCTGCTCTCGGAGGTACCCGCGTGTCCGCCCCCACGATCCTGGTCACCGACGACGACGAGGCGATCCGCGAGGTCGTCCAGATGACCCTGGAGATCATCGCCGGCTGGAGCGTGCTCACCGCCGCCAGCGGCGCCGAGGCCGTCGAGGTCGCCCGCGCCCACCAGCCCGACGCCGTCCTGATGGACATGATGATGCCGGGCATGAACGGCCTCGAGGCGACGGCCGCCCTCGCCGCCGACGAGGCCACCCGCCACATCCCGGTCGTGCTGCTGACGGCCAAGGCCCAGGTCGACGACGCCCCCGGCGTGCGGGGCGTCATCGCCAAGCCCTTCGCCGCCCGCGAGCTGCCCGCCCAGATGGCCGAGCTGCTGGGCTGGCCCGCGCCCTAGTCCGCCCCAGCGCGCCTCGGCCGCGCGGCTGCGGCCCCGGCTGAGGTCACCGCTGGCGCAATCGCGCGATCCACGCGCGCCAACCGCGCAATCGCGCGGCTGCGCAACTCCTGGACGGCCCAGGTGCTGCCGCACATCAGGGGCCGGCTCAAGGTTTGCGCCGCTTCGACGATCCGCCACCCCGCAAAACTGCACCAGCCGCGCAAACCCACCCGACCGCCCAACGACGACCCGCGCAATTGCGCGATCCACGCACACCGACCGCGCAATTGCACGATCCACGTGCAGCCACACCGGCGGGACCAGAGGTGGTGCGCGGACGGGGACGCTAGGGCTGCACGAGGATCCGCACGGGGCTGCCCTCGCGGTCCTTGAGCAGCCGGATTCCCTCGGCGACGTCCTCCAGCGGCACGATCCCGCTGATGGAGCGGCTCAGGTCGAGTCGTCCGGTGGAGACGAGCCGGGCGAGGACCCCTATGTCGGAGACGTCGTAGCCGAGGTGGCCGCGCACCTGCTTGCGGCTGAGGTTGAAGAGCATGCTCGGGCCCAGCGACCACTCCTCGCCGCTCATGCCGACACCGACCAGGCGCCCGCGCGAGCCGAGGCTGGCCAGGGCCTGGTCGAAGGTGACCTTCAGGCCGACCGCGTCGAAGGCGACGTCGAGCATCTGCCCGCCGGTGACCTCGGCGATCTTCGCGGCCAGGTCGGGGTCGCGGGAGTCCAGGGCGAGGTCGGCGCCGAGGTCGAGGGCGCGCTGGCGCACGGTCTTGTCGAGGTCGACGGCCACGATCGGGGTGGCCCCGACGAGGCGGGCCAGCTGCACGACGTGGGTGCCGACGCCGCCGGCGCCCCACACCCCGACCGACTCCCCGACGCGCACGTCGCCGGTGTGGACGACCGCGCCGTACGGCGTGGAGACGGCGTCGGCGAGGATCGCGGCCTGCTCCATCGAGACGTTGTCGGGGATCCGGGTCAGCCCGCCGGCCTGGGCGAGGGTGTACTCCGCCCAGGCCCCGTCGTAGGCGAAGGCCATGAGGGCGAGCTGGGTGCAGCTGCTGAAGTCGGAGCGCCGGCAGAAGGCGCAGCGACCGCACGGGCGGCCGGCGGCGGGCACGACCCGGTCCCCGACGGCCCAGCCCTCGACACCGGCGCCGAGCTCGGCGATGGTGCCCGAGGCCTCGTGGCCCTGGGTGATCACCGGCGGCCCCATGGCGGGGAAGGTGCCGTCGAGCAGGCTGAGGTCGGAGTGGCAGATGCCGCAGAACGCGACCTTCACCAGCACCTCGCCCGGGCCGGGGGTCGGCACGGGCACGTCGGTGACCTCGAAGGTCAGGGTGCGGGTGTCGAGGCGCTGGGCGCGCATCGTGCGGGCGCTCACCGGCCGGCTCCGACCGGCTGCGCGTCGCGGCGTACGGCGGAGCGCGGGGTGGTCCGCAGGGTCCGGCGCAGGTCGGCCCGCAGGGTGGTGAGCGAGTCGAGCACGTAGTTCTGCCGCACCCGCCACGGGCCGCTGTCGCCCTGGCGCGGGAAGGCGCCGATGGAGCGCTGGACGTAGCCGGAGGCGAGGTCGAGCAGCGGGCGCTCGGCGAGCTCGCGGTCGGGGTGGGGCTCGACGGCGGCGAGGTCGCGGTCGTCCATCCAGCGCAGCACCTTGCACACCAGCCGGTGCGACAGGTCGGCGCGCAGGGTCCAGGAGGCGTTGGTGTAGCCGATGCAGACGGCGAAGTTCGGCACGCCGGTCATCATGGCGCCCTGCCAGACGAACTGCTCCGAGAGCGGCACGGTCTCGCCGTCGACCTGGGGGCTGATCCCGCCGAAGGCCAGCAGCTGCAGGCCGGTGGCGGTGACGACGACGTCGGCCTCGAGCACGCGGCCCGAGCTGAGCCGCACGCCCTCGGGCACGAAGCGGTCGATGGTGTCGGTGACGACCTCGGCGTCACCGCCCTTGATCGCCTTGAAGAGGTCGGCGCTCGGGATGGCGCACAGGCGCTGGTCCCACGGGTCGTAGGAGGGCGTGAAGTGGTCGGCGACCAGCTGCTCGTCGCCGAGGACCTTGGTGGCCAGGCCCGTGAGGAGCTTGCGGGCGCGGTCGGGGTAGCGCCGGCAGAACTGGTAGAAGGCCGTGCCGAAGGCGATGTTCTTGCTGCGGATCAGGGTGTGGGCCAGGTCGGCGGGCAGGTGCTCGCGCAGCCAGTCGGCCTTGGTGTCGCGGCTGGGCACGGCGGAGATCCAGGTGGGGCTGCGCTGCAGCATCGTCACGTGGGCCGCGGCGCCGGAGCCGTCGACGCCCTCGTCGCCGGTGGAGTCGCGCAGCATCGAGGGCACCAGCGTGACCGCGGTGGCCCCGGAGCCGATGACGACCACGCGCTGCCCGGAGTAGTCGAGGTCCTCGGGCCAGAACTGCGGGTGCACCACGGTGCCGCCGAAGTCCGACAGGCCCGGCAGGTCGGGGGTGTAGGTCTCGTCGTAGTCGTAGTAGCCCGCGCAGGAGTAGAGGAAGTCGCAGGTCATCGTGGTCTCGACGCCGTCGCGCAGCAGGGTCAGCGTCCAGCGGGCCTCGGCGGTGGAGAAGTCGGCGCCGAGCACCTTGGTGCCGTAGCGGATGTGCTCGTCGATCCCGAACTCCTCCGCGGTCTCGCGGATGTAGCGCAGGATCGTGGGGCCGTCGGCGATCGACTTCGGCTCGCGCCAGGGCTTGAACTGGTAGCCCAGGGTGAACATGTCGGAGTCGGAGCGGATGCCGGGGTAGCGGAAGAGGTCCCACGTGCCGCCCATCGCCTCGCGCGACTCGAGCACGAGGTAGCTGCGGTCGGGCACCTCGGTCTGCAGGCGGTAGCCCGCGCCGATGCCGGAGAGGCCGGCGCCGACCACCACGACGTCGACGTGCGCGGGCAGCGGCTCGCGCGCGCCGGCGGTGCCGGTGTCGGAGTCAGTGCCCGCGGCGGTGCTGGGACGGGTGTCGGTGTCGCTCATACCTCCATGGTGCGCCGCCCGGCGCGCGCGTTCTTGATCTGACGCGACAGTTCCTTGATCCTGGACGACATGTCCGTGATCCGCTCCGCCGGCCTGCGCGGCTTCCGCGCGGTGGTCGAGGAGCTGGGCGGCGACGCGGACGACCTGGCCCGCCGGGCCCGCCTCGACCCCGCCGCCCTCGACGCCGACGACCTGCTGGTGCCCGACCTGGCCATGGCCGGGGTGCTCGAGCTGGCCGCCCACGAGCTCGACCGGCCCGACCTCGGGCTGCGGGTGGCGGCCCGCCAGGACCTCTCGCTGCTCGGCCCGCTGGCCCTGGCCATCGAGAACTCCCCCACCGTGGCCGAGGCCATGGAGTGCACCTCGCGCTACCTCTTCGTCCACGCCCCCGCCATGCGGATCAGCCTCGAGCCCGACCCCGACGGCGTGCGCGGCGTCGAGGCGCTGCGCTACGACGTCACCCCGCCGGGGGTCGACCCGCCCCGCCAGGGCACCGACCTCAGCCTGGGCTCCCTGCACCGCAGCATCCGCTCGCTCGCCGGGGGCGGCTACGGGCTGCGCACCGTCGACCTGCCGGGGCGACCGGTCGCGCCCCGGGCGGCGTACGAGGACTTCTTCGGGGTGCGCGTGCGCTTCGGCCGCCCCGCCGCGCTGCTGCGGCTGCCCAGCAGCCTGGGCGCCCTGCCGCTCACCGGCCGCGACGAGTCCGTGCGCCGGATGGCCCTCGACTTCCTCGACCGCCAGGCCCCGGTGGACGGCGACCGCGTGGCCCCGCGCGTGCGCGGCGCGGTCGACCAGCTGCTCGGCACGGCCAGCCCCGAGGTCGGCGCGGTGGCCCGCCTGCTCGACCTGCACCCCCGCACCCTGCAGCGGCGCCTGGCCGCCGAGGGCACGACCTTCGCGGCGATCCTCGACGACGCCCGCCGGGCCGCGGCACGGCGCTACCTGCTCACCACCGACCTCCCGCTCGCTCAGGTCGCCGGCCTGCTCGGGCTCTCCGAGCAGGCCGTGCTCACCCGCGCCTGCCGTCGCTGGTGGGGCCGCACCCCCCGCGACGTGCGCCGCCACGGGCTCGACCCCGCGGTCTAGGTCGAGAGGCGGCCGGCCCTCCGGTCGACGGGCCGGTCGGCCCGCCGTCGCTCACCGGCGCTCACCGGCGCGCGGCCCGCAGCGCACCACCGGTCAGCCCGGCGAGCACCCCGGCGCCGACGACGCCGGTGAGGGCGCGTCGGTGGCGGCCGATCGCCGAGACCGGGTCGCGCTGGCCCGACTGGTCGGAGAAGGGGCCCCGGGCGCCCTGGTCGCGCTCGGCGTCGCGGGGCTCGAAGACGTTGGAGCCCAACCGCGGCGTCTCCTGCTCGGTCTGCTGGGAGTCGACGCCGGTGCGGGCGAGGTAGCGGTCCATGAACGCCGGGGCGAGGCGGTTGCCCAGCACGGTGTAGACCGCGGCGATGCCGACCCAGGCGTTGCGGCGGGGGTGCTCGGCGACGTGCCGGATGGCCCGGGCGGCCACCTCGGGCTCGAGGATCGGCGGCACCGGCATCGGACGGCCGGCCATGCGGTTGAGGTTCCAGGTGAACTGCGGGGTGTTGAGGCCGGGCAGGGTCACCAGCGAGACGCGCACGGCGCTGCCCGTGGCGAGCAGCTCGGTGTGCACCGACTCCGTCAGGCCCTTCACCGCGTGCTTGGCGCCGCAGTAGGCGGCCTGGAGCGGGATCGAGCGGTAGGCCATCGCCGAGGAGACGTTGACCACCGACCCGCGGTCGCGGGGCCGCATCACGCGCAGCGCGGCCCGCAGCCCGTGCACCTGGCCGTGGTAGGTGACGTCGGTGAGCCGCCGGTGCTCCTCGGGCGTGGTGTCCCAGAAGTACGACAGGGCGCCGACGAAGGCGTTGTTGACCCACACGTCGATCTCGCCGAGCTCGGCCTCCACCCGGTCGGTGGCGGCCTCGACGGCCTCGCCGTCGGCCACGTCGACCTGCAGCGGCAGGCAACGGCGCCCGAGGCCCTCGACGTCGCGGGCGGTCGCGGCCAGCCCCGCCTCGCCGCGGGCGAGGACGGCGACGTCGTAGCCGGCCCCGGCGAGCTCGCGGACCACCGCGCGTCCGACGCCGGCGGTGCCTCCGGTGACCACGGCCACGCGAGGTGTGGTGGGTGCTGTGGATCTGCTCATGCTCGACCTCCTGGTCGCTCTGCGCGCCCGCCGCACCCGCGCCCGACGGGCGCCGGCGGCGGGGCCGCCCTGCCACCATGACGGCCGCCGACGGGGCCCGACAGGGGCTCGCGCGAGACCTGGTCCAAGGGGTGAGGCGGCCTCACCCCACCGGCTCCCCCCGCAGGGATGGAGCGCTCCGGAGGCGGGGGGCCGTAGAACGGAGGTCCGACAACCGAAGGACTCCGCCGTGCCCAGCGTCGAGCGCACCGTCACCACCCACACCCCCCTCCCGCGGGTCTGGGACTACCTTTCCGACTTCACCTCCACCGAGGAGTGGGACCCGCCCACGCAGCGCACCACCCGCACCTCCGGCGACGGCGGGGTCGGCACGACCTACCACAACGTCTCGTCCTTCCTCGGCTCCGAGCAGGAGGTGGAGTACACCGTCGTGGAGCGCGTCGAGCAGGAGCGCCTGGTGCTCACCGGCGACGCCGGGTCGGTGCAGCTGCGCGACACCCTGACCTTCGCCACGACCGCCCTCGAGGACGGCACGACCGGCACCGCGGTGACCTACCACGCGGAGTTCGAGCCGCAGGGCGCCGCCAAGCTGGCCACCCCGGTGCTCCCGGCCGCCCTGAAGGTCCTGGCCGACAAGGTCGCCTCCAGCCTCGAGGAGCGCCTGGAGCGCCTGTCGTGACCCTCGACGTGGCCCCCCGCCCCTCCGCCGGCGCCCCGGCGCCGGGCGGGGCGGGCACGCCGGACCGGGCGGGCGCGCGCACCCTGCGCGTCGCCTCGGTGCCTTCGGGCCACGTCTACGTGCGCCACCTCGACCGCGAGGACGGCCTCGGCGCCGTCGAGCGACTCCCCGACCCGCACCCCGACGACCCCTCGCGGGTCGCGGAGGAGCGGTGGTGGCCCCCGGTCATGCTCGACCCGGAGTGGGTCGAGCGGGCCGCGCCCGACGCCTTCGACGTCTACCACCTGCAGTTCGGCTTCGACGCGCGCGAGCCCGCCGAGCTGGAGCGCCTGGTCGCGGCCCTGCGGAGACGACGTACGCCGCTCGTCTACACCGCCCACGACCTGCGCAACCCCCACCACCTCGACCGCGCGGCCCACGACGCCCAGCTCGACGTGCTCGTGCCGGCCGCCGACGCGGTCGTCACCCTCACCCCCGGCGCCGCCGCGGAGATCCGCGCGCGCTGGGGCGTCGAGGCCGTGGTGGTGCCGCACCCCCACGTCGTCGACACCGACACCATGGGCGTGGCCCAGGACTGCCGCGCGCGCCGGCGCACCGGCGCCTTCCGGATCGGGCTGCACCTCAAGAGCCTGCGCGCGAGCATGGACCCGATGGCGGTGCTGCCGATCCTGGTCGAGACCGTGGCCGCGCTGCCCGACGCCGTGCTCCAGGTCAACGCCCACCACGACGTCATGGACCCCGGCTTCGTGCGCCACGACGCGGCGCTCGCGGCCTACGTGCAGGACGCCGCGCGCGCCGGGCTGGTCGACCTCGAGGTCCACGACTACCTCCCCGACGACGCGCTGTGGCGCCACCTGGGCTCCCTCGACGCCTCCGTCCTGCCCTACCGCTTCGGCACCCACTCGGGCTGGCTGGAGGCCTGCCGCGACCTCGGCACGACCGTGCTCGCCCCGACCTGCGGCTACTTCGCCGAGCAGGGTCCGGTGCTGTCGTACGCCGCCGACGAGCACGGCGTCGACGCCGACTCGCTGGCCGCCGCGGTGCGCCGCGCCCACGACGAGCGCCCGCGCTTCGGGGCCACCATCGAGGAGCGCCGTCGTCAGCGCGACGCCGGCGCCGCCACCCACCTGGAGCTCTACCGCTCGCTGGTCGCCGCCGCACGAGGGGTCTCGTGAGGGACCGGCTCCGCATCTGCCTGGTCGCCTCGAGCCTCTACCCGATCGGCGAGCCCTTCGCGGGCGGGCTGGAGGCGATGACCCACCAGCTGGCGCGCGAGCTGCTGCGCCGCGGCCACGAGGTGTCGCTCTTCGCGGCCCCCGGCAGCGACCCCGCGCTCGACGTCACCGAGCTCGACGTGCCCCGCTTCGTGCCGTCGCCGGCGGCCGAAGCCGACGTCAACGCCCCGCCGCGGCGGTGGATGGCCGAGCACCACGCCTACCTCGGGCTGATGCTCGACCTCGCCCGCGACGCCTCGACCCGCTTCGACGTCGTGCACAACAACAGCCTCCACCACCTGCCCGTGGCGATGGCCCACACCGTCGACGTGCCCCTGGTGACCACCCTGCACACCCCGCCCGTGCCGTGGCTGGAGTCGGCCGTGGCGCTGTCGCCGGCCAGCAGCTCCTTCGCCGCGGTCTCCGAGCACACCTCGCGCGCCTGGGCCCACCTGGCCCCGGCGGTGCCGATCCTCAACGGCGTCGACGTCGACCGCTGGACCCCCGGCCCCGGCGGCGGGCCCGCGGTGTGGTCGGGCCGGCTGGTCGCCGAGAAGGCGCCCCACGAGGCCATCGACGCCTGCCGGCTGGCCGGCATCCCGCTGGTGCTCGCCGGACCCGTGCCCGACGAGGCCTACTTCGAGCGCGAGATCGCCCCGCGCCTGGGTCGCCAGGCGGTGCACGTGGGTCACCTCGACCACAAGGCGCTCACCCGCCTGCTCGGCCGGGCCTCGGTCGCGCTGGTCACCCCCGCCTGGGACGAGCCCTACGGCCTGGTCGCCGCCGAGGCGATGGCCTGCGGCACCCCCGTGGCGGCCTACGACCGCGGCGCGCTGCGCGAGGTCGTCGCCGACGAGGCCGGCGCCCTCGCCCCCGGCGGGGACGTCGAGGCGCTCGCCGTCGCGGTCACCGCCGCGCTCGGGCGCGACCGGGGCGCGGTGCGACGCCACGCCGTGCAGCACTGCTCGCTGCGGCGCATGGTCGACGAGTACGAGCGGCTCTACCGCTCCCTCGGCCGGCTCCGGGACGCCGCGTGATCGGCTACTACGTCCACCACCACGGCAAGGGCCACCTCCACCGCGCCACCGGCCTCGCCCGGGTGCTGCACGCACGCGGCGTCGAGGTCACCGGCCTGTCGTCGCTGCCGGCGCCCGAGGCCTGGCCAGGGCCGTGGGTGCGCCTCGACCGCGACGACGAGGGCTCCCAGGCCCTCGACGTGAGCGCCGGCGGCCGCCTGCACTGGGTGCCGCGCCACGACGGCGGCCTGCGCCGCCGCTCGGCCCAGGTCTCGCGGTGGATCGAGGAGGCCGTGCCCGACCGCGTGGTCGTCGACGTCTCGGTCGAGGTCGCGCTGCTGGCCCGGCTGCACGGCGTGCCCGTCACCGGCGTCGTCCTGCCCGGGCGCCGCGGCGACGCCGCCCACCTGCTCGGCCTCGACGTGTGCGACCAGCTGGTCGGCTTCTGGCCCGCCGTCGCCACCGGGGCGCCGGGCGGGCCCGGCATGCTCCGCGACGTGCCCGACACCGTGCTCGAGCGTCTCCTCGCCGTCGGCGGGCTCTCGCGCCTCACGGCCCCGCCGGCCGCCGAGGCGCCCGAGCGTCGTACGCCGGGGCGCGAGCGCTCCGTCGTGGTGCTGCTGGGCGCCGGCGGCGACACCGTCGGCGCCGACGTGCTCGACCTCGCCCGCGCCCAGACGCCCGGCTGGCGCTGGACCGTGCTCGGCGGGGCCCACGGCGCCTGGGTGCCCGACCCGACCGCCCTGCTGGCGAAGGCCGACGTGGTGGTCACCCACGCCGGGCAGAACGCGGTGGCGGAGGTGGCCACGCTGCGCCGCCCGGCCGTGGTCGTGCCCCAGGACCGCCCCCACGACGAGCAGCGCTGCACCGGCGAGGCCCTCGCCGCCGGACCCTGGCCGGTCGTGGTCGAGCCGCACCTGCCCGCCGACGGCTGGGCCGCGCGCCTGGAGGCCGTGGCCGCCCTCGACGGCGAGGGGTGGGCCGGCTGGTGCCCGACCGACACCGCCGAGCGCTTCGCCGACCTGGTGACGGGGGCTCCCGCGTGACCCGGGTCGCCGTCACGACCATCGCCCACGGCCGGGGCGACCACCTCGCCGCCCAGCACCGCTCTCTGGCGGCGGGCGGCCGGGTGCCCGACGACTACCTCGTCGTCGCCATGGACGACCCGTCCCTCGAGCCCGCCACGGTCGGTGGCCTGCGCCGCCGCGTGGAGCGCGTCGGTCGCGACGCGGTCGGCCTGCCGCTCGCCCGGGCCCGCAACCGCGGCATCGAGGACGCCTTCCGCTCCGGCGCCGACGTCGTGGTCGCCCTCGACGTCGACTGCCTGGCCGGCCACGACCTCGTCGCGTCCTACGCCGACGTCGCGCTGCGCCGCCCCGACGCGGTCTGGTCGGGCCCGGTCACCTACCTCCCACCCTCGCCCGGCGGCTACGACCTCGCCCGGCTGCCCGCGCTCGACGACCCCCACCCCGCACGCCCCGACCCCGCGCCCGGCGAGGAGCACGTGGGCGGGCGGCCCGACCTCTTCTGGTCGCTGTCGTTCGCGCTCTCGCGCGAGGCGTGGACCCGCGCCGGCGCGTTCTGCGAGGAGTACGTCGGCTACGGCGGCGAGGACACCGACTTCGGTCACCAGGTAGCCGCCGCCGGCGTCGGGCTCGGCTGGGTCGGCGGCGCCCGCGCCTACCACCAGCACCACCCCACCACCGACCCCCCGGTGCAGCACGTCGACGACATCCTGCGCAACGGCGCGCTCTTCGCCCGCCGGTGGGGCCGCTGGCCCATGGAGGGCTGGCTCGAGGCCTTCGAGGCCCGCGGCCTGGTCCGCCGGGTCGACGGCGGCTGGGCCCGCGCCTGACCCGCACCGCCCGGTGGTCGAGGTGGGAGCCCCGGCGCGGGGCCGACGGGGCCGGTCGAGACGTCATGCGAGACGTGGATGCGCATCCACCGTGCGCATGACGTCGAAGCGCGGGGCGGGCCACCGCGGGAGCCCCGGCGAGCGCGGCTGAGGGGACCGGTCGAGACGTCATACGAGACGTGGATGCGCATCCACCCTGCGCATGACGTCGAAGCGCGGGGCGGGCCACCGCGGGAGCCCCGGCGAGCGCGGCTGAGGGGACCGGTCGAGACGTCATACGAGACGTGGATGCGCATCCNGTCGAAGCGCGGGGCGGGCCACCGCGGGAGCCCCGGCGAGCGCGGCTGAGGGGACCGGTCGAGACGTCATACGAGACGTGGATGCGCATCCACCGTGCGCATGACGTCGAAGCGCGGGGCGGGCCACCGAGCCCGTCCCGGCGACCGCGGCTGAGGGGACCGGTCGAGACGTCATACGAGACGTGGATGCGCATCCACCGTGCGCATGACGTCGGAGCGCGGGGCGGGCCACCGCGCCCGTCCCGGCACCACCGACGCGTGCCGGCGGCCGGTGAGCGGGCCGCTCGGTCAGCCCCAGCCGCCGAGGTAGGACTCGAGCGAGGCGTCGGGGGCGACCGGCCGCAGGTCGAGGCCGGTCAGGGTGGTCTCGCCGAAGAGCGCGTCGACGCCCTCGGCCCCGGCGCGGGCCCACCGTCGCCGGCGGCGCACCGTGCGCAGGTCGGTGAGCCGCAGCCACTCCGCGGCACCGTCGCCGGGACCGTCGCCCGACGCGCCCTCCCCGCCCACCCCGACCGCCCCGGGGGCGTCGCCGCCGGTGAGGGCGTCGAGCACCGCGTGCCAGCCCGCGGCGGGGCCGCGCACGGGTCGGCGTACCTCGAGCAGGCGGGAGGCGGTGCGCAGGTCGGGGCGGCCCAGCCGCAGCCGGTCGTCGGCGCCGCCCAGCCGGGCGTGGTCGGCGCGGGAGAGGTGCACCCGGGCCCGCGGGAGCGCGGCGAGCAGGCTGTCGACGCAGACGGCGACGCCGGTGGGGTCGAGGCCCTCGGCCACGACGACCACCGGGTCGGGCGGGCCGAGGCGCAGGCCGGTGGTGGTGGCGCCGGGGCCGTCGAGGCGGCGCGCCACGGCGAGGGTCTCGTCGAGCTTGCGGGCGCGACGCTCGACCTCGTCGCGACCGGCCCAGTCGGGTCCGTCGTGCCAGGCCACCGCGTCGGGGGCGTGGGCGAGCAGCCCGCCGTGGCGCCACACGCGGGCCGCGAGCTCCCAGTCCTCGCCGCCGTAGGCGCGGAAGGTCTCGTCGAAGCCGCCGAGACCCTCGAAGAGCCAGCGGCTGCACGCGAGCACCGCGGCGATGACGAAGCGGTAGGAGCGCTCGTCGGCGTCGAGCAGGTCGCGGCTGGCGGCGTAGGCGTCGTCGAGCCACGCGGGTGCGGGCAGCTCGCGCTGGGGACCGACCTGCTCCACCGGCGCCGCGGGGTCGGTCGCGGCGAGGTCGGCATGGCGGCGGCGACCCACGACCAGCGCCTCGGGACAGCAGGCGGGCAGCCTCACCATCGCGCTCAGGAAGCCCGGCTCGGGGGTGGTGTCGGCGTCGAGGAAGACCAGCACCTCGCCGCGGCCGGCCGCAGCGCCGAGGTTGCGCGCGGCGCCGGCGCGGAAGCCGCGGTCGGGCTGGCGCACGAGCCGTACGCCGTCGGGCACCGCCGGCGGCTCGCGCGAGCCGTCGTCGGCGACCACCACCTCGACGTCGCGCCAGGTCGTGCCCGCGCCGGTCTGGCGGGTGAGCGCGTGCAGGGTGCGGGCCAGCTCGCGGGGCTGCTCGAAGTGGGTGACGACCACCGTCACCGACGGCGGGCCGCCGCGGGCGGGGGCGTCGGAGTGGGCGCCGGATCGGGCGGCGGATCGGGCGGCGGATCGGGCGGCGGAGTGGGCGCCGGAGTGGGCGCCGGAGTGGGCGGCAGCGGAGTCGCAGGTGCCGGCAGGGTCGCGGGCGTCGCCGGGGTCGCTGGCGTCGTCGGGGTCGCGGGCGTCGCCGGGGTCGCGGGCGTCGCCGGGGTCGCGGGCGTCGGCGGGGTCGCGGGCGTCGGCGGGGTCGCGGGCGTCGCCGGGGTCGTGGACGGGGGCGGGTTCGCGGGCGTCGGCGGGGTCGCGGGCGTCGCCGGGGTCGTGGACGGGGGCGGGTTCGCGGGCGTCGCCGGGAGCGACCGCGAGCGCGAGGTCCCACCGGTTGCCCGGCACGGGCAGGACGCCGGGCGGCGCGACCTCGAGGCCCGGCAGGTCGACGGGGCCGGCCAGCGGGCCGGTCCGCTGGGCCGCACGACGGCCTCCCGTCACCACGGCTCGAGCACCGGCTGCGGCGGGTGGGGCAGGGCGCGGTGCACGCCGGCCCACCAGGCGGCATAGGCCCGCGCGGTGTCGCTCAGCAGGGGGCGCAGGTCGTCGGCCGCGGCGCGGGTGCGGGAGGGGTCGGCCAGGGCGGCGCGCAGCTCGTCGACCAGCGAGTCGTCGTCGTAGAGCCGGAAGCCGCCGGGGCGCAGGGCGTCGACCTCGCGCACGTAGGGCCCGTCGAGCGCGAGCGGGCGGCGGCCGGCGGCGAGCCAGGAGTTCATCGACCCCGACGCCGAGACGTGGCGGTGGCCGGTGACCGGCACGTCGACGGCACGCATCCAGGCCGCGAGGTCGGCGTCGCTGAGGTAGCCGGTGACCCGCCAGCCCACCCCGCCGGTGCGGGCACGCGCGGCGAGCTCGTCGAGCAGGTCGTCGTGGCCGGCCACCGGCGCCCCGAGGGCGACGACCTCGACGTCGTGCCCCTCCTGGGCCAGCGCCGCGGCAGCGCGCACGAGCTCGCGGTGGCCCTTGTCGGGGTAGACGAAGCCCAGCAGCGCGAGGCGCACGCGCCCCGCCGGGGCCTCCGGCACGGCGCCGTCGCCGGGCTCCGCTGCGCTCGCGGAATCGGCGGGATCGACCGGGTCGAGCGGCACGACGGGCAGGTGCACCACGGTCGAGCGCAGCGCCCCGGGAGCGGACGCCCCGGGCACCCGGTCGAGCACGCCCGCGAGCAGGTCGGCCTCGTGGTGGCTGTTGACCGCCCAGGTGCGCACGCCGCGCACGACCTCGGCGTACGCCGCGGCGCGGTCCTCGCCCGCCCACGGCTGGGGCACGTCGTGCAAGGTCAGTGTCGTTGGCACCTGCGCGGCCAGCGCCACCACGGCCGCCGCCGACTCCGCGGACGAGTCGCCGAAGAGCCGGTCGGTCCAGTGCACGTGCACCGAGCCCGCGCCGGTGCGACGCGCCTCGGCGACGGCCTCGGCCGGGGTGCCGACGAGCACTCGGGCGCCCAGCGACCCGGCGACCTGACGGGCGTAGAGCGCCACCCCGTGGCGTGCGTCGTCGTGCACCAGGTGCAGCGGGAGCGCCGCCCGGCGACGGGTCTCGGCCGGGTCGGGGCGATCGGTCCCGGTGCGGTCGGCCTGGGGACGACCGGAGTGATCGGCACCGGAGGGATCAGCACCGGGGCCGACGGTCGACGGACCGACGGCCCGGGCGTCGCCGGAGGTGGGTCCGGGGGGCGCGCCACCGGTCCCGGCGTCGCGGGTCAGGTCGCGGGTCAGGTCGCGGGTCACGGGGCGAGCCCGAGGTGGTCGAGGGTGCGGCCGTGACGGGCGAGGGCCTCGCGGACCATGGCCGGGTGGTCGGCGTACCAGGCCAGCTGCGCCGCCAGCACCTCCCGCTCGGCGACCGACCGGCCCCCGACCCGCCAGTGGTCGGGCGAGGGTGCGGGGCCGTCGGCCGGACGGCGTACGGCGGCCACCGCCGGGTGCACCGGCGCGTGCACGTCGTCGAGCAACGGGCGGCCCGGGTCGACCTCCAGCGGAGCCAGACCCAGCGAGGCGCGCACCCGCCGGGCGACCCCGGCCAGGACCCGCGGACCGGGGTGGTTGACCGTGCGCATGTCGTCGACCGCCGGGTCGTCGAGCAGGTCGGCCACCGCGACGCCCCCGTGTCGCTGCTGACGACGGCGCAGCTCGGCGCCTGAGTCGTCGCCCACCGCCCGCACGGCGTCGGCGGTGAGCGGGGGGAGGTCGTCGAGCAGGTCGTCGAGGCGGCTGCCGTCGGCGCCCGGGTCGGTGTGGCCGCGCGCGGCCAGCACGACGGCGCGCAGGTCGTGGTAGGCCACCACCGGGGGCACCACCCCGTCGAGCTCGGGCGGGTGGACGACGACGTGGAAGGGGTGGAGCCCGGCGTACCGCACGCTCGACACCAGGGCCGTGCGCAGGTCGGCGCGGGCGCGGGCGAGCACCTGCTCGGTGCCGAGCGGCAGGTCGCGGTAGTCGGCGCGGGTCGGCTGGGCCACGAGGAGATCGGCGCGCTCGAGCAGCGCGTCGAGGTGGGGCAGGTCGTCGGCGGTGAGCTCGTGGATCGGCGGCACCCGCACGCTCACGACGTCGCTCGTGGGCCGTGTCGGGTGGGCGCCGCGCAGGACCGCGGAGGGGGCGCCTCGCAGGTCGGCAGGCGGGTCGGTCGGCGGGTCGGTGGCCGCAGGGCCGGCCGGCTGGTCGAGGGGCTCGGCGGCGGGGTCGAGGAGGAGCCGCAGCGACTCGGCCTGGCAGTTGCCGAGCAGGAGCAGCAGCGGGCGATCGGTGGGGACCGGGTCGAGGCCGTAGAACGCGCCGTAGTGGCGGCGACGGCCGAGGTCGACGATGGTCGCGGGCACCGGGCGGCTCCTGGGGATCTCTGACGGGCGGGGGTGGTGCGGGGGAGCCCACGGATGCGGCGGCTCGAGCCGGTGACGCGGGCCGGTGACGCGGGCCGGTGACGCGGACCAGAGGTCCGGTCGACCCGGCGACCGGACAGCGCGGCTGGCTCACCGGCCGGACCGCCTCGTGGGCGACCACCCACTCCACCACTCCCCCGCCCCGTGGGGCTCACCCGCAGGGCCGAGGACCGGCGCGGCGGGCCGCACCCGGGGCAGGGCGTCGTAGCCGAACGGGCACACCACCGCCGCAGCGCCCCGTCGTCCCGGGCGCGGCGCGCGGCAGGGCGGATCCGCACGGGAGCAGGTGCTGCCGGCGAGCACTGTGCCCGTTCGGCTACCGCGCCCGCCCGCCCCCGGACGTCATACGCCCCGTGGATGCGCATCCACCCTCCGCATGACGTCCCACCCTGGCCCGCGCACCCGCCCCGGGACGTCATGCGCCCTGTGGATGCGCATCCACCCTCCGCATGACGTCCACCCCCGGGCCCCCGGCCCCGACCCGGCCCGGCGCGCCCGCCGTACGCCGCGATCCGCCGGCTCGAGGACCGCCCTGGGCCGAGCCTGTCGGCCCGGACCCGCACGTGTCGGCCCGTGTGCCGGCCGACAGGTGCGGGTTTCGCCAGCCGGCCGGTGAAACCCGCGCAGCCCGACCCCCGGTCAGTCGGCGGCCAGCTCGGGGGCGAGCGAGGAGTCCTTGAGGCGCACACCGGAGGCGCCGAGCTCGCGGGCGCCGCGCACGAGACCGGCCACGACGGCGGCGGCCCGCTCGTAGGAGAGTCCGTCGGGCGGGTGCACGTTGGAGACGCAGTTGCGCTCGGCGTCGCTGCGGCCGGGACGGGGTTGGTGGGTGAGGTAGATCCCGAGGCTGTCGGCCACCGAGAGACCCGGGCGCTCGCCGATCACCACGAGGAGGGTCTCGACGCCGAGGGCCTCACCGACGTGGTCGGCCAGGGCGACGCGGGCCTGGGTGGCGATCACCGGCGGAGCGATCGTGCAGTCGTCGCCGAGGGCGGCGCGCAGGGCGGCGACGATCGCGGCGAGGAGGCCGGGTCCGTGGTCGACCAGGGCGCGCGGGGAGAGCCCGTCGGCCAGCACGATCCCGACCTGGGCCCCACCTCCGGCACCGGCACCGGCAGCGGCACCCACGCCGGTCCCACCCCCGGCCAGTCCCGCGAGGTCGGCGGGCTGACGGCCGAGGTCGGGTCGTCGCAGGTACTCCGCGCGCGAGGTCGCCCTGCTGGTGACCCGCAGCGGCTCGCCGAGCCCGACCGCGGCCACCGCGGGTGCCAGCGCGTCGACGTCGAGCGGCTCGTGCACGGCGTCGCGCGCCGCGGCGTGGGCGGCCTGGAACTCCAGCACCCGCCGGGTGGGCAGCGCGTCGCCGGCGCGGCCGAGGCCGATGCGGGCCTGGGTCGTCGTACGCAGCGACGACCAGAGGTCGCCCACCACCGCCGGGTCGACCCCACCGTCCGGCGCACCGGCACCCGCGCCCTCCGGCGCACCCGCGCCCTCCGGCGCACCGACCCCCTCCGCGGCGGACGCCGACCACCCGCTCCCCCCGCCCGCTCCGGCGGCCCCGGTCGTCCCGGCCGTCCCGCTCACCGCGCTCACCCCGGTCACCGTGCGGTCAGCTCGCGCAGCGGCGAGGCGTCGAGGTCGGTGGGCAGGATCCGACCGGCGTCGCCCAGCATGCCGAGCCCGTCGAGCCACGCCTCGAACTCCGGCGCCGGCCGCAGCCCCTGCACCTGGCGCAGGTAGAGCACGTCGTGGAAGGACAGGCTCTGGTAGCCCAGCATCACGTCGTCGGCGCCGGGCACGGCGATCACGAACGACGCCCCCGCGGTGCCCAGCAGGGTCAGCAGGGTGTCCATGTCGTCCTGGTCGGCCTCGGCGTGGTTGGTGTAGCAGACGTCGACGCCCATCGGCAGGCCCAGCAGCTTGCCGCAGAAGTGGTCCTCGAGCCCGGCGCGTACGATCTGCTTGCCGTCGTAGAGGTACTCGGGGCCGATGAAGCCGACGACGGTGTTGACCAGCAGCGGGTCGAGCATCCGGCACACGGCGTAGGCCCGGGCCTCGAGCGTCTGCTGGTCGACCGGGCGCCCGCCGACGCCGAGGTGGGCGCCGGCGCTGAGCGCGGAGCCCTGCCCGGTCTCGAGGTACATCACGTTGTCGCCGACCGTGCCGCGGCGCAGCGAGCGCCCGGCCTCGTTGCCCTCGCGCAGCAGGTCGAGGGTGACCCCGAAGCCGGCGTTGGCGCCCTCGGTGCCGGCCACGGACTGGAAGACCAGGTCGACCGGCGCGCCGCGCTCGACCAGCTCGATGGTGGTCGTGACGTGCGAGAGCACGCACGACTGGGTCGGGATCTCGTAGCGCTGGCGGATGTCGTCGAGCAGGTGCAGCAGGGTCGCGGTGGCCTCGGGCGAGTCGGTCGCGGGGTTGATCCCGATCACCGCGTCGCCGCAGCCCAGCAGCAGCCCGTCGAGGGTGGCGGCGGCGATGCCGCGCGGGTCGTCGGTGGGGTGGTTGGGCTGCAGGCGGGTGGCCAGGCGTCCCGGCAGCCCGATCGTGGTGCGGAAGGCCGAGGTCACCCGGGCCGCGCGACCCACCGCGATGAGGTCCTGGTTGCGCATGATCTTGCTGACCGCGGCCACCATCTCCGGGGTCAGCCCCGGCGCGAGCGCGGCGAGCACCGCGGCGGCGTCGGGGCGGGTGCAGGTCTGCAGCAGCCAGTCGCGCAGCCCGCCGACGGTCAGGTGCGAGACCGGGGCGTAGGCGGCGCGGTCGTGCCCGTCGAGGATCAGCCGGGTGACCTCGTCGCTGTCGTAGGGCACCAGCTCCTCGGTGAGGAAGGTGTCGAGCGCGACGTCGGCCAGCGCCCACGCGGCGGCCGCGCGCTGCTCGTCGGACTCCGCCGCGCAGCCGGCCAGCTGGTCGCCCGAGCGCACCGGGGTCGCCCGGGCCATGAGGTCGACCAGCCCGTCGAAGGCGTACGTCGTGCCGCCGAGGTGCTGGCTGTAGCGGGCCCCGGTCACCGCACCGACGCCTCCGCCTCGGCGAGCGCCGCGAACTCCTCGTCGGGCGAGCCGGCCACGAGGTGGTGGCGGCTGTACAGGCCGAAGTAGGCCATGAACGCCACGAAGACGCCCAGGCACGACAGCGCGGCGACGGTGTCGACGAGGAAGGTGGCGACCACGGCGAGGGCGGCCACGACCAGGGCGAAGCCGGTGGTCACCGCACCGCCGGGGGTGCGGTAGGGCCGCGGCATGTCGGGCTCGCGGCGGCGCAGCACGACGTGGCTGGTCATCATCAGCACGTAGGACAGCGCGGCCCCGAAGACGGCCATGTTGAGCAGCACTGCTCCCTGGCCGGTGAAGGTCAGCGCGAAGCCGATGACGCCGGGCACGACGAGCGCGAGGAGCGGCGCCTTGCGCCGCGTCGTGATCGACAGCACCCGCGGCAGGTAGCCGGCGCGCGAGAGCGCGAAGAGCTGGCGGGAGTAGGCGTAGATGATGGAGAAGAAGCTCGCGACCAGACCGGCCAGGCCGATGTAGTTGACCGTCGTCGCGGCGGCCCCGGAGCCGAGCGCCTCCACCAGCGGGTTGCCCGAGCCCTTCATCGCGTCGGCGCCCCCGGCCCCGGTGACCAGCAGCAGCATCGCGGCCGCGCTGACCAGCAGGAGCGCCATCGCGGCGATGATCCCGCGAGGCACGTTGCGCTCGGGCTCGGCCGCCTCCTCCGCGGCCAGCGGCACCCCCTCGATGGCGAGGAAGAACCAGATCGCGTAGGGCACCGCCGCCCACACCCCGAGCACCCCGAAGGGCAGGAAGGCCGACGAGCCGGCCGCGTCGGTGGGGGCGATGTCGGTGAGGTTGTCGAGGTCGAAGAGCGGCACCGCCGCCACCGCGAAGACCACCAGCCCGAGCACGGCCACCGCGGTGATCACGAACATCACCTTCAGCGCCTCGCCCACCCCGGCCAGGTGCACCCCGATGAAGAGCGCGTACGCCGCGAGGTAGACCCACCAGCCGTCGGTGATGCCGAGCAGGCCGAGCGACTCGACGTAGGCCCCGATGAACGTGGCGATGGCCGCGGGCGCGATGGCGTACTCGATGAGGATCGCGGTGCCCGTCGCGAAGCCGCCCCAGGGTCCGAGCGCGCGGCGGGCGAAGGTGTAGCCGCCGCCGGCGGCCGGCAGCGCCGAGGACAGCTCGGCCATGCCGAGCACGAGGGCGAGGTACATCGCCGCGATCAGCACCGTGGCGATGAGCAGGCCACCGAAGCCGCCCTGCTCGAGGCCGAAGTTCCACCCCGAGTAGTCACCGGAGATGACGTAGCTGACGCCGAGGCCCGCCAGCAGCACCCACCCCGCGGAGCCCGAGCGCAGGCTCCGCTTGGCGAGGTAATCCGCGTCCGCGCCTCCCGGGGCACCGGGCGGCGCAGCCGTGGACGTCGTGGCGGCAGGGGTGGTGAGACGTTCCGACATGGCGGACCAACCTTCGACGGGGTGCTGCTCGGTCTAGTGGGTCCGGCGACGCTAGGTCAAGGGTGTGACGGCCCTGCTCCGCCCGCGTTGCGGCCACGTGACGCGCGCGTCCGGGTCGCGACCGCCTGCCGCACCGGCGCCGGGTGGCCCGTCCGGCACCACCGCCCCGGCCCGACCGTGTGCAGCCCATGGCCCGACCGTGCGCCGCGCATGGCCCGTCCGGGTGGTCCTGACCCGATCGCGCACGGCGTCGGCCGCGTCTCTTTACCTTCGGGGCATGACCTTCGCCCCTCGCATCGCCGCCGTCGTCCTCGCCCTCGGCGTCGCCGCCTCCCCCGCCCTCACCTCGGTGAGCGCCGACGCCCACACCACCGGCATCCACGACAACTGCACCAACCTGCAGAAGCAGTGGAAGCACGGGGTGGGTCGCAGCAACGCCGTGGACAAGACCTCGGGCAAGAAGGTCACGAACTTCTACCGCAACACCAAGGCCTACAACACCGCGGTCGCGCACAACGGCACCCTCGACGCCGACAAGGACGGCATCGCCTGCGAGAAGGCGTGAGCACGCCCGGGCCGGGGTGGCACCAGGACCCGGCGCGCCCGGCCGGGCACCTGAGGTACTGGGACGGCCGACGCTGGACCGAGGCGGTCGCCACCCCGCCACCCGCGGCCGCCGGGCGCCCCGCGCCGTACGCCGCGCCGCCGCCGCGACCCACCCGACCCGGCGCGCCGGGCGGTCCGGTGCGCTGGGCCGCGCAGCACCGGCGGCTGACCGCGGCAGCGGCCGTGCTCGCCCTCGTGGCCCTCGCCGGCGCGGTCGGCGCCGAGGAGGACCGACCGGCGGAGGCTGCGTCGAGCGACCCGGTCGCCACCGCACCCCGGCCGACCGACCCGGCCACCGCACCCGGACCGACGCCGTCCGACGCCGTCGAGCCCGCCGCCGACGCGAGCACCGACCCCGCCGCGACCGGCGCCGGGTCGGGCAGGGCCGCACCTGCGCAGCGTCCGCAGCGTCCGCCGCGTCCGCCGCGTCCGCCGCGCACCTACCTCGTCACCCGGGTCGTCGACGGCGACACCCTGGAGCTGGGCGACGGCACCACGGTGCGCCTGGTGGGCGTCGACACCCCCGAGGTCGGCGAGTGCGGCTCGGAGAAGGCCACCGCGCTGCTCAGCCGGCTGGTGCTGGGCGCGCGGGTGGACCTGCGCCGCAGCGACGAGGACCGGGACCGCTACGGGCGTCTGCTGCGCTACGTCGACCTCACCTCGGGCCCGCGCCCCGACACCGGGCTGCGCCTCATCGACGCGGGTCTCGCCGTCGCGCGCTACGACTCGCGCGACGGCTACGGCGCGCACCCGCGCGAGCGGTCCTACGTCGCCGCCGACCGCGCCGCCGGCGACCTCACCTGCCGTACGCCGGCGCCGGTGCGCGCCCCGGCCGCGGCCCCGGCGTCGTGCGCCGCGGGCTACTCGCCGTGCCTTCCGCTCTTCCCGCCCGACGTCGACTGCGCCGACGTCGACGGGCCGGTGCGGGTGACCGGACCCGACCCGCACGGCCTGGATGCCGACGGCGACGGCACCGCCTGCGAGTAGGGCAGGCGGGACCGCCACGGAGTCGGACGGGCACACCGCCCCGACCTGCGCCGGGCGTGGCCGGGTCGCCGCGTCACCGCGGGCGGCGCACGGCCGGCGCGCGCCCACCCGCGGGACAGTGCCGGTCCGGCTCCGCGGGCGCCGCGCTCGGGCCTGTGTCGGGCCGGGCCGGGCCGGGCCTCGCGGGTCCGGTCAGAGCCCCCGGCGGGTCGAGCGGATGCTGTCGCGACCGTTGCGGGCGAGGTACTGCGCCACGTTGAGGGCGGGGTGGCGGTCGGGGGCGGGGTCGCGGCCGTCGGCCATGCGCCACATCTGCACGGAGTAGTGGACCAGCTCGGTGAGGTTGTCGAGGGTCCTGATGCCGCTGCGGCGCGGGCGCACCTGGCTGCTGGTGACGCTGCCGTCGAGCAGGCCCGCGGGGGCGTGGGGCTCGACCGTGAGCGGGCGCCCCAGCCCGACGACGTCGACCGCGCCGCTGGCGACGGCCTCGCTCATCGCGCCCAGGGTGCGGAAGCCGCCGGTGAGCATGAGCGGCAGGTCGGGCACCTCGCGGCGCACCCGCTCGGCGAAGTCGACGAAGTAGGCCTCCCGGCGCCTCGTGCTCTCCTTCAGGCTCGGGTCGACGCCGAGCATGGCGGCGCTGGAGTAGGTGCCACCGGAGACCTCCAGCAGGTCGACGCCCTCCTCGGCGAGCACGCGCGCGACCTCCAGGGAGTCGTCCTCGCCGAAGCCGCCGCGCTGGAAGTCGGCGGAGTTCAGCTTCACCGACAGCGACCGGTGTTCCCCGATCTCGGCGCGCACCGCGCGCACCACCTCGACCAGGAACCGGCGACGACCCTCGGCGTCGCCGCCCCAGCGGTCCTCGCGGCGGTTGGTCACCGGGGAGAGGAACTGGCTGATGAGGTAGCCGTGGGCGGCGTGCACCTGCACCCCGTCGAAGCCGGCGCGGCACACGATGCCGGCGGTGCGCGCGAAGCGGGCCACCAGGTCGACCACCTCGTCGTCGGTGAGCGCGCGCGGGGTGGCGAAGAGGCCGCCGGTGCCGGGCACGGCGATCGCCGAGGGGGCGACGGGCCGGGGGGTCAGCGTGCGCGGCGCCTGGCGCCCGGGGTGGTTGAGCTGCACCCACACCCGCGCGCCGCCGGCCTTGGCCGCGCTCGCCCAGGAGCGCAGGTCCGCGAGGTCGCGCTCGTCCTCGACCGCGACGTTGCCGGCCTCGCCGAGGGCGGTGCGGTCGACCATGACGTTGCCGGTGACGATGAGCCCGGTGCCGTTGTCGGACCAGCGCTCGTAGAGCCGTCGGATCCGGCTGCCGGGCGAGAGGTCGCGACGACCGAGGCCCTCGCTCAGGGCGGCCTTGGCCAACCGGTTGGGCAGCGGGTCGCCGTGGGCGAGCGGGAAGGGCCGGGAGAGCAGGGCGCGCTGCTCCTCCGGGGACGGGCCGGGGTCGGGCGTCGGCGGGGTCGGCGAGGCGGCGGTCACCGCAGCATCCTCGCCCGACCCGCGGCCCGCGCGCAGCCGACGTGACGCGCGACACGTCCGCCCGTCGGTGCCGGGCGATCTTGCCGATTCCGTCGCACGACGGCGCCCTCGGCTACGATTACCGCAGTCCCCACCCCGATCGGACACCCTGATCCGCAGCAACGCCCCTCGTGGACGACCTCGCACCGACCACCTCGCCCCAGCCTCCTGGAGAGACCGCATGACGACGACGCCCGACCCGCAGTCCGCGACGACCGCGTCCGACCGCGACGTGGTGGTCGTCGGCGCCGGACCGGCGGGGCTGATGACCGCCCGCACGCTGCAGGCGGCCGGGCTGAGCGTGGCCGTGCTCGAGGCCCGCGAGCGGGTCGGCGGGCGCACGTGGAGCGACGTCGTCGACGGCGCCTTCCTCGAGCTGGGCGGGCAGTGGGTCTCCCCCGACCAGACCGCGCTGCTGGGGCTGCTCGACGAGCTGGGCCTGTCGACCTTCCCGCGCTACCGCGAGGGCCGCTCGCTCTACCGCACCGCCGAGGGCGAGACGGTGGCCTACGAGGGCGACACCATGCCGGTCGGCGACGCGACCGCGGCCGAGATGGAGCGGCTCACCGCGCTGCTCGACGACCTGGCCGCCGAGATCGGCTGCCGCGAGCCGTGGGCCTCCCCGCGCGCCCGCGAGCTCGACCGGATCTCCTTCCACCACTGGCTGCGCGAGCAGTCCGGCGACGAGGTGGCCTGCGACAACATCGGGCTCTTCATCGCCGGCGGCATGCTCACCAAGCCCGCGCACGCCTTCTCCGCGCTCCAGGCCGTGCTGATGGCGGCCTCGGCAGGGTCGTTCTCCCACCTGCTCGACGACGGCTTCATCCTCGACCGGCGCGTGGTGGGCGGCATGCAGTCGGTGAGCGAGGCCATGGCCGCCGACCTCGAGGTGCACCTCGAGACCCCCGTGCGCACCATCCGCACCCACGCGGCCGGCGTGACCGTGGAGTCCGACCGGACCACCCTCACCGCCCGTCGCGTCGTCGTCGCGGTGCCGCCGAACCTCTACACCCGCATCAGCTTCGACCCGCCCCTCCCGCGTCGCCAGCACCAGATGCACCAGCACCTGTCGCTGGGCCTCGTCATCAAGGTGCACGCGGTCTACGACCGCCCGTTCTGGCGTGAGCGGGGACTGTCGGGCACCTGCTTCGGCCCGAGCTCGCTGGTGCAGGAGGTCTACGACAACACCAACCACGACGACCCCCGCGGCACGCTGGTCGGCTTCGTCTCCGACGAGAAGGCCGACGCCCTGCTCGAGCTCGACGACGACGCACGGCGCACGGCCGTGCTCGGGTCGATCGCGGAGTACCTCGGGCCCGACGCCCTGACCCCCGAGGTCTACGCCGAGTCCGACTGGGCCAGCGAGGAGTGGACCAGGGGCGCGTACGCCGCGTCCTTCGACCTCGGCGGGCTCTCGCGCTGGGGCCGCCACCAGACCGCGCCCGTGGGCCGCATCCACTGGGCCTGCTCCGACACCGCCGCCGAGGGCTACCAGCACGTCGACGGGGCGCTGCGCCGCGGGGCGGCCGCCGCCCAGGAGGTCCTCGACGCCGGCTGACCATCCCGCCCGGCGGCGGGCTCGTCGACCGCCCAGCGGCCGCGGACGGCCTGGCGCGGTGCGCCGTACGGCTCGCCGTCGGCGCCGTACGGCGCGTCAGCATTCGGCCGGCCCGGCCGATCGGATCTGCGAGCCGAGGGTCCCCCCGCCCTCCCGTCCGACCCCGCGTCGCGGCGCCCCCCTTCCCCCTCTCGGAGACCGTCATGACCCTCGACACCCTCGCGAGCACGCCCACGAGCCCCTCGTGCGTCGCCGGCGCGCCGACCAGCCCGGGTCGCGGGCACGCGGCCCCGTCGACGCCGCACGGTCGGCGCCGCCCCGAGGGTCCCGGCGCGGCCGGCGTGGGCTGGCTCCTCGCCGCAGCCGGCACGTCCTCGGCCGTGGTCACCCTGCTGACCACCGCGGCCGCGCAGCCGGGGCTCGCGGGTGCCGCCGCCCCGGCCACCGCAGCCGCGACGACGGGCGCCGTCGCCCTGCTGGCGGGTGGCGCCGGCGCCCACCTCGCCCGCGACCACGCGCGGTCGGCGTCGGCCCACCGCCTGCTGCGGCGCTCCGGGCGCAGCGCCGCAGCCGCCGCGGTGACGGCCGCGGTGGTGCTCTGCCTCGGACCCGCGGCACCGGTGCTGCACGTCGTGGCGGGTGCCGCGGTCTGGGCCCTGCTCGGCTGGACCGCGTCGTGCCTCCTCGCGGCCCACCGCGCCCAGGGGCCCTCGAGGCGCCGGCGGCGTCTCGTGAGCGCCGGCCTGCTGGCCGGTGCCGCCGGACCGCTCACCAGCGGGGCCCTCGCCGCCCACCTGGCCGCCGCGGCCGCCGGGCCGGGCGCCGCCGCCCACGGGGTGCAGGTGGCGACGCTCCTCGTCGTGCCGCTGTCGCTCTGCCTCGCCGCGCTCGGCGCCCTCGGCGAGGCCGCCCGCCGCGGCCGCAGGACCGGCTCGGCGCGAGGCTGAGGCCCGGCGGGCACGCGGGCCGGCCTCGGCCGCCGCCCCCCCGTCCCACCCCGGTCACCAGCGGACGGTCGGGAGGGGCAGGCGCTCGGGTCGCTCAGTAGAGGCCGGGTCGCCCGTAGTTGCGCTCGAGGCGCCGCAGCGCGAAGGCCAGGTCGAGCCGGAGCCGGCCGGCCGGCTCGGTCACCGACCAGCCGAGCTCGCGCTCCAGGCCCTTGACCTGGCGCTGGAGCGTGGAGTGGTGCACGGGGATCCGCTCGGCCGCCGAGCGGATCGTCGTGGTCTCGGAGATCGCGGTCAGGGCCCGGCCGGCGGGGCTGTCGGGGGCGCCGACGGCGTCGAGGGCGACGACGTCGCGGCTGCGCATGGCCCCGGCCACGAAACCGGCGGCCAGGGCGAGCAGTCCGCTGCCGACGTCGCCGGCCCTGACCCACCGCTCGCCCGGGTCGTCGGCCTCGCCCGTCGCCGTCAGCCGCAGCGCCATCCGCGCCTCGTTCCAGGCGATCGGCAGCTCCGAGGCCGGCCTCGGCCGGGACACCCCCACCTGCGACCAGGCCGGCGGAGGGGCCAGCGACGGATGCGGCCCCGGCACGGCGTGCAGGACGAGCGTCTGCTCCGGGCGCAGCCGCAGCCGCCGCAGCGCGTCGAGCCGGTCCTCCGGCGTGGCCTCCGGGTCGACCGCCACCTCGAGGGCGCCCTCGCCCGCGTCGGTGGGGGCGCTCGCCCTGCGGCGCTCGTCGAGCAGCGGGCCGAGGAGGCGCGCTGCGCGCGCGGTGACCACCGAGGCGAGCAGGTCGTCGTGGTCGCCGCGGCGCAGCAGGAAGCCCACGCCCCCCTCGAGGGGGGCGAGCGGGTGCTCGGGCCCCGGGGTGTGCCGCTCGGCGCCGACCGGGATCGGGTCGACCCGCGTGGCCGAGGCGCGCAGCCAGAGGCCGTGGGCGGGGGCGTGGAGCTCGACGACCGAGCCGGCGAGAGACGCGACGGTGCGCAGGCACTCGTCGACCCCGGCCACACCGGTCCACGGACTGTCGAGGCCCTCGAGGGCCCGGAGCGCGTCGGCGGCCTCCTGGTCGACGTCGGCGATACGCGCCACGAGCCGCGTCAGCGCGTCCATGCACCACCTCCGTGATCGCCCGAGAAGTCCACGTCGATGGCGCGACGCGTCGGGGACGCTACACAGCACTGTTTGACGTATCACCTAGCGCCGGGTGTCACGCCGGTAAAGTTGTGGGCGATGAGTCCCGCGGTCGCTCCCCCGTCGTTCCCCGAGTCCCTGTCGGCCGCCATCGCCGCCCGCGGCGTGACCCTGCGCGAGCTCGTCGACTCCCTGGGCGCGCGCGGCCACGCGGTCAGCCTGTCGACCCTGTCCTCGTGGCGCACCGGACGGCGCCGGCCCGACGGCGCGGCCTCGCGGGAGGTCGTCGAGGCCCTCGAGGACGTGCTCGACCTGGCCCCGACGACGCTGTCCAGCCTGCTGGGCCCCAGTCGCCGCCCGGGCCCGCGCGACACCACGCCCTACAGCGTCGGCGGGGAGGAGGGCACCGCGGAGGCCCTGCGCGCGCTGGGCATGAGCGACCCGCACGCCCTGGTGGAGAGCAGCTCGCACGTCGTGCTCGACGTCGACCTCACCGGCCGTGTGACCCGCCTGACGGCCCGCGCGGCGTGGCTGGCGCGCACGCCGGGGGCCCACCACGCGCCGTACTTCGTCGCCGTCGACACCCCCGCCGCCTCCTCCTCGTCGACCGCCGAGGCCGCCGTCGCTACCCCCCACGCCGCCGACGGCGCGATCCCTGCCCTGGAGCCCCCGACGATCCGCGCGGTCGCCGGCTGCACCATCGGCGCGACCCACCACCGCGCCGAGACCGGCCTCTTCGCCGCGGAGCTGCGCCTGCACCGGCCGCTGGAGACCAACGAGACCGTGATCACCGAGATCGAGCTCAGCGGCATGCTCGGCGGCCCCGACGAGCCCGGGTGGGACCTCATGGTCACCCGACGCCAGCGGGTGCTGGCGCTCTGGGTCCGCTTCGACCCCCGGCGGGTGCCCCGCACCATCCACGCGATCACCCACGACGCGCGAGGCAGCGTGCGACGCCGTGTGGCCGCGATCGGGCCCGAGGCCCACCTGCTCCAGCCCGGCTTCGGCCCCGGCACCGCCGGGCTGCGCTGGGAGTGGTGAGCACGCCGTACGGCGGGTGACTCCCGCCACCCGGCGGCTCGGACCGGGCCCCCCGGGTGCCGACCGGTCTGGTGACCGGCTGCACCAGCGGGTCTTCCCCCACCCGCCCGGAGGCCCCCCGCATGAGCCAGCTCGCTCCCGACCGCCCGCACTCACCCGAGGACGACGAGCCCACCCCCGTGCCGCGGCTCCAGGCACCGCTCCCCGTGCCCCTCGCCGATCTGCCGGCCGGCGCCACCGCACCGACCCGTGACGAGCCGACGGGTGACCAGCTGCTGGCCGCCCTGCCGATGCCGGCCGTCGTGGTCGACGCCGACGGCACGGTGCGCCACGCCAACGACCTGGCCGACCTGGCCTGGCGGATGACCGCGAGCCCCGGCAGCGAGGACTCCGTCGTCGACCTGCCGCTGGCGCGGCTGCTGCCCCTGGAGCCCGACACCCTCACGCCCGGGCCCGCCGACCGCGGGCCGCGCCGGCTCCGGGTCTCCCACGTGGGTCGCGACCTCGACGTGGTCGTCACCCTGGTCCGCGAGGGCGCGCACCCCCTGCAGCTGGTCACCCTCACCGACGTGACCGACGCCGTCGCCACCGAGCGGGTCCGCGAGGCCGACGCCCGCGACCGCGCCGCGGTCCACCGCGTGGAGGCCGGGGTCGCCGCCGCCACGACCGAGCTGGAGGCCGCCCGCACCGCGATCGAGCGGGTCCGTGAGGAGTTCGGGTGGGCCTACGGGTCGTACTGGACGGTCGACCCGGGCGACCGCACCCTGCGGTTCTCCCTGGAGTCGGGCGACGCGGGTCCGGAGTTCCGCGAGGTCACCCGGCGCTCCTCCTTCGCCGAGGGCGTGGGGCTCTCGGGGCGGGCCTGGCGCAGCCGCGACCTGTTCTTCACCCCCGACCTGGGTGAGATGACCGACTGCGTGCGCGCCCCCGTGGCCCAGCGGGTCGGCGTGAAGTCGGGGGTCTGCTTCCCGATCGTGGTCGACGGCGACGTCGTCGGCACCATGGACTTCTTCGCCACCGAGACGCTCTCGCCCTCGCCCCAGCGCCTGGAGGCGCTGCGCAACGTCGGACGCCTGGTCTCCGCCGCGCTGGCGCGCATCGCCCACGACGACGCCGAGAAGGCCGCCGCGGCCGACCTCGCCGAGAAGGTCGAGCAGGTGCTCGAGGTCGTGCGCGCCGCCTCCGCCGGCGACCTGACCCGCGAGGTCACCCTCACCGGCACCGACGCCATCGGCCAGCTCGCCGCCGGCCTCTCCACCCTGCTCAGGGTCGAGCAGGTGCTCGAGGTCGTGCGCGCCGCCTCCGCCGGCGACCTGACCCGCGAGGTCACCCTCACCGGCACCGACGCCATCGGCCAGCTCGCCGCCGGCCTCTCCACCCTGCTCACCGCCCAACGCGACTCCATGATCGCCATCGGCCGCACCGCCGACTCCCTSGCCATCGCCGCCGAACAACTCACCATCCTCTCCCAAGGCATGGGCGACGGCGCCACCCTCACCTCCGAYCGCGCCGCCTCGGCCACCGGCTCCGCCGGCGAGGTCTCCGCCTCCATCCAGACCGTCGCCTCSGCCGCMGARGAGATGACCGCCTCCATCCGCGAGATCGCCCAGAACGCCACCGAAGCCGCCACCGTCGCCACCGGCGCCGTCACCGTCGCCTCCTCCGCCCAAGGCACCGTSGCCTCCCTCGGCGAGTCCTCCGCCGAGATCGGCCAAGTCATCAAGGTCATCACCTCCATCGCCCAACAGACCAACCTCCTCGCCCTCAACGCCACCATCGAGGCCGCCCGCGCCGGCGACGCCGGCAAGGGCTTCGCCGTCGTGGCCAACGAGGTCAAGGAACTCGCSAAGGAGACCGCCCGCGCCACCGAGGACATCGGCCGCAAGATCGAGGCCATCCAAGGCGACACCACCGGCGCCGTCACCGCCATCGCCGAGATCTCCGAGGTCATCGGCCGCATCAACGACATCCAGACCACCATCGCCTCCGCCGTGGAGGARCAGACCGCCACCACCAACGAGATCGCCCGCTCCGTCACCGAAGCCGCCGGCGGCGCCAACGGCATCGCCGACGACATCGCCCAAGTCGCCTCCGCCGCCGACGACACCCGCCACGG